>OZ244904.1:3291910-3950292 GCA_965221615.1 Psychrosphaera sp. | reverse complement strand
CATTCAAGAGTTAAGTTTGCACCATCATGGTTTTCTGTTTCCGCATCAACTTTGCCATCATCAAATGCAAAATAACCGACCTTAACTCGATATTCAGGAGCAAACCGGTAACCCAAGGAAACATCAACTGTATCGCCATCTCTTTCTTGAATAAAATCATAATCAACAGATTGATATGCCGCTGCGGCATACACACCTGAATCAAATTCTTTAGCAACTGAGAAGCCTAAAACATCTACCCCACCAAGTTTGATATCGTTTTCATCGAATTCATTTTTAGATGAATACGCTAGCGCTAAATGTAGGCCGTCGGCATCATAAGCCAAACCAGTGTTAAAGAAGTCGTTATCATCTTCACCACTAGGACCGTTAAATTGCCCACCTAACATAAACTTAAAGTTATCTATGGTATGTTCATAAGTTACTAAGTTGTCGACGAAGAAAGGGCCTTCTACATCATAAGCAAACGGGCTACTTCTGTGATTGAAAATATCAACATACTCAGCAATCAAAGTGTATTGAACAGGTCTTTGTTTACCTATCGCAACCTGACCATATGGTGTACGAACACCAACATATACTTGTCGAGCTGTGCCAAAGTCAGCATTATTGGCAATATCTACACTCCATTCCCCATGCATAATGGCTGTCCAGCCTGGTTTAAATTCATAAGTAGATTTAAAACCAGCATTCGATAGAGCGTCTTGTACATCTGAGAAATCATCTCCATGATCATCTATACGACCGAAAGTTGGACGTAGTGAAGCATAGACTTTCACCTCACCTTTACTCGAAGTTACTTCTTTCGAGCTTTGAGTCTTCGCTGTAGCTTGCGCCGCTTCCAATTTCTCCAATTTGTTTTTTAACAGCTCTAACTCTTGTTTTACTTGCGAAATATCGTTTGAGCTTGATTCCGTTGCATACAGAGGCAGGCTTAATAAGCCAGATAGAACCAGCATAGTCTTTGTCGGTGTCATATATATTCTCCGGTAAAGAGGATAAAAAAGGCACCTAATTTTAACTAGGTGCCTGTGGTGTGCGGTTAAACTTTAAATCTATCTAAGATTTCATTTTGTTTATTTATACTTGAGGTTTGCTGCTCGATCGTTTCACCTGTTTTATGTGAATGATCTGAAACAGAGAGCGAGATATCTTTTATCTTCACTGTGTTTTGATTAATTTCTTCAGCAACTGAACTTTGCTCTTCTGCAGCAGATGCAATCTGCATATTCATATCTGTGATTTCACTGATTGAAGCACAAATTTGCTCTAATGCTTCCCCTGTCATTTCAGCTTTTTCTACCGATTGAGTAGCAGCATCCTGACTCGACTTCATCGCACCAACAACAGCTTTAACACCAGCTTGTAGCTTATCTATCATAGCCCTGATTTCAGTTGTTGAGTCTTGAGTTCGAGAAGCTAGGGTTCTTACTTCGTCCGCAACAACTGCGAAGCCTCGGCCTTGCTCACCAGCCCTTGCAGCTTCGATCGCAGCGTTCAATGCCAATAAGTTAGTCTGTTCAGCAATATCATTAATTACCTGCAAGATAGTTTCGATATTGTGTGTCGCGTCTTCTAACGTCTCTACGTCTTTTACTGTGCCTTCTATACTTCTAGATAGTGAGCTGATTGAAGATGTTGTTTCGCCTACGATATCTACGCCTCTGAGACCAGCATTGTTTGCTGACTCAGCCGCATGCGCTGCACCTTGAGCATTGTTTGCAACCTCTGAAGCGGAAACCGACATTTCGTTCATTGCTGTGGCAAGTAAGTCTATTTCTTGTAATTGTTCAGAAATAGCAGCATCTGACTCTTGAGCACCTTTTTGAGTAACATAAGTACCATTAGTAACTTCTTCACCATAGGACTTAAGCAAGTTTATTTGCTCTTGCAAGCTGGCTGTGAAGGTATTAAAGCCGTTTGCTAATTGTGCAAACTCTACGTCAGTATTAGTTGATAAACGTTTGGTTAAATCTGCATCACCTGAAGCAATATTAGTTATCGCATCATTAAGGTTATCAAGAGGTCTTAATAGCTTCTTCATCAGCAACAATAGGATGAATACACTCGTAATTACACCTAAGAAGGCAAAAATAATTACTTGATCACGCATATCATCAATAGCTTCGAAAGCGATAGACTCATCTAGCAATACGCCGATATACCAATCTTGCGAAGGAATTTTGGCAAACCTGAGGTTATATTCCACTCCGTTAACTTCTGGGTTAGTGATAGTGTTTGTTTGAATTCTTGAATTAGGCAGTAGTGACTTAATGTTTTTGCCATTCATCTTGCCATCTGGGTGGGCAACGATAACGCCACTTTCGGAAACGATAAATATGTAACCCGCTTCAAATAACGTTACCTCATTCACCAAATCAGATAGGCTAGCCAAACTTAAATCAAAAAAGATTGAACCAACAAAGCTACCAGCCTCTTCGATTGGTGTAGCTATTGAAATCAGAATTTCCCCAGTCGCTGAATCGGCATAAGGCTCAGTAATGATAATATCTCGTTCAGCTTTCGCTTTTTTGTACCAAGGTCGAACTCTAGGGTCCCAACCAGCTCCTGGGTCCCAATTAGGGTCATTTCTAAAGAAAGTGCCATCAGACTCAAAGCCCCCACCGATAAGCAGAAACTCATCAGATAAATCTTGATACGTAATGATCTCGGTAATGTGTTCGTGACTTGGATCTTTTTCAACCAAAGAGGTGGCGTACTTAGCAATTGCTTTTTTACCGCTTAACTGCGCTGCAACCGTATTTTTTACGCCGTGAACTATGTCATCAATACTTTCTTCAATCGTTACGTTAAGTTTAGACTTAACACTGAAATACTGTAACGTACTTAAAAAAGTAATCGTCAACAGTAGTAACATTGAAGAGGCGAAAGCGACCTTATTTACAAACTTCATATGAACCCCATATTCACTCAATTGAATATTAATTCCATCTCCTAAAACACCACTCCATTCGTAGAATTTCAGTATAGGGTAAGAAATTAATTCCTGATAAGTTTATAATTAATCTACTAAAAACACAGGATTCGTCAACCACGGATTCGTTTTCGGTCCATAATTTAATACATTCGTGCTTCTAGCTTATTTCAACATAGGCTATTTCACAGCTAATGCCACCTATTTGCATTATTTCGTTACAAAATACGTTTCTAAAACAAATACATAACTATTCAATCACAGCCCTACAGTGGAACAAAAATAACACTTAACCTGCCTCGGTTACTTTGGTTTATTTAGTTAAAACTTCACTGATTTAAAAAGCAAAATACAATGTACCTTAACTAAAATTAAGCAAACCATTAGTAATTTAATCTGCAACTGCAAACCTCGGCTCTCACTTAGCAAGTCATCATCGCAAGCAATTTGTGTAACCAACCACTCTTAAACTTCTTCACCAAAATAGTTGCTGAAATATTCGTGGTAGATGAAATACTTTGTAGTCCACTCTCGTTTATTTCGAGTTATCGGCCTTTTGCAATAACCTGAAAGATATAGATGCAATACCTACAAATATCTGTGGCTTAGTGATTACCTAAGTATCTATTAAAGCTCCTCAGTGGTCTTTTTTCAGACTCATTTCTCCGTTAAAAAATAGAAAGCTCGGTATGCGTTGTTAGACTTTCTAAAATGTTAATACCTTTCACGGAATTGCCCTTTTCATTTAACTTTGGACTCCAAACCGCAACACTAAACTTTTCAGGGTAGATAGCGATAATGCCTCCTCCTACTCCACTCTTACCTGGTAAACCAACCCGAAACGAAAACTCTCCAGCTTCATCATAAAAACCGCATAATTGCATCACAGAATTAATTCGCTTTGTTTGACTATTGGTTAATATTCGTTCTTCAGAAAAAGGATTTTTTCCACTATTAGCTAAGAATAGAAAGGACTCAGCCAACTCTCTACAGGTCATTTCTATAGAGCATAAGTGAAAATATAAATCTAATACCTCGGTTATATCGTTTTCAATATTGCCAAAGTCTTTCATCAGGTTAATCAGTGAATGATTTCGATAGCTCACTGACTTCTCTGATTCTGCTATTTTCACCGAATAATCAATATTGTTGTTACCTGAGACTTGTCTGATAAAAGCCAATAAACTCTGTTTTGGCTCATCGAATTGAGACACTAAAACGTCGCAAATCACAATAGCTCCAGCATTGATAAAAGGGTTACGCGGTTTACCTAGTTCTTTTTCCAACTGAATTAAAGAATTAAAAGCGGTGCCTGAAGGCTCAACACCAACCCTTTGCCACAATTTTTCACCTAGCTCTTTAAACGCTAAGACAAGTGAGAAAACCTTTGCAATACTCTGAATAGAGAACTTTTCATTCGAATCGCCAGCACAATAATGCTCAAATTCTGTTGTTAGTAAATGAATACCTAGCTTGTCAGGATTTACCTTACTAAGTTCAGGTATATATGAAGCTAGTTTACCTTGATCGGCAACTTCTCTTTGTTGATTAATTATTTCGGTTAATGCAGTTTGTAAATTCACACAATATCTCTAATACTCAAGTTTACCCTCTGCTGATTGTGTTATAGCAAGAGAGTAAAATCGCATAACTAAAAATGGGCGAGCTTTCTAACACAAAAGTAAAACCTTTGTAACCAGAATTAATAGGAAAGCATTCACCGTTTTGCAACTGGCTGTAACCTTGATAAACTAAATTGTCGTTATTTTAAGCTGCAGGTTTGTTATGAATATTCGAGTTGTCTGCCTGACTTTATTTTTTTTGCTGCAAAGTAGCTTGGCATTCGCAAGCGATAAAACACTTATATTTGCCGTAGGTCATGATCATGACAAGATGGCAACCCCTAACTACCCTATGTACAACGCTAAATGGCAGTTCATAAACCAAAGTCTTGCTCTTCTTGGTTATAAAGTCGAAGCGGTAGCTTTACCTTGGGCACGAGCTAAACATTTTACTCAAACAGCGAAAGCTGATGGATTGTTTTTAGCCGCTAACTTGCCTGGTAGAGAACAATGGGCAACCTTATCTGACAAACTGGGTTATGGTGCATTTGGCGGTTTTTATCACAAAGAAAATCCAGGTAAGCAAGAGTTTGTCGCAGGAATTCGCATAGGCATGAATGATCGAGTTTTATCTAATTTCTCACCCGAAGATTTACTCTTGGTTGCAACTGCTCATCAAGGCTTTAAGTTGCTATACAATAAAAAAGTAGATTTGTTCATCATGTCGGAGAGCTATGGTAAGTATTTGTTGAATACGGAATTATCTGAATATAACGATAAAATAATGTTCGATAGCGAAAACATTGAACAACGCTCTACTCATATTGCTTTTGCTAAAGATAATCCGAAAAGCCTTAAGGCAAAAGAAATCGTTAACCGAGCAATAGCCCTAGGCATAGAGAAAGGCCTATATGAACAAGCTATGAAGCAAAATAACATACCTAGCCGAATGCAAATTCGATTTGAAAAATCACGTATCTAATTCTCTCTTTTTTACCTAAAAATGTCTTTTTCTAAAAGTTTGCCAGCCCTTAGTTAGGCAAACTTTTAGAGCTTCCACTAAAAAAAAATATAACTTTAAAAATCAACTTACTAGCAAAATTTAGTTTAGCTGCTACGTTTATTTTGAAGCCAATAATAATAACAACAGGCGTGGATTCGATTTATAACTTCATAAACAACATAAGGGCAATTTATGAATAGATCACTCATTTTAGGAAGTTTACTCACCAGCAGTTTGCTTGCGGCGGCGCCAGCTAAGGCAGGGTTTGATGATATTCAAATCAGTGGCTTTGGTTCAATTGTTGCGGGACAAACGCTAAGCTCAGGGGAAGTTTATACCGCGGACTGGCACGATGTTGGTCAATACGAAAATGACTTAGCATTTGAACCTGAATCTATGTTAGCTGTTCAAGCTCGAGGTAATTTAACTGACAAATTATCCTTCACCGCACAGTTGGTGGCCAAAGGCGTTGATGACTTTCGTCCTGAGTTTGATTGGTATTATCTAACTTATGAAGCCACAGATAATTTATCGTTAATGGCTGGCCGCAGAACTATTCCAATGTATTACTTCTCTGAGTTCTACGAAGTAGGTTTTGCTTACCCGTGGATGCGTCCACCTTCAAACCTATATTGGTGGCAAATAAACTTCTTTGACGGTTTACATGCTTCGTACAGCTTTGCAACAGGCAACTTCGATCACACGGTTACTGTGTTCTATGGCAATGAAAATGATGATGACAATACAGAACTAGGTACTTTATACAACCGAGGGTTTAATAAAGTTAGCGAAGAATGGAAAGATATCACAGGCTTCAACTGGGTTATCAATGGCAGTTTCTATGATTTGCGTTTTGTTCATTTCACAATGGACCGAGACAGAGTTTATTACAATGGCTCATCGGTTCCTTCTGACTCATCTGGTGGTGCTGTTTTCCGTCAAGGTGACTACACTTTCTACGGTGTTGGTGGTAGTGCTCAGTTAGGTAACTGGGGTGTCTATTTCGACTACAACCTTGTGGAAACTGAAGACTTCCTAGACAACAATGTAGCAGTAGATAACTATACTGAATTCCCGACGTTCTTAGTTACACTAACGTACACTATGGGTGACTACCAACCATTTATTTCTTATTCAAAAGCAGATCAAACTGGAACAGAAAGTAGAGACCCGAGCACAGGTGCTTTATTGCCAAGAGCTCCAGGACAAGCTGATGATGATTATGAACAGCATGTTCTCACTAGTATTGGTATGAAGTACAACTTATCTTCTTCCACTTCATTAAAAGTGCAATACGACAATTTTGATGACCAAGGTTACGCCCCACAAGGTTGGGACTTCCATGGAGACTCAGAGACAATCAGTATTGGCGTAGACTTTATTTTTTAAGGGAGAATGATATGAAAAATGTATTTCTATTAGCTTGTTTGTTACTCAGTGGAATTGCGAGCGCGGAAATCGCTGTGATTGTCCACCCTTCAAATGCCAATGCCTTAGATAAAACTGCAATTACTCGAATTTACACAGGTAAAGCTAAGTCTTTCCCGAATGGAGAACAAGCAGTTCCAGTAAATCAAGCAGATGGGCCGACTACAGACGCGTTTAATAAGTCCGTATTGAACAAGTCTACCAACCAGCTCAGAGCTTACTGGTCGAAACTTATTTTTACAGGTAAAGGCGCGCCACCAAAAGTAGTAAATAGCGAAGCTGAAGTTATGGAGCTGGTATCTAGCAATCCTAATATCATTGGCTACGTTGATGCAGCAAGCGTCAATGGCTCAGTAAAAGTCGTAGCCAAGTTTTAACTTACTATTAGAAGTAGAAGTCGATTCTTTGAATCGATTTCTACTTTTTATCTCTAACTTAGCTTTAACATTTTTGAATACGCCAATCTCAGTATCGAAGTGTACTAACTAGAATCTAGTCTTGTTGAGATTGCTTACTCAACTGCGAACTTTCACTTTTAGCTACTTCCTCATCACGCTTAAATATAGGAATTAATGCTGCTACATTTGCGTGTGGGACAATAATTAGCTGGTCTAATTGTCTATCAAAGACAAATAAATTAGAGTTTGTCGAAGTAAGTAAATTGACATTATTTAACTGAGATAAGTCAGCTCCTCCAACATTAATAGGGTATGTAAGAGTTATATTGTACGTTTCACCATTAGTTTTACGTACATTTTGAGCATCTGTATCAGCAATAGTCCAACTGTAAGAAAACAGGATAAAAATTGAGACGACAATGAAAGATAGCAGTGGAGGTATAGCATAGAGTGGAGCACTTAACCTGCAAAAAATACGGTTAAATTTTGTATCTTTTTTAATTTGAAAATCTCTTTTCAATGAAAGAAATATCAAAAACGAGGTGATCGAAAAGTATCCAGTAAATGCCAGCATAATTTGCCCATTACTCAATAACGCCAGCAAATAATCACTCAGCTCAATATGATTAAATACATCTATGCCAAAGCTATCTAATAAAACCTTCAAGTATAATAGCCCTGCGATACTACCTATAAAGTAGAGCATGGTGATCACTACACCTAAATTTGACAAAGCATATTCTTTAAAGTCGATCAGTTCATTTTTTAACTTTAAATAATAATCTCTTCTCTGCGACAAGTACCTGTTATTCATAGTTTTATTATTAATATCCCTTAGTAATAAGTTACTAGTTTGCCCTAATTTCCAACAACATAAAACGGTGACGTAGAAATAACAGAGACACCCACGTCAAAATTGTATGGGTGTCTCTGTAACTTCTATAACCTCATTAACAGAGCTGTAATTGAAACTGATTGTTAAAAATAACAATGGGTGTCCTCGCTATTTTGTTAACCTCCCTCAACAAAATATCGTTTTTAGCAAGTTATTATGTATCCATTACTAGCAATGGAAATTATCTCTGCATGGATACACTTTTCAGCAAACTAATTTGTTTATTTTTATTCACCACTTCTTTTACCTGCACCGCCGCAGAACGAATAACAATAGGAGCTGGAGTTTGGGCTTTATTTGATAATCAAGATATCTCCGCGTTGCACCTTAGTTACGAGTCACAAGGATTAGCAGAACTCTACGATATTCAACCAGGTCTGCTATGGATAAACGCAGAAGAAGGTGAAAGCTATTTTGCCTTCGGAGTAACGAAGCGATTCGAGATTAGCGATCATTTCAACTGGGGCATTGGCAGTAACATTGGCTTTATGGATCACTCCGATGTACTAGGTCACAAAATCGAGTTTTACACTAGGTTATTATTCGAATATGAAGTATCTGAACAGTCCGTAATGAGTTTAGAAGTTGGTCACATTTCTAATGCTGGCTTTGGTGATATAAACCCAGGTTCAGAGTCTTTAGTACTCTCATACAGCCACCGCTTGTAAAGAAATGAATATTTTAGCTTATTCACTGAAATTTATTTTACAGCTTACAGGTCTTTATAATGATCCATTCAGTTGGACTATCCACTTAAAGCTTCTGTTATTTAATTAAGGCCTACTATGTTCAAACAAGCTGACAAATTAGTTTTATTTTTAGTCATTACATCAATGTCGTTAATGGCTATTTCATTTGCGATGGGGGCAAATGCTAGAGCAATTACCAACGTAATTACTTTCTTTGCTATCGACGGATTAGCATCAGCAAAAGTATTTTCGTTGTTAACAGGGTTATTGTTTGCTACACCAGCAGTGCTTGCAGCCCTGAGCTTAAAGGATGAAAAGTACAAACGTTATTTAGGTTATGCGTTAATCGCCGTGGCTACACTTCCTCTTATTTCTCTGTTATCAGACTCTCGATGGATTGCAAGTCTAGGCGGTTTCCCTGCAATTGGTTCAGGCCAAGGTGTTATTAAGTACTTTGCCCTGTTAGCAATCGCTTACTACTTTATAGCAGGTAGCAATGGTAAGTCTGTTGTTATGGCAAACTACTTCCCTGTGTTTTTAGTATTACTTTGGATCGGTGGCATGAAGTTCACCGAACTAGAAGCAAAAGGTATTGAAGACCTAGTTGCAAATTCGCCATTAATGTTCTGGTTGTATTTACTGTTTGATGTACAAACAACCTCAGACTTAATTGGTGTATACGACATTATTGCGTTAATTTTACTGGGCGCAGGTCTTAAGTACCGTGCACTTTTAATACCTGGTATTTTAATGTCAGGCGCTGTATTTGTTGTAACTCAAACGTTTTTATTCACTACACCAGGCGCGTTTAGTGCGGAAACGTTAATAACAGGGACTGGCCAATTCTTAATTAAAGATCTTTGGTACATTGCAAACCTAGTAATTATTTACTTCTGCTTATCTAACAAAGAAGAAATTAACGATTAATTTCAATTTGTTAAGTGCTTATTTAGCTGCTAGATTAAATTCTACTAGCAGCTATTTTGAGCCCCTTTGTGAAATACTTAACAAAAGACTTCACCGCTATTTTTGTCGGCTTTGCCTTCACTCTGTTATTCGCATTTTTAGTTAATCCTCCTATAGCTCCATTAAAACAAGCGGTTGAGCGGCTTGAAGGAATTGTTTACGACATACGCTTAAACGCAACTTTACCTGAACAAATTAGACAAACTGATTTCAATATTTTTATCGTAGATATAGACGAAAAGTCTCTGGAAGAGGTCGGTAGATTTCCCTGGACTCGAACTGTTGTGAAGGATTTAGTAACTAAGTTAGTTGATGCAGGTGTAGTTGTTGTAGGTTTTGATATTGCCTTTAGTGAACCTGAGTTAAATCCTGTAAATACAGTTTTAAACTCTTCTTTGGCTTCTCAACTCTCCCTAACCGACCCAGATCTAATTGAAGAACTAAAACAAGAGCTAGATGCAGACAGCCAACTTGCATCTGTGCTTGGAGACACGGATATAGTTTTAGGTATCCTTTTTCAAGACGATCCAGATGTTCAGGTGGGAACTCTGAAAGACTCAACAATAAGTTTAGACACTGAAATCCAAGCTAATTATCTGACTCGTAGGGTTTATCAAGGACAATTATCTAATGTTGATGTAATACAAGAGTCTGCCATTGGCCAAGGCTTTTTTAACTCAGCTCCAGACCCTGATGGTTACATAAGGAGAGCTTTTACTGTAGTTGAATACCAAAACCAATTTTACTCTTCGTTAGCTTTGGAAGCTGCAAGGCTATACTCTCTAGCGGATGACGTAACAATTGAAACACAAGAAATTGGTGACAACCAATACAGTATCAGTGCCGTTAAATTTGGTAACTACCGAATTCCTACCGATGAATACGGTCGAGTTTTAATTCCTTATAGAGGAACTCAAAAGTCGTTTCCATACCTTTCTGCCACAGATATTTTGCATGGTCGCATTGCACCAGAATTGATGGAAAATGGTATTGCTTTAATTGGTACTTCTGCAGTTGGTTTATCGGATCTACGAGCTACTCCAGTGGGATTACAATATCCAGGCGTTGAAGTTCATGCCAATGTTTTAGAAGGTTTACTGCAGGCAACGAGAGTCCAACAACAAGAAGGCAAACAAGAGGAAACTAATTTATTTTCTTATCGTCCAGATTATTGGCAAGCCGCAACTTATCTTCAAATACTAATAATAGGCTTGTTATTGTCTATCATTATGCCTAAGTTTGGACCTGTAAACATGGCGCTTCTAGCCGTTTGTTCAATCTTACTTGTTGTTCTTTTTAACCTTTATTTATGGCAAAACAAGGTAGAAATGCCTGTATTACCACAATTAGCATTAGTAATGAGCATTAGTGTCTACAACATCTCGCGAGGCTTTTTTGCTGAAAGTTCTAATCGCCAACAAATTAAGTCAATGTTTGATCAATACGTGCCGCCAGCTCACATCGACAAGTTGTTAGACAACCCCAAAGGCGTATCCCTAGAGGGTGAGAGAAAGCAGATGTCCGTGCTCTTTTCTGATATACGCAGCTTCACCAGTATCTCAGAACGGCTATCAGCGAATGAGTTAAAAGCCATGCTCAATGAATACTTTTCACCTATAACTCAAAGCATTTTCGAGCACCAAGGAACAATAGATAAATATGTTGGTGATATGGTTATGGCTTTTTGGGGAGCGCCTCTAGACGATCCAAATCATGCAGAAAATGCGGTTATAGGTGGCTTTGATATGCTCAAAATCACGGCCGAGCTTAGACAGCTTTTCATAGCGAAAGGCTGGCCCGAAATACACGTCGGCATTGGTATAAATACCGGCGATATGAATGTAGGTGATATGGGTTCAGAATATCGCAGAGCCTATACCGTATTGGGAGATGCAGTCAATCTAGGCTCTCGGTTAGAAGGGCTTACCAAATTTTACGGCCTAGAGTTTTTAGTAAGTGAATTTACCCAAGTACAGTGCCCTAATATTGTATTTAGACCTGTTGATAAGGTGAAAGTAAAAGGCAAAGATGAAGCAGTCGCCATTTATGAGCCTGTCTGTATAAGTTCTGATTTATCAGAGGCCTTAGAACAAGAACTTATGTTGTTAAATCAGGCTTACCAAGCTTATCTTGAGCAAAACTGGCAACAAGCTAAATCTTTATATCAGGAACTAATTTCTGTTAACAGCGAAAAGTATTTGTATCAGCTTTATCTTGAACGCATCGACGAATTAGAAAAAATGGATTTGGCAAAAGACTGGGACGGTAGTTTCACCCACACGTCGAAATAAACTAACAGTTAAATACCTTAGTGCCAGTATGCTGACTAATTAGAAATAACTCTATTTCTACCAGTTGCTTTAGCTCTTAATAATGCATCATCTGCTAGCTTGAGAGCTAAATCAATATCGTTTAAGTCCCATACTTCTGTAACGCCAAAACTTGCAGTAATGTTCACCTCAAGACCGTTAGCATTAACAGTTAATTGCTCACACTTTTGTCTTAACTCTTCAGCAAACTGCACAGCTACAGGCAAAGAATGTTTTTGTAGCAGCACCGTAAACTCTTCACCACCATAGCGAGCAACTATGCCTAAATTACCCACGCTATCTCGCAACATGTGGGCAAACTTAATTAAAATATCATCACCAGTATTGTGGCCAAATTTATCGTTAAACTGTTTAAACTTATCAATATCGCAAAGAATAACTGAATTAACCGTATTCTCTTCACTTGCCGTAGCCATACTAGCTACAGTCTGAAAAAAGTATCTACGATTAAAAATATCGGTGAGCGGATCTTCAATTGATGTTTGATAGTGATAGTCAATAACATCAGACATAAGCAAAGACTGTAATCCACCCATCAGAGCAAATAGACCAACTACAAAGAGCACAGTGATCACAGAATAGTAAAAACCAATATCGTCAAACGAGTTATATAAAATTGGCAATAGAGCAAAGCCAATCAAAACGTATACAAAAGAGAAACGAGCAATGTTTTCGCCATAACTTGCTTTAATCTGACTCCTATTTAAGATCGAAATACAGCCAAGTAACACTAAAATTCCGTTAGCTGAAATGTTAGCAAGACGGAACCAGAATGAATCTTCAAGTAAATAATTAGCAACAACCTGACTCGAACCAAAGATCAGTAAATGTAGAATAACGTATTTAGATTGCCAGAGGTGAATGGTTAAACCTTGTCGCCACATTAAGCCAAAGCGCAAAGAATAAATACTGATTAAAAACATTAGGTTAGCAACAAATACTGCTGCAACCGAACTTAATAAAGGCAATGACAGAGTTAATAAATAACCTGTTGCAATAGAAATGAAAAAGCCAGAGAAGTAACGGACTGTAATTTTATTGCTAGCGGTTTTGGCAACTGGGCTGTTGAATAACAAACTGGCAGATAAAACTGAAACCAGAACGATCACAATAAAAAAGGTGATCTGATGTAAACTCTGTCCTTCCATTTTATATTCATACCACCCAGTCGTAGCCCTAGCTATTACTTTCGTTTAATTTAGCAGCAAATGCAAATTATTGTAGCTGTTGATAGACTTCTACGCTGTGACGGACTTCACCAAGCTCAGCTAACACATCAGCATATAAAGCAAGGTCTTGCTTGTTATTGTTCGAATAAATCACTTGTTCTAACGCTTGTTTCGCCAATTGATTGTCTTTCTGGCCGGCGGCTAGATAAGCATAGGCAGTTAATAGAGTTTTATTGTCTGAGCTATGGGTTACGGCTTTTTGAATCTGGGCAAACAGCTTGTCCATGTGAACTCTACGTGTTTGCTTGTAACAAATTCGCAAATTATCTACTAGCCAAGCTTGTTTATGCTGACGCCAATTATTTAGCAATAGCTGTTCAATAGGTTCTAGTTGTTTAGTATTAGATAAAACCCGAATGTAAGCAGACAATACTGGAACTAATTGCTGAATAGGCTTATTCCAATTGCTCCAAACAGCTAAGAGTTGATTCACAGAATGAGCCTTAACAAAACTAGTAAAACCTTTATCAAAACTTTGCTCTAAAAAGTCGTGCCATTCTTGGCTGACATTTTCATCATTCTGCTTCATTACTTGTTTATCTAGCTTGACCAAGTGTTTGCTCACTTGTTGCCAATCAAAATTTTGGATCTGAATGTCTAGCCATAGTTGTTTTAACGGCAGTTCTAACTTCAGTAAATTAATATCTAACTTGTTCAGCTCTTCCAATGCTTTTGGATAATCATTTTGCTGAACTAGATTAACTAAATTGGTTAACGCAGGCAGCTCATCATCTAAATTAATTTTGTTTTTAACCTTCTCAAGTAACTCTGGCTCATTAGCTCGAATAGCACAAACTAATGCTAGCTCTTGCGCTGTTGTAAATTGGCTGACCGATTTTACTTTTAAGAATTGCTCTGACGCTTGTTGCCACATACCTAGCGTCATAAAGTCTATACCAGCTTGAAAGTAATTTGCATGAGTTTGAGCGTGGCGACTACGCCACCATTTTGATGGTAAGATAACCATATAAATAAAGTACTTAATCACATTCCACGCGATAGTAAGTAGTAATATCGCAAAGACAGCTAATACCAAATAAGAAACTACAGAACCTTCAACGGTCCAGCCTGCAAAAGAAATAAGAATATAGCCTTGCTCGCCTATGTAGTTAGGAGCAAGTAGTACAATCACACCTATTAATAACAACAATAGGCTACGTTTAATTAGCCTAGTCATTGTTTAGCTCCTCAGTAGGAGTTTGTTCTTTCAACTGCAACTGTTCAATAACATAATTCGCAATCAAAGCTTGTGCAGCTAATTCATCCGGCAATACCAATTCGACATTTTGTTTCGACAAATGCGCTAAGTTATTCACAAAAGCCACTACTTCAGGTTTACTTTGATCGAAGTACTGTTGTGACCACTGATTAATAATAGAAATTGCATCTAAGTAGCGCTGCTGATTTTTATCTAAAACTGCATTTTGTGCCATCAATAACTCAGTGTTTATATTTGCTCTAACAAACCATTGTTGATCAGCTGGTAACTGTGGCTGAACTTGCATTTCTTGTTTTCGAATAGTAACAAAGTGAGCAAAAAATCGTTCCACACTCACCATCAAGTTATCTTGCCAATCATCAATGTTATCACTGACTTGCGCAGTCTCACTTTGCACTTGGTTTGGCTGAGGAATATACACTTGTGCAAAAGGTAATGCTGGTACTTGACCTAATAATCCAGAAAGGGCTAAGTAAATATCATCAGTGTTAGGTTGATTCACAACTTTTAACGCAGCAATATCTTGGCTAATAGCAGTTCTAATATGAAATACACTTGGGTCTTGCATAGCGGCTAAGCGCATATTTGCGTCAACGAGTAATCGCATAGCAGTACCCGCATCTTGTTCTATCAACAAACGTCTTTCAGCTAAGTTAATCAAATAGTTAGCTTCTGCTGCCAACCAATAATTAGGCTGACTCTCGCCCAATTCCTTAATTCGACTTTGCATAGAATCAAGGCTTTGTTGCACCGTTTGCTGATTATTTTGCTGTTGAGACAACTTAGTTAATAAGTCAGTAATTTGCGCTTGTTGCTGATTCAATGTTTGTTGCGTGTTTAATAGAGATTGTTGTTTTAGTTGCTCCATTTGTTCTTGGTTTTTTAACCACACTTGGCTTTGCCACCAAATGAAAGCGACACCAGCAATCGCCATTAGGCTAAATAAAAAAGCAAACACAGCGAACCAACTTCTAGATTTCGCAACTTGTGAAGATTGGGTTGCTTTATTTTCATTGAAGTTGCTCTCTAAGCCGCTATCCGAGCTCACATTTTCCGCTTTTGACACTTTGCGTTTTTCAGGCTTCGCTTGTTCGGTTTCAACTTTTTTGCTTTGTTTTACTTCTTGTTCTTTCTCTGTCGCTAATTCAGCTTCTAACTTTGCTAATGCTTCAGTCGCTTTATCTGCTTGTGCGTCGCTGTTCGGCGTTGTTGCAGTCGTTTCTGTTTGGCTTGATTCTGGCTGTTCTACCGAGTCACTTGTTGCGTTACCTTCGCCTTTATTTTGCGCCATTATATAAATCTCACTTAGCCAATTGTTTGATCAGCTTGATAATAGAAGAATTGTCTGAGGCTTCACAGACATATATTTGATTCTGCTGAATGTTCTGTTGAATTAAAAACGCTTTTATCCTTTCACTCAAGACCAAGTAACGGCTATTTTGTAAAAAGTCGTGTTTTTTTGCTTCATTTGCTAGGTTATTCGCATTAATTAGTATTGATTTCGCGATATCAACACTGGTAGCCAACACAACTTTACATTCGCACCATTGTTCCAATTCATCCTGAGTAAATCGTTGTACTTCTCTTTCATATAAGTCTAGCTCTATGACTTCTATCCCTTTATTGCTCAACTCTTGTTGAATCAAGCCTCTGCCTCCAACCCCTTTTACCAGTACTACTTTTTTAGCCTTAGCAAGCGACTCCATTGCAATTAGCGCTTCGCTGTTTGCTTCTTCAGGAGCTTCAACCTTTAACTGAAAGTGACATTTCTCTAATTCCAAAGCGGTGCTTTTACCAACCGCAAACACTTTGCCTGCTGGCTTGAATGCTTTTACTCCAGAATTAGTTAGGAATTGATTAAAGAATAAAACTGAGGGTTTGCTAATAAAGATCCAAAAACAATCTGGATCATCAATGAACTGAGGACATTGAGCAAAATCAGGCTGAGTTGCCTGATTCAAAATAACCGGATAATCAACACTAGTTAACCCTAACTCTGTCAGTTGTTGACTGAGTTCTGCTCCCATCGGAGCGGGTCTAGTGTTGAGTATCCTTGTCATATCAAACTCTTGAGTGATTATTGATCCGCGTATACTTCTCGCAATATGCTGTCTGCACCTTTATCCAATAGTTCTTGCGCTAACTGCTCACCAAGCTGTTCACCTTGGTTAATGTTACCTTCAATGGCACCACGGATAATCTCTGAACCATCAACGGCACCAACTAAACCTCTAAGATAAATAGTATCGCCATCTACTTCAGAGTAAGCGCCAATTGGAACCTGGCAACCACCTTCCAGTTTGCGGTTCATTGCTCTTTCAGTTAACACTCTAGCTCTCGTTTCAGCGTGTTCTAATACTGATAAATACTGCTTTACTTGTTCATCATCAGAACGGCATTCAATACCTACCGCCCCTTGACCATTAGCTGGTAACAATACTTCTGTCGGCATAAACTGCTTGATGCGCTCCGGCATTTCTAGGCGAATTAAGCCAGCGGCAGCTAAAATAATGGCGTCGTATTGACCTTCATCCAATTTACGTAGGCGAGTATTTACATTGCCGCGTAAATCACGGATATCTAGATCAGGCCGTAAAGCCTTGATTTGGCATTGGCGACGTAAACTAGAGGTTCCAACAATTGACCCTTCAGGTAAACTTTCAAAGTCCTGATAATCGTTAGATACAAATGCATCTCTCGGGTCTTCGCGTTCGCAAATAGTGTGAAGCATCAAGCCATCGGGAAACTCGACAGGAACGTCTTTCATCGAGTGCACTGCAATATCAGCTCGACCTTCCAACATAGCAACTTCGAGTTCTTTAACAAATAGGCCTTTGCCACCTACTTTAGCTAACGGCGTATCCAAGATTTGGTCACCTTTAGTCGTCATAGGCACAAGTTCAACAGTCAATTCTGGATGAGCTGCTTCTAAGCGATCTTTAACATAGTTTGCTTGCCATAGAGCCAATGCGCTTTCACGAGTTGCAATGCGTAAAATAGGTTGGTTTGTATTTGCCATAAGAGTTGGAAACAATTGAATATAAATGTGGGGCAAGGATACCAGCTATTAATATGCCGAGAAACCTACAAACCAGCGTTTTTATTAATCCAGTTCATGAAAAGTGCAAATTAATTCGAGTTCATCTTTTACTAACTCTTGTCCGGTTAAACCACATCGGTATTCTTTGCCATTTTTCAGCAAATGTTTACAACTTTGACAAACACCAAATATCTTATTGTTATTAGCCTTTTGCATACCTAGCAACAAATCATTAAGCGAGTGTAATAACGTTTGCTGCTGTTTTGGCACTAGTGCATCTAAGCTTTGACTCCAAGCCTGTTGTAGCTGGTCGAAAACCTCAGTTCCTTGCGCAGTTAATCGCATATGACTTTTTCTTTTATCTTTTGCATCCGTCTGTTTTAAAACAAGATTCTTGGTTTCTAATAAAGCAACTGAAGTAGATAGAGAGCCTTTGGTTTGGCCTAAAAAGTCACACAAGCTTTGATGCGAGTCACTGTACTTATTACAACGACCTAAGTATTGAATGATCTGCATATGAATAGGCTGCAAGCCAAGCTTAGTTGCCAATTCTCTTTGTTGATGTTTTATGATTGCTGTGATGGCATCTAAATAGTCAGTTATGTGCTGAAAAAACAAAATCTCATACCGATGAATATAGTCTTAAATTGAATAATATATTTTGTTTCGATTAAAAACAAAATTTGACAGATTAATTTTTCACCATTAAATTTAGTTTCGAATCAAAACTATTATTTTTTTTAATTAAATAGAAAATTAAAGAGACACCCATGAAAAAATTACAATTTATCACCCCAGACTTTCACGGAGCACTCGACTATTTTGCCGCGTTAACTCTGATACTAGCCCCTGTTCTACTATCTCTTGAACAAGAATCTATATTTGTATATTGGTTTTCAATCCTTGCTGGCATTGCTCTGTTTGGCTACAGCTTGCTAACAAATTACAAATTATCAGCCACTCGATTTTTGTCGTTTAGGGTTCATCTAATGTTAGATTTGCTTGCGAGTGCGGCCTTTATCTTAGTCGCTTTAGTGCATGGTGGTACTATGTTGAGTATTAGCTATGCGCTAATCATGGGGGTAGGTGTGATCTTTGTTGTATTACTATCAAATTATGAAGAAAAGGAAGAGCATTGATTAGCACCAATTTTCATAACCTATGTGCAGCGTTTAATAACTAAATGCTGCACTGGCTAATAAATTGTTTTCTTGGTCTATTACTTCAACTTGCCAATTACCAGAATGTAACGCTGGTACTAAGTTTTTGCTTGAATATGTGCGCCAACGGTTACTGCCAATTTTTAACACCACCTCAGATTCTAGCCTGCCATTTAAAAACCATCTATGTGTAATATGACTATCGGCTTTGTTTACTACTTCAGTGAAGAAGTAAATTTTATCAATATTCTCATCAACATGAGTTAGCGAATCAACAGGCTCACGGTCTTCAATTGCCGAGGTGATAGCCATTCGTTTAATAAACTCTGATGTTTCAGCTTGTACCGAGCCCAACATCAACAGTCCAGCCCACAAAATAAATAATATTCTTAAAAACATTAACTTACCCCCATTATGTCAGTAGTAAGCATAGTTCATCTCACCCGACACAATTAACCATGTTCAATTAATTTGGCCATTATCTTTAATCGTCCATTCAAAATAATCTATTATATGCTGCCTAGCTGCTGCACTTTTTTCTGAATACTGACTGTTTCCCGCGTTGAAAAAGATATCTTTTTGTAGCTCTAGGTTGGCCCACCCTAACAATAAAGCATCATAGTTATCCGACGACAAGGTAACATTATCAAAAAAACTTCCCATACTTGTCACATTAGAAACGTCCCAAGCGCTAAGATCCTGATTAAAGAGTATTGCTTCGCTAAACATACCTGTCATATCTATCACACTAGATACATCCCAATGGCCTATATCCTGATTAAATAGCTCAGCTCGATAAAACATGAGTCTCATATTCACAACGCCAGATACATTCCAATGACTTATATCTTGGTTAAAATTACCCGCAAAAGTAAACATATGCTCCATATTTGTTACACTAGACACATCCCAGTCTGCTATATTTTTATTGAACTGGTTCGCCCCATGAAACATATAGCTCATATCAGTAACGTTAGAAACGTCCCAAACTCCAATCTCTTGATTAAAGTACCTTACCGAATAAAACATATAACTCATGTTTGTTACATTAGAAACATCCCAAGCTCCTATACTTTGGTTGAAGTGCTCTGCTCCATAAAACATATAGCTCATATCAGTTACTTGAGACAAATTAGGCATGTCTTGAGCCATAATCGCTAGATTTGATACTTCTCTAAATGCCGCATGCATTGATCGCCATTTTATATCTCCCCATTGCTCAACCGATAACAGCTTATCGTTGTCACTATAGAAAAGTTCTGCATCAAACTCATAGCTATAGCCTAAAGGGCGCATATAAAGATGAGGGAAGTCTCCTGTTATTTTAATTGTATAAATACCAGGACTTTCATAGGAATGACGGACATTACCTGTCATATTATGCTCAACTGTGTCATCTCCCCAATCGACACTATAATCAAAACCTTCACCACTAGTAGTGATCTCGATTTGGTTGTAAAGACTAAATCCTTGAATACGAGTATCCCAAGTAGTTATAAAAGGTCTTTGAGCCATCACTGTGACTAGTCGAGTGAGTTGACTAGAGTTGTTTGAACTGTCAATTGCTGTATAAATTAAGGTGTAATCACCTGCCACTTCAGTGTTAACTTCTCCACTAACCGTAACATTAACCTCTCCATCTACGTCATCAACCGCTGTAGCTCCTGCATCAACATAATCTCGTCCCCAATAGTGAGAGATTGTTGCGTCACCGTTTAATGTAATAACAGGAGCCAAAGTATCATCCGCAGTGACAACTGAATCACTATCACCGCTGCCACACGCGGATAAAAATAAGAATATAAGGAGTGTAACTATCCATGTTAATTGACCATATATATTGCTCATTTTCACTCCTTAAACTTGGCGTAATTATTTAGTTGGTTTCACCACCGTCGAAAATACTCCAATTTAGCTGATCAACAAGACTTCCTCGAGCTGCTCTAGCTTCAACTGAGTACTGGCTGTTACCACCATGAAATGAAATATTACTCTTCGGCTGTTGTGAACTCCAACCTATCAGTAATGAGTTATAGTTGTTAACTGATAACGTCGCGTTTGAAAACATAGCGCCCATCTCTTCAACATTCGATATATTCCAATCACCTAAATCTTGATCGAAGTCTGTAGCAGAGTAGAACATGGCATACATGGTAGTAACACTAGATACATCCCACGAACCAATGTCTTGGTTAAATGATGAAGCTCCATCGAACATTGTTCGCATGTTCACTACCTTAGAAACATCCCAAGCACTGATGTCCTGATTAAAGCTAGAAGCATCTCTAAATAAATCAGACATGTCTGTAACATTAGATACGTCCCAATCACTCAAGTCCTGATTAAAACTAGTTGCTCCTCTAAACATGGCGTCCATATCTTCGACTTTTGACACATCCCAGCTATTTAAACTTTGGTTAAAGCTTGTTGCTTCGCGGAACATATGACCCATATAAACCACATTAGAAACATCCCAAGTACTCAAATCTTGGTTAAAACTAGATGCCTCTCTAAACATGATAACCATAGATTGAATATTAGATACATCCCAATTGCTCAAGTCCTGATTAAAGCTAGATGCGCCTGCAAACATGCCAGCCAAACTAGTCGCACTAGACAAATCCCAATTGCTTAAACTGGTATTAAAGCTTCGCGCATTGGCAAACATTGATCCCATAGTAGTACTTGCAGATACGTCCCAACCGTTTAGATCTTGGTTAAAGTCATATGCATTTAAAAACATGCCTGACATATCTGTAACGTTAGATACATCCCAATTACCTATATCTTGATTAAATCTAGGCGCGGTATAAAACATGTGTTCCATAGTTTTGACACTAGATACATCCCATTCACTAATATCTTGGTTAAAGTTATATGCATCGTGGAACATATAACTCATATCAGTAACCTTAGATACGTCCCAAAAGTCAATACGTCTATTAAAGCGAGTCGCTCCGCTGAACATGAAAGTCATATTCACAACGTTAGATACGTCCCAATGATTCACACTCTGATTGAAGTTTTCTGCATCTGTGAACATATAACTCATATCAGTAACAGAAGATACATCCCACTCTTCCGTGTTAGGGTTTGCGTTTGTTGCATCACTGAACATTCTCTTCATCGAAGTAACATTAGATAAATCTGGGTTATCAGTAGCATTAACTCTTAGGTTAACCGCATCTTTAAAAGCGTATTCCATAGAGCTCCATTTAATGTCACCCCATTGTTCTATAGATAACAATTTATAATTATCTGAAGAAGGTACACCAGCTGTTGGAACAGAGTTCATGTAAAAAGAAATTTCATCCGCACTGGTAATTTGGACTGTGTAAACACCAGGGATAACATAAGAGTGAATCGCGTTACCAGCTAAGTTCTCGTCAGTATTACCATCTCCCCAATCAACGGAATATTTACCATTACCATTAGCTAAAATAAGGATCTGATTGTCTTCTGATGCCCCATCATTACCGGTAAACCAAGTAGTGATAAAAGGTCGTCTCACTTTTACTTCAATATCTCGAGTCGCTGAAACTTGATTTCCTGCTGAGTCTGATGCGGTATAAGTAATGGTATAGTTACCAGCTGTATTGATATCGAATGACCCAGAAACGTTGACCACTACGTTGCCATCAACGTTATCAATAGCAACAGCTCCAGGTTCCACATAATCTTCGTCAGTGAACATAACCAACGGATTTTCACCGTTTAAGGTAATAACTGGAGCAGTACCATCATTAACCGTTACTTGTCTCGTTACTGAAGCTTCATTACCAGCACTGTCTAGGGCAATGTACGTTAGTGTATAAACGCCTGCCGTGGTTGAATCAACAGTGCCTTCGATGTTAACAGCAACAACACCGTCGATATTATCAATTGCTGTTGCACCTAGTTCTTCGTATTGTTCCGTATCCAGTAAAGAAACAGAGTCCTCACCGTTTAATGTGATCACTGGCGGAGTTTGATCAATAACGTTTACTGTACGTTCTACTGAACTCGTATTGCCTGCATTATCCTCTGCACTATAAGTAATGGTGTACTCTCCCATAACTTCAGTATTTACCGAGCCAGAAATAATTACTTCGACGTTACCGTCAGTTTCGTCAATAGCAACAGCTCCAGCTTCGACATACTCAGTATTAACACCAACATTCGTCACAGTTGAGCCAGTAATAGTAATAACAGGAGCAACATTATCTACCACTGTCACGGTACGACGTTGAGTAGCCCTATTTCCTGATGAATCAGTTGCAGAATAAGTGACTGTATATTCACCACCAGCTTGTGTATTTACTTGACCAGAAATAGTAACTTGAACACTGCCATCACTATCGTCTTGAGCAGTAGCGCCTTGTTCTACATATTCATCGCCAATAACCAAGGAAACATTGCTATCGCCATTTAAAGTTATTACTGGAGCTGTGCTGTCAGAATCTCCTGAAGAGCCGCCACAAGCAGACAGCATTGTTATACATAGAACTGCTGAAGTTCCTTTTAAAAATGAGTGCAAATAGCTCATTATTATTCCTATCTAAATTACATATGAGTGATTCATTGACTCCACTTTTTAAAACAACCGATTCAGGACTGTGCTCAAGCGTAGGCAATAAGTATTGATTAATTTTTTGCTTTTTTTGCTTTCAAATTCTCTGCCAATCACTGCTTCACAGTCGTTTCAAATGAAACTAATGCGTTTTAAAGCTAATGATAAGAGCAGCTAAAAAGCTAAATGTCGATTTAAGGAACTAAATGAGGGAAAGTGTCATTAATGAACTGCGCTTCACTTTATAAGTTCCTTTTACCTAAAAGCACAAGCGCGGATTTTATTATCAAATTGACCTGACTACAATCTTTAACTGAAGATCTGGACTAAGATATAGAAAGTAAAGCGAGCTAGGCTCGCTTTCTCAATAGTTAATGGGGTTTATTTCTAAAACTTTATTTACTCAAAAGAACAAGCCGAGTATTAATTAACTAGGCCACCATCAGTAATGGTCCACTCAAAGTCTTCAACCAACTCGAGTCTTGCAAACCTTGCCCCCGAAGAATACTGGCTGTTACCGCCATCGAAGTTAACATTACTTTGTAATTCTAGACTGCTCCAGCCGCGTAAAATCGAATTGTAGTTTGCTGTCGATAATGTGATGCCATTAAACATAAAATCCATTTTATTCACATTAGATACGTCCCAAGCATCTAGATTTTGATCGAATTGTTCAGCATCAGAAAACATACGATTCATACTTTCAACTTTAGCAACATTCCATGTACTGATGTCTCTATTAAACGTAGTTTGCATAAACATAAAACTCATACTAGTTACGTTTTCTACATTCCAGTCACTGATATCTTGATTAAAGTCACTTGCTTGAGCAAACATGCCATACATAGAAGTAACACTCGATACATCCCAGTCACTAATGTCTTGGTTAAAGTTTGTAGCATCAGCAAACATATTTTGCATATTTGTCACTTTTGCTACATTCCAATCACTTAGATCTTGGTTAAAGTTGATTGCTCCTTTTCTAGGAGAGTATGAAGAGTCGTCCTCTGGCCAGCCTATGTCTTCTAAATAATCATAGTCGGCATTGCTGCCAAACATACCAATCATAGAAGTAACATTGGACACGTCCCATTCACCTATGTCTTGATTAAACTCAGTCGCGCCAGAAAACATATAATTCATATTAGTGACGCTTGAGACATCCCAATCACCGAGGGCTTGGTTAAATTCGCTTGCACCAGCAAACATACCTTCCATATTAATAACACTAGAAACATCCCAACTTTCAATATCTTGGTTAAATGCACTAGAAGAGAACATCTCACTCATATTTGTGACTTCGGATACGTTCCAGCCAGTTATGTCATATTCAAAGTCTTGAGTGCCTTTAAACATCTTACTCATATCCGTTACCGCGGATAAATTTGGAGTATCGGTTGCATTAATTTCAAGGTTTATCGCATTAACAAACATAGATGCCATCGACGTCCATTGAATATTTCCCCATTGCTCAACACTCAATAGCTTATGATTGTCACTGCTAAATATGATTTCTTGCGATAATGAGCCTGATTGTTCTGTCACTTCTTGAAATAAGAAGTGCGGGAAATCACCGAGAATTTCGACAGTATAGATACCTTGCTCTTGATAGGTATGGGTAATATCTCCTGTGATATTAACATCAGTAGTTCCATCACCCCAGTCGACAGAGTAGCTAAAACCACTACCTTGAGTATCTATCATTATTTGATTATCACTGGTGACACCATTACCGCGAGTATCCCAAGTAGTGATAAAAGGCCTAGCTTCTTCAACAATAACTTCTCTTTGTACTGAAGATTGCTTACCAGCTGAATCTGAAGCGGTATAAGTAATCGTATAAGTTCCTATAGTGCTAGTGTCAACCACTCCTGAAATTACAACATTAAGCTCAACGCCTTGATTGTCTTCTGCGGTAGCGCCTAACTCTACATATTCATCGCCAATTACCAGCGTAATAACATCAGCTCCAGTAAGAGTGATAGTTGGAGCAGTTTCATCAACAACTGGTTCGTTACCACCTCTCTCATCACCATTTCCATCACCACAAGCGACAACCAAAGCCGTAAGTAGTGCGATGAATATATACTTATAAACTAAACTCAATAACTTCATTACTTCACATTTCCATAAATTCAATTTGTAAGACCCTGATCTAAGACAGTCCATTCATATTGCTGTATTAGGTGTTGTCTAGCTGCGCTGGCTTGCTCTGAGTATTGGCTATTACCGGCATCAAACGTAACGTTTTGTTGTAAAAGTAATGTACTCCAGCCCAATAGAAGCGCATCATAATTTGCTGTTGACAACTCACTTCCTTCAAACATATCTGCCATTTGTTTCACATTAACAATATTCCAGTTACCTATGTTTTGATCGAAACTAATTTTAGCGCTAACAGAGCTAGAAAACATTCCTCTTAAGTCCGTTGCTCTAGTCAAATCCCAATCACCTATATCTTGATTAAAGGCACAGTCTTGTTGACTCAATCGGCATCTAAACATATTGCCCATAGACACGACATTCGACACATTCCAGTTTCTGAGTTCTTGATTAAAATCAGTCGCGTCGTAAAACATACCAGCCATAGAGGCAACTGAACTCACGTCCCAGTTCCCTATTGCCTGATTAAACTTAGTTGCACCGTAAAACATGTTAATCATTTCAGTCACATTCGATACATTCCAAGCGCTTATATCTTGATTAAACTTAGATTGGAAAAACATGCTATTCATATTGGTAACATTGCTAACATCCCAACTTCCGATTTCCTGATCAAATGAAACATTGCGATAAAACATGCCACTCATGTCTTCGACATTTGCAACGTCCCAATCGCTAATATCCTGATTAAAACCGCATTGTTCATCGAATAAAGGACAAGAAAACATGCCACTCATATTTTTTACATGAGATACGTCCCAGTCGCCTATTTCTTGGTTAAACACGCAACCTATTAAATTTGAATCACAGGCAAACATGAAACTCATATCTGTCACATCAATCAAATAAGGCTTGTCTGTAGCATTGATCTCAAGTGTAGTGTTGCGAAATGCAGAATGCATTGATTGCCAGCGGTTCGTACCCCACTGTTCAATAGCAATTAATTTCTGATTATCGCTTTCATAATCTTCAATCAATTCTCCAGTAATCACATCTTCAAACACACTCGCTTGCGCCATATAAAGCTGTGGAAAAGTGCCTGATATTTCAATTGTGTATATACCCGGTGAGTCATAAGTATGAGTAATATCACCTTCTACATTTTCATCAACTGAACCATCGCCCCAGCTAATAACGTAATGATAACCTTCGCCGTTAGTGTCTATTTTAATTTGATTGTTGTCGGAAACTCCGACTTTTGTGGTATCCCAAGTCGTTATAAATGGACGCGGAGCTTCAACTAGTACAGTACGAACTAAAGTGGAAACATTACCTGCCGTATCGATAGCACTATAATGAATATTGTAGGTTCCTGCTTCGTCAGTATTCACTTCTCCAGAAACAACAACATCTACCTCTCCATCAACATTGTCCGTAGCGCTTGCGCCTTGTTCAACATAGCTTTCACCTATTAAAAGCTGGATCATGTCGCTACCGTTTAGTGTTATCACAGGAGCTGCATTATCTGGAGGAATGACAACAAAAACTGTTCTTTCTATGCTTGAGGTATTGCCAGAGTTATCTGTCGCCGAATAAGTCAGTACATAAACTCCCAATTCCGAGGAATCTACTTCGCCCGATATAACTACCGTAAGATTGCCGTCAATATTGTCTGTAGCCGTTGCCCCTAACTCAATATACTGTTCGCCTAAATCAACGGTAACACTCTGCTCACCAGTTAACTCTATCACTGGAGGAACGATATCTTTTACTGAAGAGTCGTCTGAACAAGCTGACAAAAAAGACAGCACCAAAGTCATTAATAAATAATTTAATAGTGTTTTAAATTTCACAAGGTAACTTCCCCAAAATGAGTACTATCGCAGCCAAGTAGCTTTCTTCTGAAAGTTTACTTAGCCTTAACTAAGGTTATTTTAAATGATTTAACAATAAATAGGATGCTTGAGTGCATGAATTAAATTATGACTAGCAAATCTAATTTTCTTCCACTTCGCCTGCATCGGTAATAATCCAATTAAAATGCTCAATCAGATGAAGCCTAGCCGCAGCAGAATTTACTGAATATTTGCTATTTCCACCATCAAATCGAACACTTGACTGCACATTTTGATTGCTCCAGCTTAATAACAAAGCATCATAGTTTTCATTGGATAAACTAACTTCTTGGAACATTTCATTCATGTGCAGAACTCGAGATACATCCCAACTACTTAAATCATCATCAAAATCGGTATAAGCGAACATACTGCTCATGTCAGTAACTTTAGATACATCCCAGTTACTTAAATTTTGCTCCTGCACATTTTTAGTTTTAAACATACTATTCATATTAGTAACGGATGATACGTCCCAATTCTCTAAACTACTTATTAATTTCGGTTCAGAGAAGAAAAAGGGATCTCCAGTTGTTTCAAATGAAAACATGTAACTCATATCAATCACATTAGAAACATCCCATTCACTCAATGCCAATTCAAACCTATAAAGGTTGTTAAACAAGCCACTCATATTAGTAACCTGAGAAACGTCCCATGAATCAAAGTTCGCAGATAAATAAACCACTCCTGAAAACATAAAGCTCATATCAATTACAGATGATACGTCCCAAGACTCATAACCCGAGACCACGGTTATGTCGTAATCAAATGCTGTGTGATAGGTACTTATTCCAGCATTGAAGAAAAGATGGCTCATGTTTGTAACATTCCCAGTATTCCATTGGCTCAAATCTACAGGTGTAGGGCTATCCCAGTCATCATTGACGTTTCCATATATTCTAGAGGAAGCAAACATATAACTCATATCAGTTACATTACTTAAATCAGGCGTATCGGTCGCTGTGATAGCAAGTTCAGTACCTCTAAAACTTGCGTGCATAGAAGCCCAAACAATATCTCCCCACTGCTCAATAGATAGGAGTTTTTTTACATCACTGTTGGGAACAAATACAACTATTGGATTCCCATTTTCATCCACTTGAGACGACTGCTCTTCGTCACTCTCATTCATGATAAAATGAGGAAAGTTCCCTGTAATTTTTATCGTATATATTCCTGGAGCAGAATAAGTGTGGGTTACATCGCCTGTCACATGGTGATCTTTTGAACCATCCCCCCAATCAACGCTGTAATCAAAGCCGTTGCCTTGAGTATCTATTTTAATTTGGTCATCCGCACTAACACCATACATACGAGTGTCCCAAGTGGTGATAAAAGCTCTTTGCTCCAATACCAAAACCGTACGTTTTTTTTCACTTTGATTACCTGAGCTGTCCGTGGCTGAATAGGTGATTACATACTCACCACTTATTGATGGCTCAACTATACCTGAAATAACAACTTCAACATTTCCATCAACATCATCGATAGCTGTAGCTCCCAACTCTGCATAACTTTCACCAAATGCTAATGTAATCGAGCTATTGCCGTTTAAGGAGATTATTGGAGGAGTGGTATCGACCATAGGGTCGGGGCCTTCAGAACTGCTGTTTCCACCACAAGCAGCTAGTGTACAACTAATAAAAATGAATAGAGTTTTACGAAGACAAACAATTAAATCAATCACTATTATATCCTTATAAATTAGTGTCCATGTATAGAATTAGGCTAGCAATCTAACAGCTAGCCTAAACAAAATAAAATGATTACTGAACCTCTACCCTTGGTTGGTAATAACAAACGTCGATATTGCCGTTTCCTGCATATACATAAAACGGGTTAGTCTTATTGCGAGCGGCGGCTAAACGCTTTTGAAAACGATCAGATTCAAAATTATCTACAAGTACGTTTTTCTTATATTTATCTTCTACTTTTGAGCCTAATTTTGCCCATAAAATTTCAGCCCTTTGGCTCTTATCAGCAATAATTCCACCTGTGCTTGTGTCTCCTCTGGTCATGCGCTGTGCTACTTCTAGCCCTGATACAACACGAGCAAAAACCGACATATTTCTGTCTAAGTGTCTTGGCGCTTGACCTATGTTGATATAAAACTCTGTCGAAGCCGAATTGATATCAGTGTCTCTTGCCATCGCGACTGTACCAGGGCAGTGCAATAACCACTCTTCTTTTGTTTTAGGATCTCGACCTGCTGGAATAGATTCAATAAAGCCTGTTTCAGGGGCTATTAACTCTGGTGATTGTGCTAGTTTGAAACTTTTAGATATAGGGCGAGTTAATTCAGCTTTCAGTTTAGATTTGAACTTACTTGGTTTGCCTTCAACATTGTCCCACTCCTGTTCTCCTTCTCCAGCTTGAGCAACAAAACCGTCAATAACACGGTAAAAACCTAGACCTTGATAAAAACCTTCATTCACTAAATCTCGGAAACGTTGTGCATGGTTAGGAGCAACTTGCGGCAAAACTTGATAAATAATCAGCCCTTCTGAAGTCATCATATACACTAAGTTATCTTCTGTGACTTGTTTTTGCTCCGTTTTCTCAGCCAAACAATTAGCACTTGTTAAAACTAATAATATAACGCTCGTTTTAACCCATGTTGCGATGCTCTTCATTTTCTTACCTATTTTCTTTTTAATTTTTATAACAAGTAGATACACTTATTTAGTCAGGTAATAATCAAAGAATCAAGCCATGGAATCATTTCGTACTTTTTTAGACCCTAACTCCCCGCACTTTTTTCATTTAGTGTTAATGGCAGTTGTTGCTGTAGCTCTTGTTATCTTACCTGTTATCAAATCTAAATTGAGCCAAGTAAAAACGCATAAGTTAATTGGTGCCAGTATCAGTGCTATCTTTTCGCCACTTAAGTCCTTCTTAATCATCAGCTTTTTACTACTAGGTGTCGATATAGCAGATCAAGTGTTTAACCTCAGCTTAGATTTAGCGCAATTACCAATTTTCAGTTCTCTAGCTGCACTGCATCTAGGCTGGTATGGCTTTAGAATTGTTAATACTTTCGAAAAAGCGGCCTTAGCTAACACTGAAACAGGTAAGCTTGATAAGACGGCAATCACCGGCATAGCTAAAGTATTAAGACTCTTACTAGTTGTCGTCCTCACCATAGTTGGTTTTGACTTAATGGGCTTAGACCCAAGAGGTTTAATCGCTGTTGGTAGTGTCTCAGGTGCTGCACTTGCTTTCGCTTCAAAAGACTTAGTTTCGAATTGGTTTGGTGGCATCATGTTATACCTAGACAAGCCTTTTAAGGTCGGAGACTGGATACGTTCACCAGATCGTGAAATAGAAGGGACAGTGGAATATATTGGTTGGCGTATAACTAAAATTCGAACTTTCGATAAAAGGCCGCTTTATGTGCCAAATTCATTGTTTAACAATATCACAGTACAAAACCCTTCACGTATGACCCATAGAAGAATTAACGAAGTGGTTGGAGTGAGATATGACGACATTAAACACGTTGAACAGCTAATTGCTGGGATAAAAGCGTATTTGAAAAACTCCGAAATCATAGCCCAAGACCAAGTTATCATAGTCAACCTCAACGCTTTTTCCGCTTCCTCAATTGATATTATGGTTTATTGCATGACAGTGACTACAGATTGGCAAACATTCCATCAACACAAACAAACTGTGTTACTCGATATTGCAAATTTAGTTGAGCAGCATAATTGCGAATTTGCTTATCCAACACAACGACTCCAAGTAGAAACTCAAACTCCTGATGAGATAACTAACTAGCAAAATCAAAATAAGCTCAGACTAGATCTAACTGCTAGCTTGAGCTTGATCAAAGCACCTTGGCAACAACCAGCTACAATGCCTGCAATTAAGGTTGTCTTTACTTCAGTATCGGGTCATAAGCTGAAGTAAAATAGAGAGGGTGTTATGCCAGATATTTTTAGTCTTACGTCAGAATTGTTAAATAAATACAATATTAACGGACCAAGATACACGTCTTATCCTACGGCTTTGGAGTTTAACTCTGATTTTGGCAATGCTGAGTTTGAAATTGCAGTAAAAGAATCGAATAGCAAAGATTTATCTTTATATGTCCACGTACCATTTTGTCATAGCCTTTGTTATTACTGTGGCTGCAATAAAATAGTTACCCGTCATAAACACAAAGCTGATATTTATTTGGACTATTTAGAAAAAGAAATTATCGGCCGTTCTGCCACTTTTTCTGAGCATAAAGTACAGCAGTTACACTTAGGTGGTGGTACACCTAGCTTTTTATCAGCGCAACAGTTTTCTCGCTTAATAGGCAACCTGAAATCTCATTTTAACTTTAAAGATAAAGTTGAAATGAGCATAGAGATCGACCCTAGAGAAATTGAGCTGGATCTTTTAGATCACTTGAAAGAGTTAGGCTTTAACCGTCTTAGCTTTGGCGTACAAGATACAAACCTTAAAGTACAAGAGGCGATTAACCGAGTACAAGATACTGAATTTGTTCAACAATTAATTGAGCGCGGTAGAGAATTAGATTTCGACTCAGTTAACCTAGATTTAATATACGGCTTACCTCATCAAACCGAAGCTTTATTCGAAAAAACCTTAAACAAAGTGCTGGAGCTTAACCCTGATAGAATTTCTCTATTCAGTTATGCCCATTTACCTAGTCGCTTTGCTGCACAACGTAAGATAAAAGATGAGTGGTTGCCGCAAACAAACGACAAGCTCAAACTTATGCTAAACGCCATAGATAAATTGACTAATAATGGCTATGTCTCAATTGGTATGGATCACTTTGCTAAACCGGATGACGAACTTGCCATTGCTCAAAAAGCTGGGGAACTACATAGAAACTTCCAAGGTTATACCACCCAAGGCGAATGTGACCTTCTCGGGTTAGGCGTTTCTTCGATTAGCTCTGTAGGCATGTCGTTTAGTCAAAACTTCAAAGAACTAAAAGAATATTACGCCGCTCTTGACGAACAGCAGCAAGCCGTTGAAAAAGGCCTAGTTTTACAGCAAGACGATATAATCCGCGGCACGGTTATTAAGCAATTAATGTGTAATTTTAGCTTAGATAAAATTAAGGCTAGCGAAGAATTAAATATCAATTTTGATCAATACTTTGCTGAAGACTTGGCCAAGCTGGAAGTATTTATTGATGATGGCTTAATTGATATGGATGAAAAGCATATTTTCATTAAGCCTCATGCTCGTCTGCTTATTCGTAACATTGCAATGAGCTTTGATGCTTACATGGCTAAGCAGCTGAATAAGCAAAGATTTTCAAGGGTGATTTAAGGTATAGAGATCCTCGCCTACGCGAGGATGACGCAATATATTCACTAGAATGACGCAATAAATTCACAACGATAATTTAACGTATCCACGAGGATGCCGACGTTATGGAGCACAAGAACGGCATAACTTGGGCTTTGCTTAATTCACCAACAAGTTTATCGCTAGCAGAATAAAGATTGCGCCAGTGATTCTGTCTATCCAATCTTGTACTTTAGGATTGTGGCGAAAATAACCCGCTATTTTATCGCCAAAGTGGGTATAGGTCAGGTCGATCGGTAACGCAAAGATCGGGTACAACAGACCAAAGATCAACAGTTGAACAGTTACCGACGTTTCCAAGCTCGGATCTGCGAACTGTGGAATAAAAGCGATGAAAAACATGGCGACTTTTGGGTTAAGCAATTCAGTTGTCATGGCTTGCACCATAACGTTCTTTTCTTTTTTATTGGATACATGAGGTTTTTCTTCAGTATCCATTTCTGCATGCTCAAAGCTGTCTTTTATTGATAAAACACCAAGATAAATAAGGTAGATAGCACCTAACCAGAGTACAACTTGATAAGCGGTAGGATTGGTTTTTAATAGGGTCGACAATCCCAACACCATCAACAAGGTATGCAATACACCAGCAATTGCAAAACCTATCGCGGTTTGAATGCCCGCACTTTTCCCTTTGGCAAAAGTTTGTGCCATTAAAAATGCGTTAGAAGGCCCTGGAGTAATTGCTAATAAAAACGAAATGGTTAAAAAAGACAAAAGCATTTCAAAGTTGATCATAATACCTGCTAACCATGGAAATTTGGTGTGAGGCTAGGCACAATAGCATAATTATCCATTTAGCCAAGTAAGACCTTTTGTGAGCCAAGAACTACTAACCTATTTACCAAGCTTGTTACTATTAGTAGTGACGCTTTTCCTTATTTTTCTATTAGTTAAATCCAATTCCTCTAGTGCTCAAAGTGCGCTGCAACAGCAATCCTTGCAGCAAGAAAATGACTTGTTAAAGCAGCAACACAGCGAGTTAGCGAGTCAACTTGAGCAACACCAGAATCAAAGTGCTCAGTTACAACAACAACTGCATCAAAGCCAAACCAGCTTAGCAACAGAACAAGCGGATAAATCAGGATTAACCGTTCGACTGCAAGAACGTGATGAACACATTGAAGAGTTAAAGCAGCAGATCACTGTACAAGAAGCGGAAAAGCAAAGGTTATTAGGTAACCAAGCTGATTTAAGTAATGAGCTTACTGAATTAAAAACATCGTTATCTGAAAAACAAGCGCACTTCGAACAACAGAAAAAAGACATTGAAGAGCAAAAACAACAACTTAAAGTTGAGTTCAGCGAGTTAGCCAATCAAATTTTAGAAGAAAAAGGTAAATCATTTAGCCAATCAAACAAAAATGAGTTAGATGCTTTGTTAAAGCCTTTTAAAGAACAAATTGAAAGTTTCCAAAAGCGCGTTAATGAAGTTCATACTGAATCAGTAAAAGGTCAAGCGGGCTTATCTGCTGAATTGAAAAAAGTATTAGATGTTGGCGTGCAAATGTCAGATGAAGCCAATAACTTGGCTACTGCACTAAAAGGCGAAAAGAAAACGGCTGGTAATTGGGGTGAAATTCAATTAGAAAGAACTTTACAGTTGGCAGGTTTAGTCAAAGGAGATCATTACGATAGCCAAGATAAGTTTGTCGACTCTGAAGGCAATAGAAGGCTACCGGATTTTGTTATCAAATTACCTGATAACAAACATATAGTTATCGACTCAAAAGTGTCTCTTGTCGCTTACGATAAAGCTATTGCCGCAGAAACAGAAGCTGAAACTAACTTAGCACTTGATGAGCATGTTAGCGCAGTTAAGAATCACATTGATGATTTGCACAAAAAAGACTATTCAAACTTAGTTGGCATGCGCAGTCCAAGTTTTGTTCTTATGTTTATGCCTATCGAGCCTGCTTATATAGAAGCTCTTAAGCACAAAAAAGACTTATTTAACTACGGTTATGAAAAAAATGTGATACTTGTTTCTCACACTACTTTAATGCCTATTCTCAAAACAGTTGCAAACTTATGGCGCATCGAGCAAGGCAATAGTGAAGCTCGTGAAATAAGTGAAAAAGCGGGTGAGATTTACAATCAAGTTTGCTTAGTTGCCGAGCGTTTGCAAAAGTTAGGGAAAACGCTCTCTACGGTCAGTAATCAATATAATGACACAGTTAAAGGTTTAGCGGGTAAACAAGGTTTGGCTGGCAAAGTTGAAAGATTCAATATGCTTTCTAGCAAGGTCAGTAAAACTATGCCGCAATTGGAAGCAAGTCATAATGATATTGAGCATGAAAAGCTCGAACTACTTGCTGAGCCAGTTGCTAATAATGAGGAATAACAATGAAAACTAGCCTATTAATTTTTACTCTAATAGCGTCTTTCAATACGCTAGCAGCAAATACAACAGCAGATAAAAGTGATGCTATCGCTAACCAAGTTATTAAGCCTGCACCATTGGTTTCCATTGCTAGCCACAATGCATTCTTTGACTTAATCAATCGTCACTGTGGTAAAGCCTTTGCGGGCAAAATCGCGTTTGATAATGACCCTAGTGATGCTTTTACTAACAAAGCATTGATCATGCATGTTAGAAAATGTTCTAGCCGTGAATTACAAATTCCATTTCACGTTGGTGACGATGCTTCACGAACTTGGATAATTACAAAAACTGGCTCTGGCTTATCACTAAAACACGATCACAGACATCAAGATGGTAGTTACGACAAATTAACTATGTACGGTGGCCATACACAAGACGCAGGTTGGGCGAACGTACAATCTTTTCCTGCAGACCAATACACTAAAGAATTGTTTGTTGAGCAAGGACTACCACAGTCGAATGAAAACATTTGGCAAATGTTTGTCTATCCTGATAGCTTCAGTTATCGCTTGATCCGTCATGGTCGAGAATTTAAAGTGGACTTCGATTTAACAACCCCTGTTACGCCACCAAGTGCACCTTGGGGCTATGCTGATAACAATAACGAATAATGCATACTGAATCATTTAAGCAAAAACGAAAACTCATTGTGCGCATTGGTAAAATGCTGCACAAATACGGCATTCCAGCCTATCGACTTGAAACTCACTTAATGAACCTAGCTTGTTCGTTAGAGTTAAGGTCATCTTTTATTATTTCTCCTACGTCTATGACCTTTGTATTATGGACTGAAGGACATGAAGACGAGTATACCCATGCAGCTAGAGTTGAACCTGGAGATTTGGATTTAGGTTCTTTGTCACGCACAGACGATGTCGTCGAGCAAATTGCTACTGGAGAATTATCTTTAGAACAAGCCAACGAACGCTTAGACGAAATTGAAGGGATGGATAACCCATATGGTCGAGTGTTAACTGCTATTTCTTATTTATTGGCAGGTGCTGGCTTTAGTCTGTTAGCAAGAGGTAGCTTTTTCGATGCAGCATTGGCAGGTTGTCTCGGTTTAGTTGTGTATCTGTTTATCCTTTGGGCTGAACGTTCAAAAGGCATAACTAATATGTTGGAGCCTCTAGTTTCATTAGTTTGTGCATTTGCCGCTTATGGTGTTGCTGCCGTATTTGAGCCTTCAACCAGTATTTGGCTAGTTACGCTCTCAGCAATTATCGTTTTTATTCCCGGTTTAGCATTAACCATAGGCTTGAATGAACTCTCATCTCGTCACTTAGTATCGGGAACCGTAAAAGTGATGGACGCTTTTATGATGTTATTCAAACTTTATTTTGGTGCTTATTTAGGCTTTGCTTTGGGTAAACTGGTATTTGGCGATTACGAAGCTCAAATGGCTGTATCCGTACCACATTCTTTCTCTTGGGTTGCTATTGGTTTGTTTTCTATCTCACTGATCATTGCATTTAGAGTGAGAAGTAAACATTTTATTTGGTCTTTAGCAGTCGCTTACTTAGCCTTTTTAGTCAGCTCAATGACCACCAGCTATTTTGACTTTGGCGTCGGTGCATTCTTGGGAGCTTTTGTTGTAGGTATTTATGGTAACTTATTTACCCGTTTTGCTAATTCACCAGCTGTTATTGTGACTATGCAAGGGCTGATTGTTTTAGTTCCAGGAAGTAAAACCTTTATATCTTTAAACAGTTACTTAGTTGGCAGTGGGTTTATTGCAGCAGAGCATGCAGGTCAGCAAGCCTTGGTAATATTTATGTCGTTAGTCGCGGGGTTAATTTTTGCTAATTCAGCGTTACCGCCAAAGAAGAGCTTGTAGTGGAAGGCTAGATAATTTGTTATCAAACTCAACCACCTTGGTATGATGAGTCAAGGTGGTATCAGTGATTCTTCTGAGCTATAGATAATTAGCTTAATAGCCAGTCTATAGCTTCAGATTCGGCAGTAAAGTTTTTCAACATGATGTTCGATTTGACGCTTACACTTTCAATTAAGTCTTGGCGAAACTCAAAAACATTACACAGACGCGCCACTTTAAAGTCAGCCAGTAATACGGATAACTTTTTCATCATTGGCACAAATTCGGTCATTGCAAATTCCATTTTCACATCAGTAGCGTCAATTAACAGCTTGTTAAATTGATTTTCTCCCGCTACATCACAAACGTCTTGATACATAAAGATGATCTCTTTAACTCCAGCTACGCCAGAAAGAGAAACTCGAATGTAGTCATCTGCTTGTTGATTTACTTGATAGTCAAATTGGGTAGACATAATACAACTCACATTTACTTTCTACCCTATCAATATAAAGCTCATCTTACCTGTTCAACATAGGGATTTCCCTGCTGTTGGTACAATCGGCAGCAATTTGCGGATTATGGATAAAGTTTATAATTCTGGAGCGTCAAAGTTCTCTGGTTCATCGGTGTAAACACATACATTCCAATCGGCAGCTAAGCCGTCTTCTGCCTGACAATACTTTTCAAAAAACTCACTGATCTCTTTTCTTTGGCAATGTGCTTCAAAGCTCGCCATATCAGCCCAAATTTCATTAAAAGCAATTGGGAAACTCTGACCTTCAGCAAATGGACTCGCGATGTGACGAGTAACTATATACTGCAAACAACCATCTTCTCTCTGGCTATTTGGCTCTAGGCTTTGCAATACTTTAAATAACTCCTGCTCTTTTCCCGGTTTAGGTTGGAATTGAGCGATGCAATATACTTTTTTAGACATAAGCTTTCCTATAGTTCATGAGCTTTGCGATAAGCTCCTTGATAGTCGAATATTTTTTGTTGAATTTGCCAATAATGCTTAGCTTTTCGCGCGACGACAAAATCTGGAGGAGTAAAGCCATGCTGCAACTCCATTGCTTGTTCCACGCTAGTTATAACAACAGGCTCTGCGCCGCTATTAAAACGCTTGCCGAATTCATTGTTAAATACGGTTTGTTGTTTGTGACTCGACAGGTCAAAAAGCTCTGAGACCTCTGCCCCGTCCTCATCGTAATAAGTGATCTTTAGTTTGTCCTTAGCTATTTCAAATTGCATTCCTGAGCATCTGATAACCATGGCATTTTTTAATTTTAATGCTGCTTTTAACTGCTCGTCTGGGTCAACTAAATCTTTACTACACTGACGACAAACTCTTGCAGCTATATCGTTTTGGCTGTTGCAATCTGGACACTCTTTAAATCGAAAGCGATAGTCACACTCTTCAATTTCAGCACTATCATCATCTTCAAAGAATCCTTGGCATTTACGACCATAGTGCTCAATAACTTTACCTGCACTGTCCGTTTTTCCCCAAAACGAATTGGCAAAACCGCAAGCGGGGCAAAATACCTGAACCAGTTCACTTTCTGAATTCGGCTTTTTACTGCCCACCTCTGGGTGATGAATATTGATGCCATTACCCGCATAATCAATGACTAAGCAATCTTTTTTTTGCTCGGCTAGTCGTAACCCACGACCTACAATCTGTTGATATAAACTGACTGACTCCGTAGGCCGCAAAATGGCAATCAAGTCAACGTGAGGAGCGTCAAATCCCGTCGTTAATACTGATACATTTACTAAGAACTTCAATTCTTGGCTTTTAAATTTTTCGATTAAAGCGGCGCGCAGTTTGTTGTCGGTATCACCCGTGATTAACGCTGAACTATTTTCAGGTAGATAACTTAAAATTTCATTTGCGTGCTTAACTGTTGCTGCAAATATCATAACGCCTTTTCTCGATTCAGCGTAAGACGAAACCTGCTCTATGATTGCTTGGGTAACTCTTGGATAACGAACTAATAGTTCATTCACTTGTTCAGAATTGTATTCCCCATTTTTGTTCGAGTTTAAGGCTGAAAAATCATATTGCGCTATTGGCGCATCAATAAAGGTAGGTTGAGTTAAATAACCTTGCTTTAGCATAAAACTAAGGGGTAATTCATAAATACACTTGCGAAAAGGTCGTTCTTCATCAGTGCGTTTGATTCCGTGATAGTGGTATTGATATATCCAACCTATTCCCATTCGATAAGGTGTAGCCGTTAGTCCTAATATTTTTAAGTCGGCATTAAAGCTCAATAGATTTTGAATAATCTTACCGTATTGATTGTCTTCATTTAGGTCACTAACTCTATGGCACTCATCAATAATTACTAATGAATAGGCCTTAGCAAACTGTTCTAAGTTTCTTACCACTGACTGCACGCTTGCAAAAGTTACCTGCTGCTCGGTTTGCTTTAAGTTGAGTCCTGCAGAATATACACCTGATTTTGTTCCCACCTGATCAGCATACTGCTTAAACTTACTGTGATTCTGTTCTACTAACTCTTTCACATGTGTTAAGACCAGTATGTTTTTACGTGCTAATCGGGCTAGCTCTGCTATAACTAAACTCTTACCTGCCCCTGTCGGCAGTACAATGACAGCGGCTTCATTAGTCCGCCTGAAATGGTGAAGAGTAGCATCGACGGCTTGCTGTTGATATGGACGTAATTTGAACATAAAAATTGATATATTAACTCGAAAGCATGGCTATAATAACGCGCCCAAATTAAAAGGTATTACTAAAAAAGGAAACATTCGCAATACTTTTTTACACTTTGGAAGTTGAATATAACATTTGTTTACAAATGGTTATTCATTCTTTTCATTGTCATTGGGATAAGATAATGGAGTCAACATCTAGGGGAACAGAACATGAACAGTAAGTGGATAAAAATTGCAGCGCCTATAGCAATGCTAATTGCGGGTGTAGTAGGCATGAATGCCATCGGCTCGTCAGGTCAAGAAGAAAAGGAAAAAGAAGTCGTTGATACTCGACCAACTGTAAAGGTTGAGTCTATCGAGTCAATCAACCATCAAGTTATGATCACAGGTCATGGCGAAGTTAGACCGCTGGAGAGCACTATGCTTTCAGCACAAGTTTCGGGTGAAGTGGTTAGCTGGCATCCAAACTTTGTTGCAGGCGGTTTAGTAAAGCGCGGTGACGTATTATTTGAAATTGAAAAACAAGCATACCAAGCGAACCTATTGCAAGCTCAAGCACAATTAGCTTCAGCTCAAGCAGCATTAATTGAAGAAGAAGGCCGTGCAGAAGTAGCTAAACAAGAGGCGAAACGTTTGCCTAAGTCTCAAATCACAGACTTATACTTACGCAAACCTCAAGTTTTATCAGCTAAAGCTCAAGTGCAGTCAGCACAAGCATCAGTTAAATTAGCACAAAGAGACTTGAACAACTGTACCGTTAGAGCACCTTATGACGCACTTGTTGTATCTAGAGATTTAGGCATAGGCCAATTTGTTTCTACAGGTTCAAACGTAGGTCAATTACACAATATTGAAGTTGCAGAAGTAACTTTCCCTGTTGCCGGTTTCGACAGTGCATTCTTACCAAGCGAGTTAATGGGTTTAACAGCTGATGTAGCAACTGAAGGTCGCTATTCACTTAGCCGTCCAGGTACTATTACTCGTGACCTAGGTCTAATCGATTCAGCAACGCGCATGAACCACTTAGTTGTGAGAGTAGAAGACCCTTACGGCATGAAGTCAAAATTACCTAAGCTAATGTTTGGTCACTACGTGAATGTTACTTTTGCAGGCCAAGAACTAAACCAAGTATTCCGTTTATCACAAGACTTAGTGACAAACAAAACAGTGTGGATAGTAGATGACGAAAATAAGCTTGATAAAAAGCAAGTTGAAGTTATCCGTGAAGAAGGCGAGTACTTCTTATTGGGCAATGGGTTAAGTGAAAACGACCAAATTGTATTGACTATGCCTGAGTATCCGCAGGTTGGAATGGAAGTAAAAATTGCCGGTGAAAATGACGTACCTGCAACGGATGAAGAAGATGAATCTGCAGATACAGTAATAGTTCAAGCTAGCAGAGATGAGGGGTAATTTATGTCTCATACGCCAGAACATGAACCAAAACAAAGCGGGATAATCGCATTTTTTGCGAATAACTCCGTAGCCGCTAACTTGATGATGATATTTATCATCGTTATGGGCATAGTGAGCTACTTCACAATTCAACGTCAGATGTTTCCTAATATAGAGATCAACTATATTGAGATCTCAGCGTCTTATCGTGGTGCTTCTCCTCAAGAGATTGAAGAAAGTATTATGATCAAGATTGAAGAATCGTTGAAAGACATTACAGAAATCAAAAAGATTTGGACTCGCTCTTTCCGTAACAGCGGTCGAGTTACATTAGAAATTCACCCAGATAAAGAACTATCTGATGTTCTAGATAAGGTTAAGCTCAGGGTCGACAGTATTGCGACTTTCCCTTCCGATATGGAGCCCGTCACAATACAGCAAGTTGAATTCAATCAGGACGTATTAGAACTTTCGCTAGTTGGCGACTATCCATTAACTGAGTTAAAGCCGGTTGCAAAGCAACTTGAAGACGAATTATTGCAGCTAAATAACGTTTCATTAGTTGATGTAAGTGCGCCAAGTGAAGAAATTGCAATTGAAATCAAGCCTGAAGAATTACGTAAATATGGTTTAACTATCAATGACGTAATGAGTTCTATTCGTCGCTATTCTGCTAACTATTCAGCAGGTCAGCTAAGAACAGACTCTGGCATAGTTACTGTGCGTATTGAAAACCAATACTACAGCGGCGAAGAGTTCAAAAACATTCCAGTAAAAGTTGGTGAAAATGGTGCCAAAGTTTATTTAGCGGATGTTGCTGATATCAAAGATGGCTTTACTGAAGGTGAGCGCTACTTTAAGTACTCAGGCCAGAACGCTATTTTCATGGCGGTTAAAGCTACTAAAGATCAAAACACTATTCCTGTTGCTAAATCAGTTAAAGACTTCATTGAACTAAGAAACAAGAGCCTACCTACAGGTATGGAAATAAAAGTGTTAGTAGACATGACTTACTACCTAAATGGTCGTTTAGACATGATGTTATCTAACCTATTCCAAGGTTCTATCTTGGTAGCGTTAATGCTAACTATTTTCTTACGCTTCAGACTAGCTGCTTGGGTAATGATAGGTTTACCTGTTTGTTTCCTAGGAGCGGTGATGATGATGCCAGTATTTGGTGTCACCATTAATATCTTGTCTTTATTCGCTTTCATTATGGTACTGGGGATCGTGGTCGATGATGCCATAGTCATAGGGGAGAGCGCCTACTCCGAGATAGAATCTAAAGGCGGCGGTGTTGAAAACGTAGTTCGCGGTGCCAGACGTGTTGCAACTCCTGCTACATTCGGTGTATTAACTACTATCGCTGTATTTGCTCCATTTGTTATGACAAGTGGTCCTGAAGGCGCATTCTTCTACAACATATCTGTTGTTGTAATTCTATGCTTAATCTTTAGCTTGATCGAATCAAAGCTAATACTTCCAGCTCACTTAGCACATACTAAGTTCTCACCTATTAATCCGAATAGCTGGCGAGCTCGCTTTAACAAGCGCTTCTTCGGCTTTATTAATGGTACATACAAAAATGCTTTGCTTAAGTGTACAGAGTGGCGCTGGTTAGTATTTATGAGCTTTGTTGCTCTGTTATTTATCAGCTTTGGTTTAGTACAAGCAAACTACGTACGTATGGTGCCTTCACCTAAAGTGCCGCACGATTTCCCAAGCATCAATATCGAAATGAATGAAACAGTTTCTGACGAAACAACAATCAACGCATTAAAAACAATTGAACGCGTAATTTTAGATATTGAGAAAGAGATAGAGCAAGAGACTGGTCAGCCGATGATTAAAGATATCTTAGCTTTCAATCAGGGTCGTACAGAAGCAAGAATTGTTGCCCCTCTAGTTGATGAAGAGTTGCGTCCATTCGATACTTTTGAGCTAGCGCGTAGATGGCGTGAAGCTATGCCAGTTATCCCAGGAATGAAGTCGTTTACTGTATACGATGACCCTAATGGTGGCGGTAGTGATGGTGAATTCGGTTACTTAATTTATGGTTCAGAAATCGAGACACTAAATGCGGCAGGTCGCAGGTTCATAGAAATGTTGCAGCAAGAAGAAGGCTTGTTTGACATCAGTTCAACTATCGACCCTGCTAGTAAAGAAATCCAATTAGAACTTAAACCTGTTGCATACGACTTAGGTATTGACCTGTCTGATGTTGCTAATCAAATCGGTGCAAGTTTCTACGGCGGTGAAGCACAACGTGTATTAAGAGACGGTGAAGAAATCCGAGTTATGGTTCGTTACCCTGAACTAACTCGTGAGAGATTCTCTGAACTGAAATATGCATTAATCACTACACCAACAGGCCAAGAAGTAATGCTAGGCGATGTGGTTAACTTAATCGAAAAACCAGGTATTAGTTATATTCGTCGTGAAGGTGGATTCCGTAGCGTTTATGTTTGGGGCTCTATTGACGAAGAGCTAATTGAACCAGGTGAAGTGGTTAAGAAGGTGAAAGACGACCTACTTCCTAAGTTACTTGAGCAATTCCCTACAGTGAAAACTGAGCTGGGCGGTGCAGTTGAAGAACAACAATCTCAACAAAATGAGCAAATCATGTTCTTCTTCGCAGGTATGATGATGGTTTACATCTTATTAGCTGTACCGTTGAAGTCTTACTCACAACCATTAATTATTATGTCGGTTATTCCGTTCAGTTTAACTGGTGCAATTTGGGGCCACTTGTTCTTTGGTATTGACCTGAGCATGATGTCTACCTTTGGTTTGGTAGCCGCGGCCGGGGTTGTAATCAACGACAGCTTGGTAATGACAGACTATGTTAACCAAAAACGTGAGCAAGGTTATTCCGTTAAGGAAGCAGTTGTTGAAGCGGGTTGTGCTCGTTTCAGAGCGATTACTTTAACTTCGATTACTACGTTTGCCGGTGTATTACCAATCATGTTCGAATCTAGCTTACAGGCTAAATTTGTAATACCAATGGCGGTAGCACTAGGTTTTGCAGTTCTATTTGCAACTGTTATTACATTAATCCTAGTACCTTGCTTATACCTAATCTTGCAAGATTTAGGTAAGCCTAAAGCGTTTATCGCGAGCAAGTTCAGAAGAAAGCCAAAAGACAACAAGTCTCAAGAGCTAGTAACTGAGAACTAATAAAACTTCAGTTAGTTGAAACTAAACAAAAATCCGATATCCTCTGGTATCGGATTTTTTTATGGCCTTTTATCAAGCAGCTAGCCCATGTTAGACATCACACTCTTAGCTTTATTTATTCCCACTTTTTTTATCGTCAGTGTTACTCCTGGGATGTGCATGACCTTAGCTATGACTTTAGGTATGTCATACGGAGTTAGAACGACAATGTGGATGATGTGGGGCGAGTTACTTGGGGTTGCTACTGTTGCTTTGGCAGCTGTTGTGGGTGTCTCTAGTGTGATGCTCAAGTACCCTAGTGTTTTTGCAGCACTTAAATGGTTAGGTGGTGCTTACCTACTTTGGTTAGGAATAAACATGTGGCGCTCTAAAGGCAAGCTAGCTATTAATCAAAACAACCAGCAAGCTGAAGGGGATGTAAAGGTCGAAGTAAATAAAGCAAAACTATTTAACCAAGGCTTAATAACCGCAATTGCCAATCCCAAAGGCTGGGCTTTTATGGTCTCGCTATTACCACCTTTTGTTAACCCAGAATTAAACTTATTGCCACAACTGACCGTTTTAATTTTGGTCATACTCAGCACCGAGTTTATATGCATGATGCTTTACGCCAGTGGCGGCAAAACTTTGGCTAAGTTATTAACCAATTCCAATAATGTTCAAGTATTAAACAAAATCTCTGGAAGTTTAATGATGCTAGTTGGTGTGTGGTTGGCGTTAGGTTAAACAGGGGAGAAACTCCCCTATTTACTGTTTCACTAATGACTGTTTAACCAATCAACTACTTGAGGGAAATGGTCATTAACCGCTTTTGGATGGGTTAGGATATTGATGTGATCATAATCGACCGCATTACCATTGGCTTTTGATAAGTTACTAAATTCAGCTTCTTTGTTATTACACTCAGCAATAAACAACTGCACATCTTTAGCGTGTCCTAAAGTGCGATCTTTAATTGAAGTGATGTGCCAAGTTGGAGGCCAATTAAAGTCTTCAGCTGCTTTTTTATAATCAAAGCCATCGATAGGGTCGTGCCAATTGCCTAATTTCACCCATGCTATGCTCTCGGTTAGTGATGAATGGGTTTCATCATCCGAACCAACTTTCCATTTAACTGCATCTAAAAAGCCAGCACGTTTGGTGATCATAGGAGCAAATCGCTTCCAGAAAAAGCTAACTTTAAACAATCTTTCTAAATTCCAAACCGTCACCTGACGCTTAGTGCCAAAGCAGATTTTGCTTTTAACCTTATCCCGCATTTCCGGCTTTCTCACTAATGCAGAAGAGAATAAAACCCCACCCCATGAATGGCAGACGACATGTAGAGGTTGAGGATTACGTTCATAAACAAAATCAACAGCGGCAGGAATATCTTCAGCTATGCTGTGATATTGCCCGTGCTCTGATTCTTCTCTAATCGCAGGTTTACTTTCACCTCGGCCTCTAAAATCAACGACATAAACGTCGAAGCCTTGCTCGGCAAGATAACAAGCTAGTCCTTTCCCTTTGTGGGTATAGAAAATTCGACCATTTTCTATTGCCCCGTGAAACATGATCACGGGCTGACCACCTTGCTGTTGCCAAATGTGACGCAAGTGAATTTGGTGTTTACCTTGAGGTAAAAATAGTGATTCTTGTTGTAACAAACTTTGCACTTATTGATAACTGATCTGACCAGACAAGATAAGCCAGTTATCAATAGGTTTCAAGCTTCTTATTCAGCACATTGGTTTAAGTTGTTTTGCTGTTCAATACCAACAAACTTACCTCTATTGTCTGTTAGTAATAATACATTTTGACCGACGAATAATGGTTCTGATATTTGCGAATGGCCGCCTAACCCTTGCAGTAACTCAGCAGAGAGCTTAACTAAACCAAGCTGGCAAACTTCAACGATTACATCTCCACTAGATTGTTTAACTATCCCAGCCAGTTGATTAGAATTCTGTAGCTTGGATAAAGACTCTAGGTATGCAAAATATTCGGGGTCTTTAGCCAAAGAGGCAGGTTTGTTATTCACTTCTGCTCCTGCCGAACCTGAGTCAAAACTGACATGATGGTAATAAACCAGCTGGTCATCCTCAGTGTAATCTGCAGTAACTGTGTAAACCGAATTTGAACTTTGGTGTGGCTGCAACCATAAAAAACCAATTAAAAAAGCAGCGCAGACTGTTTGCCAGTTAGTAATAAAACGCAGTGGCGAACGTCGATTTTTAGCATAAGCGAGTACATTAGCAGTAACGTCTTTAGGTAACTTGGTTTGCTTTTTACTTTCGTCATACAACTGCTGCAACAACTGTTCTTGATGAGGCTTTTTCATAGCTCAATCTCCTCTTTGTCGATCAGTGTTTTAAGCTGCTGCTTAGCGTATCTCAGCCTAGTTTTTACCGTTTCAATTTCAGTGTCTGTGATCATAGAAATTTCTCTTAAGCGAAAACCTTCTTGCTGTAAAACAAAGGCTTCTCTTTGTAAAAAAGATAAACGCTCCAATGCTTTGTTAAAAGCCACTACCCGGTCAGTTTGCAATAGTGTTTGTATTCCTTTATCTGGCGATAAATCGATAACCTCTTGCTCTAACTGTTGCCAGCGATTTAATTTTCGGTACTCGTCAATTAACGTGGTTCTTGCGATTTTAAACAACCAACTCTTGAAACTTCCTGTACTGCTGTAACACGCTCGTTTATCTATTACTTTTAGCCATGCTTGTTGGCTAATATCTTTAGCCAACTCAGCATCTGAATGTTTAATTAAATAGTGGTATAGGTCGTCCCCTACCCGCTTAATAAGCTCAGATAAGAACTTTACGTCACCAGAGTCGCCGTATTTGAGCATCAGCTCATCATCCGACTCTGCTACTCCTAACCAATTTTTTAAACTTAAGGTAAAGCTCATATTCTTCCTTATGTTTCAGAGCGATAGTAAAAAGTGCTACTAGCTCTTATCCATATTAAACTCTAACACAACGAATTGGTCATTCTGAACTACCGCAGTGCCATCAACCATTTTAGGCTTGTACTTCCATCTTTTTAGTGCTTTTCTAGCTGCACTATCGAATACTCTTTTCGGCTCTGCATCTACAACACGGGCATTTATCACATGGCCTATTTCATTAACGGAAAAAGCTAACTTAACCCAGCCTTCAATACCTTCAAGTGCTGCTTTTTTCGGATACTTAGGAGGTACTCTTACAACAGGCAATGCGCTAACATTTTTTAAGCCTCCTGATGGCACTCCATTTCCAATAGATACCTTAGTGGAGAAGTCCCAATCGGCAGGGCCCGCTAAGCCTTCATCACCGATATCATCGGTTAATTTCACTGAAGGTCTTGGTATAGGTTTTACCACTGGAGGTGGTGGCAGCGCTTTTTGTATTTCGTTAGTGGCACTGTCGTCTTTAACATTAGCAATTGTCACTAATATTGGCGCACTAGGGTCTGCTTGAAAACTTTTTTCATCTTCAATTAATTTACTCATGGCAGCAAACAAACTAAAGGTAGCAACCCCAGCAGACAACATAAGTGCAGATAATTTAAAAGCTTGGCTTACATTGCTAGTTACCATTAATGATTGTGAAGTGTTCATCATTTTCTCTCCTTTGTATGGCACCAAACTGTCGTTCTGACAATTTAGTTTCATGACATAAACGATTGGGAAAGAAAAAAGGGGTGAAAAAACTTTAAATATTTATGAGTTTTTTGGTGGGTGTCTCTATTGTTGTACTGAAAAAAATAAATATCACTTTCTTTTGAAAATAATACCGTTATCTTCATACTCTCCGAGGCTAATAGATTTTTTAACTGCCCAATACATACTTCCATAGCTAATAGCTGCACAGCTTAAGATGATAAAAAACCAACTTTTAACAATATTGAATATTTCAAAGTCGCTTCCTCTAATAAAAGCAGCAATAGTTACTACAATAACAGCAGTTCTAACGATTCTAATAAACATATCCCAAGATAGGCTTAAATACATTTCGTGACTCATTTTACTATTTTTCGTCATTGCTCTTTATATCATTGCTCCTTAAATTCAAAGATGCGTTTTGTGAACGTAACTACAAAAACTTGATTATGTGAAACTATTTGAATAAGAGTTGCAGAGTATCACTCTACAACTCTTAACACACTAAGTTAGAACTGATAATCAAACTTAAGATATATACTTCGGCCTGTACCAGGTAGCTTTTCACCTAGTTCAATTTCCCCCATATCTACTCGGTTTGTGCCAGCTATATGACTGCTGTATTGCTTATCAAGTAAATTATCAACTCCTAGTTCTAACGATGCATCACCCAAGTAATAAATGGCTGAAGTATTAACCAAACCATAGCCTGCTGATTCTGCTTCAGTATTTAGCTCAGATACTTGGTCTTGTTTAGCATGAAGCTCCCAAGCCAAATTCGCTTGCCAGTCATCTGCATAATAAGTGGTGTTTAACTTGAAGTTAGGTGCTGCAATTCGATACAAGTCATCATCAATATCTTTTCTCTTACCACGAACATAACTTGCAACACCTGAGATAATTAATTCCGAACTTATGTTATAACGCGCTGTTAGATCGAAACCATAAATCTCAGCATCTAGATTATTAAACTGCAAAGGCATGATCCCATTCATCATGTTACTAACCATGTTCGCCGCTATATTAGTTGAAGGTGTACCTTGAATATAATCATCAATTCTTTGATAAAAGATATTTGGTGAGATACCAAATGTTTGTTCTTGAATACTAATGCCAGCGTTAAACTGATAAGCAGTTTCTGAATCTAAGTTAATGTTACCTATATAAGTATGGCCATCGGCTAAGCCTCCGGTAGACTGCATTGGCATCCATAGATATCGCTCTTGATAAGAAGGTGCTTTTTGCTTGATTCCAGCGCCAAATAGAACTTGGCTGTGCTCGGATAACGGCATAGTCCAGTTGACAGCTAAATCATAGTTAAGCTCAGACTTGCTGCGGTCAGCTTGGTTAAACTCTGATTGTAGAGCCATGATATTGGCATTCATCATCGCCATATGGTGAGAAACTTCCCCCGCATCTGAACTATTGTTTTTAACTCGTAATCCAAAACTCAAGTTACTGTTGGATAATTCCCTATCTAAATGAGCGTAAATGCCAAAACGATCATCTTTGACTGCATAAAAGTTTTTAACCAAAAACATAGGATTGGCAGCTGAAGTAATAATCGAATCGTGCTTTGACACATAGCCATCAACACCTATTGTTATCACGCCTAATGAGTTCTGAGTTATAGCTTGTACTCTGAAATCAGTAGAAGTGGCTTCAGCAGTATTGAGTCTGAACATTGACTCCATCATGTTGGGTCTCATTGTATGGTTATCCATACCATGTTTCGAGTCCAAGTAACCCAATGACCACTCTAGCTTCCAAGCTGATATAGTGTGTTCGCCCGAGACGTCGAATCTATCTGCATCAATATAATCGATGTCCATAGGCAAAGCCGCCGTCCCTGAGTTATTAGTATCTGTTTTATGATAACCAAAACCAATAATGCCATCAGCCAGTTGCTTTCTATAATCTAAGCCATACTGTTGCTTGTCATAAAAACTAGAAGCTATAGTTCTGCCTCCAGCATCTTCAACATTGTCGCTATCTTGAAGGTTTGCATACACCAATACAGCTTGTTGTTCATTGCCTAAATTAACTAACCCCGACCATGAGTTAGCATCTCCTTGCTCATTGTACCCCGCTTGTACAATGCCAGATAAAGTTAATTTATCGGTTAATTCTGCTTGCCTTAACTGAACATCAATAGCTCCGCCTAAAGTATCCATGCCTGCATAAACAGGGGCAATGCCTCTGTATGCAGTCATACTATCAATCGCTATAGGAACAGCATAGCTAAGAGGAGCGTCCATAGCATTTGGGCCTGAGCCAATTAAGTGATGACCATTCATTTTCACAGAAACTCTATCTCCATAAAGGCCTCGATACTGTGCAACTCCTGTTATCGCACCGTTGCGATTAACACCAGCTCCTGGAATTACTTCTAACCAAGAAGCTGCATCTGGATTAATAGTATTACCAGTAGCTGATTCGGTATTCACCGCTACTTTTGTTTTTTGTCCTGTAATAGTGATGGTTTCAATATCGTGTTCCGCGAAAGAAGACGCAGAAAAAATTGCAGCCACAGCTGCACTTACAAATGTAACTTTTGTATTCATTTAAATCTCAAATATAGCTAGCCGCAGTAATACGGCATTCAAAACAAGGAGCGCACTCCCATTAATCAAAATAGAGGTTTAAATAAAGATTGGTGGGGCTCTAGGTTGAGGACTTTCATACTCGCCCAAAGTATCAAAGTGCTCAATGACAAACGCAAAAACAACAGAGTTTGTTGCTATGACTTCAACATTAAATTCAGCACTAGGTAATGCTAATAAACTTGATAATTTAAAAAAGCATAATGCACATTTGCCATGTGGAGGTGTTGGTTCTGAAGGAGAGTCTAGTTCAGGAAAGAGTTCTTCAATATCGAGGTTAAGCTGTTGTGCTAACTCTAAATACTGATTTTGTTGTTGCTCAACTGATACCCATTCAAAGCCATTTTGTGAACAAATTAAAATCTTATCATCAGGGGAAACAATAGACGCAAGCGTAGGCATTACAGTGTTAAACAGTAACACCGTAATAATGATTTTAATCAAATTCACTTGCTGAGCTAGGTTCAATGGCTAAAAGGTTATTAACTAATTTTTGTTAATTTTAACCAAGCTTTACTAAGTTGCCATTGATTTATATTAATTTTTTCTACTAACATTTCCTCTACAAAATAAAACATTTGATCTATGCAATAGTTTACTCTACATTGTAGATATAAATAATGATGAGTTAATAACTATGGATAAAGAAAAGTTTTTAGGGGAGTTTGAGCAGTTTCTATTGCTAGCAATTTTGCGTCTAGGTGATAACGCTTATGGCAGTACTATTCGTCAATTATTAGCGGAATCAATTAGTAGAGATGTGACTATAGGCGCTTTGTACACCACGTTAGAAAGACTAGAAAAGAAAGGACTCATTGAAAGCAAAATGGGCGAAGCAACAGCAGAACGCGGTGGTCGAGCTAAAAAATATTTCAAAGTCTCAGCTCAAGGTCAGTCTGCACTGAAACGTTCAAAACAAGCTTTAACAGATATGTGGCAAGGACTAGCTCTAAAAGGTGCAATATGAGCCAAAGAATCACTGCACCTCCTAGGTTAACAGAGCGGTTGTTAAGCTGGTCTTTACCTGAAGAGCTTAAAGATCCTGTACTGGGCGACTTAGAAGAAGAGTTTTTACAACGACTAACAGATAATCCAGCAAAAGCTGTCAGTTGGTATCAACGTCAAGCAATTAGATCCGCTTGGCAGTTCATTAGGAAAACAAAACGAGGACTAATTATGTTTGTATTAAGTTTACTGATCTTTATCGGCTTTACCGTTATGGCAATGGTGCTTGCAGGTAGCTTTACTATGTTTGTCGATGTGCCTTCTGCGTTAATAGTATTCCCTGGCGCACTTGCTTTTACGATTGCAGCGACCTCTTGGCAAGATTTTAAGACTGCATTTCGCCATTTATTCACAGAAGGCGATACCGAAACTACTTTAGAGCTGAAAGTGTCGGAGCGTATTTTCAATATCCTAGGTAATGTTTCATTGTGGCTAGGTGGAGCAATGACAGTGATAGGCTGGGTTGCTATAGGCTCTAATCTTGACGATGTATCTTTTTTTGGCGTCGCTTTTGCTGTGTCTATTCTTACTTTCTTGTATGCATTATTGGTTAAAATTGTTTGTTATGTATCTGAACAAAAACTTAGGTTTAAGCGCCTTAAGATGGAAGACTAAATAATTAAGTAAGGCTCAGACTCAATCTGAGCCTTACTGCCAATAATCACCACTCTCTAGTCAATTTTATTCAAACGTTTTCTCAATATTTCTTTTAGCAATTCGCCATTTGGGTCATATCCTCTACAGCTAGTAGGAGTCCACAAACTTTCATTATTTTCATTGGTTTTAACGATAAAACAATTACCATTGTTATGAATGAGACGTTCATTAAAGTTAGTTTCAGCTATGACGGTAAATCCTGTGTTCTCTGGGACAAAAGAATTGGATAGGTCTTTTAATATCTCTTTCTTGTTTTTTGATTTTTTACCTGTAAACAAATTAGGGGGAGCATGTAAATCTGAAAATGACTCAGCCATTAACTCCTGCATTTTTTCACCTTCGATACTGTCTAGATAACCACGAGTTAAAGAATCTAAATCAATAGTTTGTGTTGGAGCACTTGTGGTTGTTTTAGTGTTTTCTTCTGGTACCGAAGTAACGAACTCGTTAGTACTTTTAAAATGTTCAGCTTTATTTTCTTCCTTTTCTTCAACCTGTTCCTGATCAGGTTGTAAATCTGTATTTTCTATGGTTCTTTGTTCAGCTGGAGCACCTTGTTCAATTGGAGCTGTCACTTCTTGCTCTGCTTCTTTTGGCTGTTCTATTTTTTCTGGTAATTCTATCTTTGGTGGAGGTTCTACTTTTTTAACACTTGTTACTAGATAGCTGTGAATAAGTTTGCTTTTCTCTTTTGGTAAAGTCGCGACTGGTTTGACTTGCAGGGAAAATAAAAAGTAAAAAAGTATCAAGTGAATGAGCAGCGATACTAAGCCAAATTTGAGATAGGTAGGAAACGAAGACACTGCTATGAATCACCCGTTTTTTTATTTACTAGTCGGTAAAACATTTCAGGTTGTATTTTTTCTCTTTGCACTCCTAACCATTTATAACTGAACATTAAAGCAACCTTTGCAATTGTTAAAAACATCTTCCTTTTCAAAGGTATAAAGAGCGTTATACCCAAGAGTTCACATAGTGAGTTTGGTTTGACTCTGAAAATCTATAAACGTTCCCAATAGAGAAAGTTATGTTTGGAACGATTAGCTAAGAGCGTTAATAGAAACAAGAAAAGCGGGGAAATTATTGTAGTTTTAGTCAAACAAGAATTTAAAATGTCAGACCTAAACTTGGCTTAGGTCTGAGCTAATAAAATTAATACCCAACTCTATTTTTTTATCAGAGTTGTATTACATGACTTTAGTTATCTTTACAGAAAGGAAATGGGCTACAAGCCCGTAAAACAATATCACCTTGAGTTGAAGAATCAGAAGCATTATTACTAGAATTAAATTGAGATATTTGTTTATTTATCGATAGCTTCGAAGAAGTATTTTTATCAGTAAATTCATTGTTATTTTGTGAAGCTGCGCTCACACTTGAAAATACGACTATGGTAGTAATACACGAAACTAGAAATATTTTTTTCATTTTGAGAATCCTTTTTTAATATCTAATAAAACTAGAATTCTCAGTCATGCAGCTTCTTAATTACTTTATCAAAAGTTAACAATTTACATATGATAATGTGATGACACCTATAAAATCAGCAATTACATATATGATAATGGGGGTAGAAGCATTTAGATTAAAAAGCTAAAAACAAAACATTGCAAAAAGATCGGAATGAAGTTCTTTGTCGAAAGTAATATTTCCATATTTATCTATTTGTTTCACAAATATTGTGTCTAACATTAATGCCGTGCTTTTCATCCATCGTCGAAGTATAAGAATGTTTCAAACTCACACTTTCCATGACAATAAAACTTATGTAATGCAATCTATCAATACATAGCTAATGAAGAAGTAAACTTTTTTCTTTTTTTAAAATTATTGTGTTGGCAATTTCGTCATTGTAATCGCCGATACAATAATCTTCAGAGATATACCTAGCTCCATTGCAAAGCTTATCCTCTATTTCTGCGTAGCCATTTGCCTTAATCTCATATTTTATCGTGTTCAGGTTGGAGTCTGTAAAATAAATTATGTCATCCTTCACAAACCAATAATGTGGGCTCAAATTTGTGGTTAGTACTAATTCATCGTCATTATCTTTCTGATATTTCCAAATCCCAGGTTTATTGTACTTAGTGTAATAAACAGTATTGTTATCAACAGAAGCTTTATATCCCCCATTAATGGTGAACTGTTCGATCGAGTCGTCAACAACACTATATTTATGCAATTGGTACAAACCATCTACTAATTTCGTGAATAGAATTTCTTTTTCCATAAAATGAGGATAATGCCCTTCGAACGTCGCAACCTCTCTGCCCGTTTTTATATTTTCAGCTTTATAAACGTGTATGTGTTTACCTCTATTGACTGCTACAAACTCTTTGTCTTTACTAACAACAATCAATTCTATAGGCAAACCTTCCTCATAGTTACTCACCTGCTTAGATATACCCAACCTGAAATCGTGAAACCAAAGCTGAGAAATACCTGTTCGAGTTGATATATACAAAACGCTTTCTTCACCAAACCAAACTGGCTTATGATGCTTAACACCATGATAGTTTTCCAATGTATGGTATGACTTTTTCACGCGATCATAAAAAAACAGATTCTTACTGTACAACTCCCCTTTTAAGAATATTGTCCCCTTTGAAGAATATACAGGGTGCCTTATAGGGAATATCATTGGTGTGTATGAAGTATTTAAGAATGAAAAAGTGTTATCAAAGTTATACTTCTCTAATCCACCATCTTCATCTCTTATTTCAATACTAGAGTTACTAACTGAGACACTAAACAAAACAAATAACTTGTCCAAGCTCCAAATAGGCTCTTCATAATTACCAACTTGGTAAACTTCTAGTTTAGAAGTCATCCAGTCGTTACTTTTAAGAAAAACAATAAATTGTTTATTTGGACTACTAAAAATTCGGTATACACCTGCGCCATTACTATCAGAAAAACTGATAATTTCTGATTGTCCTGTTCTAATATTTAGTAAGGAAATATAACTTTCTTTACCAACACCAGGTGAACTAGAAACAAGTAATTCATTCTCATTTATCGAGGTCATTGCAAATATAGGGGAGCTTTTGTGGCAGTCAGCAACAACTTCACCTTCAACGTTGCTGCGAACTTTCTCCATAGTAACCACTTCTATCCAGCAACTACTTTGGCTCTCTGCCCGAAACGCAAGTTTATCATTGCTAATCCATACAGGAGTACTTAGCTTTACACCTTGCCGTTTAATAAATAAGAAATCATCTCTAGCTTGATTAAAAATACCTATATACCAATCTATATTGTCAAATTCTTGAGCTGAGTAAGTAACAAAATTGCTGTTAGGGCTTACAGATAAATCAAATTTTCTACTTTCGTCTTCAAATAGAGTGTGAAATGTAATTTTATTTTTTTCAGCGGGGTAAAAAGACAGAGACAAAGCGCTAATAGCTGTAATCATTACTAAGAATAAAGCGAATGAAATATAGTAATACTTTCTTGAAGAACTTAAATAGCTTTTATTATTTAAAGGAGGTTTAGTTGCTAACTCTTCTTCTCCGACTAAATTATTCTCTTTCGATAAATTAGCCTTTACTGAGTTTTTTGCGCTATTAATAGTTAATTTATACCCAACTCCGGAGATATTCGTAATAGCTACAATTTCATTAGCTTCTGCACAGCTTAACTTTCTTCTTAATGAGGAAATAACTCTAGTGAGTGAGTTATCGGATGTATGTTCAGCGCCTGTAGACCAACAATTTAACAAAAATTCTTTTTTTACCACATTTCCAGAGTTTTCTAGTAAAACCGTTAAAACCTCTCGCTCTTTCGGTTGAAGCTTTACTACTCCGCCTGAGTGTTGAATACAACTATCATTATAATGAAATTTAATGCTTTCACATATAACTCCCTTATTCATATCTTAATGAATCCGTAATTTTTATTCGAAAAACTTGGGTATTTATTTAAACCTTCACTGGGATATATGATTATACATATATAAGATTTCATTGCACTATGTTTATTTTAATCAACTAATTAAGAATGATTTATATCATTGCTTAGTAAAAAAAAAGTTTATTCATAAAAATACGATTGCATAAATCAGCAACAAGACATTACTCATTATCATCAGCTTAAACCTGCCTCAGATTTCGGTTTTATAATAAAACCATAAGAAAAAAATCAATAAAAAATAAAGTTTACCAACGGATATTAGTGCTACTTTTTTGCGCCAATTATTACAACAGCTTGGAAAGTACGACCTTAAAACTTACTCCTATGTTCAAAGAGCTGCACTTGTAATCAAGTGGGTAATGGATGAGGCAAAGGTGAGAGATAATTCAAGTGAACAAACAAGGAAAGGAAATGAGATACAAAAATATTGTTTTCTTATGCACAGCAAACAGTGCAAGAAGCATTATGGCAGAGTCAATTTTCAAAAACGTTGATGTTGAAGGCAAATATTCCGTATTCAGTGCTGGCAGTAAATCTAGTGGCAAAGTGAATGACTTCGCTATTAAGTTTTTAGAGTCAAAAAATATATCAACTGAAGGGCTAAGCTCTAAATCTCTTCATCAGTTACCAATTCAATTAAACCAAGACGATTTGGTTGTTGCAGTATGCGGTGGTGCAATTGATGAGCTGTGTCCTCTTCCAAACTTTAACGCTCAAATATTGAGATTAATCCTACCAGACCCAGCAGTGCCTGAAATCGCCGCAGAAGATTCTAGCCGGTTCTTTTCTTATGTTGGAAGTTATTTGCAGCAAGCTATACCAACACTTATCGACATGCTGAACTCAGGAACTGATCTTAGCAAGATCAATGAGTACTTTTTCGATTCTAAGAAACCCGTTTTGGTTTAACCCCAAAAAAACGTAACCGAGATTTTATTAAAATGAAAAATACCATATTACTATTCACTTTAATTATAAGTATAACCTCTGCAGTCACTAGCGCTAAAGAAAAGCTGCTAGTCACTGGCTCATCAACTGTATCCCCAGTTATGCAAGAAATCGCAAGAGTTTATGAACAGAAACAAAATATCGTGTTAGTTGATGTTCAAACTGGCGGCTCTAGTAAGGGAGTAATGGATGCAAAGAGTGGTTTAAGTAATATAGGAATGGTTTCTCGAGCTCTAAAAACGTCGGAGCGTGATTTAACGTCTTATACCTTAGGATTTGATGGCATAAGCTTAATTACTCACAAAAGTAACCCTGTAACCAACCTTTCGAAACAGCAAATTACGGATGTTTACACAGGTAAAATAAGCAACTGGAAGACGCTAGGTGGACCAGATGCAGAAATCGTTGTTGTATCAAAAGCTGCTGGCCGCTCAACTCTAGAACTCTTTCTTAAATATTTGGGACTTAAACACTCAAAAGTAAAATCCGACATTATCATTGGTGACAATGAGCAAGGTATTAAAGCGGTAGAAATCAATGAGTTTGCTATTGGATACGTATCAATAGGAGCTGCAAAATACCGAGCAGAGAATGGTTCAGCAATAAAGCTTATATCAGCTGACGGCTCTCAACCTACATTACAAAATGTTCGACAGCACAACTACCCAATGACACGAGAGCTTAATTTAGTGACCTATGGCAGAGTGACAGAATCTACTCGCAACTTTATTGAATTCTCTCTAAAACAATCCGAGCTAATCGAAGCATTTAATTTTGTGCCAGCGACGTAACAAATGCATCTTCGTAAAATAGCAAAAGCTCGAAACATGACTTGGTCAGCTTGGATGTTCACCTCTGTCGCAATTTTAGGTTTGAGTACAGTTCTTATTTTCAGCCTATTGATAGACAAGTCAGTAACAGTACTGGACCAAATAGGGATCGCTAACTTATTGTCTTCTAGACAAGGGTGGTTTCCGTTAGATGGTGAGCTTAGTTTATTACCTATGTTATTTGGCTCCATGCTAGTAAGTGTTGGAGCTATTATAATAGCGGTACCAACTTGCTTACTTGTTGCTATCTATATCGTATTTTACCTTCCGGTAAGACTGCAAAAGCCTGTTCATTTATTTATCGTTGTTATCGCTGCACTTCCATCTGTATTTTATGGCTTTTGGGGAATGATATACATAGTCCCTTTTATCAATAGCTTTAAATCCCCTGGAGCTAGCCTACTATCAGGTCAAATCGTACTTTCAATTATGGTCGCTCCGTTGTTGATAGCCCTTTTCAAAGGATTACTTGAGAATGTTCGGGATAAGCACCAACACCAAGTCGCAGCATTGGGAATTAGCGAGCATGCAGCCATTTGGCCTCTGTACATAAAAAATCAAAGAGCCGCTATTTTTTCAATGTCGTTATTGGGCTTTGGCAGAGTCATTGGTGAAACTATGGTAGTAGCCATGGTTACAGGCAATGTTGTGGATATACCAGATTCACTTTTTGCACCAATCCGAACACTTACTGCAAATATAGCCTTGGAAATGGCTTATGCAGTCGACACTCATCGCTCTGCACTATTTTTTAGTGGTCTTATTTTACTAATGTTTGTCGTTCTTATTTCCTGCGCAAGATTGTCGCTTGAAAGAAGAGAGGTTACCTGATGAACAGTAATCTAAAAACAAAGTTGCACAGCTATTTACTATTAAGCGCTGCATTTACTCTTTGTCTATTTGTTTTTGCTCACATTGCCACTTCAATTTTAGCTGGGGGCATTGAGTATTTATCTTTGGAGTTTCTATATGAAGTTCCTCAAATGGGAGGCAGAGAGGGTGGTATATATAGCGTCATCATTTCTACTTTATTGATTCTCTCCGTTTGTATCCTTGTAGCTGTGCCTATTGGATTAGGTGCATCCATCTTGATTTCTGAATATATAGATAAAAACTCTAAACTTTCCAAACCTATTTATTTTACTCTCGACATTTTGGCTTCTACACCTTCAATTGTTTTTGGATTGATGGGCAACCAATTTTTTAGTGTTCAATTAGGTCTTGGTTTTTCGGTTTTATCTGGTGGACTTACTCTAGGCTTAATGGTACTTCCTCTATTCATCACAGGCTGTATTGAGTCATTACGAGACGTCGATAACAAATTGAGATATTCAGCTTGCGCTTTAGGTATTTCGAAATTCTCCAGCATCAAAAAGGTCATTATACCAGTCGCGTCTAAAGGCATTTTTCTAACCTTAATGCTCAGCATCTGCCGCGCTCTTTCTGAAACAGCAGCATTACTTTATACCGCTGGCTATGTCACTCGTACGCCTGAATCATTAATGGACTCTGGGCGAAGCATTTCCGTGCATATTTTTGACTTGTCAATGAACGTATCTGGAGCAGACCACAATGTTTACGCCTCAGCAATCGTATTAATCACTATAGTCATCGCGTTTAATATTTTTATTTACGCGTTGCATAAACTTTATACCAGGATGACGGGGCTTATGTTATGAGCATGAATATAAAAATGTGTGAGAAACAACAAGATGCGATTGTTCTTTCAAATGTAAGTGTTTTTTACTCCGGCGAGAAAAAAGTAAAAGACATCAATTTGACTGTCGAAAAGAACAAGATTACTGCATTCGTGGGTCCCTCTGGTTGTGGCAAATCTAGCGTACTAAATGTAATTAATGCGATCAGCTGTGACTATCATGGAGGTTCATTTGAAGGAGAGATTTGTATCGCATCTGAAGCTCCTATGAGCGGTAGTAAAACCCTTAACAGATTACAACTAAGACGCACTGTTGGAACAATCTTCCAAATGCCACAACCTTTTCCTTTATCAATACAAGAAAACATTATATTTCCTCTTAAACATCATGGCATTAAAGATAGACGTGAATGTATTGAAAAAATGCACCTGGCCCTTGAAAGGGTAGGACTGTGGGAGGATGTAAAGAACCGACTAACTCAACCTGCACAAGCTTTGTCAGGTGGACAACAACAACGATTATGTATTGCAAGAGCATTGGCTTTGGAGCCTCAAATATTACTTTTAGATGAACCTTGTAGTGCTCTTGATCCTTATTCATCGCAAGCAATTGAAAAACTACTGCTAGAGCTAAAAAAAGATATATCTATCGTAGTGGTCACCCATAACTTGGCACAAGCCAACAGAATCGCAGATAACTGCTGTGTTTTTTGGACAGAAAATGAAATCGGATATTTAGCTGAACAAGGTGAGTCTAGTTCTTTGTTTTCAAATCCTCAAACCGCAGTTTCGAAAGAATACTTAACAGGACTTATATCTTAAGAGGTCAGGAATGAATAACAGTTTATCTATTTCACTGAATGAGTCAGTGAATAAGTCTATCAAAGAAGAGCTCCATTTAATGCTACAAGAAAACGACTGCTTTCTTCATTTAGGTTGTCGTGATGGTAGCTTAGCTGCTTCTGCTGCCCAGTTTGTAGGGGCAGGAGGAAAGGTAATCGGGTTGGAACAAGACCCATCTTCTTTACGTGATATATATGGCATGTTGTCTGAAATAGCCGATAATTTGGGCTATGACAACATGTATTTTTATCAAGGCAATAGTTATGAACTAAGAACCGATTTATATCGACAATCAACCTTATTTAAAAGAATCAATATAAATAGCTTTGATGAACTCACAGCATTTTCAAATCGATGCGTTGAATATTTTAACAACAATCCTGTTGTTGTTGCTGATTCTGTCAAGGTACTCCTTTCAAGTATTGACCTCACGAAATTACCACACTTTCAAGTCGTTGAATTACTTCATGAAATGGCAAGAGTTTTACTAAATCATGGCTCTTTGGTAATGACGTTTCCTAACCAAGACTCGCAGTTTAGTAAAAACGTTGACGAATACTTAAGAATTATGGAAGGGGCTGGCTTCGAGAATATTCAATATTTACCTTCGGAGTATGAAATGGCGAATTGTTGTGGGACTACGAAGTTGGATGTCATAAAAGCGCAGCGCATAGAACGAAATATAGCAATAGAACAAACGTGTTCAAAAACATCTTCTTGTTGTTAACACAATGTTTAATTTAGGGTGAAAATGTAAATGAAAATTTTAATAGTGTCGACGTTCGAGGGTGGCTATCAGCCGATTTCTGCTTTAGCTGCAGTGACAGCACTTGTAGAGCACAATTTTGAAGCAGATTTACTAGATGTCTATGTCGATGGAGTCGATGAAGAAAAAATATCAAGTGCTGACATAATTGCGTTATCAATGCCATTGTTTGATTCACTTGAGTCTGGCGTTCAGCTGCTGAAGCAAATAGAAAACGTAAATAAAACGGCTCCTCGTATTGCGTTTGGACAATACGCAACGTTAAACCCACAGCACCTAAGTTTAAATTATGTTGACTACACGTTAGTAGGCGAGTGGGAAAAGCCTATAGTTAGTCTAGCTAATCACTTGGTGAAGGGCGAAGCACTAGAAACAGCTGGAATATGCAGTCGAGAAATGGCTGAATTAGGATCCATCCCTAACCCACTAATTACTCGTAAAAACATTAGAAAACCCTTACGTGAATATGCTCCTTCTCTACATAAATACCCTCAACCTCAAGTAGAAAAACTGCTAGAAAGAAAAGCTTTAGTTGGAGGCCTTGAAACTTCGAGAGGTTGTATTCATAAGTGTACTTACTGCTCGGTATTTGCAGCTTACGACACCAAAGTTGTCAAAGTAGATGAAGAATTCATTGTTAGCGATATTGAACAAATGCTCGAACAGGGTATGGAACATCTGACTTTTATGGATGCTGATTTCTTCAATGCAAAACGAAGAAATGTAGAACTAATACAACACCTTCATAAGAAGTTTCCAGATTTGACATTTGACTTTACTACTAGAGTCGACTTTATCCTCGAACTGGAGGAGTTAATCCCTGTTCTAAGTGAATGTAACGTTAAATTTATAACGTCAGCTCTTGAGTTCCCAACTCAGAATGTTCTGGATATTGTAGCTAAAGACATCACAGTTGATGATATCGAACGCGCAATCACAATTTGTAATGACGCAAACATCAAGCTAAATCCTACTTTCATAATGTACAACCCATGGGTAGATAAGCCTGAGTTGAATGAATTCCAGCAATTTGTTTCTAGAAACAATTTAGCCGAGATCATAGATCCAATTCAGTATGAAACAAGACTAAAACTATACAAAGGCTCACCTCTATTAAATAGGGAATCGACTAAGCACCTGGAGCTAAGTGAACAAGAGTTTTACTTTGATTGGAAACACCCAAACAAAGAAATTGATGACTTGTACCAGAGCAACCTAACACCAGTAGAAGAAGGTGTATTTAAAAGGTGTTGTTTAAAATGCTAAAAAAGTTCTTTTATTTAGCATCTTTGACTGTAGCACTATTTGCTACAGTCTCTAATGCCAAAGAGACTAACAAGCTTACTGTTTCGGTGAAAAGTATCGAGGCTCAAAACCAGGTTACAACAAAAAACTTTGTAGCTATGGTTGAATATGAAGATATTTATCAAATCGTTTCTCACGTTAGCGGATTAGTAACGAACTCCAGTGTGACTGATGGTCAGATAATTAAAAACAAAGATATTCTTTACGACATTAAAATACTCGATGTCGGCTTTGACAATGCTCAAATCTATAACGAATATGGTGAAGTTAAAGTTATACAAACAAAAATTCGACAAGGTCAATTCGTCGACAAAAATGAAGTTCTAGCTTATGCAGTTCCTTTAAATAAATATAAAGTTGTCGCTAAATTACTACCTAACGAAGTAGCAACATTACGAACTGCGAAGCGACCTATTTCTGTTGAGATACTACCTCAAACTCCACACGCTCAAACTTTATCACTATCAAACTATAAAATAGTTGACCCCCTAAGCAATTCACCTTTTTACATAGTGGAATTCAGTTTGGACTGTAAGAAAAATATATGCGCTGGGCAAGAATTATCATCAGCTGTCGCGAAGATAACGATCGAGCAGCTTGAATATGAAACAGCAAATATTCCAATAACATATCTGAAAAATGGATTGGAGTCTGTTTTTGTTCTTAATGATGACGGAAAAATCGAGTTATCAAAAGTTCAAATAGTTAAAATTGACGACCAATTTGCCAAAATCAAATTGACGGGCGAAAAGCCATTACGGATAGTTGTCGATGCTAGTCATATACCGCATGAGGGTGAAAGACCGTCAGCTGTGTATGAGGCGTTATAGGGCAAAATCAAATGGAAGTTAAAAACGATTCGCTTGCCAGTAAATTGTATCCCTACAAGATCTTCATTTTAGGTGTGGTGGCTTTTTCAATAATCCTTGCCTCTCACATAGTCGATTTACTGCCTATCTCACTTTACCCTAATAGCAGTAAACCAACCGTTAGAGTCGTTGCGAGCTACGATATGGATGCGACATCTTTTAAAGAAGTTATCGGTAAAAAAATGGAGGTTTCGCTCAGAAATATAGAAGGTGCTACGCGCATTGACGCTAAATATGAGCCAAAAAAAACGACTTATTATGTTTCTTTTAGTTGGGATAAAAGTTCTAGTGAAGCGATGAAAGAAGTTTCTACTGTTGCTTCGTTTTATCAATCCCAACTTCCTCAAAACTACCCACCGATAAAAACTTATTATTACGATGCCGGATTAGAGCTTTATATAGCAGTAAAGTCTAATAAACTGGCTTCTGACGAATTAAGCAAACTATTAGAGCAGCGACTGCTTCCAATTCTAACTAGTATTCCCGGAATTTCATCAGTTTATGTTTCTCCTGTTGATCAGAAAGAGGTAGTAGTTAAAGTCAACCCTTATGCTTTAGTGATGCACAAACTGTCAATTGAAAGTTTGATTGAAAAGCTCAACGAATCTCGCTTTGACGCTAGACTGGGTACTCTACAAAGCTATCAAGATAATCCCGAATATCAAGTTACTCTTGGCCAAACCCCTAGAAATATTCAAGAGATTGAAGATCTAGTTATTGATTCAGGTTCAGGACGTTTAGTTAGATTAAAAGATCTGGCTAGTGTAGAACTCCAAATTAAAGAATCTAGCAGGTATTTTTATGTTGATGACACCCAAGTTGTTGCCGTAGCCGCTTGGCCTCTGCCTGATACCAACCTATATGAAATATCTAAACTATTTGAATCGGCTGTCGCCGCTGAGCTAAATGGTTTGGGCGAAGCCGTCATTCTAAATAGCCCTATGAATTATATAAAGGTAAGTCTTTATCAAATGGGGACAGCTGTATTAGTGGGTATGATTTTCACCGCTTTGAGTGTATTTGCTTTTTTTAGACGGCTAAGCGCAACTATGATCATCTCGTTAAGTATGCCAATTTCGATAGTCTTTGGCATCTGTATGCTGGCAATATTTGATGCAGGGATCAATCTTGTATCTGTTGCCGCTGTTGGAGTGGCTAGCGGGTTAGTAGTTGATAGCTGTGTATTCGTTCTTGAGCGTATAAGGTACAAACTATCAAGATTAAACTCTGAACAATTGTTTACCTTGTATAGCAAAACAGTATTCGATGCTACGCGTCAATCTGTTCGCTCTGTACTGATAACTTCTCTAACAAGTATAGTTGTATTTTTTCCACTACTTTTTACTCAACCAATTGTTAAAGCTTTAATTGGTGAATTAGCGATAGTAATCATTATTTTACTGTGTGCTTCTGTCATCTTCTCGTTATTTGTTATGCCTGCATTAATTCTCGCATTTCCAAACAAATCAGTCATAGCTGTAACAAAACAACTGACGAGCCGTAATAAAACTCAATACATAAACTCGAATAAATATCCTAAAACTCAGAAGCTTCTTAGCAACCTATGGATAAGAGGTGCAACCCTAGGAATAGTTAGTTACTTTTGCATGCATTCTTTAGCGGTGCTATGGAATGATGTAAAAAGAGATGTGATTGCACAACCACTCCCCAATATTATAGATGTAGGATTGTATTTTAATGATTCAGAATTAGCCTTGTCCGCTCGCAAACAGTTTGCTATCGAATCGAAATCCAAAATAGAGCAATCTATTGGCAAGCAAATTAAATTTTCGTTCGTGGATATTAGAAAAAACGTTGCATATATTTCCCTTCATTTAAAAAACTATGAAGATGCCCCTGAAATAGTTAGTAAACTTAAACGTCTAATAGAAGATAAAAAAGAGTATTCGGTTGATGTATCACCATGGGTAAGTGCTTCTGTCAAAATAGAAAATACTCCAGACTATACACTCTATGTGCCTAAAGCCGACCATGCTAATAGTGTTGCTCAAGTAGCAGAGATATACCGTTTATTAAAATTGCAAGATGGGGTAAGTAGAGTCAAAGCCTATCCCAAAACGAAAAGTTCAAATATTGCTCAACTATCACTTGATGACTCAGTTGTTGCTTATATAGACACCGAACTCAGCTATAAAGAACTGCAAAACTCATTATCTCTCTTTTCTAAGCTGAGCATCCAAGAAGAATATCTGTACTCAATAAACATGAAAACAGGTGATACACCATTATCGATTCAGATCGGTTCGAAAGGTGTTGAAAAAATGGAGCATATAGAACAACTCCCAATCTGGATTGATGACTTATCAGTAAACTTTGGCCAACTAGCGAGCTTTGAATTCAAAGAAGATTATCTTCATTACCACAGTAGAAATGGAGCTGATATTTACATGCTTGAAGTTTGGTTGAATGACGATATACAAGATGGCAAAACATACTTAGCCAAAGCTTTAGAGCAAAATGGGTTCAAAGATAAAAACATTAATATCGTTAGCGGTAATGATGAAATCACTAGTAACATTTCTTCTCTGATTTATGCTCTTTATTGCTCTTTACTCATTATATTTCTGATATTACTTCTCGATTTAAAAAGTATTTCATTATGTTTGATTGCTCTTTCTAGCATTCCTATCGGTCTCATTGGCGCTTCTTATTCCCTTTTCTATTTCGACAGTACATTTTCAGTCAATTCATTAATAGGAATCATCATGCTTGGTGGGATAGGTGTAAATAGCTCTATTTTGATAATCCATGGATATCAATACAGCCGTACTGAGCAACCTGAACTCAATTTATATGAACATGTTATTACTGCAGTTTTATCAAGATTACGACCAATTCTAATTACTTCAATTTCAACGGTACTAGGTATGTCACCTCTTGCATATGGACTAGGGAATGGCGGCCCCATTATGCAACCTTTAGGCCTTGCCATGTGCGGAGGCATGGTAGCTGTAGCAACATTAAGCATTGTCATTATTCCTATGCTTCTTATTACACAACAAGAAATTGCGAATAAATTAAAAAATAAACAGCAACTAAACAAATTTAAATATCAAAATTAGGAGAGCTTATGTTCAAGTTTAATGAAGAAATAGAAAATACTTTTAATCAGCTATGCGAAATATCAACTCAAGCATGTGGTTGTGGATTAACAAGCAGAGAAATAGCCATTGCCCAATTAGCAGCAAGCTTAGCTTTTAACAATGATGCGTTGATCAGTGAATCAGTCGTTAGAGCGAAACAGCAAAAAGTCACTAACTCCGATATTGGAAAGCTCGCGGCGGTTATCCTAGAGCGACAAGGCAAAGCTTTTCAAGCCCTTTTAGATCCTATTGAGCAAGAGGCTAGCGTTTCTTCAGAACAAAACGATGGATGCTGTAGCTAATGCTTAAAACTGAAAAGAGAAAATTTGTTGTATTCGTTGGTGTTAGAGCTGGGTTGGAAGACCTATTGGTATGGCTAAAAACGCAAGGATATCACTCTCTGTTAATGTCTAAGTCACCGTCATTAAAGGAAGCTTTCAGTTATGACTACTGCTTAGATGTCGATATTAATGACTATGATACATCAGTTGAAGCGATAAATGCTTTGCCTGAATGGATAGAACTAGCGTGTTTTTATACGACTAATGAATACAGGGTTCCTACCGCAGCTAAGCTAGCAACCGAACTTGGAATTGGTCAAGCAATCGCACTGGATGGCGCAACAAATTGTAGAAACAAAAAGTTGGTTCGAAAAATTCTGCATGACAACGGTTTATCTAAACTTAATTTCAAACTGGTAACGAATACAAAAGAAGTAATGGCAGCGTCTATGTCATTGAACTTCCCAGTGATCGTTAAACCATCAAATGATGCAGGTAGTCGTTTTGTTTTTAAATGTGATGACATGATGGCTGCTTGCGAGGCTGTTTCTGAAATCTGCTCAAACACAACTAACTACGCGGGACAAGATATTGATCCAGAAATACTGATCGAAGAAATGGCTGAAGGTCCAGAGTACAGTGTAGAGGCATACACTGCTAATGGAAACACTGAAGTAATTGCGATCACTCAGAAAGAAACTTCAGGAGCTCCCTACTTCATCGAAAAATCACACCTAGTGCCAGCTCAGCTTGAAAATACACTAGTAGAAGAAGTTACCATGTTGATAAAACAGGCGCATAAACTAGTTGGAATAAACAATGTAGTTACCCATACAGAGTTCAAATTAACAAAATCAGGCCCTGAAATTATCGAAATTAACGGACGACCTGGTGGTGATCATATTCCAGAGCTTGTAAAGCACACAACAGGAATATGCCTTAATGAGTTAGGAGCTCACATTGCTCTGGGAAGAAAGATTGAAAGTTACACAAAGCACCCAGTACAGGCAAATTCTGCAGCAGTTAAGTTTTTGTTAGCCGAAGATGAAGGCTATGTTTCTTATCAAACAGATATTCCTGAACATAATGGCATTCTAACAGTTCAGCTAAGTGTAAAACCTGGAGCCTCTGTAATCAAAACGTCCAACAACTACAACCGACTGGGCTATGTGCTAGGTGTTTCCTCAACGAGTTCTGCTCTAGACATTACTACACAATATATAGACTCAATGCACATGAACTTTGCACCAAAAGGATGCTGTTAGTAAGGATACGTATGAAAGCTTTAACTACAATTAAAGAGATAAACTTCACAACCCCCCCATTTCTCTTATGTATGGTCGTATTGTTATTGGTGGTGGGAACAGGAATCGTTGCGCCCCTATTAGTTCCGTATGGTAAATCTATAGGCCTAAATGGTTTCATGTTGGGAACATTATTTTTTGGCTTTTACGCTATACGTGTACTTCTCGCTACGCCGATCGGTAAATTATCTGATCGTATGGGAGTCAGAAATATTCTGCTAATAAGCTTATTGATTTATCTATTCGTGGCTTGTTTGTATTTTATCGCTAATAGTTATCCCAGCTTACTTTCAGCTAGGCTAGTGCACGGTATTTCTTCTGCAATGATGCTTCCAATGGCTATGGCTTACCTTGGATTACTTTCTCCCAGTGGTCAAGAGGGGAGATACATGGGCTACTATAACAGTGCAGTATTTCTAGCCAATGCAATTGGTCCACTATTAGGCGGGGTTATCTCTGAAAATTATGGATTTCAAGGTGCATTTATCAGTCTGTTTATTCTTGCCGTATTAGCTCTGACAGTCAGTTTTTTTGGTTTGCCACCAGTCAACAATGTCACTAAACCAGCCGCTCAAGACCCTGAACAAAATGTTTCAAATGAAGCGTCAAAGACTTCCTTTTCTAATAATAATCTAATACTAGTTGCTATGCTCGCTGTTGGCTTTTCGGCTGCTGCGTTCTCAATGCACTCGATATCATTCTTTGTCTTATATCTTGATGAAATAGGAACTAATACAGCCCATATAGGCTTATTGCTCTCTTTATATAATCTAACGATTGCGTTGACTCAAGTTCCTTTTGGCAAAATTGCTGACTCTTCATACAACAAAATATTACTCACAATCGCAAATATTTTAGTCGTTGCTACATGTTGTATTCTCCCTACTCTACAACAATTTTCTGCAATCACTATCGTCATTATCATTGCTGGTTTAGCCAGCTCATTAGCCCTAATAATTTCTACAACTTACCTTACCAAAATCGGCAAAGAGATTGGTATGGGCACTGTTATGGGAAAACTAAGCACAGTTCAAAGTTTAGGTTTTGCATTTACCCCGTTAATCAGTGGTGTTTTAGTCGACAAATTCTCAAGCGAATACACATTTTATTTGGTTGCTCTTTTTTGGGCGTTTAGCGCATTTTTGAGCATTTTAATTGTAAACAAAAATAAGGATTAACATATGTCTACAGCATGTTGCGGCTCTGAAAAGCCGAGTTACAGTGAAAAAATTCAAGCCATTCATGACTTCTATACAAGTGCAGCTCAAGACGCCGGTCCGTATGCAACTGGTAACGCGAAGTTTTCACCATCAGCGCCTACAGATAAAATTATTGAGTTAGCAAACGAGCTAAACTCTGAAGTTGTCTTAGATTTAGGCTGTGGCATGGGAGGCTCAGCCATAAGAGTGAGTGAAGAAGTCGAAAGCGCAAAACAAGTCGTAGGTATCGACTTTGTTGCTGAAATGATAGAGAAAGCAAACTTAGCCTTGTCGGAAAAGCCGCAAAGTATTCAAGAAAAAACTTCTTTTTTCGTGAATGATGTTCACTCTGCACCATACTTCAACGAAACATATGATTTGATTTTTAGCGAGTGTGTTCTCAATCTGACAGAGTCTCGTATTGAAGTAATAGAAAATGCATACCGAATGTTAAAAAAAGGCGGTTATTTCATTTACACCGACTTTGTTAGCTATGCTCAAACTCCTGTCGAGATTAAAGAAAATCTGAAATTAGTCAGTGGTTGCCGAGCCGGTAGTGTACCGTTAAGTCAAAACATTGAAGAGCTTGAGTCTTTAGGATTCGAACATATGGAAATATTCAACTTTACTGATGATAAAAATAAACGCTATGAAGAATTAAGGGCGGAAAGCCAAGAAATGCGTGAAGAATGGGATAAGTTTGTAAAAGAGCACCCAGCTACCGCTGATTTCTTAGAAAAGAAAATCGGATACTACGTAATTCTTGCAAGGAAATAATATACCTAGCTTAGAGAGCCGAGTAAGTGGCTCTCTTTGTTTAATTTTATACAGTAGGAAGTAATTTTTAGATGGAGTTAACAGTATTTTTTAAATGCTTGTCAGGTGCATTTCGATTCAAGCTAATTTCCTTGATTGTTGAAAATCAAAAGCTACGTGTATGCGATTTAATGTGTTTATTGGATGAACCTTGCCAGCCTAGAGTTTCAAGAGAACTCGCTTTATTGCGAGAGGCGAATATACTACAAGTGACTAAACAAAAGCGTTGGGTGTACTATAGCATTTCTAATAACCTTCCCAGTTGGGGTGAAGACATTATCCATTTAGCGATAACGAATTACTCAAATACTAACTGTGAAAGTGAACCTAACAACACTTTGGCAAAATAGAAATATGGATAACTGTATAATTAGAAATTTTGATGTATCAGACTTTGAATCTGTCAGAAGAATATATCAAGAAGGAATTGACTCAAAAAATGCTACCTTTCAATCTGAAACAAAAGATTGGGACGATTGGAATGCGTCTTACCATACTGATTGCAGATTAGTTGCTGTTCACGACAATGAAGTTATCGGCTGGGGTGCTATTAGTCCTGTATCTAGTCGCTGTGTTTACAGTGGAGTCGCTGAAGTTAGCGTTTACATAGGTGAGCAATTCAAAGGTTATGGTATTGGTCAACTTATCTTAGCTCAGATGATTAACCTGTCAGAATCTATAGGTGTATGGACACTACAATCAGGAATTTTTCCGGAAAATATCGCAAGTATAAAAATACATGAGAAAAACGATTTTAGAATTGTTGGAATTAGAAAAAAAATAGGAAAGATGGATCAACATTGGAGAGACGTAGTTCTTATGGAAAGACGAAGTTTAAAAGTAGGAGTATAGCTAAGTTTACTTGCCTATTGATATTTTGCTCTCAACTACAAAAAAGAAAAACTATCTTTACAGGCTCCTTGGGGACATAGGTACAAACCTTATCTAAGAAGATCGTAAAGATAAGACCCACACTTGGGCCTTACTTACCGCTTCAATACTCAACTTCTACTTCATAAGAAGTGAATTTGCGAATATTGATCACACCAGTATCAAAGATAAGATATTGGCCTTTGATGCCTTTTAATATCCCTTCAACTTCTACATTTTTATCAAAGTTGTGCGACGTGATTTTGGTTGGAAATTCAGTTACTGGAAACTCAATAGTTACTGTATCTTGGTCTAAAACTTCTACAGCATCTTCACCAAACTCTAACTTTATCTGACTGAGCTTTTGTTCAATTTCAGGCCACAACTCGGCAGCTTTCTGTTTTAAGTCCATATCATCATTGTTACCCTTGAGCAAAGCTCTCCAGTTGGTTTTATCAGCAACTAGTTCAGCTAACGCGACTTCAACAAGGCCTGATATTTGTCTCGTTTTTACTTTCGCAATAGGCAAAGCTTGAGTAGCCCCTTGATCAATCCAACGAGTAGGAACTTGTGAATGGCGAGTAATGCCTACTTTCAAACCTGAAGTATTAGATAGGTAAACAAAGTGATCTATCATGCAATTTTGCTCACCCCACTCTGGCTCTCGACAAGTGCCTTGAGCAAAGTGACAAGTTTCAGGTTTCATTATGCACATGTCACAAGCTGCTAGCTTTTTCATACATGGGAAACAGTATCCTTGAGAAAAGCTTTTTTTAGTCTTTTTACTGCAGTTTAAGCAATGAATATTGCCAGTATGAGTAAGTTTTAAGTGTTGACCAATTAACGGGGTTAAAGGAAGTAACTCTTCACCAACAGGCAAAAAATAATCGACTTGATGGTTATCAGAGTCGAGTCGACCCACCATCTTGCGTAAGTGTCCAATCATAGTTTTATTCTAGTTTTGTTGTCTCGCTGCCATTATGACACATAACCTAAACTCGGGATAAGTCATAGAGCACATTCTTTCAGGCAATAAAAAAGCCAGCAATTTGCTGGCTTTTTTTGATTCTTAATCTGTTAATTAAGCGGCTAATAATGCCTGAATTTTTTTCATCGCATTCTTTTCTAATTGACGAACTCGTTCTGCAGATACACTGTACTTATCAGCTAACTCTTGCAATGTTGTCTTGTTATCTTCGTCTAACCAGCGGCTATTTAAGATATCTTGGCTTCTGTCATCTAATGTTTTAATAGCAGAAATTAATCTTTGATTTGAACGTTTTTCCCACTGTTCATTGGCAACGTTCTCAGCAACATCCGAGTTGTTAGACTCTAGATATAAAGACGGTGAATATGCAGCACCTTCTGAGTCATCGTCATCATTGCCTAAATCGAATGCCATATCGTAGTTACTCATACGAGATTCCATCTCTAGTACTTCTTTTGTTGAAACACCTAAAGTGTCTGCAACGTTTTGTACTTCGTCTTGAGTAAACCAGCCTAAACGGCTCTTGCTTTTACGTAGGTTAAAGAACAATTTGCGTTGCGCTTTTGTTGTTGCAACTTTAACGATACGCCAGTTCTTTAATACAAATTCATGAATTTCGGCTTTAATCCAGTGCACAGCAAATGAAACTAAACGAACACCAACTTCAGGATTAAAACGCTTTACTGCTTTCATTAAACCAATGTTACCTTCTTGGATTAAATCAGCTTGTGGTAAACCATAACCAGAGTAACTTCTAGCAATATGAACAACAAAACGTAAGTGCGACATGATTAATTGGCTTGCTGCATTTAAGTCTTCTTCATTATATAACTTAAATGCAAGTTCACGTTCATCTTCAGCAGACAACATATCAATACTGGTAACGTAAGAAACATAAGACTCAATGCTACCGCTTTGAGGTGTTACCGCTAATGCCATTGATTGATTTAGAGCCGTCATATTTGTGCCTCTGTTATTAACTTGCGAAAGATATTAGCACTCTCATTGGTAGAGTGCTAATTTAATTTTCATCCTTTATAGATCTTTTCGTTCTAGCATGCAAGCCCTTTATTAAGAAATAACTTATAAGCACATTTAATGGACAATTATCGAAGAAAATTTTGAATTAGAGCTACTCTGCGTTACCTTTACAGAACTTTTACAGAAATACCCCAAATACGGATAAAAAAATGCTCGCCTATGTCGCTCGCCAACCAATTCTTAATATGAAAGAAGAGACCATAGGTTATGAATTATTATTTAGAGACAGTTATGAAAATAGCTTTCCTAGCATAGATCCTGACGAAGCTACTTCTAAAATCATCACGCAAAACCACTTAACTTTAGGCTTAGACCAGATTTGCCAAAATAAGCTGGCATTTATTAACTTTCACCAAGACAGCTTACTTCACCATTTTCCGACGTCCTTAGACATCAAAACTACGGTTGTTGAAATATTGGAGTCTCTAGCATTATCAGAACAGCTTATTAGCGCTTGTGTTGCGTTAAAAGAGCAAGGTTATAGCTTGGCACTAGATGATCATAACTTTTCTGAAGAGTGGCGAGTTCTGTATCCATATATAAGTATTATCAAAGTTGATATCACAGAGTTCAGCCATTTAGATTTAGAGCTGTTTGCTGAATACATCAAGTCTGAATACCCGCACATTAATTTGCTGGCAGAACGAGTCGAAACAGAAGAACAATTTCGCTTTTTGAAGCAATGTGGTTATAGCATGTTTCAGGGATACCACTTCGCACGACCAGAAGTGTTACAGCAAACGGCTATCTCCCCTGATAAAACTCGACTACTGAATCTTATTGCTCTTATGGCGCAACCAGACGTTACTTTTGACGATATTGCTGATGTCGTTGAAAAGGACCCAACAATTTCATTCAAATTGCTGCGTTTTATTTCAACGTCCGCCATGATAAAAGCTTCTAAAATAACGAATGTTAAAAATGCCATTGCTTATCTTGGTCTTTACGAAGTTCGTAAATTTATAGCACTAATTGCAGTAGCAAATCTGAATAATGAAAACTGCGCTGAGGTTTACAATACCGCGTTAATTAGAGCCAAATTCTGCGAATTTATGGAGCAGAAAAGTAACAGTGTAGAAGACACATCTAAAGCTTATCTTACAGGTATGTTGTCAATGATATCAGCTATCTTAAAAACAACACCTGAATCAGTGATCCCCAAATTACCGATTGCTGACAGTATGAAGTCTGCATTATTAGAGCATGAAGGAACGTTGGGACGTTACATTGAAATATGTGAAGCATATGAGGTAGGTAATTGGTCTGAAGTGCAAGTGCATTCTTCACATGTTCAATTAACAATGGATCAAACCTGTGAAGCCTATCATCAGGCATTGCAGTGGCAAGCGCAAAACCCTATAAAACTAACTTCATAGTATTATAGGGCCTGTCAGCCAGACTAATCTAAGTCTGGCTCTATTTCTTTTATATGTCTGTGTACTGACCAGAATGCTCCTGAAAAACCTAAGCCAGAAGCAAGTAGCATTAAGACGAAGAATTCCGACAAAGTTAGCCCCTCAATCTCAAAGTCAGCCATATACAAACCTGAAATATCACCTAATGCAGATTGCATCCACCAAATCACAAATGACACTACAATAAAGGCAATAAAGCCACCCATAATGCCGTACCATATGCCTGTGTAAACAAATGGTCGTTGAATAAAGCCTTCTGTCGCTCCGACTAATTTCATCACTTCAATTTCTTCTCGGCGAGAAATTATTGATAAACGAATTGTATTACCTATGATCAGTACCACAGACACCATTAGTAAAACAGCAACAGTGATCACTGCTTCTTCTAACATGGTGACAATAGCGTTCAGTCGAGTTAACCAATCTATATCTAACTTGCCAAAGTCAATTTCTCGTTCTTTCTCTAACTTAATTAACAGTTGTTTAGCGGCCTCAGCTTGTCTGTGATTTTTAACTGGAGTAACGATAAACGATGCAGGCAATGGATTCGTTTCTAAATAATCTAACGCTTGGCCAAAACCAGACTCTTTTTTGAATTCTTTAACCGCATCTTCTTTGCTGATATAAGTCAGTTTTTCCACTTCATCATAAGCTTGAATTCGCCTCATTGCACTGGCTAATTGTTGCTGCGACAAGCCATCGTTTAAGAACAAACTAATTTCGGCAGCACTGTCCCACTCCAGATTTATAGATTGCACATTCTTCACAATAATGTGCAAAGTAGCAGGTAAAGTTAAACTTAATCCCATAACCGCAATTGTCATTGCAGATGCAACTGGTGTGCGCCAAATTTCACCTATACTAGTGATAATTTGCCTAATGTTTTGCAACCAAAAGGCCATAAACCTTTGAACTAATGACACACTTTTATCATTAGCGCCTCTATTATCAGAAGAAAACAATATGCTCATATTAGTTCCTCCTGAGCCAAACCGTCACTTATCATTCGGCCTTGTTTTAAGGTTAAGTTACGATTTTTCATTCTAGCTATTAAGCCTAAATCATGAGTCGCAATTAATACTGACACGCCAACATCATTAAATTGCTGGAAGACATTGATAATTTCTTTCGACAACTCAGGGTCTAAGTTACCTGTTGGTTCATCAGCTAATAACAAAGGGGGTTTATTCACAACAGCTCTTGCAATACCAACCCTTTGTTGCTCACCACCTGAAAGTATTTTAGGAAAGCACTTTACCTTACTAAGCAATCCTACTTTATCTAAAGCAGCATGCACTCGTTTGGTGATTTCAGCTTGGCTGTAGATACCTTCTATAACTAGAGGTAAAGCGACATTGTCAAACACTGTGTGTTCTTGCAGTAATCTGTGGTTTTGAAAAATAATACCAATATCACGACGCGCGTAAGGTACTTGATTCGGTGTGATTTGATTTAGGTTTTTGCCATTGATAAAAACATTACCTATTGAAGGACGTTCTATCATGCTAATAAGCTTTAACAAGGTACTTTTACCAGCACCTGAATGACCTGTTAAAAACGCCATTTCACCTCTTTCTAGATGAAACGACACTTTTTCTAATGCTTTAAAGCCACCAGGATAAGTTTTACTTACCTGCTCAAACTTAATCATAAAGCGCGATTCCCAGCTTATTTATACGTTAATTATTATTTGCTTAGGGTATCGCAAGCGGCTCAGATAAAAAAGAGCCCTTAGGCTCTTTCATATTGGTTTTTGGAACTTTATTCGGCAAATAATGCGTCGATAAAATCTTGGTGCTCAAAGGTACGTAAATCTTCAATACCTTCACCAACACCAATATAACGAATTGGAATTCCAAACTGTTCTGCTACGGCAAATATAACGCCGCCTTTTGCGGTACCGTCTAGCTTGGTTAGTGAAATACCGGTTAAACCAACTGCTTCATTGAATAACTTAGCTTGGCTAATTGCATTTTGACCTGTCGTAGCATCAATAGTTAGCATGATTTCATGTGGGATGTTTTCGTCAAACTTCTTCAATACACGAACAATTTTTTCCAATTCTTGCATTAAGTTATCTTTGTTCTGCAAACGACCTGCAGTATCTGCAATTAACACATCAGCACCGCGAGCTTTAGCTGCTTGATAAGCATCGAAAATAACTGAAGCACTGTCAGCACCAGTATGCTGAGCAATAACAGGGACATCATTTCTATCGCCCCAAACTTGTAACTGCTCAACCGCTGCTGCACGGAAAGTATCACCTGCAGCTAAAACTACTGACTTACCTTCGTTTTGGAATTGTTTAGCCATCTTGCCTATAGTAGTTGTTTTACCAACACCATTAACGCCAACCATTAAAATAACAAACGGGCCATCTTCTGACTTTACAACAAGTGGTTGATCCGATTTTTGCAAGATTTCAGACATTTCAGTTTTTAATAAACCGTATAATGCATCTGCGTCTTTTAGATCTTTACGATCGGCATGGTCAGTTAAACGCTCAATAAGTTTCACTGTTGTATCCATACCAACATCAGCCAACAACAACTGAGTTTCTAACTCTTCATATAATTCATCATCAATTTCTTTGCCTTTAAATAAAGACAAGAAACCGCCACCTATATTTTGGCGAGTTTTAGATAAGCCTTGTTTTAGTCTTTCAAAAAAGCCTTTTTTCTTTTCTTGTGGCTGTGGTTGCTGCTCTACTTCTGCTTCTGCTTCTGCTTCTGCTTCTGCTTCTGCTTCTGCTTCTGCTTCTGCTTCTGCTTCTGCTTCTGCTTCTGCTTCTGCTTCTGCTTCTGCTTCTGCTTCTGCTTCTGCTTCTGCTTCTGCTTCTGCTTCTGCTTCTGCTTCTGCTTCTGCTTCTGCTTCTGCTTCTGCTTCTGCTTCTGCTTCTGCTTCTGCTTCTGCTTCTGCTTCTGCTTCTGCTTCTGCTTCTGCTTCTGCTTCTGCTTCTGCTTCTGCTTCTGCTTCTGCTTCTGCTTCTGCTTCTGCTTCTGCTTCTGCTTCTGCTTCTGCTTCTGCTTCTGCTTCTGCTTCTGCTTCTGCTTCTGCTTCTGCTTCTGCTTCTGCTTCTGCTTCTGCTTCTGCTTCTGCTTCTGCTTCTGCTTCTGCTTCTGCTTCTGCTTCTGCTTCTGCTTCTGCTTCTGCTCTGCTTCTGCTTCTGCTTCTGCTTCTGCTTCTGCTTCTGCTTCTGCTTCTGCTTCTGCTTCTAGGACAGTCTCTGACTCATGCTCTACCGATGCAACAACTTCTTGTTCAGTTTTTTCTGCTACTGACTCAGGCTGAACCTCATCAGTTTGTTCTGCAGCTGCCGTGCTTGCAGACTCTTCTAAATCTTGTTGTGACTCTTGTTCTACGATCGATTCTTGTTCTACGACCGTTTCTTGCTCAACCTTTTTTTGAGCTTTTTTGTCTTTTTTAAACCAGGAAAATAGAGCCATGTGTTAACCTCAGAAAAATAAACTTTGAAACCATTGCGAGCCATGGGGATAATGGGCGCGTAGTTTACCCCTGTGTTTAATAATTAACAAATTAAAAGTCAGTATCGTGAGACCTCAATCAAACTTTTCGAAAAGGCCTAAGAGCAAAAAACAATCTTCCACATCTGCCGGTGAAATTCGCATCATTGGTGGTAAGTTCAAGGGACGAAAATTAAAGGTTCATGATAAAGAAGGTCTTAGACCAACGACAGATAGATTAAAAGAGACTGTATTTAATTGGCTAATGCTTGATATTCGAGGTGCTAAAGTCCTCGATTGTTTTGCTGGCGCCGGTTCTTTGGGCTTTGAAGCTATTTCTAGAGGAGCAGAGTCTCTCACTTGCATTGAAAAAGACAAGCAAGCGGCAAATCAATTAAAAGCCAACTGTGCAGTATTAAAAGCAGATACCCAAATTAGTGTTTTACAAGGTGATTTCTTTGCCAAAGCACAGCAACTTTCGGAACCATTTGATTTAGTGTTTATCGACCCACCTTTCCACAAAGGAATGGCTGAAAAAACCATTGAAAGCTTATTTAACCAGAATCTAATCTCTACAGATTCCATCGTTTACCTCGAACAGGAAGCAAATTCTGATTTCTCTATTGAAGCTTCTGAATTTGCAGAAAAATTTGACATGCTAAAAGAGAAAAAAGCAGGACAAGTTTTAGCACAATTGTATCGAGTAGCTTAGCTTTTATATTGAATAGCTTAGTTCTTATATTGAATAGCTAAGCTACCAAAATATCTATCATCCTGTTTTCGTTTCGTTCTATGTTTGTTTCGCTCTATGCTTACTTCGTTCTATTTTTTATATTGTTATCTTCTGTTTATTCAATTTTTAAAAACATAAGTAATTCCTCATACTTGTCTTCACTGAACAACAGGAGAGATAAGATGACAAATTTACTTATTAAATTACTAACAGGCACAACACCTCAACAAGCAAAACAAAAAGCAGAGCAAGAAACAGTGTGTAACTACTCAAACAACTACTATGGAGATCAGGTTTGCACACTCAAAAAGTAAAAGTTAATCAATCTAGCGCTTTGGTGAAATCATCTTTCATCAAAGCGCCTTTCAACAAATCAACTTCCCAAAAACCATTTATTTTTGTAGAACTCTAAGGTTTATACAGCCTCTGTTTGTTCTGCAGCAGGAGGTAACGACTTCTTACCCAGTAATTCTGAAACTCTTTCTAAAAGCATATAGTTCACAGGCACAAGAATTAAGGTGATAAAAGTCGCAAACAAAATACCGAAGCCTAACGAAATTGCCATAGGTATTAAGAACTGTGCTTGCGTAGACTTTTCAAACAGCAACGGCATTAAACCAATGAAAGTCGTCAAACTAGTTAACATAACTGGTCTAAATCTTGATGCTCCTGCTGTAGAAACAGCTTCAAACAATGCCATACCTTCATTGCGTTTCTTATTGATGTAATCCACCAGCACTAAAGAATCATTCACTACAACACCAATTAACGCCAACATACCCAACAAACTTAGAATTGTCAGGTTTGTTGCCATTATCCAATGTCCCAGTACTGCACCTAGCACTCCAAATGGGATCACACTCATAACAACAATTGGTTGCCAATAAGATTTAAATGGAATCGCCAGTAAACAGTAAATGGCAAAGAAGACAAAAACTAGTCCCCAGCCCAATGAACCAAAAGACTCTCGTTGCTCTCTGGCTTCACCTTCCATCTTATATGTCACACCTGGATATTGTGTCACTATGTCTGCTAAGTAATCCGCAATATCAGCATTAATCACAGTCATGTTAGCTTTTTCTTTCTCAACATCAGCAGTAATACTTAATATTCTGTATCTATCAATACGATTGATAGCAGACGGGCTCTTACCTGGAATTAGAGTAGCAACATGAGATAGCGGTACTTGTCCGCCGGTAGGTGTATCAATTAATACGTGCTCTAAAATTGAAATTGCACTGCGCTCTTCAATAGGTAAGCGAACCATAACTCTTACATCATCTCGACCACGCTGGACTCGTTGTACTTGAGAGCCAAAATAAGCTTGCCTTACTTGGTTTGTTAGGTCATTACGAGTTAGACCTAAAGCTTTACCTTGGTCGTTCAATTCGATCTGCAACTCTTGTTTGCCGTCAGACAAACTATCTGCAATATCAAATATTTCTGGATAAGTGGCTAATCGTTCTTTTACTTTTTCAGAAATTTGCTTCAGCACTTCCATATCATTACCCGAGAGCTGAATATCAACTGGGTCGGAGGCTCGACCAATTTCAGCACGGAAAGTAATGCTTTCTGCTCCTGGAATCGTACCTATAGCTTGTCGCCACTCTCTCAACAACTGTTGAGAAGTTACCTGCGATTGTCTACTTTCTGGCGGCAAAATTTCAAAACGAACCTGACCAACATGAGTAGAGCCACCACGACCGCCAGTAAAGGACAGAACATTTATAATCACACTCGTACCGTCTTCCTCAATATATTCCTGTTGTAATTGGTAAGCCGCATTTGAAATTTTTTGCACAAACTTGTCTGTTACTTCAAATGGAGTACCTGTTGGCATAGTCAAATTCATGCGTACGGTTTCACTTGGAATGCGAGGGAAAAACACAAACTTTGTCCAACCTGACATTAACATGGCAAGCACTAATATAAAGGCGCCGACGAACATGGAAATTGTCGCTCCTTTATTTCTCAATGCCTTTTGCAACACTGGTTGATAATATTTGATGATTGCGGTTTCAAAGCCATCAGCAAAACCTTGTTGGAACTTCTGGAACTTTGATGGCTTTTTGTCTCCTCTGAGCTTTATATATTTAAGGTGAGCAGGAAGAACGAACTTAGACTCAATCAAAGAGAATAAAAGCACCGGAATGATTACTACGGGCAGCTGCGCAAATAATGCTCCTCTAGCACCATCAATAAATGCTAAAGGTAAAAACGCTGCTACTGTTGTTAAAATACCAAAGGTTACTGGTGTTGCGACTTCTTGAGTTCCTTTAATAGCTGCAGCTTCTGCTGAATCATTCAACTTCATATGTCTATAAACATTTTCGCCAGTAACTATGGCATCATCTACTACTATTCCCAGTACCAAAATAAAGCCAAACAAACTCATAATGTTTAGCGTTACCCCAAACACAGGCATCAGGATTAAAGCGCCCATAAAAGAAACTGGCACACCAATAAATACCCAGAATGCAATAGCGGGACGTAGGAACATGGTTAATAGCAATAGAACTAAAATACTGCCTTGAATTGCACTAGAAGTAAGCGTAGCGAGACGATTTTTTACTATCATGGAATCGTCATCCCAATAACTTAAGGTATAACCTCTTGGTAAGGTGTCTTGCCTCTGTTCTATATAGTCTTTGATTTTATCGGCTACTTCTATCGCACTTTGCTGGCCTATTCGGTAGACCTCAATGAACGCAGCCTGTTTGCCATTAAATCGAGTTCGAATAGGGTACTCTTCAAAGCCATCAGTCACAGTTGCAATGTCCGCAAGCCTCAGAATACTGCCGTCAGGGTTAGTCTTGATGACTATATTGTCGAATTCATCTTTGTGATAAGCCTGACCTTTTGAACGCAACAGAATATCGCCACCTGAGCTTTTCAAATTACCTGCAGAGATATCAACAGAACTACTACCCACAGCACGAGAAACCTCTGCAATACTCAAGTCGTACTGACGTAATTTATCTTGTGACAGCTCAATCGCTATTTCGTAGTCTCTAACCCCATCAAGCTCTAATTGAGTAACACCAGGTAAACGCAGCATTTCGTCTCGAACTTGCTCTGCAAATTCTTTCACTTCCTTTTCACCATAATCGCTGCCAACAGTGACGGTAATTACATCTCTTTTACGTTGTGCTAAAGCGGTTATTGGTTTTTCTGCATCCACAGGAAAAGTGTTAATAGCATCTACTCTGCTCTTAATATCAGCTAACATTTCCCTTGGGTCATAACCATCTTCAACCTCTACCGAAACTGAACCGCTGCCTTCTGACGACCGGCTAGTGATGCGCTCAATTCCTTCGAGATCTTGTATTGCTTCTTCAATACGTATGGTGATCCCTCTTTCTACATCTTCTGGTGTTGAGCCTCTTAAAGAAACACTGATATTAACAATTTCAGACTCAAAAGAAGGAAACACTTCCAGTGGAATACGATTAGATAAAGAAAATAGTCCAGCCATTACAATTGTGACCAAAAGTAGATTGGCTGCAACGTGATTTCGAGTAAACCATGCAATCATGACTAACCTCCTTTAGCCATGCGCTGCTTATGCTTTTCTTGCATAACTTGTTTAACAGTCATCCCTCTTTGCTTTGCTTCCTGCTCTAGCTGCTGTCTTCTTTTTGCTGGCATTTTTGCTAACCTTTCATCTAAGTTAGCTTTCTTCATTTTATCCTTGGCAACTGCACTTGATGTTTCACCTGATACCGCAACAGGAGTACCAGAACTGACCTGACCTAAGGCGGTTGTAACTACTCTATCTCCGATATTTAAACCTGATTTCACCACAGCTTCTGATTCATTTTTCCATAGCAATTCGATTTCACGACGCAGTAACACACCTTCCTCCACTATGTATACGTAACTACCTTGATAAATAGCTTTAGTAGGAATGATAAGTGCATTGGAAAGAAGCTTCCCTGCTATCTCAGCACTAACATATTGACCTATTTTAATTGGACTGCGATTGCTGTCGTTAAAGGAGTAAGGATCTTCGATTTGCGCTACTACATAAAGCTGCTGGGAGTTTTCATCAATTGCACCTTCTGTGCGAACTAGCTTTCCTAACCAACCTTCTGAATTGATTTCTGAACTGAATTTAACCTGTGCAGCATTCATATCTGTTTTTTCTTGACCTCGAAATTCTTCAGGTAGGTCAATTAATGCCAAATCTTGGTTTTTTATTGGCAAACGTATCTCAACAAATTCGATTGAATAAATGTTCGCAAGCTGACTGTTCATCGCGACAACCTGGCCTAAATCAACCTGTTTAGACAAAACTCGACCTGCATAAGGCGCTACAATTTTTGTTCGTTCTAACGCTAGCTCTGATTTTGCTAGTTGAGCTTCTGAAGATAACAATCTCGCTTTAGCTGCTTCTAACTGTGGTTTGCGCAGTACTAAATCGCTTGGTGTGCCAGACTTACCTAAGCGCTGCCAGTCCGTTAAGGCTTGTTCAGATCTTGCTTTTTCTTCTGCTAATTGCTGTTTAGCATCAAGTAAATTTGCAGCGGCAATTTTCACATCCGCTTTATGATCTCTATCATCTAGCTGCAATAACAACTCGCCTTTTTCAAAAAAACCGCCGTCTCTAAAGTTATCGCTCAAAAAATTGATTTGTCCTGCGGCCTGAGAAACCAAAACACTTTCTGTGCGGGGGCGCACAGTACCAAAACTCGCTAGCTGAACTTGATAAACCTTAGGTTCTAACTTATTTACTTCTACTGTCATTTGCGGAACTTGCGAAGGACCTCTACGATTTGCTTGCGGTGGGTTGCTCAGGATTATCTGCGCAACAATAATCGCTACAACAATAATCGCCACTGGCACTAGTCGTTTTTTCATGGTTGAAGTGAGTTTCATAATTCAGTACTTCCGTTAGCAATAATTGCATTAAAATTGCCGCCTAAGGCTAAGTGCAGTTGTAAGCGGTTTTCTAATAATTGATATTTCGATTGAATGAGTGAGCTTTGCGAATTGAATGCTCTGGTTTGGGCATCTAATACTGTGGTATAGCTAACCAGTCCCTTCAAGTATTGTTCAAAAGATAATTGCTCAGCTAGGTTGGCATTCTCTGATGCCGCTTGATATGCCAAGTAGCTCGTCTGTAAAGTTTGCTCTTGAGTTAATCCATTCTCTACTGAGGCAAAGGCATTTTTTACTATTTCTAAGTAGCTTTGTTCAGCTTGTTTTAACTCAAAACGAGCACCTTCTTCGTTTGCTTTGAGACGTCCAGCATTGAATATTGGTTGCGTGATATTACCTATTAACGACCAACCTAAATCTGCCGACAACAAGTCGCCTAATTCTTCACTGCTAGTATTAATACCTGCAGTTAGTGAAATTGAAGGAAATCTTTGTTTATGGGCATATGCTAATGCTGCATCATTAGCTAATAGTGATAACCAGCTTGCAGCCAGCTCTGGTTTGTTAGCAATTACTTCTGATGGAACACCTGAGCTGACAACACCATTGATATTGGGGATTTCATTATCGGCAATAGCCAACATGCCACTTGGATAATCGCCAATTAATAACTCTAGCTGCCTAACAACGGCTTCATAAGTCGATTGTTGACTAGCAACTCTAGATTTTTCCGTCGCTGTTTCATTACGAGACAAATACACATCTAATGCCGAGTTTAGACCAGACTCATACCCTGACTCTATGATTGCTAAATTTTGCTGACTATTGGCATATCTTTTTTCACTCAAAACTAGTTGTTGCTTAGCTTCTACCACGCTAAACCAAGCTAAAATCACATCAGCAATTAGGTTTCTAGTTGCTTGTTCTAGTTGTGCTTTTTGACTCGCAAGCTGCATATTAACTTGTCTATCATTTGCTGAGAGTTTGCCCCATAAATCCAGCTCATAACTCAAAGAAAGCGATAGTTCATGGCTTGTCGAGTGAGTTTGAGTTACCGCTTGCTTTCTACGGCTGTTCGAAAAACTCAAATCTAAAGAAGGCCAGAGCGTTGCGCCTGAAGCGAGTGCTGTTTGCTCCAATGCTTTTACAGCAAATCTCTGCTGCTGCAAACTGTGATTATTTTTTAAAGCTTGCTTTACAACATTCAACACTGCGTCGTTAGCTATGTTATTTAGCCAATTTGTGTCTTGCTCCGCTAAACTAATCTGAGGCTTAGACCAAGATTCCGGCACTGAAATTGGTTTTTTATCTATCGAAATAGCCGATTGTTGAGCACAACCAGAAACGACAAAAACCAATAAAGCGATAGTGCTTATTGATGGTATTTTTTCTAACAAGATATTAATTCCTAATAAATGAAACTAAGTCTACCGACTTCAATTAACATAAACTCAATGTTCAACAGTTGCTTTATTTAGCGGTTTCGTTGCACTGACCTCTGATATTAAAACTGCCTTCCCTTTGGTATTGCTCAGTAATCTCATAACCAAAGGAGCAAAACTCACTACGAGCCAAATGCATATCTAACATCTTCAGCATTTTCTCTTCTCGCCCAGACTGATTTGGTTTTACATCGCCTTCTCTATTTCGTCCTTTATCTCCTCGCCCTCTCTTCTTTTTAAGCTGACTCGGGTCTAAATTACGTTTCTTCCTGTCTTCTAACACGATAGTTAAAGCAAACTGCTTAACGCCTTCTTCTGTCACATTAGTTGAAAAGTACTGCTTAGGTTTCTCTGGCGTTGAAGTACATCCAGCAATAACAAGAACTGCAAAAAGTAAAATTTGAGTTTTAAACATAACGACGCTCATTCAAAAACAAATATTAATCACAAAACGTTCCAATATTTTTAATCAATATAATCAATTAGTTAAGTTGAAAACCCCGATATCAGCACAATGAAATATCCTGATATAAGCACTAAGGTTCCCGATATCAGGATCTCTATAAAATTAATTGCGCTATTTTTTAACTTTAGTTCGTATACTAGAGAGTGATAGTTAAACCAGCTAAATTTTGGAAAACTTACATGTTTGAAGCGAATATCGAGCAAGCTCTATTAGAGGATAAAAACTTATACTACTTGCCAGAGTTTTCTGTTGTTACCGTTTACGATGACAATTTTTTCGTCCGTAACGACTATGACATTCTTTCCAGAGGACAAAGAAACTATCTAATTAACTTTTTTAAAACTTTTAATTTTAAGCAAAAATCGGGAAAGTTGATGACCAACGGACAACAAAACATCCACTTTCCAAAGCCAAAGCACACCCTAGCTTTAAGTGCCTACCAGAACCAATTTAACACCCGAGCTAATAGCGATATTTATGCAGTCACTCCTTCAACCTTTGCCGAAGTTCTTTTTTATGAATCATTAGAACGTGGTAAGGACTGGGGAATGGCTCAACTAAAGCTGTTAATAGAAACCTGCCCTTACAACATTGAATTGATCAGAGATATCAACTATCGAACACCAATTGAGCAAATAACCAAGCAAGAATACAAGAAGCTTGTCGAATACCAGGAACAAGTGGTAAAACAAAAGTTCAAATTCAAAAAAGCTTTATAAATACCTGTGGTTAACAAGCTTTCATAATCTGTGCTGGAAAAAAGTACGGTCGTGCCATAAAATAAAAAAATAATAAAAACGAGTCTTGTATGAGCAAAGGAAAAATAACCCGCGATAACATCTTGAATGTAGCCTTTACCTTAGCCAGTGAAAACGGCTTGGAAAGCCTGACTATTGGTGAGTTGGCGAAACAATGCAAGATGTCGAAAAGCGGCTTATTCGCTCATTTTAATTCCAAAGACAATTTGCAAATTGCAGTACTGGAACACGCTAGCGAAGTGTTTACAGAAAGAGTACTTGAGCCAGCAAGAGCGGCTGGTGAAAACAACTATGAGCAAAAACTAAGAGTCTTATTAAAAAGTTGGCTTAGTTGGAATCATTCTTTTCAAGGCAGTTGTATGTTTTTGGATGCTTGGAAAGAAAGCCATATAGAACAACAAAAGCCAACCCAGCAAGCGCTGAAAAAGGCAGTTGGGGGCTGGCTAGACTACATCGAAATTCAAATTGATAAGGGTGTAGAAAATAAAGAATTTAGGTCTGACTTAGACGCTAAGCAAGCAACTTTTGAGTTGTATGGTTTGTATTTAAGTGCTCATTTGTATTACTCAATTCATGGCCAAGAAACCAGCAATGACATGTTTTGGCAAGGTGTAGAGCGACTAATTCAAGACTGGAAATAATAGGAAAACAAAACTGAGTGATGAGCTCAGTTTTTTTAAACTTAATAAATAGCACGACCGTTCGCATTATTATGAAGCGGTAGGAGAAAAAATACGATGAGCGAAAAGATTTACTTTAATACCAGTAGTAAGTTTAATTTTAAAAAAGCGATGATTAACTTAACCACTCGCTTACATCACAGACTTGCACCAAAACATGCAGAAAAAACAGCGAGAAAGTTACTTTTAACTCCTGTTCGTTTAAAGCCTAAAAACCCAGAACCTCAGGGGTTAATCAAAGACTCTGTTTTGAGTAAAGAAGGATTGCTAAAAACATATCGTCTTGGCTCAGGTCCAGTTTGGGTGTTAACTCACGGCTGGTCAGGTAGTGCCAATCAATATTATCCATTGATGCAACATATTGCAGAGCAAGGTTTTACAGCTGTTGCTTATGACCACCCTGGGCACGGTAATAGTGAAGGCGAAGTTGGTCATATCCCAGCTTTTGTGCAAGGTTTAGAGACTATTCTAGATAAGTACGATGAAATCGCTGGTTTGATAGGTCACAGTATGGGTACAGCGACTGCACTTGAATGTCAGCACCCTAAATTACAAAACAAACCTTTGTTGCTCATAGCACCAATTTTAGATTACCTAGACAACTTGTTTGGCAGTGTCAAACGTTCTGGATATTCAATGCGATTGTTTAATAAGGTCGTGGAGAAAGTTGAAATTCAGTACGATTACCCATTAAGTTCGGTAAACCCTTTCAACAAGTTACAACAGCGAACAGCTCCGACTATCATAGTTCACGATCCAAAAGATAGATTTGCGAAATTTACTGAATCTGAAAAAGCGGCGAAGCAAATGGAAAAAGTAACTTTAGTGGCAACTAAAGGACAAGGCCACGGCAGAATTATGAAAAGCCAAGATGTGATGACAGCATTTGATCAATTAGCACAAGCTTAAATAATCAGGTTAAGCCAGTATGATTCAACTGGCTTAGTCTATTGTTCTTATTGAAAAGTGATTAATTTGTTTTAAAAGACAAAAGATAAGGCTGTGCTGATTTGCCAGTCTTATCTTTAAAATTTCGTTGGTTTTGTGAATTAAATCCTAAAGCATAAACCTTGTTAGGTTTTAGTTTTACCGGAATAACAAAAGTTCTTTGATCTGCAAGAAAACGTACCTTACCAGTAATTGGCGGAAATGAATCTTTTGAAAGTTGAACAACGGACCACATTTTTTCTGTCATCATATCTTTGCTGAACGTGACTTTAATTTCCGTGATAGAAGCATCAACTTCGGCATCACCAGCAGTAGGAAAACTTGATACCACTACAGGGCTAAAACTAGCTAAATCCAACTCTTCAGCAACAGCTTGATTTAATCCAAGCAAACTGAAAGCGCACAAGGCTAATGCTTTCAAAAACTTCATAAAATTCGTCCTTTAACTTTAATTCTTAAACTAACGATATTTAACTTCTGAGTGTGTCACTTTTGTATTAGGAAAACCATTAGTATGAAGGCGTTTTCTGATACTGAGTTCCACCGCTTTTTTGTCCTTAACTTTAGGACCAATCATTATTTCTGATTCGCTACCTGTAAATAAAATAGGGCCTGTCGCTTTATATAATCGACCTATATCGCTTTCATCTAACGTAACTTGGTCTAAAGACAAACGTTCGAACATTCGTACTTCTTTTTCACTAGAATACTGCTCATCTTTGAACAGGTAAATGACTTCTCCAAGCATATAAAAGATGGTCTTTTTAATCTCTTCTTGAACCTCTTTTTCTACTTCTTTCATAGCTTTGTGCAGAGGTTTTAATGCTTTGAGTAAATTATTTAAACAATCTAATTTTTCTTGATGTTCATATTGCACATTAAATAACGAATATGTATGAGAGGTTTCGTCATCGTTGTCACTTTCTTCTAGTTCTGTTTTAGCATGTGACCATCTATGCTCATGTGCTTTACTGATATCAATCTTGAAGCAGAAACCATCTCCATCTGAGCCATAAGCTCGCCATAAGTCTAAACGATCTGAAGATTTGGTGAATGAAGCCATATATGTTGAAGAGTCTTCAGGTAACTGCTCTCGCAAGTTAAATGCTTCACTCATTAAATTAGCTGTACTTTTGTATCTCTTATCAAACTCTTTACTCTCTAAAAGAGAAAGTAAGCTCTGCCCCTCACTCGGGTCATTCATATAATCTTCGTGATACAGACGAATAACATTCTTATCTTCTTTTACTTTTTCTTTTGGCAAGATACTTTCAATAGCAGGCCATCTAGTGAAGTGATATACAGCTTCATCATGGTCATATTTGCAGTCTTCCATTATTTCTATAACTGCATCTTGGAACGTGGCGAATGCAGATTTGATTGTTTCAACTAGCTCTAGTTGATTTCCCTCAATCTTAGGATAAACATGTTTTTTAAGTGATGGATGAGGTAAATATCGAATAGCATCATTATCTCCACCTTCAAATGCTTTTTGAAACCACCCCTCTGATTCTGTTTGGCTTGCTTTGCACCCTTTTCCATTTCTGTAACAAAGAGCTAAATTGAACTGCGCACTTAAATGCCCTTGTTCTGCTGCTTTAACATACCACTCAATGGCTTTTTCATACGATAACTCAACGCCTTCACCATAATAGTAAGAATAACCAATATTAAACTGTGCTCGAGCAAAACCTTGTTTAGCCGATTTCAAGTACCATTCAACTGCTTTCTCATAGGATCGGTCTACACCTTTCCCAAAATCATACATATAACCCAAATTACATTGTGCTCGAGCAAAACCTTGTTTAGCCGACTTCAAGTACCACTCAACCGCTTCTTCATACGATTGCTTTACACCTCTCCCATTCTCATACATATAACCTAAGTTACATTGTGCTCGAGCATAAGCTTGTTTAGCCGATTTTCGATACCACTCAATCGCTTCGTCATACGATTGCGCTATACCTCTCCCGCTCTCGTACATATAACCTAAGTTACATTGTGCTCGAGCATGATCTTGCTTAGCCGATTTCAAGTACCACTCAACTGCTTCTTCATACGATCGGTCTACACCTTTCCCAAATTCATACATATAACCCAAGTTACATTGTGCTCGAGCATGACCTTGTTTAGCCGACTTCAAGTACCATTCAACAGCTTTCTCATACGATCGGTCTACACCTTTCCCAAAATCATACATATAACCCAAATTACATTGTGCTCGAGCATAAGCTTGTTTAGCCGACTTTCGATACCATTCAACCGCTTTTTCATACGACTGCTCTACACCTCTTCCACTCTCATGCATATAACCCAAGTTACATTGCGCCCCTGCGTGCCCTTGATGAGCAGCTTCAGAGTACCATCTCACAGCCTTTTCATCAGACTGTTCAACATCCTCACCAAGATGATATTTTCGGCCTAAATCAAATTGACTATCAACATCACCTTTTTCGGCTTCATCTGCCAATCTTTTGATATTAATACTAACACTCATAAAACATTCAAAATCCACTCTAAGTGTGCGGTTTATACAATATCAAGATGTAAAACTCAATTAACTTACAGTGGTAAAACAATGAGTTAGTTGTTATGTTTTAAAGGGGTTAGCAGTAATTCAATTGATAAATAAGCACAACAAAACATATAAACTTAAAGAGCGCAGAGCGATCAAGGCAACATAAAGTTATTTTCTGCTAGCACTTCAGATATTGCGTTTTCTAATGGCCTAACCAAAGCAGCATGTTTTTTATTGATTAGATGGTAGCCCAGCTTTTCTTGGACTTTGTAGTGGTTGGTATAACGTTGGAGTTTCGCTTTGGTGTAAGCATCTAAAACGACAATGGCAGCGTCGACTTTGTTTTGCTCGAATACTTTAAACAAGACTTGAAAGCTAGTGAGTTCAACTTGGTTAATACGAGAGTTTGCTAACAACTCAGCATAAAACTCATTAGCGCCTATTACTGCCAAACTCAACTCGCTGTTATTTAAAATAGAGCGGTCACACTGCAATTTTTGCTGACAAATAAAGTAAACTTCTATTCGACTGATAGGGGTAGGCAAATATACGATTGAGTCATAATTATCTATTGTTTCTAACGACTTAGCTGTGTCTGCATCAATAACTCCATTGTCTAACAAGCGCAGTGCTCTTTGATCGTTAATCAAGCTAAAAGTGGGTTCTATACCTATCTTTTTATACGCATGTTTCAGCAATGGCACATAATATTTGATGATACCTTCATGTTCGACGTAACTAATGACAAATTCGTCATCGCTTGCTTTTACTGGGCTCACTGTGGTTACAGTTATGAGAAATAGAACCCAAAGATGAAGCGGGTGTTTGAATACAGTGTTTAACTTCATGCACTATCAACCTTAAAAAGCTTAGGTTACAAATCAACAATTCCCGATGTACAAGGTTATCCTTTTGTAGAGTATGGCAGAGATTGAGTTAATAAAACAAAATACGCTCTAATTACTGACTCAGCTTTTCACCGACTTAGTATTAATGCTCGATTTTGTAGTTTGCCAAAAACAAGCTACCAAAGTAGCACAGAGCATAAAAATAGATACAAATAACGGCAAGATAATAAAGTGATCGACCAATAATCCAGCGACTAATGCGCCAAGAGAAGCTGCGGTGATCTTTGCAGCAGCAACCCACATGTATATTTGTGCAGCGCCTTGCTCAGGAGAGTACTCGGAACGAGCTGCTATTGTGACAGTAAAAAATACCGAGTTTACAACTCCGCATAACCAGTAAGCAGCCATACTCGCAGTAAAAGAAGAACTAATTGCTACGAACACCAGACATACGACCAACAAACTGCCGACATTTCTTAACAGAGTTAATGCATCTTTTTGAAGTGGTTTAATAATTATTGAAGCCGCACCACATAGACATCCAACGCCATAAAGCGTTACTAAATAAGCTCCCTGCTCTTGCCCTTGCAGAAATGCTTCACTGAAATAAACAGCCAATACTGGCAAAGCAGCAAAGCTAAACGAAGCTCCTGAAGTCATAAGCAGAGTTGTCTTCAGCGCAGGAGTCTGCCATAGGATGGTTACCACTTGTTTGATATTAGGAACAGTCTTACTATTAGTCGTCTTGTGTCTATGAGGTTTTGGCAGTGACAGCAATAGTAAACTAGCAAAAATTGGTAACCCCATTAAGGCACTGACTGCAAATTTAGTGGTGTGAACCTCGGAAATAACAGCTATCAACATAGGACCAAGGGTCAATCCAATTCCGTAAGTAACCGCATCCCAACTTTGTGCTTTTCGTCTAACTCTTGTGTCATCTTCGACTAAGCAATTAACTTGAGTACTCAATCCTCCCATAAGGAATGAACTACATCCTCCGCATATCAATAAAGAGACAAAGGTCAGCCATAGTTGTGACCACTCTAAACTTGCGATAGCTAGTTGAAAAAATAAGAAAAAGAGAAGGCAAGATAGTGCAATAACAACAAAAGGGTTGTTGGCTTTTTCTAGCTTCCGACCATATAGAGGACCAAAAATATGAGGAGCGGTTAAGCATGCAGTCAACGCCCCAGCTAACGCACCATCCGCTCCATAGCTACGAGAGAAGAGAATGATTGCTACAGCTGAACCTCCCGTTGAAGTTCTAACTAAAATAGCCGCCAGTATATAGCGCACTAAAGCCTTCCAATCAGAAGAAACTGGCTCTTTATTTAGATAAGGCTTCACTTAACTGCTAGTCCAACTTTAGTTGTTTCAATAGAGTTTCTAGCTGCGCTCTGTCTTCACCTAGCAAAGGTTGCAGTGGCGCAGGTAAACAACTTGCCTCGGTATAACCAAGAATATCTGCCGCTGTTGCCATTACTCTCATCCCGCCTCTATTGCGAACAAATAACTGCCATAACTTTTCTAGTTCAGCACTAGCATGCATTGCTTCTGCCCTAGTTTGCGACTTAGCTGCTACTATCATCGCTTTTATCGTATTCGGAAATAAGCCTCCCACAACGGATAACCATAAGTCGCAACCTGAAGCCATTCCTGCTGCACCAAACTTGTCCGCACTCACACCAATTGCAATATGTTCTGGAATAACACTTCTTAATTTAGACAACCTTGCTTCACCTTCTTCAGTCTCAAATGGCATACCTGGGATTTTAAGTGCAGCAACATTAGGTAATTTAGCGATTTCACTATATAACTCATCGCTAAAGGTAAAGTTAGTCGCTCCTGGATTTTCATAAACACACAAAGGTACAGACAGTTCAGACGTTACTTTGTCAAATAAAGCATATACTTCGCTGTCGTTTAATCTGTGGTAAGACACAGGAGCAAGTAAAACAGCACTCACACCGGCTTGCTGAACGGCTTCAGCATTTTTCAGTACATCAAATGTTCTCAACGCACCAATCCCTGCCATGACAGGAGTATCACCAGCTATCTCAACCGTAACTTTAGCCACTTGATTAAGCTCATTTCTATTGAGATAAGGGTAAAGTCCCGTAGAGCCCATAGCACAAATTGAGTCCACTTTGGCTTGAGTTAAGTTACTGATTAGCTTCTCGAAAGCAACAAAATCTACGCTTTCATTGCGGAAAGGCGTAATTGGGAAAGCAGATAAACCGGTAAACATTTTCACTCCTATCTGTTTATAATGAGACAAAATCTAAGGTCATGGTTAAACAGCTCAACAATTTGACACATGACAAAAACAATATTGTCATAGGACAAAGATGAAAGTCAATATTTCAGGCAACTCTGCGCTCGAGATTTTTGAATCCGTTCGCGATCTAACTAAAAAAGGTATGCTTAAAGCAGGCGACTCTCTTCCTCCAGTGAGAGAGTTAGCGGAGCAACTTGGAGTTAATCGCAACACAGTTTCTTCCGCTTACCAACGCTTAACTAAAGCAGGAATTGCAGTTACCAAAGGACGATTAGGAACGAGCATTTGCCAAGATACTAATCCTGGTGAACAAGAAGGAGTTTCCGACACTGAGCTATTCGATTTAGCAGATGGCAGCCCACGCAGAGAGTGGCTGCCAGACCTAACCAAAGTCGCAGGCCAGAGTAAACTAAACCAATATCTATATGGTGAAGCCACCATACTTCCTGAAATTTATGAGTACGGCAAAAAGTGGTTTGCTGATGCTTGTCCATCTGATTTTGACGTCACCTTATGCAATGGCGCTATCGACACTCTAGAGCGAATGGTATCGGCTCACCTCGTTCCGGGAGATAAAGTCGTAGTTGAAGATCCTTGTTATATCAGCTCAGCAAATGCTTTTCGATTAGCTGGAATGCAAATTATTGGTGCAGCTGTTGATGAACAAGGAATGCAGCCTAAAGCGCTAAAATCTGCACTAAGCAAAGGAGCTAAAGCGGTTTTAATTACGCCAAGGGCGCACAACCCCACAGGGGCAAGCATATCTGCAGATAGAGCAAAAGAACTACGCGCAATTCTTAGCGACTATCCGAACGTAGTTGTAATGGAAGATGATCATTTTTCGTTGCTAGCTCAAACTGAACATCATTCGGTGATCCCTGAAAGCACTCACCACTGGGCATTATTCAGATCAGTATCTAAAGGCTTGGGTCCCGACTTACGTATGGCTTTTGTTGCAGCAGATAAAGAATCGATAAAACGCATTAGCACCCGCCTAGCGCCTGGCATGTCTTGGGTTAGCCGAGTATTACAATCTTTTGTTTATACTTGCCTTACTCAACAAGAGTTTCAACAACACTTGGCTCAAGCTAAACAAAATTGTGCTGAACGTCGTGAAGTATTAATTAAAGCGTTAAATGAACAAGGGCTGACAGTAAATAAAGTGATTGATGGCCTAAATGTTTGGTTACCTGTTGGTAAATCATGCACAACAGCCGCTTATGAGCTTTCGCGTAAAGGCTGGTTAGTAAGACCCGGAGATTCATTTGATATCGACCAAAGCTCACAAGCAATCAGAGTGAGTGTACAAAACCTAGAACCTGATACTGCGGAACAATTTGCCAAAGATGTGGCTGAAGTAATTAAAACTTAAATTTTTTACATAAAAAAGCCAACTTGATAATACAAATTGGCTTTTATCTAGGGTTGTCGTCTCCAGGAAGAGGTTAATTTTTTAATAAGAACTAGTTTTTGTTAATAACAGCTAGCTCTTAGAAATACACTTTAACTCTCGCGAATAATGTAATCGAATGCTGAAAGTGAAGCTTTTGCACCTTCGCCCATCGCAATAACGATTTGCTTGTAAGGTACTGTCGTTACATCACCAGCAGCGAAAATACCAGGTTCTGAAGTTTGACCTTTTTCATCAATAATAATCTCACCGTACTGGGTTCTTTCAACCACACCGTTTAAGAATTCACTGTTTGGTACTAAACCAATCTGTACGAATACACCTGATAAATCTTGTCTGTGTGACTCGTCTGTTTCGCGGTCGATATAGTCTAAAGCTACGACCTTACCGTTTTCTGCTACCACTTCTTTTGTTGCAGCATTTTTGATTATCGTGATCTTGTCGTTAGCCTCAGCTTTTTCCACTAACACTCGGTCAGCTTTCAATTCTGGTAAAAATTCAAATACTGTCACTTTATTCACCATACCAGCTAAGTCTAACGCTGCTTCAATACCTGAGTTACCACCGCCAACAACGGCTACGTCTTTACCTTTGAAGAAAGGGCCATCGCAGTGCGGGCAGTACGCTACACCAGAGCCTATATTTTCCTTCTCGCCCGGAACTCCAAGCTCTCTCCACTTAGCACCTGTCGCTATGATAATAGTTTTGGTTTCAATTACTTCACCAGTAGATAGGTATAACTTCTTAGTTTTATCGCCTTTTTCGATACGGTCCACACGCAAGTGTTCTTTCTTCGTGATCTCGTAATCATTCATGTGCGACATCATATTACCAGTAAGCTCAGTACCTGTTGTCTTAGGCACAGAGATTAAGTTTTCAATACCAACGGTATCTTTAACCTGACCACCAATGCGATCTGCAACCATAGTTACTTTTAAGCCTTTACGAGCTGAGTAAATTGCTGCTGCAACGCCAGCTGGTCCGCCACCTATAACAGTTACATCTTGAACTGGTAACTCTTCGTGTTTAGCTGACTCTAATACTTCAGGATATTGCTCAATTAGTTTTTCAACTAGCTTACCCGTATCAATTTGGCCATTAGCGAAAACTTCACCATTTAAGTACACAGAAGGAACGCCTTGAATACCTCTTTGTTCAATAAGCTCTTGGTAAAGACCACCATCAATCATTTCTGCGCTGATATTGTCATTCAACAGTGCGAATTGATTGAGCGACTGAACTACGTCCGGACAATTATGACAACTTAAGCTAACAAAAACTTCAAATCTAAGCTCTTGTGCTACACCAGCAATAATGCCTTTTAAGCTCTCATCTAACTTAAGTTCTGACCCTGAAGACTGCAAAATAGCTAATACTAGTGAGTTAAACTCGTGTCCTCCTGGAATACCAGAGAAGAAAATGCCATTAAATTTACCTTCTACTTCTAGGCCGAAACTAATTGGGCTTCTCAATGCAGGCTCATCTCTTTCTACTACAGATAAACTGTCAGAAACCGAAGCAATTTGAGTTAAAAATTCTTTGAGTTCACCGCGTTTTTCATGTTCACCAGTTTGTAAAACCAGTGTTACTTCATTTTGCATATTTGCGGTGTATTGTTTTAGTGCATTTAAAATATCGTTATTTAACATTGTTCTTACCTTTTAAACTGGTTCTATGCTTTAGAGGTCAGGCTTACACCTGACCTTTCACTTAGGTGCTGAGCTGAACTCAGCACTGCGTCCTATGTCCTTGTTTTAAATTTTGCCTACTAGGTCTAAGCTAGGCGTTAGTGTTTGTTGACCTTGTTCCCAAGCTGCTGGACAAACTTCACCGTCGTTATCGCGAACATATTGTGCTGCTTTTACTTTGCGAACCATGTCTCTCGCTGAACGGCCAATACCGCCTGCATGAATTTCTGCTACTTGGATAACACCGTCTGGGTCTACTAAGAAAGTACCGCGATGTGCCATGTGGTCTTCTTCAATCATCACATCAAAACCACGAGTGATAGTGCCTGTTTGGTCGCCTAGCATTGGAAATTTGATTTTGCCAATCGCATCTGACGAGTCATGCCACGCTTTGTGTGAGAAGTGGGTGTCTGTAGAAACCGCATATACTTCAACACCTAAACCTTGTAATTCTTCGTATTGGTTTGCCATGTCTTCTAACTCAGTAGGACAAACGAATGTGAAGTCTGCAGGGTAGAATAAGAAGATTCCCCACTTACCTTTTACCGATTCAGAAGTTACTTCTGTAAAGTCACCATTGTGAAAAGCTTGTGCTGTGAACTCTGGAATAGTTTTGCCGATTTGTGCCATGGTTAAATTTCCTCATGTTTTTTAATTTAGTAAACGCTTGTGCGCTGTCGATGAGGTAATACTAGGGAAAATCATAAGATTAGAAAAATTGATTAAATTGAATTTAACATTCAATTTTTATGAATTACAGCAAAACAAATTTAAAGATAATTTAAACCAACAAAACAATAGTAAAACCATAGATAAAGTTTAATAAACGACTAGATAAAACCGTAAACAAAACAAAGCCCATGCTTTGTAAGCTATTTCTTGACAAAAATATTATTAAGTGCAAATTGATACACACAACAAGGTATCAATTATAACAATCTTGGTATTTTGTTCTTCATTAGGAAATAAGAATAAAAAGTAATAATAGGAAATATCTAAGATGAATAGCACTATTCTAAAACCAAGTATGCTAGCAATGAGTATTGCACTAGCGCTTGGTTCTCCAACAACTCACGCTGCAGATGAAGCAGAAGAATCAATGGAACGAATTCAAGTTACTGGCTCTCATATTCGCCGTAACGATGCAGAAGGCCCTTCTCCAGTTACTACAATCAGTGAAGAAGATATTGCCAATACAGGTGTAACAGACTTAATAGGTTTATTCACTAAACTTCCGTCGGCTGGCCAAGGCACATTCTCTACCCAAGGTAATAGCTCAGATGATACTGCAAATGGAGGCTCATCAATTTCGCTTCGAGGTTTAGGCGCAGACTCAACTCTAATATTAGTTAACGGCCGTCGAGTATCAGTGTCACCTTTTGCCAAAGGTATAGACACAGCTTTTGTTGATATCAACAACATTCCAATTTCGGCTGTTCAACGCGTTGATATTTTAAAAGATGGTGCATCAGCAACTTATGGCTCTGATGCAGTAGCAGGGGTGATAAATATTGTTTTAAAAGACGACTTTGAGGGACTAGAAGTATCGGCAAAGGTCGGTGTAACTAAAGATGGTGGCGGTGACGAGCAAAACTTTAGTGTACTTTGGGGCAGTGCTTCAGATAAGTCGAGTCATACATTTATCATGGATTATTTTGAGCGCGAGCAATTAAGACGTGGCGACCGCTGGTACTCATCTACTGCGAATCAAGCAGCACTTCGTCCTGGTGTAGAAGGTGCAACAGACAACCGCAGTAGTGCAGGTATTCCTGGCACTATCGCTTTGGCGTCAAATCCTTCGGAGCGAATTCCAGATACATTCGGTAACGATGTATGCGCACCTGAAGATATCTCAGGCACATTGTGTACTTATGACTACAACCCACCAATGACTATGGTTCCAGAAACAGAACGCTTTAGTTTCAACTATATGGGTAAACATGAAATTAACGACGATACGACGGCTTTTGCAGAGTTAAACGGCCAAAATGCTCGTTCCGTGATCTTTGGTGCTGCAAGCCCAAGTTTCAACGAATTATTCATGTCAGCTGACAATCCTAACCACCCTTTTGCTGATATGCCTGACCATCCATTCCATGGCCAAGATTTAACGATGCGCCGACGCACGGTTGAATTAGGTAATAGAGAAAAACGAATTGATACCGATTATTACCGCTCCATCTTAGGTCTGGAAGGCAGCTACGGTGAATGGAATTGGGAAATTGCGTATAGCTATATCAAAAGTGAATCTACAGAACGAGGTGTAGACGGATTTCCAAATATTCGCCGAGCGCAAGAGGCTATTGATAGCGGTATTTGGAACCCATTTGAGCCGTCACAAAACAGCCAAGAAGCACTAGATTATATTGAAACAACAACGACGCGTACTGGTAAATCAACTAACCGCACTATCGACTTCTCATTTTCAGGTCCAATCATGGAAATTGAGCACGGTGAAATTATGCTAGCAATAGGTGGTGAAACTCGTTCAGAATCTATTTCGGATAATCCTGACGACCAGTATATTCGTGGTGAGATTTTTGGTACTGAAGCTACACAAGCAAATGGCAGTCGTGACAATGACTCGATTTTTGCAGAGTTAGCGATCCCTGTACTTGAAACACTAGAACTTCAATTAGCTGTTCGTCACGAAGACTATAGTGATTTTGGCACTACAACCGATCCTAAAGTTGCATTCCGTTGGGTACCTATGGACGAGTTAGTTGTAAGGGGCTCATGGGGAACAGCGTTTAGAGCACCTTCATTACATCAATTAGGTTTAGGCCGAACTGATGAATCACCAGAATTAGTGGACACTATTCGCTGCGACATCATGGGTAACATCAACAAAGCATGTGAGCCTCAAGAATACACAGCTATTTTTGAGGGTAACCCTGATTTAGGTCCAGAAGAATCTGAAAGCTACAACATCGGCGTTATCTATGAGTTTAGTGACGATTTAAGCTTGTCGGTTGATTACTACAACTACGAAATTGAAAACATCATAGATTCAGATACTCAGTTCGTGTTTTCAAACTTTGGTACTGATCCGAACGTAGTTGAACGTCTACCAGGTATCACACCAGAAGATCCGGGTGAAGTAGTTCAGATCTACGATTCATTCCAAAACATAGGTAACTTGAATACGTCTGGCTTGGATATAGACGCACAATATTCATTAGATTCAAAATACGGTGAATTTCAATTCCAGTTTGTAATGAACTACGTTCTAGACTTTGAAGAACTTCGTCCAGCACTAGGTGGTGGTCAACGTGTAAACACTGTTGAAGGTGATTATCTACAACCCGAAGTTCGTTACACTTTCTCTACGGGTTGGAACATGGATGGCATGAACGCTTATGCTGCAATTAACTACATTGGCGAGTTCGATGGCAACAAAGACCTTGGCTTTGACCATCTAACCGTAGATTCGATGACCACGGTTGACCTGACATTCAACTACACAGCGATCGAAAATACAGTATTAACTGTGGGCGTAACTAACCTATTCGATGAAGAACCTCCATTCGATTATGGTTCAGGTATTGGCTTTGCTAGTGACATTCACAGCGCGCAAGGTCGTTTTGCTTATGTAGCTGCAACTTATAGCTTCTAGTATCTATATCAGTCACGCTCTTAACGGGCGTGACTTTTTAGTCTTTCTAAAAAAACCAACTTTTAACCAATTTACTTATTGAAGTTCCAACAAATAAAACTAAAATAAAAAATCAATCTATTTTTGTGAACGACTATGATTTCTCTTAAACAAATCAATTACGCACTAGCTGTAGAAAAAACTCTGCATTTCAAAAAAGCATCTGAGCTTTGTAACGTATCCCAGTCAGCACTGAGCACTGCTATTGCTGAAATGGAAAAACAGCTTGGTATTCAAGTATTTGAGCGCAATAACAAAAAAGTGCTGATCACAGCCGAAGGCTTGTTGTTTTTAAACAAAGCAAAAACCATAAAAATGGAAATGGACGAGCTGTATCAACTTTCTCAATACGGCAAAGAAAATTTATCAGCACCTATGACCTTAGGCGTTATTCCAACAATTGGTCCTTATCTGTTACCAAAAGTGCTACCTGAAGTCAGAAAACAATATCCAAACTTCAAGTTAAAGATTGTTGAAGAACAGTCCCATGTATTAGTTGATATGGTGAGGAATGGCGAAGTTGACTGCGCAGTTTTAGCTTTGCCTTACCCAATCGACGGCCTAATGTCTTTTGAATTCTGGCAAGAAGACTTTTACTGGGTTAGCCACAAAGATGAATGCCCTAGCCAAGTGACTGAGATCACCAGTAATGAGCTTGAGCTAGAAAAGCTTATGTTATTGAAAGATGGGCATTGTTTGAAAGACCATGCTCTAGCAGCCTGTAGTTTACAATCTGAAGCGAAAGAGTCTGAGTTCAACTCCACCAGCTTACATACATTAATCCAAATGGTGGCGGGAAAACTAGGCACAACCTTAGTACCGCAAATGGCACTTGACCAGCTGATTTACGATGACTCAGAACTAAGAGCAATCCACCTTAACGAACCAGGCCCTCATAGAAGTATCTCTTTTATAATCCGCCCTAACTACGTACGTGTTGCCGATATTGAAGTACTGCAAAAAATCTTTAATGAGCAACTAGAAGAGCACTGTGCTTGTTAACGTATTTTGTTTTTTCAATGAATAAAAAATAGAAAAGCACTACATTTTTATCGTTTATCATTAATTTTTTATTGATCTTAAATTCAATCCTCCTTAAGCTATAAAAAAGTTAAGGAGGATCACATGATCGCATTTCAAAAATATTGTCAGCTGCATCAAGGTAAAATCATGGGTTTTACCATCTTTATGGGTTTAATGAGTTTTCTTAGTTTGTTTGTCGTTGGCCTTACTCTAATGAGGGATGGCACTCAAGGCTTTACTGATGACCCTCTGAACGTTCAGTCCCTAATTATTCCACTAGCATTTTTATTACTTTTACTGGTTCATAAAATTTTTAACCTCTATGTCCAAGGACATTTCTTTGCACCTGAAGTGCTAAAGGTATATCGAGCTATTGCTAAAATTGCCATTTACATCGCATTAGTGCTCAAACCTGCTTTTTTTATCTTACTAGCAGTAGTTAATAATGCTGAACTGGACTCTCTCACTATGCTCTATCTGGCTCATGCAGATTTCTTACTAGCCATAGTTGCTTACGCATTAAACTTAGTGGCAGGAGTGACCAAGATTTCCCGTGACATTGAACAAGAACAAGAGTTAACAATTTAATTATGCCAGTAATTGTAAATTTAGATGTGGTGTTAGCGCAGCGAAAAATGAAGCTGAATGATTTAGCAGCAGCCGTTGGTATAACACCGCAAAACTTAAGTGTCCTAAAAGCAGGCAGAGCAAAAGCAATTCGCTTTTCCACACTAGAAGCTATATGTGAATGTTTAGACTGCCAACCAGGCGATATTTTAGAATTTCAAAAGGAAGATGAAGCCTAATGTTAGAATTTAATTTTGATTATAAAGAGCACAAAATAAAGTACACAGTTGATGTTTTGGGCCGTGAAAAATGTTTTGTTGACGGAGAACTTGTTCACAAGATTTCTACACCTTGGACAAAATCGGTGATAGATTTCAAGTTCTTGGTAGGTGACGAAGAGTTAATGATTTATCGTCGTTTACTTTCATACAAAAACGCCGAGTATCAAATCACACTGACAGATCAAAAGAAAATCATAGAAAAACAAAGTCGCGAATACTGGAATAACGAACTTGGCTTAACCAATGAACAAACATTTTATAAAAACGACGAAAGAAGCTGGGTTGATGAAATAAAACCTCCTCAGAAAATATTCACTTTAGGTTTTCTTACTTACATACTTGCTGTTTTTATTACTTTTTCAGAGTTTGTTTTTGCGACGTCAGATGTTAAATATTATGCAATAGCAATAATTAGTGCAGTGATCTCTTATGCAATATTTGATGTATTGAAAATATTAAAAAATGCATTTTTTACTAAGGTAAAACCAGAAGCTGACACTGAAATACCTGAGATGATTTAAAGTAATAAGGCACAAACCAACGAGGTTAGTGCCTTTTTTAATTCACTGGATAGCTTAGAAGAAAGCTTGTAATCCGGTCTGCGCACGGCCCAATATCAAACCATGAACATCATATGTGCCCTCATAAGTATTTACGGTTTCTAAGTTAATCATATGGCGAATAACATGAAATTCATCAGCAATACCGTTACCACCATGCATATCGCGAGACATTCGAGCTATATCTAAAGATTTACCACAGTTATTACGCTTAACTAGAGAAATCATTGTTGGATCCCAATCACCTGAATCGATAATACGACCAACTCGTAACGACGCCTGTAAACCAAGAGTAATTTCGGTTTGCATATTAGCTAACTTGGTTTGGAATAGTTGAGTTTGAGCTAGCGGCTTATCGAATTGCTTACGATCCAAACCATATTGTCTAGCGGCATGCCAACAGAACTCTGCGGCACCTAAGGCTCCCCAAGAAATACCATATCTAGCCATATTCAAACAACTAAACGGGCCTTTTAACCCTCTTACTTCTGGGAACATATTTTCTTCAGGTACAAATACGTTATCCATTACAACTTCACCTGTTATTGAAGCTTTAAGTGATAATTTGCCTTCAATTTTAGGTGCAGAAAGCCCTTGCATGCCTTTTTCTAACACAAAGCCGCATATCTGATTATCTTCCGCTTCATTTTTGGCCCAGACCACAAAAACATCGGCAATAGGTGAGTTGGTGATCCACATTTTGGAACCAGTTAAACGGTAGCCGCCATCAACCTTTTTAGCTCGGGTTTTCATTCCTGCTGGATCAGAGCCTGCATCTGGCTCAGTGAGGCCAAAACAGCCTATGTATTCACCAGAAGCTAGCTTAGGTAAATACTTTTGCTTTTGTTCTTCTGTACCAAACTTATATATTGGATGCATAACCAGAGAAGATTGCACGCTCATGGCACTTCGATAACCAGAATCTACTCTTTCAACTTCTCTAGCAACAAGGCCATAGCTAACATAATTAACACCTGAGCAATCGTAACCGTCAATCGTTGCACCTAATAACCCAACTTCGCCAAATTTACGCATTATGTTAGGGTCAAACTCTTCATTGCGGTTAGCCATCAAAATGCCAGGCATAAGCTCTTGTTGACAAAAATCATGTGCCATATCGCGGATCATGCGCTCGTCTTCAGACAATTGCTCATTCAATAATAAAATGTCGTCCCAATTACTTAATACCTTGCTCATTTCTACTCTCTCACTGCGTTGGAATATCGCTATTGTTGTGCAAACTGACTTTATTAGCCTTGATAAAAGTCAAAATAAACTAAACTGCAAAAGCGTTAAATACCATTTAGGGGTTATCGCTTATTAAGGCGGCATAAATCTGTAACTTTCCTGTTACATAGGTGAATAGCCTCACATTTTTCACACAAAAAACAACAAGCTTTGTATTTCCGTCTACACTTCTATATACGAGTTGTTTCAGGGTAGGTAACAAATCGGACTTACATTTACTTAATCTGACGACTAAGGTTTTTCAAAAGATTTTTGGAGGTAAAGTGCGACTAAAATCAAAAATTGTTTTAAACGTAGGCATAGTGGTAACCGTAGCTTTAATAATTACGGCAACCGTATTGACCAACCTATCCAGTAGCAAGGTTAGTAAAACAGTCAGTGAACAAATTGAACAGCGTTTAATAGCGCAAAGAGATGCAAAAAAGGAACAAATTCAAGGTTATTTAGCGACAATCCAAGGTCAAGTAAATACACTTGCTGACTCGCTGATGACCCGAAGTGCATTAAAAGAGTTCAACACGGCTTTTTTTGACTACCTGGCTCAAGCCAACTTGCCTCCTGAAAGTCAAATAAACAGTTCATTAGCGAATTTTTATCGTTCTGAGTTTCTAGCTAAATACCAACAAGAGAATACTCAAAAAGAGCTGACCGCCGAATCTTTAATGGCCAAATTGGATAAGCGCAGTACCGCTTTGCAATATGCCTTTATTTCTAATAACCCAAGTCCGTTGGGCAATAAAGATCAATTAGTGCACTTATCCGGTGATACCAGTTACAGCCGAATTCATAGTAAGTACCATCCAACTTTTAGCCGTTACCTGAATCAGTTTGGTTACTACGATATCTTTCTAGTTAATGCACAAGGAGATATTGTATATTCAGTATTTAAAGAGTTAGATTTTGCAACTTCGTTGACGAGTGGCCCTTATGCAAATTCAGGCCTATCTGAAGTTTTTGATAAAGCCCTTGGGGCCCCTGAAAACACCGTCGTAATGACAGATTTTAAGCCTTACACCCCTTCTTATGAATCATCCGCTGCATTTTTTGCGAGTCCTATTTACCAACAAAATCAGTTTATTGGAGCTTTAATATTCCAAGCTCCTGTTGACCGAATCAATAACATCATGACTTATAATGGTAAATGGCAACAACAAGGCTTAGGTAAGTCCGGTGAAACCTACTTAGTTGGTGATGATGAACTAATGCGTAGCCAAAGTAGATTCTTGCTAGAAGACAAAGCCAATTATTTAGCTGCTTTAAAAAGAGCTGGTGAACCACAAGCTGTTATCCAACAAATTGATGCTAAAAACAGTTCTCTGGGACTAGCTTCAGTTAAAACTGAAGCTGTCACTCAAGCATTAAATGGCAAAACAGGTTTTTCTATCATCAAAGATTACCGTGGAGTGAGAGTAGCGTCAGCTTATAGTTTCCTAGAAGTTGGCCCATACAGATGGGCTATTTTAAGTGAAATAGACGAAGCAGAAGCATTTGCAGCTGAGCATGAACTTAAAGATTCATTAATCTCAACCTCGATAATTATCACCTTAAGCATAGTCACTTTGGGACTAGCAAGTGCAATGTGGTTAGGCAGTTACCTTTCAGCACCTATTATTGTACTGAACAACTCAATTAATGAAGTTGCTGCGACACTTGATTTCACCAAACGGATCTCTGCCAGAGTAGACAGAGAAGATGGTGATGAAATAGGCCAGGTTTCTCGCTCTTTCAATCAGATGCTAGACAAAATACATACCACTCTTCAAGGTGTTGTGAGCTCTAGTCATATTTTAAATACGCAAGTTTCTGACCTGCGCAATCAGTTCTCAAGTGTAGAAACACAAACTGCAGAACAAACCGATATGACGATTCAACTGTCGGCTGCAGTTGAACAAATGTCAGCTACTTCAGATTCGGTTGCCGAAGCCGCAAATCTTTCGAGCGACTCTAGCCAAGAAGCTGTTACGCAAGCAGAAGCAGGCGGAAACAACGTAGCAAAAAATAACGAGATCACGACTCAATTGAGTCAAACAATTCAAGATTCCAGCAGTAGCGTTACGAGTGTTGCTGAACAAGCTCACAACATAGCGAAAGTATTAGATGTGATAAAAAACATCGCTGAACAAACGAATTTGTTAGCTCTAAATGCAGCAATTGAGGCTGCAAGAGCTGGAGATCAAGGTCGAGGATTTGCTGTCGTTGCTGATGAAGTGAGAACTTTAGCGTTGAGAACACAAGAGTCGACTTTAGAGATTCAAGACATTATAGAAAGTTTGCAAAAGGGCAGTGAAGGCTCAGTTGAAGTTATGGAAAAAGCATCCAATATGGTTTCCCAAACAATAGAGATTGCAAGTTATGTAGCCGACTCGTTTAAAACTATTAATCAGCAGGTTATGAATATTGAATCGCAAAATGCGCAGGTAGCCACGGCGACAACTGAACAATCAGCAGTAGGCAAAGAAATGGCTGAGCAAGTTACAGCCATAAGAACATTAGCAGATAAGAATACTGAGACTGTTTCTATGGCATCTCATTGTTGTAATGAACTAGAAGTAGAGTACAACAAGTTAAATGAGCTGGTTTCGCAGTTCCAGCTCTAACTTAAAGGTTGAACTCTTTTACAATTAGCTTTAATAAAAAGGTTTCTCTGTCTATCGACATGCCTTTTTTACTGCTATTGGCTATGGTGTCTTCGTTGTGTTTAATCGCATCGTGAATGTTTATCCACTTAGGCACCATACCATTGGCTAGCTCGTGTGCTTCAAACTCGGGGGCTAGCAGTTCTTCATCTATATCACACACATAACAATAAGATTCCATATGTACTATATCGAAGTCATCTTTGTACCAAGGCCTGAACTCTTCATATAAGCCGAATTCTTTGATATTTCTCACATTTTGCGCGCCGGTTTCTTCTTTCAGCTCTCGCATCAAAGCTTCGATCATACCTTCGCCTTGATCTACGCCTCCGCCAGGTAAACTGTAATCGTGATAACGCTCAGTGTATAACAGCAAGATATTCACATCATTTAACACTATGGCTCTCGTTGCTTTTCGATTAAAACTAGGTGCCGATGTATCCTTAATATCTGGATGTGTAGTGGTTCTCAGTAACTTCATGATTCAATTTAATACTGCTTAATCTAAAATTTCTTTAACGCGGCCTACTTGCCCTGATTCCAACATCACTTTAATACCATGAGGATGGCTTGGACTTTTAGTTAGGATTTTAGCAACCACACCTTCTGTTAGCGCGCCTGTTCTTTGATCTTGTTTCAATACGATATTTACTTTTGCACCTATCGTAATATTACTTCTTAGTTTTCCACTCATTTTTGTCTTCTCTACATGTGCCTAAGGCTATTTGTTCTGGTTTATAGAGATTTTCAAACTATTGAAAATCTTGAGTTTCTAAGTACACAGGCTGGTTTAAACCACAAGAGCGAAACATAGTTAACAAATCAGTTTGACTTAGTTCTTTTGCTTTTTTGCAGGACTTAGTTTGCTTACTACTCTGTTGTTTTTGTGCAAAACCGATTGCATCAAAAGAAGGTTTTAATTCAATACGATGAACATATAAATTTTGCTGTTCAGAAATAGAAACCAAATCAAACAAACTTTGTTCTGTTGTTAATTTTGGCTGCAAAGAGCGAATATAAACAGGTTCAACGAAAGTAAGAGTTTGTTTATCAACCAACTTGCCGCCACGTTCGAAATGACCTTGATAAAAATCCGTATCGATAGTTAGCGTATCGCCTGACAATAAAATCGATAAATCAAACTTTGCTGGCAGTACCGTCACCAACTTTTGCTTCATCAAAGCACTGAGTTTAGAGCTTGGCGACACTTTTACTTTATAAATGATCTGATGGTCATGTGGTGAATAATACAAAGGCATATGGCTGGCATATAGCTGACCTTGGTGATCATTGAATAACACCATACCATGACTACCAACCAAACTATGCTGATGTTCGTCTTGTTTTGCCGTTACACCCAATGTCAAAAAGACAAGGATAACTGCCAGCTTAGTGATAAAACCTTTCATAACCATTACTGATTAAGCTGTTGTTTCGCCGCTTCAACCTTTTCCATATCAAGGCCAAGTTCCTCAACTGCATCTTTAATTAGTTGTGGGTTTGTCATGATCATCGCCATTACCGCTTGCAGTCTATCTGCTGGAATGCCTAACTCTTGTACTTTTGCCATTGCCATCAAAGGATTTGATGTAAGTGCTTCAAATAACTCTGCAATTTGATCTTGTTCGATATTGTTTTCTTGTAGGATTTGAATGATAGGGTTCATGATTATTTCTCACCAATTAAATAGGAAGGCAATTATAAGGGGAACTAAGTAAAACGAGAAGGTGCAAATTTTCCCTAATAAAATGGCTATGCAAAAACTGGTAGGATCTGTCATGCTTAGGATAAATATAATAACAATAAAGGGATAAACCAGTGTCAGAATCAAGAGTCACACTAACAGTGGATGAAAGCGGCATTGCTGAAGTTAAATTAAATCGCCCAGATAAACTCAACGCATTGGATATGCCGATGTTTAGAGCCATAGATAGAACAATCAATAAGATAAAAAAAGACACGTCAATTCGAGTTGTCATTGTTTCTGGTGAAGGTAATGACTTTTGCAGCGGCTTGGACATCAAATCTGTAATGAAGAGTCCGATAGCCGCTATAAGTCTACTATTGAAGTGGCTTCCTGGTAATGCGAACTTAGCTCAGAAAGTAACGGCTAAATGGCGCAAACTCCCAGTTCCTGTAATTATGGCAATTCACGGTCGTTGTTGGGGCGGAGGTATGCAAATAGCACTTGGTGGAGACTTTAGAATTGCGACACCTGATGCTTCCATGAGTATTATGGAAGCGCGCTGGGGACTGATCCCGGATATGGCAGGGAATACAGCTTTGACACAGCTAATGTCAATTGATCAAGCAATGAAACTTGCAATGACGGCAGAGACTTTCACTGGCCAACAAGCACTAGATTACCATCTAGTAACCGAACTTAACGACCAACCTATTGATGCTGCAAAGTCTTTAGCTAAACAATTAATTCAACGTTCGCCAGATGTACTTGCTGCGATTAAAAAACTGTATCAAAGGAATTGGACAAAGAGTCAAAGAAGTATGTTGGCAACTGAATCTTGGTATCAAGTTAGGATCTTGTCTGGGAAAAATCAAAAAGTGGCTGTTGCCAAAGAGCAAGGAAAGGAAAGAGATTACAACAAGCCTAAAAGTTGGTGATCATAAACCAATTAATCTTGGTACAGCTTATGCTTAATAATTGTACAGAGTTTTTAACGTCAAAATTCAAACTCTAGATGCAACAGTGAGAACGCTTAACGCCGAGCCGATATCTAAAATTAGGGCAGTTAAATTGAGTTGTTGTTGTGCAAGCTCATTATTATTGAGAAGCCTGATACAACTTTTGACTACCACTTTGAACCAAGAGGTTCGAATAAGCAGATCACCAGTATTAAAATAAAGATTTTGCCCTGAGCCGTTTATATAAAATAAGGAAGGTAAATAATTTCTTTGTTGAGCAAGCCATTAGATTGGAAGCCTGAAAAGAGTTGAGCCGAACCATACTAAAAAATGGGGTTCTGGTTGGCAGAGTAACTAGTTTTAAATGCAATAAAAAAGGGTGCTTAAAAAGCACCCTTTTTTACAAATTCAATAGAGCTGATTATCTAGCTGCAATCGTTGCTACGATTGGAGAAGCTGATAAACCTTTGCTGTTTGCCCACTCAGTGTCACCAGACGCTGCAAAGTGAGAAGCTGGCATACGCTTAACGATGTAGCTACCTACAGAGTTCGCATTTTTAGTCATTGCATAGCGAACTAGGTTTTCACCACCACATGAAATTGAGTCGTAAACATTACGTAATTTTAAACCTGATTCTTTAAGCTTCTTACGGAAACGAGACTTATTGTCTGCCGCAACATTCTCACAGATACCATTTAACGCATCTACACTAGCCGCTTGTACTGGAGTTACTAAAGAAGCGCCAACAACAGCTAAAGCAAAAGTTAAAGTAGCAACAAGTTTCATCAATTTTTCCTCTCAATCAATTTGAATGTGTGTGTTTGTTTTAACGGTTGCCATTGTACGATTTTCGCTAACTTCGGAAATAGGGAGATCCCCTATCTTGTTTAATATACGCACAAATTGTTGAAATTAGCTTCAGCACAGGCCTTAGCTGGCAGATTATTCTGTGTTAAATGTTTTGGAGAAATATAAGCTAATGTTATTCTTCATCTTATTAATCAATTCCCAGTGAAATTTCTAAGGGCAACACGCTTTATGTCTGATCAAAAAAAATGGACACTAAAATCAATCGCTCATGAACTGGGAGTATCCAATGCTACGGTTTCGAATGCCTTTAATAGACCCGATCAATTATCAAAGAAAAAGCGTGAAGAAATATTAGAAGCTTGCGCTAAGTTAGGTTATTACGGACCAAATAAAGCAGCACAATCTTTACGCAAAGGTAAATTCAATATTGTTGCTCTGGTACTACCAGATAGTCTTGAGTATATGGTGTCGGATCCTGTTGCAAGCGAGTTTATGACTGGTGTTTCTAGTATTTTAGAAAAACAACAGATCAACATTTTGTTGTTTTCCGGCTCATCTGACAATCTGAATAATATCATCGATTTTGTAGACGGTTTTATCTGCTATGGCCAACCGCGCCAAAGTCGTTTAATCGAACAATTAAAACAAACTAAAAAGAAAGTTGTTACCGTCGATTTCAATATAGAAAGGAAAGCAGCGGTATCAGTAAATAATGAGCAAGCGGCTTATGAAGTCGCTAAATATGCACTGAGTTCAAATGAAGAACAAGTAGCTATAATGGGTTTAAGGTTATTAGACACTCGTTTAACTTGTCGTGTATATGATCAACCAGACATAGATGTATCTAGCTCCATATCGCATCAGCGTTTACAGGGATACTTAAAAGCAATCGAAGAAACAAACTCCACATTGCTTGCAGATCGAACTTGGAACATTCCAGAAAGCAATGCTCATTTCGCGCAAATTGCAGCTAGAGAAGCGCTCTCTTCTTCGCCTAGACCGAGTGTTATGCTCTGCATGAGTGATTTAATTGCCCTAACAGTCGTCAGAGAAGCGCAAGAACAAGGTATAAAAATTCCTGAGCAACTTAAGGTAGTAGGCTTTGACGGCATAGAAGAAGCGCAAAGAAATGTGCCAGCCATTACTACAGTTCATCAAAACAGTGCACAAAAAGGCAAATTAGCAGCTCAAATGTTCTTAAGTGACGCAAGAGATGGCGCTGTCATTGACTATGAAATTTTACAAGGAGCGTCTAGTTAACGCTCCTTGAAATGAGAGAAAGTTAAAGCCAAGAACGCAAGTTATGACTTTCTTCCTGTTCTCCATTTGTTTCTGTAATGAAGCAATCCATCGTTTTTAGATTGAGCTCTAGACCAGCTTCAAGGCTCTCATTTATCCAGCCTAGTTTCAAAACCCCATCACAATGAACTAAATTAAATTCACCATTAAAAGCTGCATTATTGTTTCTGATCGCAATTAACTGCAATAACGCTTTGACCACAGGTTTTTGCAATTTGTCTGCAATATTTTCTGGTTTTATATATGGACGATTAATGTCGCGCCCTACATTACTTGCAGCTAATAAATCCATATCATTTACCTCAGCTAGCAATCCGCCATAATAAACTTGAGGAACGCCAGGCGAAAAGAACTGCAAAGCTCTCGCGACTAAATACAAATAATCGTTATAACCCAGTGCACCATAATAACTCGAGTTTACTTGGTATAAATCAACATTGCTGGCTGCTGCACCTGTCGCTTTCAAGCTTTCTCCGCCAGTATTGTTATGAATCGTATTTACGAGTTCATCAATTTGTTCCGCATTTAATAATCCAGGTTTGTCTCCCATAGGTCCAACATCAATTATTCCAATGCCATCATGGGTATCTAAAACCGTGATGCAATTCCTTGGCGATATGCTCAACCAATTCACTAATGCATCCGCATTTTGTGTAAACAAGGTATGCAACACCAAAGGCGGCAATGCAAAGTCATAAACGAGATCAACGCGTTTTGCGATTTCAATTTGAGTTTTATAATAAGAGTGGATTTCTACCAGAGTAGTTATGCCTAAGTCATTTGCTTGGGTAGATAGCTTGTTAATAAAGTCGAATGTCTCATCCAGCATAAAACAGCTAGAGCCAGCTCTCTTAATTGCATACCCTGCAGCATCTAGGCGGATCATTGTTATGTTCGACTCAGCAAATTGGCTAAGAATATTGGTTAAATATTTCTGACCTGCATCTGTTTCAACATTAATATCAATTTGATTCGAAGTAAAAGTCGTCCAAAAATCTACACTATCACCATTGTTTAGCTGATATTTACTAAAACAACTACCTGGCCTAGGTCGATATATTTTTTCTGCCAGTTGCTCAGTTAGACCTTCAGGAAAGATATCTTCTTTTTTGATAAATAAAGACCAATATTCTGAACTATCTCCTTGTTCTAAAACGTCTTTAAATTCAACAGACTGAGCAGACATGTGGTTAACAATCAAATCTGCCATTAACTCATAATCCTGTCCTAACGCTTTTACGTCCTGCCAGTTACCTAAGCGAGCATCAACCTCGCAATGGTTAATTGGATCAAAGCCCGCATCACTGCCATCTATAGGATAATAGAAAGGTAATAAATGAACTCCAGCAAACACATCTGTGAATTCTTGCTCAAGCTGTTTGTGCAACGCAGATACCGTGCTACCCGCTAAACGGTCAACATAGGTAATAAGTTGAACCTTATTTTTCATTATAAATCTCTTATTCAGGTTGAAACTTAATCGATTAAGTAATATCTTTAATCAGAACTAAAAAATATTCAAGAAAATATTTGGTAAGGTATCGTCGAGATACTTTTATCATGAATTGGTAAACGACAGGTCACAACATTATGGTACAGAGCAGTCTAGATACGCACTCTAGCTCGATCCGTTTAACTAGGATCAAGTGGTTAACTTATATGATGTTTTTCGTATTCGCGATGACTTCAGATGCAGTAGGAGTGATTATTCCTGAACTAATCAAGGACTATAATCTGTCACTAACCCAAGCCAGTGCTTTCCACTATGTTCCTATGGCTTTTATTGCCTTTAGCGGTTTATTTCTTGGCTTTTTAGCTGACAAGTTAGGTAGAAAAATCACCATTTGCGTAGGTTTAATGCTATTCGCTCTTGCTAGCTTTGCTTTTGCAGCTGTTGATCAATTCTCTTTATTCATCGTTCTGCTTGCCATTGTTGGTTGTGCAGTTGGCTTATTCAAAACTGGCGCATTAGCATTAATTGGTGATATTTCACAAAATTCAAAACAACACACTGCAATTATGAACAGAACTGAAGGCTTCTTTGGTGTTGGCGCTATGGTGGGCCCTGCGGTTGTGAGCTATCTGTTAATTAGCGGTGCATCTTGGAAATATCTTTATGTTGCCGCCGCGATTATTTGTCTTGTTTTGTGCGCAATCGCTTACTTTTCTACTTACCCAGAAGTAAAAAAGACAGCTGAAGATCAGATTTCTTTAGCTAAAACTATAGCTATGATGAAAGACAAATACGCACTAGGCTTTTCTTTAGCTATTGCTCTGTACGTTGCTGTTGAAGTGGCAATATATGTTTGGATGCCAAGTTTGTTTGCCGATTACCAAGGCAATTATATGTGGTTGGCTACTTATGCTTTATCTATCTTTTTTGCATTGCGAGCTGGCGGCAGATTCTTGGGTGCCTGGATGTTGTCTTTCTGGCGCTGGCAAACGGTTATTCTAGTATCAACTTCTCTTGTAGCTGTTTGCTATTTAGTTGCTATGGCATTTGGCCAAGATGTTGCTATCTGGGCACTGCCTTTATCAGGCTTATTCATGTCAGTGATATATCCAACTCTAAATTCAAAGGGTATAAGCTGCTATCCCAAATACCAACATGGTGCTGTTGCTGGTGTTATCCTATTTTTCACGGCGGTTTCCGCAGCTATTGGTCCACTCATTATGGGCCTGGTCAGCGATCATTTTGGTGGAATCGAATTTGGTTTTTATTTCGCTTCGGCATTAGCTGTATTGCTTAGCCTATTTGCAGCGTACAATTGGGTAAATGACCCTGCAGAAACAGCGCTGAACCAAAATATCTAATAATTAAAAACACTGAGTCAAAAATATCTTTTATTAAATTTATTGCTAAACTTATTGCTAAATCGCAACTTAATCGATTAAGTAATAATATTTCATCTATAATAAAAAACAGGGGAAATGACATATGACTAAATCAAAGACGTTTGCAATCGGCTTGTTAGCTTTGGCGGTTAATTCAGCCATTGCCGCAGAAGCAGAACAAGATCAGAAAAATCCAGGTATAGACTTCGAACGAATTGCTGTCACAGGTGTTGTAAAAGGCAAATCTGTTATGGATTCTAGTGTTTCAGTAAGCAGCTTAGATTTGGGAGACTTAGAAGTTGCAACTCCTAGAACAACAGCTGAAGTATTTCGCTTTATCCCTGGTGTTCGAGCAGAAGCAACAGGCGGTGAAGGCAATGCCAATATCGCAGTTCGAGGCTTACCTGTAGCTTCAGGCGGAGCTAAGTTTTTGCAATTACAAGAAGATGGCTTACCAATTTTACAATTTGGTGATATCGCTTTTGGTAACGCTGATATCTTTCTAAGAGCTGACAGCACAGTTGATACTGTTGAAGCGATTCGTGGCGGTTCAGCGTCAACATTAGCCAGTAATGCCCCTGGTGGTATCATTAACATCATCAGCAAAACAGGTCTTGATGAAGGTGGTAGTGTAGCAACAACTATCGGTGTTGATTATGACTCATTCAGAACCGACTTTGAGTATGGCGGCGAGATCAATAATTCAACGTATTTCCATATTGGCGGTTTTGTGCGCCAAGGTGATGGAGCAAGAGATCCTGGTTATACCGCGAACAAAGGCGGCCAAATCAAAGCTAACTTAACAAAAGAGTTCGACAATGGTTACGTTCGTATCTATTTCAAACATTTAGATGATAAGAGCATTAGCTACCTGCCAATGCCCGTGAACTCAGATGGTTCATCAGTACCAGGTTTTGATTCACTAACAGACACGCCACACTCGCCATATTTCACCACGACTTTATCTCGTGGCCGCAATGGTGAAGTGAGAACAGGTGACATCAGAGATGGTATGAATCCACAACAAAGCTCAGTTGGCTTTGAAGCATCTTTCGATCTTGGCAATGATTGGTCGATTGAGAATAGGTTCCGCAATTCATCAATTAGCGGTTCATTCAACTCACCTTTTCCAGCAGAAATTGGTGACAGTTCTGCAGTTGCACAAAGTATTGCTGGTGAAGGTGCTCAGCTAGTTTATGCCAATGGTCCAGATCAAGGCAGCAGTTACACCAATGACAATGTGTTAAGGATCCATACCTTTGATGTTGAGATGCACAATTTTGATAACATCACAAACGACATTAAGTTAACCAAAACTCTTGATGACTCTACTATTACTTTCGGTTACTACGCGGCAACGCAGAATATCGAAATGAGCTGGCTATGGAATTCTTATTTATTGGAGATGGCTGGCGATGATGCAGCCTTAGTTGATGTAGTTTCAGCTTCAGGTGAAAACTACTCAGAAAATGGCTTATACGCATATGGAACACCGTTCTGGGGCAACTGTTGTCAACGCAACTATGATGCAGATTACACTATCACAGCACCGTATATTGCAGCTTCAACTACCATTGGTGATTGGAGTTTAGATGCAAGTGTGCGCTACGACTCAGGTGAAGCTAGAGGGTCATACGCTGGCGTAACTACCTCTGAATTTGATGTTAATGGCGATGGTGTTATTTCAGTGCCTGAGCAGAATGTTGCAACGATAGATCACGCTAATGCTTCACCAATTAATTACGATTGGTCTTACACTTCTTATTCACTTGGTGCGAACTACACCATCAATAGCGATACTGCTGTATTCGCTCGTTTAAGCCATGGTGCTAGAGCAAATGCAGACCGCTTGTTATTCGGTCGAGTAAATGCAGACGGCTCGGTCGCTAAGCAAGACGCTATTGATGAAGTTGATCAAGTCGAAGCCGGTATCAAGTACCGTCAAGATACCCTATCAGTATTTGCAACTGCGTTTTATGCAGAAACAGAGGAACAAAACTTTGAAGCAACTTCACAGCGCTTCTTCGACAGGAAATACGAAGCATTAGGCTTAGAATTAGAGGCAACCTACTATATCGGCAACTTTGATTTCAGAGGTAGCGCAACATGGACGGATGCAGAAATCGCATCTGACGCTCTAACTCCTGAAGTAGAAGGTAACACGCCGAGAAGGCAAGCGGATTTAGTTTACTCATTATTAGGTCGTTATTCGTTAGACCAAGCTTCATTTGGCATTGGCTTTGTCGGCTCGACAGATGCTTATGCACAAGATAACAATGACTTAAAGTTTGACGGTTATACGCAAGTTAACTTGTTTGCTAACTATGACCTAACTGAAAATCTTTCTGTATCACTAAATGTGAACAATGCGTTTAACGCAGAAGGGATCACAGAAGCAGAAGAAGGTAGTTTGCCTGACAATGGTGTAATTCGTGCTAGAACGCTAACAGGTCGCACTACTTCAATGACTTTACGTTATCAATTCTAATCATTAACGAAAGCCCGTACGGGCTTTCTCTTTTTGGAGTTTTACATGTCACCTATATTTAGTTTTGGCGAAGTATTGATTGATTTGTTGCCAACTGACACAGGTTCATTTAAACCTATGGCAGGCGGAGCACCAGCAAATGTAGCCGTAGCAGTAGCTAAATTGGGCGGAAACAGCTATTTTCTTGGTGGAATTAGTCGTGACAATATGGGGAAAAAGCTCAAATCTGAGCTTGAAGCCCATGGTGTGAATACACGGTTTGTTGCATATAAACAAAATAAAACCGCTATTGTTTTAGTCACATTGGATTCTGTTGGTGAGCGCAGTTTTGAATTTTATAGAGACAATACTGCTGACTTGGCTTTTAACAAACAAGACATCGATGATATTCAGTGGCAGCGAGGCGGCATCCTGCACTTTTGCTCGAATACCCTGTGTACAGAAGAGCAATATAAGCTTTCTATGACAACTTTGAGCAATGCAAAACAAAGCGATATGTTAGTGTGTCTTGACGTTAATCTGAGGCTAAATTTATGGCCAGAAGAGCAGTTGTCAAAGCTTTTGCCTAGAGTCGAAAATGTTTTTCGCTATACCGATATCATCAAACTTAGTCGTGACGAACTTATCTGGTTAGCCGAACAAAAGCAGTTATCTACCGAGCAGTATTTACAATTATTAATTGATGGTAATTGCCAGCTTGTCTTAGTGACAGATGGTTCAAATTGCATCACAGTAGTTAGTAAACTTTGGCAGCAAGAAGTTGTTCCTCCAAATGCCAAAGCAGTTGATACCACTGGAGCTGGCGACAGCTTTATTGGAGGCTTTCTATATAAACTTGCAGCAGATAGCAAGATTAACCTAGAGCAATTAGCTAATGACCAAACTAAAGCAATAGAGTATGTAGAGTTTGCAAGCAAATGTGGAGCTCATACTGTCACTGCCAAGGGCGCATTCGCAGCCATGCCAACCCTAAAAGAAGTCGAATAGAGATAAGAAAAAAGATAGGTAACAGCTCTGATTACACTTGGTGATATGCCTGTTACACTGAACTAAATTAGTTAATCCTAATAAGGATCTTTTGGATGTCTCCTTTAGTTTCAGTGGAATGGTTACAGCAACATTTGGCTGAGCCACATTTAATAATACTTGATGCCAGTGTGAGCAAAATAGTAGGTATAGAGCCTATCGAATACTCAGAGTTTTGTTGTATTCCAGGCTCTCAATTTTGTGATATTGCTGGCAGTTTCCATTTATCATCTAGCCCATTATCCCACACCATGCCGACCGATAAACAATTCTCACTGCAAGCTCAAGCTTTAGGTATAAGCTCACAAAGTAAAATAGTCATTTACGATAACCAAGGTATGTACTCTGCGCCTAGGGCTTGGTGGATGTTTAAAGCTATGGGTATACAAAACGTGTTTGTATTAAACGGTGGTTTACCACTTTGGCTAAGACAAGGTTATAAAACAGATAGTGATTATCAAGTTACAGAGAATAAAGGCAGTGTAACTGGCACTCTCCAGCAAGGTTCAGTTGTAACGTCGCAACAGGTTTTAGCCGCGATCAATAAACCAGACCAACAAATAGTAGATGCTCGTAGTTTTAGTCGATTTTGCGGCACTGCAAAAGAGCCCAGAGCAGGATTAAGATCAGGCCACATACCAAATTCTATTAATCTACACTTTGCTTCTTTATTGGAAAATGGCTGCTACAAATCAACAACCAAATTAACGGAAATATTCTCACAAGCCAAACTAAGTAAAGCAAACCAACTTATTGGTTCCTGTGGTTCTGGCATGACTGCATGTATCGTACTACTTGCTGCATATATTTTAGGTTATAGAAATCTTTCTTTATACGATGGCTCATGGAGCGAGTGGGGAGCAGATGATAGTTTGCCTTTGGCAAAAATTGAATTTAAAAAGCCCTGACTGTGCAGGGCTTTTTGTTTATTACATATTCGGATAGTTAGGGCCGCCGCCACCTTCTGGTGTAACCCAAGTAATGTTTTGGGCAGGGTCCTTAATATCACAGGTTTTACAGTGAACACAGTTCTGAGAATTAATTTGGAACTGTTTTTCTCCTGCTTCATTTTCAACAAACTCATAAACTCCTGCTGGACAATATCTTTGTGCAGGTTCATCAAATTGAGTCAGGTTTGTCGTTAGAGGGATCTGTGCATCTTTTAATTTAAGGTGAACAGGTTGTTCTTCTTCATGGTTAGTATTGGATAAAAATACCGACGATAAACGATCAAAACTCAACTTGCCGTCTGGCTTGTTGTAATTGATCTTTGAACATTCAGCCGCAGGCTTTAATTTTACATGATCAGGCGTTTCATCTTTGAAATTAAATGGCAATTTGCCACCAAAGAAGTTTTGATCAAGTACATTATAAGCACCACCTAATACTGTACCTAGTTTATGCAGTACAGGACCAAAGTTACGACTTGTATATAGCTCTTGGTATAACCAAGAAGAATCAAAAGTTTGCTGATATTGAACTAAGTCTGCTTGACCTTCGTCACCTGCTTTCAGAGCATCAGAAATCACTTCTGCAGCTAACATTGCTGATTTCATTGCCGCGTGATTACCTTTGATCTTGGCAAAGTTTAATGTACCTGCATTACAGCCAACCAAGAAAGCGCCTGGCATAGTCATTTTCGGCAGTGAATTAAGACCACCTTTAGCAATTGCTCTAGCGCCATAAGAGATACGCTTCGCACCTTCTAAATGCTTAGCGTAAACAGGGTGATGTTTTAATTTTTGAAATTCTTCAAATGGACTTAAGTAAGGATTTTCATAATTCAAATCAACGATAAGACCACAAACAACTTGGTTGTTTTCCGCGTGGTACAAGTAACCACCACCTGTAGCGCCTTCCGTTAGTGGCCAACCTGCTGAGTGTACAACCAAACCTTCTTGATGTTGCTCTGCTGGTACTTCCCAAATTTCTTTAAAACCTATGCCATAGTGCTGAGGCGACTTACCTTTATCAAGTTCATACTTTTCAATAAGTTCTTTACCTAAATGACCACGGCAGCCTTCAGCAAAAATAGTGTACTTAGCTCTAAGCTCCATGCCAGGCATGTATGAATCTTTAGGATTACCTTCTTCATCAAGACCCATATCGCCAGTTTGAATACCCGCAACATTGCCTTTTTCATCATAGAGTATATGAGATGCTGGGAAGCCAGGGAAAATTTCTACACCTAATTGTTCTGCTTGCTCTGCTAACCAGCGACAAACATTACCCATAGAAACAATATAGTTGCCTTCATTGTGCATAGTTTTTGGAAAGGCAAAGCCAGGGATCTTTGAAGCTTTATCTTCACCTTTCAGTAAATAAACTTCGTCACCTTTAACAGCTGTGGTAACTGGAGCGCCTTTTTCTTGCCAGTCTGGAATAAGCTCATTCAATGCTCTCGGCTCAAATACAGCACCAGATAATATATGTGCACCCACTTCTGAGCCTTTTTCAACCACACATACCATTAATTCTTGCTCATTTTCCTGTGCTTTTTGCATCAGGCGTATGGCTGCCGATAGTCCTGCTGGCCCCGCACCAACAATAACTACGTCAAAATCCATAGATTCTCTTTCTATCTCAGACATAAGTTTGCCCCGGTTGTCTCTCTTTTTTATTTATTATCAGGCCGTGATTACCTTTTATACTCTGCTTCTATGAGGGTAGATGAAAACCTCTCACTATGCAGAAAACACGTGCTAGACCATAGTAATGCATTCAAACAGTCGTTTGAATTACTAATTGGCTATATTCAAGATTTATTATTGACCTTTATCAAGGAGTCTAGACTTAAACACTTCATCTTACACTGAGTTTTGTATGCAAACGACTCCCTGTTAAAAATCTGCAGTCAAAAGCTGTCTAGTAAACTTGCCACTCATTACGCCTGCTAGCTCTTTAACCTAAGGTCGAATAGCAAAGTGAGCACAAAATATGCAATAAAACCTCCATAGTTTGAACAACAATAACTACAGCTAATAGGAAAGAGCAATGGACTAATCCTTTTGGAGGCCTTATGTCTGACTGGACCTTATATAATGAGCAAAGATGGTTAATTGATATCTGCCGTCAAAAAATTGCAGAACTCAGAGCTAAAAAACAATTCGCCCAAGTAAAAATAGGCTCAGCGCGGGTTTATCACGGCAAAACTTACTATCATATTTTAGTGTTACCTAAATGATGCTGATACAAGCTAGCTCTCAAAAATTAGTCCAAAGCAATATCAGGTAACGTTGCTGTTTTTTCTTGCAAGAAAGGAACAACTTCATCAGCTGGCAAAGGTTTGCTAATAAAATAGCCTTGGATTTCGTTGCAACCGAGTATGTGTAAAATATAAGCTTGGCTTTGGTTTTCAACGCCTTCAGCAATAACCTTCATGTTCAAGTGTTTTGCTAACTGGATGATAACACTAGTAATATTTTTGTCTTGGTCACTGTTTTCAATGTCTTTGACAAATGACCTGTCTATCTTGATTCTATCGATGGGAAAATATTTTAAGTGCCCTAATGAACTGTGTCCTGTGCCAAAGTCATCTAACGCTATGGAAAAACCCAAACTTCTCAATTCATTTAAATTTGCGAGCGTTTGTTCTGGATCGCTCATCATTGCCGACTCTGTAATTTCTAACTCAATTACCTCTGGCGCAACGCCATACTCACGAACTATTTGTTGGATAGCTTGACAAAACTCATGTTGCTGGAAGTTTAAAGCTGAAATATTGACCGCAACTTTGCCCAGTTCGACTCCTTGTTTTTGCCAAATCACCACCTGCTTACAAACTTTTTTCAAAACAGCGGAATCTAATTGCCTAATCAGTCCGTTTTGTTCAGCTAAACCAATAAACTTTTCGGGAGAAACAATACCTCTACTTGGACTATCCCAACGAACCAGAGCTTCATAACCACTAACAAAATGCTGTTGAACAAGATACTTAGGTTGGAAATACACCTTAAACTCGTCGTTATCAAATGCTCTAATCAGCTCAGCTTCTAAACTCAACAACTCTGAGTCGTCATCATCCAAATCCTTGGCATAAATAATGAAATTGTTTCTCCCAGATTGTTTTACTTTTTTTAGTGCTGTATCTGCACAGCGCATTAGCGCTTCTGGGCTAATACCATGCTGTGGATAGAGCGCTATACCAATACTGGCATTCATATTTACTTCTGTATTTGCCAACGTAAATGAAGGCTGTAACAAACGTTTAATTTCATTCGAAAGGCGGCGAATATAGGAACTAGGCTCACCACTTAACAAATGATTCGGTATCAATAAGGCAAATTCATCCGCTGTTAATCTAGCTATGCTAATGCCTCTTTCCAAGCTAGAAGTTAATCTTTGTGCCACCAGCTTTAATAGTTCATCACCTTGGATTGGGCCTAAGTTAGCATTAACCTTACTGAAGTTATCCAAATCAATGAACATCAAAGCAAAACTCGGATTTGCCGGATTTGCAGTAGCTATGGCTTGTTCTATCAGCTCAATATAAAGAGTGCGATTGGCTAATTCGGTGAGAGGGTCTCTAGTAGCCAATTTACGCAGAGCTTTTTCGCTATTTTTTCGATCGGTTACGTCGGAAAAAACACCGACATATCTGATGTCTTTTTTATTGACCACCTTGTTAAAGGTTTCAACTCTAGTGACAGATAAGTCTAGTGATACATCTTCACCTGTTTTTTTCTTAGACCATACCTCACCTGTCCAGAATCCAGTCTTAATGACTTCTTGCCAAATCAAGCTTTCAAGCTCTCTGTTTCTGCCATCTTTGTCTGTTATTTGAAAACTTTGATGCATGACATCATCATCGGTAAATTGGGTAATGTCACAAAACGCTTGGTTAACTGAAGTTATTTCTCGGTCTTTATTGGCCACCCAAACTCCGTCTTTAGTCGACTCTAAAAGCGAATCAATAAAGGTTTCTTTTTTCAAAGTGTCAAAAGCAATCTTGAAGCGTTTATAGCGCTCTATTAGATAAACAATTGCTACAATCAATAAAGTAAGAGAAGCATAAAAAAGTACCCATTTTGTCTGCAAATACTTATAAGGCATTTGATAATTAAATTCTCTTATCTCCCCCCAATTTTGTCCTTCTAATCTAGCTTGCATCAACAGGCTGTTTTTACCTTGCCTTAAGTCCTTTAATGTAATGGATTGTGACAACTGAGAAGACAGTGACCACTTGTCTTCATCTTGATATTTAAAGCGAACGTAAACGGCTTGCTCTGAGTGTTGTTTAGATAGATTAAAAGCCAAACGTAATTCTTGTTCAGTATCAGTGAGTTCAAGGATTGATTCCGGGGCTAAATATCTTACAAGACGCTCTCCTTCGGTCACTTTGTGCAAATTTATCTTAGTGTTACTTGCTAGCTGTTGATTCATCACCTTTTGTACATTGAACCAACCTTTTTGACTAAGCAGAAATGCTCGTCCATCTTGTCCAGAATAAATAGAGAAAAGCCTATTGTTATCGCTGTAGTAAATTTCTGAGGTTGTGTCTTGGCCATTAAACAGTGCAATTTTATTTGGATACAACAACCAAACACTAGTTTGATCAAAACTGGATAATCCCACTATGGCAGATAATGCATTCAGTTTGTCTAATCTTTCTGAACTGAAACTTTTCGAATTAGTATCATATTTATGTAGGCCTTGATTAGTTGCCAATAAAGCATCAACTCCCTGTAATAAGTGAGCATTCACATTGTAATTTGGCAAGCAGGTTAATTCGCAGGACTTTACCAGATGAGTTGTACCTTTCGCGTCGAGTTCTACAATTGATTTTTCGCTTATCAAAGTCAGCTTATTTTCTGATGTTTTCAGTATCAAATCAGAATCAAATAATGACAGCTTGATAACTTGTACCAGTGTTTGTTTATCTAAACCGATTAACTTATCCGCACTTACAAACCAGATAGCACTATTAGTGGTAATTATTTCTTTGCTGCCCGCTATTTCTGGTAATTTAGTTTTAATCTGCCATTTTTGCTTTGTTTTATCGTATAGATACAAACTATCATTTTGTAATGCATATTCAGAACTAACAGCCTCAAAACGGCCTAAGCCCTGATCTTCAAACTCTATTAATTCAATATTTTGTTGCCACAGTACTTGGGTATCATAAGGACTCAATAACCATAGGTTTCGCTCCGAGTCGAAATACAATTGGTCAGTGACAAAAGGTAGTCGAATATCACTCATAGCTCGGTTAATTGAACTGAGTGTATTTCCTTGCAACGCATAGACCTCTTGATTTGCTATCACTAGCGCATCAGCTTGTTGTCCTAACTGTTGGATAGCTATTTGGTTATCACTGAATTGAACCTTGGCGAGCTGTGAATCTTTACGTAATGCGTACACTTCTTTATCAGCCATTACTATCTGGACAAACTCGTTAGCTAACTTGAAACGACTAGTGATCCCAGTTGTTAAATCGGTCGATAACAAAGCACTACCCATTAACACAAGCAGTTGATTATTACTTACTTGTACACTTAACACAGGTTGGGAAAGGTTATATAACTGCGTAGGTTTGGCTGTTTCTATTGCTGTAGAATTAACTACATATACAGCTTGTTCTGTAACTATTACGAGATTATCGTCACTCTGATGCAAAGAATTAAAACTGCCTCTAAGATCTTGCCAAACAGCTTTGGGTTCACTGGTTCTTTGTTTAGAACTTAGAAAAATGCCTTCTTGAGTAGCGATTAGAAAATGTTCTGCTAGTACAGCTGAAGAAACAATAGGGCTGGTTAAATCAAAGTGCTTATATTGAATGAATTTATCACTAGTAAATAGACTAATACTCGCATCGGAAGTCAGCCAAATTTGGCCGTTAATGTCTTGCTGAATATTGATTGGTAGTTCAAGTGCATTTTCAGAGGGAAAGTTAACAGACTTAAAGTCATTTGCTGCAAAGCAAGTTGAACAAAAAATGGCTATTGCTAGTAGAATAAGTTTCAATTGCAACATTCCACACTCTCTGATCATCTAATTAACCAGATTATAGAATAGCCATTTATAAAAAAAATTCCAGTTAACTCAATAAGATGAGAAAAATCATGCGTTAACTGTATTTTTATTTCTTAACAAGCTCCAGAAAAATCAAGCTGACGCCAAGATTCATAAACAAATACAGATACTGCATTTGATAAATTCATACTACGGCTATTAGGCTGCATAGGAATTCGCAACCAATTTTGTCTATCCATTTGACCTAATACATCATCTGGCAAACCACGGGTTTCGGGACCAAAAACCAATGAATCACCAGCTTGATAATCGACTTGATTGTGGAAATTTTTACCTTTTGTTGTGCAAGCAAAAAGGCGTGATTCGGGATGAGCGTCTACATAAGCCTGAAAATTCGGATAACGTTTGATATTCGCTAGCTCGTGATAATCTAAACCTGCACGTTTTACTTTTTTCTCATCTAAATCAAAGCCTAAAGGCTCAATTAGATGTAATTGAAAGCCAGTATTCGCACATAAACGAACAATATTACCTGTGTTCGGTGGGATCTCTGGCTCAAACAAAACAATATTTAACATACGCACCTGTGAATTAGTCACTTAAATCTAAGGGAGGATTTTAACTATTTCCCAGCTGAGGGGAAATAGTTAAATAAGGAGATTCACTCTAAGATTGTTATCTTTGATATGTTGAAATCTACAAAAAATAAACAACTTCTAATTTTGGTAATACTGGAAGATCTTCTCTATGGCTTGATTTCTTATTTCATCGCGTTCAATAAATAGCTCATGTTCTGCGTCAGCAACAACAAAAGGCTTACCGCCAAAACATGGATGCGATAGTTCAGCTAACTTTTGACAAAATAGATTTTGCCCTTCGTTGTCTATTACTCTGTCATTGCCCGATTGAATCACTAATATTTCTGTTTTTACTTTATTCAAATCAGCCAAAGCTAAATCCAACGCTAAAATAGATTGATTAAGCCAATTAAATGTAATGCCACCCAATTGCAGTTGAGGAGTTTGTTGATAAACATCTCTGAAATACTGATATCTAGCTTCTGAATTAGTCAGCACGTTATCAGCAAAACTAGGCGCACTATAGTCTTTGCCACCTAAGAAATATGGGCTCTGATCCGACATAGTATTATTAGCCCAATTCAAAGAACCAACTAAGCCTTTGGCAACTGACTTCGGCAACGGCCCAGCGTTAAGTCCCCACATTGGTGATGAAAACACAGCTTTAACAAAAGCATTAGGGTATTGTTGAATATACCTTAGGCCTATAGCTCCCCCCATAGAGTGACTCAAGAAATAAAGCTCGCCGTTAAACTTAGGCTTGATTTCTTGTTCAATAAGCTGGTGTAAATCGACAACATAATCATTAAAGTCCTCGACATATCCCTTATGAGGATTGTCCAAACGTCGGCTGGATAGTCCTTGCCCTTGATGATCGATAATAGCAATGGCATAACCCATCTCCATCAAATCGTAAGCCAGCTCTTTGTACTTTAGATAGCCTTCAACACGTCCGGGCGCAACAACAACTAACTGCTTTGCTTGTTTAGGTATAGCGTAAGCATAATTAATAGTAAGGCCTTGGCCATTAGTGAACGAGGTCTCCGTTACTTGCTCTAACCAAAACGGTTCCACTTGTTCTTTAATAAACTTAGTAAAATTTTGTTCTCTATCTTCCAACAGGTTAGATAAACTAGCAGAAGCTGCAGTGCTCACAAATGATGTTCCAATTAAGGTTATAAATAATAAATTAGTTATTAATTTCAATGTCTTTCCTTATAAAACTAACACAGCCAACCTGTAAAAGCATAACAACTAAGGTAATACACAATTATTACAATAATCTAGTATCAAATGCCTAATGTGCTTTAATCTGCATTTTCAGAAAAAAACTCTCGTAAAGCACTCAAGGCTATTTTAACTTTAGATGAATATTTTTTATCTGCTGTTAAAGCGAATATGTCGTGTTTTTCCATTTTCCAATCTGGTAACACAGGGACCAATTCACCAGCGTCAATTAAGTCTTTCACTTCAAGTAAAGGTAAAGCTGCCAGCCCATAACCCAATTTCACATGACTAATTAATGAATTGAGATCATTAAAAGCAAATCTATAGTTCGGCTTTAATTTAAAGCTACCAAATTTAGAATGCTGTAAAACTGGAGATTCTAGAATACCTTTGGATTCTGAATGTCTCATGCCTAACCAAGTGTGATTACTCAAGTCTTCAGGACTAGCTGGATTCCCCTGCTGTTTTAAATATTCAGCCGTGGCGCAAATGACAATGTTGTTGCAACCTAGATGGTGATAAATATAGTTAGAATCTGCAGGCACTCCGCAATCGATTAAAATATCAATTCGCTCTTGGATAAAGTCTATTTGATCATCCCTCGCAATCAAACATAATCCCAGCTCTTTATGTTCATCAAATACAGGGGCTAACGCTCGTGCTATGGGTTGTGTTGCTAATCCAACAGGCAGAGCAATACGCAGCTCTCCGCTAATTGACGTTTTGCTTTGGTGTATAACTTCCTCGGCCTGTTCTGCAGCATTCAGCATTTTCTTACCAAGCTTATAGTACTTCTCGCCAGCTCCAGAAACACTGATTCGCCTAGTCGAGCGATACAACAGAGTTACACCTAACTCATTTTCTAATTGGTTAATAAATTGGCTTACCGCTGGTGGTGTAATACCAAGACTCGCAGCCGCTTCTCGCATAGAACCAGATTCAACCACATGGCAAAACACGCCCATCAACTTGAGCCTATTCAATAATTCTTGTTTCATAACTAATTATTAAGTATTCCTTAACTTTAATATAAGGATTTAACTACTAATTCCCTATTACAGAACCGTTTATAATCCCCAACCCATTAAGAAAGCAAGTTTTACTCTTTTTACTTTCTTATTCAACCAGTAATTCTCAGACAACAACACACAACTCAATTAACAATAACTTAATAAGTTAATTGATAACAATTTTTATTTAACTTTCAGGAAAGCACTAAATGAAGCGTTTACAGTTATCTCCAATTGCAATGGCGATAATGTCTCTTAGCTATTCAGCGACGGCAGATTCAACTAACCAAAAAGATATGGAAAAGATCAGTGTTTATGGTCAGCACAATCAACTGATCTTGAGCTCTGGCACTGCAACTAAGTCAGATATGGACCTGATAGAAATACCTGCCGCAATCGTTGTTGTCGATAAAGAACTGATTGAACAACAAGGCCAAAATAGCCTTCAGCAAGTAATTAATAATATTAGTGGTTTAAGCCAAGCTGGTAACAACTATGGTATTGGTGACAATCTGGTTATTCGTGGTTTAGGTGTTAGCTACACTTATGATGGCATGTATGCCGGAGCTGATTTAGACAACAGCTTCAATCCAACTCGTTCAATGACAAATATTGAAAATATAGAAGTGATCAAAGGCCCAGCAACAGGTTTGTATGGTATTGGCGCAGCAGGTGGTGTAATCAACTTAGTTGAGAAAAAGCCGCAATTTGAACCGTCAGTTCAATTTAGAACGAGCTTAGGCAGCTGGGATAGCCAACAGTTAATGTTTGATGCAACCGGTCCAATTTCAAAAAACTTAGCATATCGCTTTGTTGCCAACCACGAAACAAGTGATGGCTACCGTGACTTAGGCGAAGAGAGAACCGAGCTTTACTCAACTTTCTTATTAGAGAATATGGAAAGCCACAGTTTAACTTTGTCAGCAGCTTATATCGATGACAGCATCCAAGTTGACTCTGTTGGTCATCCAGTACGAATCGTAAATCAAGATAGTATCAATGGCTCACAAACCGATTGGACTGCATTAGTTAATGACACAGATGCTGATGGCGACGGCAATCTAGGAATTCAATTAACCGATGCTCAACGCCAAGAATTAGCAGCGTCAATCAGAGATACCGATGGTTTAGAACCTTACGACTTAGGCGATGGGAATTTAATTTCTCCTTTATCGACACCAAATGAAGGTGAAGAATTACGTATAAAACTTAAGTCCGTTTGGCAAATTAACGAAGGGACTGAGCTAACACAGCAACTTCAATACCGTGAATATGAATCAGAGTTCATTCGCCAAACAGGTGCATTCAACTATGTATACTGGAACCGCAGTGGCGAAATTAACGCAAACCCAAGAGCACCGTTAGTTATCGATGGTGTGTTATACCCTTATGCAGCGCGCCGCCAAGAGTATCGTCGTCAATACTCGGATGAGAAAAACTATCAATACTTCGCCGATCTAAAAATGGATTGGCAATTTGCAGGTATCGAAGGTGAGCATTTAGTAAGTGCAAACTATGAAAACCGCGATATTCACCTTAAATCTTGGTCGATTTACGATGCAGATGGCACTTCTGCTGAGAATGCTGTTCCTTATATTTTAGATATTCGAAACCCTAATTGGCCAACGGGTGAATTTGATGATTACTCTCCAACATTACGCAGTAACTACGATAAAACAGTGACAGCTTATGGCATCAGCTTACAAGAAGTTATGTACTTCACAGATAGCCTAACAGGCCGATTTGGTATTGCTCACACAACTGTAGATCAAGACTATCAGCACTTAGGTACTGACAGATCTCCTTTAAAAACAGAAGAAGCAGACACAAGCGACAAAGGCATCACCTATAACTTAGGCTTAAATTATAGAATTACTCCTCAGTTCGCTGTTTTTGCAAATGCTTCTAAGGGCAGAACCGCATACAACATTCTAGAGAGCGTATCTAGCACTGAAGAAGACAATAGACCTGACTCTGAATCAGAGTCTTTTGATCTTGGTGTTAGGTTTACCGCTTTAGACGAAGAATTGATCGGTTCAATTGTGTTGTTCGACACTCGTCGTACAAACCTTAGATATGCTAATCCATTATTTGAAGATAACCCTGAAAGCGATGAATTTAACATCGATGTACCTCAATATTTTTACGACGATGAAGATAAAACAACAGGTGTCGAAGTTGATATCAATCTAGATATTAATCAAACATTCTCGATGAATGCGAACGCAACATATCAAGACGCTGAGTTAATTCGTAATAGCAACAAAGGCACAAGTACGCCGGTATCCGGTCCAGTGAAAGGATTACCTGAAAAGTTTGCTAGCGTTTGGGGTCACTATCGTGATCAAATGTTTGAACTAAACGGTGAACTAAGCGCAAGTCTTGGTGTTACTTATGAAGATGAACGTACTATCAACTCAGTATCTTTCGGTTTACCTGTATCACACGTGGATAGCTACACTGTATGGAATGCGGCGATCGGTTATGAAACAAATCAGTGGCAGCTAAAGCTGAACATCAACAATTTGTTCGACAAAACATACTACTCAAAAGCTATGTTCTTGGGTGGTCTACCGGGTGAAGAAAGAAATGTTAAACTAACATTTGATTATAACTTCTAAACCTTATTAGCCAGCACTCAGGTGCTGGCTACTTACCCTATATTACTGATAAGTAATGGATAAGTTCAAAATGTAAAATTGATGTTTTTTTGCTCAAGGTTTACTCGATATGGTCGATAATAATAATGGGTAGAAAAGGTAGACAACATCATGATTCAGTTAAATTCAGATTTGACTCATGGCTTAGATATATTTAAAAGAAATAGATCAGGTTCTGGGTTAAACCAAACTAATACACAGGTTCAACGCTTACAATCTGACACAGTGCAATTCAGTCAGAGCCACCAGCAAAGTTTCACATTCTTTTATCGATCTGTTCACTCCAGTGTGGAACAAACACTTGATACAAAGACATCTAAATTAGAACAAGAGTTAGCAGAACAACGACTTGCTGAACAAAATGAGCGCGCTGATATCGCATCCGGCAATATTCTCAAAGCTATTGAACACCAGCTTATGCAAGACGTAAAAGATGGTGCAACTCAAGAAGAACTGGAAAGCAGAATCAACGCAGCTATCGAAGGCTTTGATTTAGGTTATGAACAAGCGAACGACACTTTGTCTGACTTGGCATTATTAAGTCCAGAACTTAGCTCTGAAATATCTCTAACAAAAGAAAAAGTAATGGCTGGCATAGAAGGCTTTAAAGCTGACTATTTAGGACAAGAGCCAACTCAAGTTACTGAGCCTGAGCCAACTCCAGATCCGGCGCCAACGCCACGAACTAGCAACGAAGCTGCGTTTGTTGCTCAACAAGATGTTGGATTAGCAAACGATTTTAGTTTTGAACTAACCACCACCGACGGTGATAAAGTCACAATCAACGCATCAATGTTAATGGCTCAGTCCAGCCAAGTAGGCGGATACTCTGGCAATATTGACGGTAAAGAGGTTCAAATGGCTTACATGAGCCATGCGAGTTACAAAGAAAGTAACTTCGCGTTTTCAGTCGAAGGTGAGCTAGACGAACAAGAGCTAGAAGCAATTAACAACTTGTTAAACCAAGTTAATGATTTAGCTGTAGACTTTTATCAAGGTGATGTAGGAAAAGCATTTGATAAAGCGCTAGAACTAAACTACGACAGCAGTGAAATTAGCGAGTTCTCTGTTTCATTGACGCAAATTAAAAACTTTACCGCATACCAAGCTTATCAAACTGATAAACCAATATTTAATCCTAATGCAATTAGTCAGCTTAAACCTCTTGCCGATTTCACTAATGAATTAGTCAATATTAATCAGCAAATCGAAGATGCCTTTGCTCATCCTAGAGATTTAATCACTGACGTAATGAAGCAAATTACCCAATTGCAGCAGCCGTTAGATTATTCAGCACAAAAGCCTAGCTTCAGTGACTTTGCTAGTAACTTATTAGATACCTACACTAGTCACCAAAGCGAATAGCTTCTCTTACCCATTTCTGTGCGTTCAAATAAGGTAGCTACTGCGCTACCTTATTTTTTTCATTATTTCTTCTGTATGCTGCCCTAACACAGGAGGAGCTGAATTGTATTTTATTGGCGTTGCTGAAAATTTCACTGGATTCGCCACTTGAGGAACTTTACCAGCAGTTGGATGTTCCATATCAAACTGCATTTCTCTATGTTGCACTTGTTCATTAGCAAATACTCTATCTAAGCTATTTATCGGTCCACAAGGAACATGGGCCGCAGATAATTTCTCCAACCAATAATCTAAGTTTTGCTTAAGCAATAGCAATTCGAGTTTTTCTATTAGTTCAGCACGATGTGCCACTCTTTGTGAGTTAGTTGCGTAGCGGCCATCTTCACTGAGGGAAGGAGCTCCCAAAATGTCACAGCACTTGCGAAACTGCAGATCATTACCGACCGCTAAAAAAATATGACCGTCTTTCACCTTCATTGCCTGATAAGGCACAATATTAGGGTGCGCGGTTCCCATTCTCGTCGGCACTTCCCCAGATACTAAGTAATTACTGCCTTGATTTGCTAACCAGGCCACTTGCGTATCCAATAAAGCTAAATCTATATGCTGTCCTTCGCCTGTTCGAGTACGATGGAACAAGGCAGCTAAAATACCGGAAACAGCGTACATTCCTGTCATTAAATCCGCTACTGCAACTCCTACCTTTTGTGGACCTCCGCCAGGCAAACTATCTTGTTCACCTGTAACACTCATCAAGCCTCCCATAGCTTGAATCATGGCATCATACCCAGCTCTATCAGCGTAGGGGCCAGTCTGGCCAAAACCGGTAATAGAACAATAAATGATTTTTGGGTTAACAGACTTAATCGAGTCGTAATCTAAGCCGTATTTTTTTAACCCACCAACTTTATAATTCTCAACTAAAATATCAGCCTCTAATGCAAGTTGTTTTACCAACTTTTGACCAGCTTCAGAACTAATATCAACCTCAACAGACTTCTTACCTCGGTTGGCAGCTAAATAGTACGCGGACTCTGCTGTTTCATTACCCTCTGTATCTTTAGCATACGGAGGACCCCATTGACGAGTATCATCACCTGACTCTGGCCGTTCGATTTTCCATACTTCCGCCCCGTAATCGGCCAAAACTTGAGTAGACCAAGGCCCGGCTAAAATTCGGCTTAAGTCTAAAACTTTAATTCCTGCTAATGGTCCTGCCACAACTTTCCCTTACCAGAGTAAAAATAATAGAGTAACAGACAGATAAACTGCTTTATTGTTCCAACTCTATTTTTATCCCAAAAAATAAAGCCGAGTGAGAACACTCGGCTTTACCTACAAACTATTAACTAGTTTATTAACTAAAGAAAACTTATCAAATCAATAGCAAAGAACTTCAACAACACAGTATTAATAAAGATTGCTGCTAGTATCACAGGGATGAAAGTGCTTAAAGAGAAGTTAACGTATCTTTCAAACAAAGAACCTTTATACGTTGTACTGCCTTCTTCTAATTCTTTATTAAGGTTTGCTTTCTTCCATCTAAATAGAACAAACAAACATATTAATAAACCATTCAGAGGTAAAATAGTGTCATTAAACACATCGTAAATTAAGTCGAAGAAAGAGCGAGAACCGCCACCGTAATTAATAAACGACGTTAAGCTATCTACCATGCCAAAAGACAATGCACACAACACAGTAAATACACTTAAAATCATAGTTAACACAACAAGTGACTTTTTACGGCTGTAACCCTTCTCGTCAATAATTGCAGCAACTGGCACTTCCACGATAGATACTAAAGAAGTGATTGCAGCAAAGAAAACAAGTAAGAAGAACACACTCGCCACTATACTAGCGCCAACAAAGCCAATAGAACCCTGTAAAGCTAAGAATATCTTAGGTAAGAAAGTGAAAATAAGAGAAATCGATGAATCTGAAAGTTCGGCAGTATTGGTATTAGGATTAAAAGAGAATACCGCTGGTAATATCATTAAGCCCGCAGTAAATGCTACTGCAGTATCAGCCAAAGCAACATACTTAGATGAGCTAGCAATATCGTCTTTCTTGCTTAAATAAGAACCATAGGTAATTAAAATACCCATACCTAAAGATAGCGAGAAGAACGCTTGTGATAACGCTTTATTGACTGTGTTTGCATCTATCAAACTAAAGTCAGGGATAAGATAATATCTAACTCCTGCCATTGAATCATCAAGAGTTAATACAAAAATCACCATACCAACAAGCATCACAAATAAAGCTGGCATCATTATTTTTGCCGCCTTTTCAATACCTTTTTGCACACCGCCAACCAAGATAAGGTTAACAATAAGGAAAACAGCAATAAGGTAATAAAAAATAGAATTACTAGTAATAAATGCACCAAAAGTGCCTTCAGCCGCTAAGGTAGCTAGGTTACCAGTGACAGAGTCGACTAGATAACCGAATATCCAGACTGTGATGACGAGATAAAAAACAGCGATCATAAATGGTGTTATCAAACTTAAAAAGCCTGCAAATCGCCAACCAGGGTGGCCATTTGACACCTTGCTGTAAGCTCCTAATGGATCTTTTTTAGCATTACGACCTAAAGACATTTCAGCCATCATAACAGGCAAACAAACGAAAAATACGAAAATGGCATAGATTAGTAAAAAAGCACCGCCGCCATTTTTAGTTGCTGCCACCGGGAAGCCAACCATGTTACCGATACCAACTGCTGAACCTGCAGCAGCTAAAATGAACCCGAGTTTAGAGCCAAACTCTTCACGTTGTAGCGCCATAAACCTTCCTGAATTTTTATAATTGTTATATTTAGCGGACGATACTAACAGCTAGTGACACCAACTTAAAGGCGTAAGGAGGCAAACAACGGGGGAACTAGAGTAGGGTTAAAGTGGATAGACCAGTGAAGAATGTAAACAGCCAGCTATGACTGCTTACTAATCAAACTAAAACAATAAAAGTGTACCAAAACCTACAAAAATCAAATTAAATCAGCTCTTTAATTGCTCTACCTATACCGTCAACAGTTAGAGGAAACATCTTATCTGATACAATTTTTCGCATAATATCAATGGATTGATAATATCCCCAATGCTGTTCAGGTTGTGGATTAAGCCAAGCTACCTTATCGAAGTGATTCAATAACTGATTCATGTAATCAACACCCGGTTTCTCATTCCAATGCTCAACACTACCACCTGGATACATGATTTCATAAGGTCCCATAGTTGCATCACCGACAAAAATAACCTTGTAATCTCGGCCAAAGGTTCTCAACACCTCGTCAAGTGAGAGAGTATCGGTATAGCGTCTCGTATTATCTTTCCAAACCTTTTCATACAAACAATTGTGAAAATAAAAGAACTCTAAATGTTTAAATTCGGTATGAGCTGCTGAAAACAACTCTTCGCAGGTATGAATGTATTCATCCATTGAACCACCAATATCGAAGAACATTAAAACTTTTACAGCATTATGTCGCTCTGGTTCCATCACTACATCCAACAATCCAGCATTTTGTGCTGTAGAGCGGATCGTTGTATTCAAATCAAGCTTTTCACTTGCTCCTGTTCGCGCAAACTTTCTCAACTTCTTTAAAGCCAACTTAATATTGCGAGAACCTAGCTCTCTGTCCTGATCAAAATTTTTGAATTCCCTTTTATCCCAAACCTTTACCGCTCTATTATTGCGATTCTTATCCTGCCCAACCCTGATCCCTTCAGGGTGATAACCGTATGCGCCAAACGGTGAAGTTCCACCAGTTCCAACCCACTTGTTACCGCCTGCGTGACGTTTCTCTTGCTCAGCTAATCTTTCTTTTAGAGTTTTCATTAACTCTTCCAGCCCACCTAACGCCTTAAGCTTTTGCTTTTCTTCTTCCGTTAAGTGCTTTTCAAACTCTTTACGTAACCAATCTTCTGGCAATACATGATCAAATACATCAACCTGTTCAACACCTTCAAAATACTCAGCGAATGCTCTGTCGTATTTATCGAAGTGAACTTCATCTTTAACCATGATCAACTTGGCTAATGCATAAAACTCATTAACATCGGCAAACACAACACCTTGTTTTAAAGCGTTAATAAGATCCAACAGCTCCCTGAGAGAACAGGGAACTTTATGCTTTTTTAATGTTAAGAAAAAATCGATGAACATTAGCGATTACGGCGGCTCATAAATGCCAATTTTTCTAACAAAGATACGTCTTGCTCATTTTTCAGCAAAGCACCAAACAGTGGGATAACATCTGATTGCTTATCTAACAAAGTTTGCTGAGACACATCATCTGCAATTAGCAGTTTTAACCAATCAATTAGCTCAGAAGTAGAAGGCTTTTTCTTTAAACCATTTAATTCTCTAAGCTCAAAGAAAACTTCTAGCGCTTCAGTTAACAATTGTTGTTTAACGTTTGGATGATGTACTTCGATGATTTTTGCCATTTCTTCCTTGCTAGGAAACTTGATGTAATGGAAAAAACAGCGACGTAAAAATGCGTCTGGTAACTCTTTTTCATTATTTGAAGTAATAATAACAATTGGTCTTTGTTGAGCTTTGATTACTTCTTGAGTTTCATACACAAAGAACTCCATCTTATCTAATTCTTGCAGTAGATCATTTGGGAATTCTATGTCCGCTTTATCAATTTCATCAATTAATAAAATAGGTCGCTTATCATATTCAAACGCTTGCCACAGTTTTCCTTTAACTATGTAGTTACCTATATCGTGAACACGTTCTTCACCTAACTGGCTATCTCGCAAACGAGAAACCGCATCATATTCATACAAACCCTGTTGAGCTTTGGTTGTTGACTTGATATGCCATTGAAACAGCTCTGTATCTAGTGCTTTAGCTAGCTCTTCTGCTAACTGGGTTTTCCCCGTACCCGGCTCACCCTTAATTAATAATGGTTTTTGCAATGTGATGGCAGCGTTGACTGCCAACTTTAAATCTTCTGAAGCAATATAGTTATCTGTGCTTTGAAACTGCATAATCTTCTCTGTATTCACTCTTTGTCAGACATCATAACTATCCCCTTATTGGTTTCAATAGCCAAATAGCGAACACTAGGTTATCTGTTACAAAAACACCTTTAAAAATAGATAAATAGCCTTATATAGCAACTGACTTAATCGAATAATTAAGGGAATAATAATGAAATACCTAATTTTAGGCTTACTGCTTTTAGCACCGAATCTAGTATCAGCAAACAACTCTGTAAAAGTTCATGCTCTGCATGAGGAGAGCTTTAACTGTACTGAGCATTGGGATGGCCAATTTAAGTACCTTGGTGATGCTCTTGGTACAGACTGTGTAATTGGAGAGCTGGTAGAAGAAGAAAATCGTATGTTTATGAGGAGCTACAGCAACAGAGGATTTGAAAATACAGACTGGTTTGGTTACCAAAAGAATGTGTTAGCGCCTTGCGACTGTATTGTTGAAAAAATTCATATAAATCCTACAACAAATAAACCAGGCATAATGATCCCAGGTAGAGCGAGTTCAATTACTCTAGCTAATCCAGATGGAACTAAAATTTTATTAGCTCATGTCGATGCAGTCACAGTAAAAATAGGGCAAAAAGTAACTGCTGGAGAAAAAATTGCAAAGGTAGGCAATAACGGCTATTCGCGTAATCCACATATTCATATAGCAGCTTGGAATGGCGATACACCTTTGCAGATTCAATTCGATCAAAAGACATTAAGTTTAAAAGCAAGAAGCGCCCAGAGTAATTAATTTGTTAAAGCTGACAATCGCAGATTAGATTTTCTTAACACAGTATTAACCTGTTTATCGTTTTGATTTTTAAACGAAACCATTACAATCGCCGATCATTTTCTAGATGTTTAAGTCAGTAATCACAGACTTTTAAATGCGGTAGGTACAATGGGCATAAGAAAAACTTTATTTTGGTTTCACTTAATCATAGGGTGCAGTGCAGCTGTATTTATCTTTCTGATGTCTATTACTGGCGTCGCATTGACCTATGAAAGACAAATGATTCAAGCAGGTGAGCGCGCTGATTATGAACAAGCGTCAGAATACCAGTCGCCTTTACCTGTGGAGCAACTATTACATATTGCTAAACAGCTACCTTCAGAAAAATCGGCAACTATAACCTTAACTCATATTAAAGGAGCCCCCGTTATTGTTCGGGAAGGTCGAAAAACACTTGCTTATTTAAGCCCTTATACAGGTGAAGAAGTTACGTCTCCAGGAGCTGAAACTAAATCATTCTTTCGCAAATTACGCGCTTTCCATCGTTGGCTAACGTTTGATGGCAGTTTCAGTGAAAATGGCAGATTAGTTAATGGCATTGCTAATTTAATCTTTGTTCTGTTAGTAGTAACAGGCCTATATTTATGGCTTCCTAAAAAGTGGAAATCCAGAGCATTCAAGCAGCGACTTACTCTAGCCAACAGTTACTCAAATAAGTCTGCAAAGCATACTCGCTGGCATAACGTCTTTGGTATCTATATGACACCTATCTTGTTTATAGTTGCAACCACAGCTCTCTTTTTTTCCTTTAAGTGGCCAGGACAAACATTAAAGGAACAGGTTTCTACAGAGTCGATTGCACTTAGTGACTACACTAAAATAGAAGCGATTAATAACGCGATTTCGCTAAGCATCGACCAACAAATAGCCACAGTTAGCAGTTATTATCCAAACTGGCGTACTCTTCGTTTTGCAGTCGAGGATAAAAATCCTAATACACATATTTTCCATATAGATAATGGCAATGGTGGCGAACCTCAAAAACGAGTTTCTCTTGTATTAGATGAAAAAACAGGAGAAATCATCAGGGAGCAAAAGTTCGAGGACTTATCAAGCTATCGAAAGATACGCAGCTATATTCGTTTCCTACATACGGGCGAAGTTTATGGACTAGTAGGGCAAACCTTAGCGGGGATAGCGTCATTACTGGCTTGCATCTTAGTTTACACTGGTATTTCATTGTCGTTTCGACGTTGGAAAAACTACAAAGCAAGACAAATTAAATAACGATTTAAAGTTGATTATGCCCAGTCAAACTGGGCATAAAGATAAACTATGGCGTTAACTCAATTGGTTCACCGGCTTGTTTGCTAGCCGCTTCATTAACTAAAGACCAAAACTCTTGGTCCGTTCGATTATCAATCCACTGACCTTCTTTATATTCAAAATGATGGCCATTAAACTTGGTTGCAACCCACAATTGATGTAGAGGCGCTTGTTTATTGACAATGATCTTAGTGCCATTAGGGAAGATAACTTCAACAATGCCACCTGCACTCTCATAATCTAGGTCAAAATCAACCTCATCAACAGCATCTTGCAACTGTTCCAAAACTTGGTCAGCTAACTGATGATACTCTGAGTCATTCATATCTATTCCTACTTAAAATTCTGTTTATTATTGAATTATAAGCAGCAAAAAGATTAGATTCAGTAAAAACCTCAACAATTGTTCTATCTTCTCTGATCTGCCTTATTCTGTTCTGGTATAAAAGGTGACGATTATCTATCTGATTCAGCGCAGTTGGCACTTGCAATTCACTTTTTCCATGCGATTATAGGCGGCTAACTTCGAGGACTCAGACGTAATATGAATAATTGTTCAATCGCCAATTTAAAAGCCATGGTTTTTGCTGTTATGACAGTACTCAGCGTGACGTTAATTTCAGCTTGCGGTCAAAAAGGCGCACTCTATCTGCCAACAGAAGAAAAGTCAGAGGCAGGCTCTGAACAGACTGAAAACACGCAGTCAGAACAAGAACAACAAGAAACAGAAAAATAAAATACGGATTATCTACCTTGGATCACTTTAATTACCAGAACCAACAGTTATTTGCCGAGCAAGTAAATGCCAACGACATTGCACAAACATATGGCACACCAACTTACGTTTACTCTAGAGCAACGATAGAACGTCATTGGCAAGCATTTGATAAAGCAGCAGGGGATCATCCTCATCTAGTTTGCTACGCAGTAAAAGCCAATTCAAATTTAGCCGTGCTGAATGTAATGGCCAAGCTAGGCTCAGGTTTTGACATAGTTTCTGGTGGTGAATTGGCTAGAGTATTAGAAGCAGGTGGCGACCCTAAAAAGATAGTGTTTTCTGGTGTTGGTAAAACTGAAGCTGAAATTGAATATGCGCTAGAAGTAGGCATTAAGTGTTTTAACGTAGAATCTGAACCTGAGCTACACCGCATAAATGAAGTTGCAAAATCATTAAATAAAGTAGCACCTATTTCTATCAGAGTTAATCCAAATGTAGATGCGGGAACGCATCCATATATTTCGACAGGACTAAAAGAAAATAAGTTCGGCATTAATATAGAAAAATCAAAACAGGTTTACGCTTGGGCAAATCAGCAAACTAACCTAGAAATTAAGGGCGTTGATTGCCATATTGGCTCTCAGCTAACGGAAGTAGCTCCTTTTTTAGACGCTTTGGATAAATTATTGGTATTAATTGACCAACTGTCAGATTTAGGTGTGACCATTAGTCACCTAGATATTGGTGGCGGTTTAGGCGTAACTTACAAAGATGAAACGCCGCCACACCCAACTGAATACATGGAAGCAATTATGCCTAAGCTCAGCCATCGTAAAGATTTAACAATCTTGATGGAGCCGGGTCGAGCAATCATGGCTAATGCTGGTATTTTATTGACTAAAGTTGAGTTCCTAAAAGAAAACGAAGGCAAGCATTTCTGCATAGTCGATGCGGCAATGAATGACAACATCAGACCTTCATTATATTCTGCTTGGCAAAATATTATTCCACTTAACCAAACAGATAAACCAAGTACCAACTTTGATGTTGTAGGACCGGTTTGTGAAACTGGTGACTTTCTTGGTAAAGATCGTGCATTAAATGTTGAAGCAGGTGACTACTTAGTAGTACGTTCTGTAGGAGCATATGGCTTTACTATGAGTTCAAATTACAACTCTCGCCCTAGAGCGGCAGAGATCATGGTGGATGGCGACCAAATGCATTTGATTCGCCAACGTGAAACTATTGAGTCTTTATGGACTGGCGAAGCAATTATTAAAGACTAAGAAGATATCAATGAATTTAAACTTCACAAAAATGCATGGCTTAGGCAATGACTTCATGGTCGTTGACGGCGTAACTCAAAATGTATTTTTTTCGCCTGAGCAGATTAAGCAACTGGCGAGTCGTAATTTTGGCGTAGGTTTTGACCAATTATTATTGGTCGAGCCTCCTTATGATCCAGACTTGGATTTCCATTACCGAATTTTTAATGCTGATGGTTCAGAAGTGTCCCAGTGTGGAAACGGTGCTCGTTGCTTCGCACGCTTTGTACAAATGAAAGGACTTACCAACAAACAAGCGATAAAGGTAAGTACTAAATCAGGTAATATGGTGTTGTATCTAGAGAGCAATAACCAAGTTACCGTAAATATGGGCAGACCTATATTTGAACCTAAAAAAATCCCATTCACAGCTCAGCAGCAAGAGAAAACTTACATCTTAAAAAGCAACAATGATCACGTCATTTGCGGTGTGGTTTCTATGGGAAATCCTCACTGTGTTACTGTAGTTGAAGACGTTGAAACAGCCAATGTAGAAGATTTAGGTGCTCGCTTAGAGCAACATGAAAGATTTCCTGAAAAAGCAAATATTGGCTTTATGCAAATAATCGATCGCGGCCACATTAAACTACGAGTATTTGAACGCGGTGCAGGCGAAACTTTAGCCTGTGGCAGCGGAGCATGTGCTGCTGTGGTGGTTGGCCGTAACCAAGACTTACTCGACAGCAAAGTTAGAGTTGACTTACCAGGCGGCAGTCTGCATATTCGCTGGCATGATGAAAACTCGCCAGTTAAAATGACTGGTCCTGCGGAGCACGTATTTGATGGGCATATGCATACATGAGTAAAGTACTGACACCTGAACTAGACAAGCTTCAGCTAGATGCTGACTTGGTTAGAGAGTACCTTGAGCAAAACCCAAACTTCTTTGTTGAACATGGCGATTTGGTCACACAACTTAGGATCCCTCATGCGTCTCATGGTGCCGTATCTTTACTAGAAAAACGTCAAGAAATTCAACGTGCCAAAATCATTAAAATGGAAGAAGAGCTGAATATTTTGATGGGCCATGCCCGCCAGAATGAAGTTATCTTCCGAGCAATTAGCGACATGTATATTGCACTAGTTGGTTGTAAGTCTGTTGCAGCACTAGAAGAAGCTGTTGACGGAGTCTGTAAAAACCAGCTTTATCTCGCTCAATTCCGACTATTACAACCAGAAGATCAAGCCTATATCCATCTACAAGCTAAGTTAGCTGGTAACACAAGTTACTTAGGCCGATTAACGCCAGAAGTGATGGAAACCGTTTTCGATAAAAACGCTCAGTCTGTCGCTTTAGTTGAGCTAAATTACGAACAAGACGGTCAGGAATGCATTTTTGGTATTGCAGCTTTTGCAGCAGCGTCAGCCCAGCACTTCCAACCATCAATGGATACCTTATTTATTGATGAGTTAGGACGTTTATTAAGTCGCCACGCGGTGCATTTAACTTATTAAATATCATGTCTGATACAAGCCCTGATGTTCCAACGCTACTATCGAATGATATTAGCCGTTACATCGACTTTCTCAAGTATGAAAGAGGTTATTCAGAACATACGCTGCAATCCTATCAACGTAATTTAGTTGAACTTGCATTGCACCTTCATCAGTCCTCCGTCGAAAATTGGCAGCAAGTCACCCACGAAGCACTCCGTCATTTTGTTATGACAATTAAGCAGAAAGGTTTAAAAGCTAGGAGCATTCAGCTAAAACTGTCTAGTATCAAAGGCTTCTTCAAATTTCAGCTACAACGAAACCACATTACTACTAACCCATCTGAATTGTTAGTAGTTCCTAAGTCGGATAAACCTTTGCCGAAAAATATCGAAGTAGATGAAGTAAATCAACTGCTTAACTTTATCCCTGAACAAACCATAGACTTCCGCGATAAAGCTATGATGGAACTGTTTTACTCAAGTGGTTTGCGCTTGTCCGAACTAGCTAATCTGAGCATTAACGACATTGACCTTAAAGCCAGTGAATTAGTCGTAACAGGTAAAGGTAATAAGCAAAGGTTGCTGCCTGTTGGTCGACAAGCTCGTGACGCCATTGAACAATGGCTAAAATTGCGGGCAGAGTTTAACAAAGCAAATTCACCCGCCTTGTTCCTCAGTAAACTGGGCAATCAAATAAGCGTCAGGCAAATTCAACAAAGGCTAAGCTACTGGGCCAAAAGACAAGGTTTGAATAACACGGTTCACCCGCATAAATTAAGACACTCGTTTGCTTCACATATGCTGGAGTCGAGTGGAGATTTACGAGCAGTACAAGAGCTATTGGGGCATGAAAATTTAAGTACTACTCAAGTTTACACCCACTTAGACTTTCAACATTTAGCCCAAGTTTATGACCAAGCTCATCCTAGAGCGAAGAAGAAAAGTAGCGACTAATGCTCTAATCTATATGTTCTTGCCAAGTACAGAACTCTGAAGCTTGTAAATGAACAACAATGCCCTCTAGTGATTGCTGACCATCGCCAGCAATAACTTTATCAGCGTCTTTTCGGCACATATCTAAAATAGCTTCTGGCGTATCTTTAGAATAAACAATTACATCAGCCAACTGCATTAACTGTAAAGCTTTAATCGTTAAGTTCTCTGAATTGCCATCACCGTAAAATACAGTGAATAATTGATTACCTTGAGTCTCTTCGCCAGCTAAACTTCGCTCTATTTTATCAGTAACCGTTTGCCATTGTTCTGTTGCGGCAGAAGCAGCGATATCGCCACGGAAAAACCTTTCCCAAAAATGCCTGCGCTGGCCAAAATCAATGAACTTATCTTTCACTCTTTGGCGATAACTGCCAGCAAGTGATGCCAACTTTCCAGTCCATTGAGGTATCTGCTTTTCCAGTGTTTCTTTCCAAAGTCGAGCTAACACCGGGGCTTCGCCACCAGAGGAGATTGCAAATACAATAGGTGAACGGTCAATGATGGCTGGAGTAATAAAATGGCAACGACTAGGATCGTCAACCACATTGACAAAGATCTTGCGAGCTATGGCATCTAAGTGAACTTGGTCATTTAAAGCCTCATCATCTGTTGCTGCGATAACGAGCCATTTATTGTCCAGCAAATTAGCGTCATAACTCTGTTCAAACAAATACAAATTATCAGATTTGATATCGGCAATAGCCTGACAAATGTGATGTGCCACAACATAAACATCAGCGCCAGCTTTCACCAAAGTTTGTACTTTTCGCAACGCGACGTCACCGCCACCAACCACTAAAACAGGCTTATCAATTAGGGAAACAAAAATAGGTAAGGTTTTCATATTGCCATACTGTCTACACAAATCATGTAGCCATCATACCTTGTGTATATGGGAAAACTAAGCGGCTTTTTATGCGGAAATTTTCTTTATTATTAAGAACAAAAAGTGAGTGTTACAAGAACTTAAGAACTGGTTTAATAGCAGCAATATCAATTCTAACTATTTCTATGAGAATCAATGGCTAACGGCTTTAAAACGAATACTCTGATGCTAACTACATTAGCTATGCTAGCCTTTGCTGGAAATTCTCTGTTATGCCGTCTAGCACTAAAAGAAACAAGCATTGACGCCGCTAGCTTTAATAGCTTACGTCTTGTCTCTGGTGCATTGGTACTCTGGCTAATTGTAGTCTTGAATAAAAAGAAGTTATCTCTAGATAAAAAGCAGTTTTTACCTGCACTTAGCTTATTTATCTATTCTGCAGCATTTGCTTTTTCCTACATAAACCTATCTGCTGCAACAGGCGCATTACTATTATTTGGCTCAGTGCAGTTCACCATGATCCTTTATGGCTTTTACCAAGGTGAGAGATTAGCGGCAAAACAATTATTTGGTTTACTCATCGCATTACTCGGCGTTACCGCACTCCTGTTACCAAGTTCAATAGCTCCACCATTATTTGATGCAAGCCTAATGATACTGGCGGGTATAGCTTGGGGAGCTTATTCCCTATTGGGAAGGTCCGCAACAGACGCTACAGAGACAGCAACGAGCAGCTTCATCTTGAGCTTGCCGCTAACACTTCTGATGAGTTTGTTGTTGTTCAAACACTTAAACTTTGACATCACAGGTGCTTTCTATGCCGTTATCTCAGGTGCAATAACTTCAGGTTTAGGTTATGTGATTTGGTATCGAGTTTTGCCTCAGTTGACTGCAACCGTTGCAGCTTCAGTTCAGTTAAGTGTGCCAGCTATCACAGCTTTGGGCGGAGCAATACTTTTAGCAGAAAGCGTCACCTTAGAACTCATTATCATCACTTTTGCAATTCTAGGCGGTATCGCTTTAGTAATTATCAATGCCAAAAAACAATAAAGTTGAATGTTCGTTTGAACTAATAATTAGTCTCGGTATTGTGCCCAAGAAGATTTTTCAATAAAGGTATTGATATACAAACGTTCTACTTTGTCTCGCGCCCATTGTGTTTTGCGCAAAAACTTCAGAGAAGAGTTAATCGAAGGATTAGACTTGAAACAATTAACATCAATTCGATCAGCTAACCCTTGCCAACCGAAATGCTCATGCAGTTCAGTAACAATTGTTTTTAAGGTGATGCCATGCAAAGGATTATTAGGCTGGCTTTGAGTCATTAATTTTCTCACTTTTAATTTGTCGGGAAATAAGGATGAACAGCACACCTAACAAAATAGCAAATAAATCGACAAGGCCACCATTGCCATTGCTGAAGTCACCAAAAGTTATGCTTATAGATATAGGTGCATGAAACGGTAAAAGGTTAGTTAAACCAACAACTCTAAGGCCAATAAAGAAAAAGCCTAATGAGCATACAAATAAGCTTATTTTGTGTTTTCGAGTGATAGCTAGAGCCGCAAACAAAGGTAGGCCTATGTAAAAAGCCAAATAAGAGAACAGTCCAACAGATGGCATCTGCCAATCAAAAGTAAGCGAACTAGCAAATCCAATAATGGCATAAAGGAGTAACAAAGTTATAAGCGCTTTAGCAAGCAAAGACTGGTTAGTACTCATGTTATGTAGCGTGCTTTAAATTTATCTCTACTTAACATTTTTGTATTTTTCGCGGTTTTTATAGGCTTGATGGCGGAAAAAGGCAATGCGATTACTCACTATCCCTATATAACCTTTTACTGCGATAACAATAGCAACGACCATAATGACTAACGCTATAACTTGCACAGAAAAGTGCATATCAATACCAAGGTACAACAAGCCAATAGAAAACAAAAACGTAACTAAACCTAAGCTAAAGGTTCGTACACTTTTTTTGGGATTACTGCCTTGCTTAAGCAAGAATTCTTGAATTTTATCGTGTGCCATTGTCTTAATTAAAATAGGCCTCAAATGAGGCCTATTTATTTAATGCTTAGTAGTATGAGTGCTCACCAGCTTGGTGCTCAGTCATATCTTTAACACCTGTTATCTCACCATCAAATTGAGCTAACATTTGTTTTTCGATGCCCTCTTTCAAAGTTACATCGACCATAGAACAACCGTTACAGCCACCACCAAATTGCAGAATCACGATACCTTCATCAGTAATATCAACAATCTGAACGTTACCGCCGTGACTAGCTAATCCAGGATTAACTTCAGCTTCGATAAAGTACTGAACACGTTCACGTAAAGGTGCATCATCGGCTACTTTCTTTGCTTTGGCATTTGGTGCTTTTAAGGTTAATTGAGAGCCCATTTGATCGGTAATAAAATCGATTTCAGCTTCTTCCAAATAAGGTTCGCTTTCTGCATCCACTACAGCTTCAAAACCATTAAACGGTAAAACGATATCTTCTGCTTCAACAGATTCTTCAGGACAATATGAAACGCCACATTCAGCGCTACGCGTACCAGGATTTACAACAAAAACACGAATTCGTGTATTGTCAGCCTGACTACTTAATAATTTAACAAAGTGCTCTTGAGCCGTTGCAGAAATAGAAATCATAATAAAGACCGACTGGTTTACTAGGGTATTGGTTTAATGATACTTGGATTCATCGTTTGAGCCAAGCTGTTGACCTAAATAATTGGGGAATTATTTGCGATTTCAACCCCAACATTGTTAGGGTATCGGCAAATTATACTTACGCTTTGAATAATTATGAAAAAATTGCAGACTTTTGTTGTGCTTTGCCTAATGTTGATGACTTCCATCAGTACAGCGGTAGAGCTTGATTTTTACCTTCCAAACGAGCAATACGACCCTAAGGTTCCAACGCCTGAGTCAGTATTGGGTTACCAAGTTGGTGACTGGCATGTTCGCCATGATCAGCTTGTTAGCTATTACAAAGCCTTAGCTAAGGCAAGTGACAGAGTTACTCTCAAAACAATCGGGCACAGTCACGAACAAAGAGAATTACTGCAATTAACTATTACTTCTCCTGCTAACTTAAGCAATATTGCAACGATTCAAAAACAACATATTGCTCGTTTAAACCAAAGCAGCAAACCGAATCACGACAATTACCCGCTAATCGTAAATCTTAACTACAGCGTTCACGGTGATGAGTCATCGGGTAGTAACGCCTCAATGTTAGTGGCTTACTATCTAGCGGCATCTAATAACCCTGAAGTTCTAAATTACTTAGAAGAGATGGTAGTTTTATTAGATCCAAGCTTAAACCCTGATGGTTTAAGCCGTTTCGCGCAATGGGCAAATCAGCACAAAGGCAAAAACTTAAATGCCGATCCAAACAACCGTGAGCACGTACAAGATTGGATTCGCGGTCGTGTAAACCATTATTGGTTCGACTTAAACCGTGATTGGCTACTGTTACAACACCCAGAGTCTCGTGCAAGAATCGCAGAATACCACCAATGGCGACCTAACGTGCTTACAGACCATCACGAAATGGGTGGACACAGCACTTTCTTCTTCCAGCCTGGCATCCCTACAAGAAAGAATCCATACACGCCAAATGAAAATGTAGAACTGACTAAAGAGCTAGCTAAGTACCACGCAAAAGCTTTTGATCAGCAAAACAAATTATATTTCACTGAAGAGTCTTTTGATGACTTCTACGCAGGTAAAGGTTCAACTTACCCAGACTTGCACGGCACCATTGGTATTCTATTCGAACAAGCGTCTAGCCGCGGTCATTTGCAAGAAACGATTAATGGTTTATTAGACTTTCCAACAACGATTAAACATCAAGTAATGGTATCGCTATCAACACTAGAAGGTAGCTTAGAAAACAAAAAAGCATTACTGGATTTCCAATGGCAGTTCTCACAAAGTTATAAAGACATAGCGGAAGATGCTGACATTGATGGTTTTGTTATTTCTGAAAGCAAAGACAACAGCCGTTTAACTATGTTGTTAGAACTATTAGCTCAACACGATATTCAAGCTTATAAATTAACTAAAGACGCCAAAATTGATGGTAAGGCTTTCGTTAAAAACAGCTCTTACTTCATTCCTTTAGAGCAACCACAAGCTAGATTAATTTTATCCGTGTTTTCAGAGCAAACAGACTTCCCTGACAACACTTTCTATGACGTGTCTAGCTGGAACTTAGCTATGGCGTACAACTTAGATTTTGCTCAAGTCGAATCTAAGCGTGCCGTAAAGTTTGCAACTCAAGCTTGGAATTCAGCCAACCAATCATCACCTGAACTGGTATCAGATGCATACAGTTATGCCATTGACTGGACAGATTACAAAGCACCAGCATTAGTTTATGCATTACTACAAAAAGACATTAGATTACGTACCGCTCTTAAGCCGTTTAGTGCAGCAACTGCACAAGGTGTAAAAGATTTTGCAGCTGGAACTGTACTAGTAAATGCAGGACTACAGTCAGGTGAATGGCAACAAACTTTCAAACAGCTGGTTAGCAAGTTTAATGTACCAGTAGATGCGATTAACTCAGGTTTGACAGCTACAGGCATAGACCTTGGTAGCCGCAATATGATGCCAGTTACCAAGCCAAATATCTTAGTTGCAGGTGGCTTCGGTACTAATCCATATGAAGTAGGTGAAACATGGTATCTGTTAGATCGCCACTTAGGCCTATCACCAACTGTTATCGAGAAGCGTTGGTTAAATGGTGCGGACTTATCTAAATACACTCATATCCTGTTAACAGACGGCAATTATGGCAAATCAGACGAAAAGCTACTGAAAAAGCTGAAAGACTGGGTGTCTGCAGGTGGGGTACTTTGGACTCAGAAACGTGCGGCTATTTGGTTAGCTAAAAATGATGTTTTAGAAGCAGAGTATATTGATCAAAAAGCCATGCAAGACAAGTTTGACACAGACGGTTTGCGCTATGCAGATCAAGAAGCTTTAGCTGGACGCCAACGCATTGCAGGAGCTTTCTTTGAAGTCAAATTAGACAGAAGCCACCCATTAGCATTTGGCTTTAGCAGAGACACATTACCTGTGTTCAAAAACAGAACGGATATTTTGATCAATCCAGAAAAGCCATTTGTTGAAGTAGCAGCCTACACAGATAAGCCTCTTCTGTCTGGCTATGCTGACGATGTAAATGTGAAAGAAATTGCAAAAGCCAGTGGTTTAGTAGCAAATAGTTATGGCTCAGGCGTTGTTATTGGAATGACAGACAACCCTAACTTTAGAGCTATTACATACGGCACTAACCGTTTGTTATTCAACGCACTATTCTTAGCAAAAGCAATCGACTAATCGACCGTTCGAATGGCAACAGCAGCAACATAAACTGCTGTTGCCCCTGCTTCAAGCAGCACCTTTGCTGCTTGATTAACACTATTTCCTGTTGTCACTACATCATCGACTAAAAGTACATATTTTCCTTTCACCCTTTCGCTACAAACAAACGCATCTTTCATATTAGATTTGCGCTGCTTTTTATTAAGCTCTGATTGCGGTTTAGTTCTTTTAGTTCGTTTTAGTAGAGTTAAATCAATTTTGCTGCGATAAGATCCCATATGTGAAGCAATTAAATAAGCTTGGTTATAACCTCGTTTGAATTCTCTTAGAGCATGTAAAGGCAAAGGAATCACAACATCAAATCTAGGCCACAACTGATGGCGCACTTGTTGATCTAACATTTGTCCAAACCACTTAGAGTGGATAATCCCCTGATAAAATTTCAGGCTAGGAATGAATTGATTGAAGGGCCACACATATTCGCTGACAAAAGCCAAGCCAGCCAAGTTTGAGTGCTGCACTTGTGCTGAACCTTTAGGGTTTTGTCGTAAATAATCATAGCCTAACTCAAACCTATCTAGGTCTTGCGAGCAAACAAAGCACAACAAATTAGCTAAATTTTCGGTTGGGTAACTGCACAATACGCAAGTGTTTTTTAGCTTTGGCCACTGGTACAGCCTTGTAAAAAGCCTTTGTGTCTGACCAAGGGCTTGTTTAAAATTCCATTTATTCATAGCTAACTTATTCAATTCCATGTGTACCCAATATAGTAATAGTCAAACAAACGCTGAAACACCAATCATCCTTCTACACGGTTGGGGAATGAATAAGACAATTTGGCAACCAACTATTGAGCAATTGCCAGAGCAAATAGCAAAAAGAATGATAGCGCTAGACTTACCTGGTTATGGTGACAACAATAACTATGAAGGCGATTATCAACTCGATGACCTCGCCGATTGGCTTTACAAACAAGTGGAAAATCACACTTCTGTAATCATTGTTGGCTGGTCGTTGGGAGGCTTAGTCGGGCAAAAATTTGCTATTAAATATCCAGAGAAAGTTGCACAACTTAGTATTGTAGGCTCTACACCTAAGTTTATGGCTGAACAAGATTGGCATGGTATTAAGCCAGAAGTATTAACTATGTTCGCTGAACAACTGCTCGAAGATCACAAATTAACGGTTGAGCGCTTTTTAGCAATACAAGCTATGGGCTCAAAGACAGCAAGAGAAGATATTAAGCAATTAAAGAAGCTCGTTACCTCTGCACCTGAACCAAATTTATCCGCTTTATCTAAAGGATTAAAAATACTAGAAGTAGATGACTTGAGAGAAGACTGGAAACAATTAGCTTGTCCTACTTTTGCCTTATTCGGCAAGCTGGATTCTTTAGTGCCTTTTAAAGCAATACAAGACATACAAAACCTCAATAAAAACCTTGAAATACAAGTATTAGAAAAAGCCTCACACGCACCTTTTATTTCTCATCCTGAACAATTCAAAGATTGGCTAAAATTAATTCTTTCAAAATGACCGTTTTTGATTAATAATTAAACACGGTAGTAGGTAAATTTAAATTGGGGGAAGTTATGCAAATTAATTCATCAATTCCTTCAGCGGTTCAATCTGGTTTAACTGGCATTCAAAGAGCAGAGCAAGGCGTTGCCGAGTCAGCATTTGAAATTAGCCGATTAAACACTGAACAGGAAAATGTTGCGCCAGAGCAAACTCAAGCTGCGCAGCCTGATGTCAGTGAGCAACAACGCCCTGACCCTTCGCTGGAAGCTGAAGCAGTTAATTTAGTGGTAAATGAATACTTAGCAAAAGCGAACACAAAAGTAATTAAAACCGCCGATGAAATGATCGGCACATTAATAGACACCAAGGTTTAAACTTTATATGTCAATGAACATTGCTCCACAGATCCCTCAAGTAGTTGTAAACGCGTCTGCGCCTACAACTGAGGCTTTAGCGAACGCTAATGCCAATAAAGAGGCGGTCCCAGCAACAGTTCAAGTTGAACCTTATGCCCCACAAAAGTCCCGCGAGCAAGAAGCACGTTCATCGGTCAACAATAATGAAGACCCTGGTACATACGAAGATATTCGTAACAACAATAACCAGAACAACCAAATTATTTCTGAAGATGAACAACAATCTGATGAGCAAACCACAGATCAACAAAACGCTAGCGGTGAACAATCTTCAAGTGAAGATGAACAAACCGAACAACAAGAGCAAGCAGAGCGACAAGAAGCCGCCGAAGAAAAGCAGCAGGAAACTCAAGATCAACGAGTTGTTGATCAACTTAAGAGTAGAGATAGGGAAGTACGTGCGCATGAACAAGCCCATGCTGCAGTAGGCGGCTCGCTTGCTGGCTCTCCGAGCTATGAATATCAAACTGGTCCTGATGGTAAAAAGTACGCCGTTGGTGGTGAAGTATCTATTGATGTTTCTAAAACCAATGATCCAGAAGCTACTATTCGTAAAATGCAAACCGTTAGAGCAGCGGCTTTAGCACCAGCAGAGCCTTCGTCTCAAGATAGAAAAGTTGCTGCAGAAGCATCAAGAAACCTTGCAGAAGCAAGAGCAGAGTTAGTTTCTGAAAAATCGAGCGTTCAACAAGCTGAAGAGTCAGAAGACTCAGAACAAGTAGAAGCAACAAACAATGGCACTGAAAATCAGGAAGAAGAAAACTCAGTTACCGACTTAGCTACTTCAGCTAATGACTCAGCTTCTAACGACAACAACTCTGAGCAACAAAGCCCTCAATATCCAGCGGAAGCTAATTTGGCGAGGAATATAAGATCAGAAGACGATGAAAGAACAGCTCAAGTGGTATCCCAACGTTACGCTTCATCGTATCAACAATCACAAAACTTCTTCACAGCTGTCGCTTAGAGTCCAAAACTAGGACTTTAACTCTATAAACTTAATCCTTGTTCTAGTGTTTATCTATTACTTAATCGCATAAACAATCTGCCTCTCAAAGCCCTTAAAAAAATGGGAGAATAAGAAAAATTAGCCTAGAAGCTGTTGCTCTTTGGTTTGCAAATTTTGTTCAATTCCAAGCGCTTTTTATCAAATAAACCCGAAATAACCGACGCCTTTAGAAGTCATCTGCTACTTAGCCAAACTTACTGCAGCAAAAACCTTCAACAAAGATCAGCAGTTCCTAGATATAGCTCACAATACTTTCGAGAAAAAACAGCTATAAGGGTCTAACTTGTATTCGCCAAATGGCTCACACTCTATAAATCCATACTTTTGATACAACTTAATTGCAGGTAAAAATGCTTCGTGAGTGCCAGTTTCTAGATAAAGTTTTGCAAAACCAAGTTGCTTAGCAACAGCTAATATCTCTCTTAATAGAGTATCTGCAACGCCCATTCTCAAAAATTTGATATTTGTTTTCATCGATTTGAGTTCTGCGCTTTCAGAATCTAACTGTTGCAGAGCTCCGCACCCCATCACCTCATCAGATACTCTAACAGACCAAAAAGTAGTGTTAGGCTTTCTCATACTTTGTCTATCAAGTGCATGAATGCTATCGACAGGAGAATATTTGTGCATATCAGCTAAGTGACTTGCCAATAAAGCTTCTACTTTACCATCACTAAGATCATCAATTTGAATCGACATTTCCATCTAAACTTACTTCCAAGCGAAATTTTAAAAACATATTAATTCACAATGAAGGATTACACAGATGAAAATTTTTCACTTAAATAACACAGGAATAACTAGGATAGGAGCCTACTCAAAATGCAAACTAGTGCCGTGTTGCTTTAGCCATTTTTTAGTTTCTGCACAATGACAACAAAACTGCTTATTCAATTGCCAAAAAGCCCTAGAATGGTTCATATGCTTTAAGTGACATAACTCATGGATGATCACACAATCTATTGCCCACTCAGGCGCTCCCATCAACATAGGGTTAATCTTTATTAAACCTGAGCTATAGCAGCAACCCCAACGTAATTTGAAGAACTTAAGCTCTAACTTATTAGCAACGAGTCCTGTTTGCCTCTGCAGCTCAGCTAAACGTTTGGGAACATGTAGCTCCGCCTGTTCCATGTAAAAAGCTTTCAGCTTTGCTTTAACGTATTTAGCTCTATCTTTAACGCGCTTAGGTATATACATAGTTAGCAGAGCACTTTCTTGCTCTAGCTGTATAAAGAATTGTCGAGAAGTTATCAGCTTTAAGGTAAACCGGCGGCCGAGAATAAGAATTTGTTCACCATCTTGATATTGGCATGGTTGAGGCTGTTCTTGCTGATTTTGTAACTTATCCATCAACCAATCTTGCTTTGCTAAGATAAAGCTCTCTATGTCCTCCTGACGCAGCCAGTGAGGAGCTCTGACAGTTACCTTGCCACGACTTAACTCTAAAGCTAAAGTTTTACGGCGAGAGCTAATTTTTAATTGATAGTTAAGTTGTAGATCATAGTGGTGGAGATAAACAAAAAACTCACCGGCAGCTAATCTTTTTGGTAAAGATTGTGACAGTGAGTTTTTTATTGAATTTAAAAAGTCAGCCAATTATTTCTTTGTCGCTAACTCAACAGCCGCTTCTTCCATTTGGCTAAATAGTTCGCCGTAAGAGCCTGCTTTGAAGCCTGTAGTAAGTAGTTTGTACTTACCATTAACGATAAACGTAGGAACGCCTGTTAATACACGCTTACGTGATAATTCGTCTTGCTCTTTCTTCATTTTCTTAGCTGCTGCTGTCACTGCAAAGCTATTGAATACTTTGTCGAACTTCTCACCATCAACGCCATTTAAAACGAATAAGTTACGTACGTCTTTCTCTTCTGTAAAAATAGCTCTTTGCGTTTGAATGTAATTAAAAATTGCATCGTTCACTTGTGGAACATTTAGCTTTTCTGATGCAACTAGTGCTTTTGTCAGCATAAACTGGATATCTGGGCCAGCTTGACGCATAAAGTCTACGTGGCTCTTAACAAACTTATAACCTTCTTTTTCTGCACCAGCTTTTAGCTTCTTAGCTAATGGTTCAAATGTTTTACAGTGAGGGCAATAGTAAGAGAAGAATTCTTTAATTTCTGGCTTAACTGTACCTGATGACTTTTTGTCGATTACTTCGTAATGAACGCCTTCCTCTAGTTCAACGGCAAAGCTGCCCGCTGTAAATACTAAAGCTGCGAATAAACCTAATAGCTTTTTCATAGTTGTTTTTATCCTTAGGATGCTTGTATACACATATAATTTACTAACACGGATTATTGATCCTGACGCGCAAGTTTACAACACTAGTTGAACGTTTATGGTTGTAACTTCAACTCAGGTTCTTGCAAAGCAGCCAATTGTTCTTTTATTGCTAGTACTTGTTGTTCCCAGTATTTGTCTGTTGCAAACCACGAAAAGTTCCTTGGGAAAGCAGGATCTTGCCAGCGTTTTGCTATCCAAGCCATATAATTGAGCATTCTTCTAGCTCTTAATGGTTCAATAAGCTTTAGTTGGCCATGGTCAAATTCATGAAATTCTTCATAAGCACAAACAAGTGTATCCAATTGCATTAATTTGGTTTGTTTATCTCCACTTAGCATCATCCAGATATCTTGTACGGCTGGACCGTTGATACAATCATCTAAGTCGACCAATAATGCTTCTGATTTATCGCCATCTTGTTGCCATAAAATATTACCAGCATGGCAGTCACCATGAAGCTGAATACTATCGAAAGAACATTGCTGTGCTTGCTTTAGTGTTTCATCAATCAACAAATCTAAATCATTAAAGAAGGTGTTTCTCAAGTAATCAGGCAATAACTCAGTATTAAACAGCTGTTCTCTTGAACTCAGTGCCTCTTGCTCAAAATTAACGCTGTCTCTGTGTTGAAATTGCTTAGTGTGACTAACTTTATGCAGTCTGCCCAATAGCCTGCCAAGCCATTCAAGCTGGTCTAAATTATCCAACTCAAACATACGGCCACCTACACTAGGGAATAGGCAAAAGCGATAGCCATTAAAATCAAATAACGACTTTTGCTCGATTTGGCATGGAGCAATAACAGGTATCTCTGCGCCTGCTAGTTCAAAAGCAAAATCATGTTCTTCAATGATTTGTTGATTACTCCAACGCTCAGGTCGGTAGAATTTAGCCACATAACGCAAACCATTGTCAGCTTTGAACTGATAAACGCGGTTTTCGTAGCTATTTAACGGCAAAAGCCCAGACTCTGGGTAGATGCCAACACTTTCGATGGCATCTAAAATCAGGTCCGGGCCAAGTTCTGAAAAATCAAAATTTGACATTAACGTCCTTTAAAGAAGCGGGTCTCTTCGTAAACCTTAGTTTCTCCATCCTTAGACGTTACTGTGATAACCATATCAGTAACTGGTTTAGTTAAATCATATGGGTCAACAGCAACACTAATCGGAGTTTGGTAAACCTCACCCGCTTTTACTGTGAATTCTTGTTTACCATAGTACTGGTAATCTTTCAGACCTTCTATATCAACAACATATGAATTATCTTGCTGACTCTTGTTTAAGATCTGTAGGGTAAAGGTATTTTCAATCATACCTTCATTGTTTTCGCGGTATAGCGCATTACGGTCACGCTCAATATTTAATTCCAATGGAATACGTGAAGTTAACTGATAAATAAAACCAACGAAAATAATAGTGATAACCGCTAAGTAGCCATATAGCTTAGGACGAATAACCTTAGTTGGTTTGCCTTCTAAACTGTGCTCAGTAGTGTAAGAGATAAGGCCTTTCTCATAGTTCATCTTCTCCATGGTTTCGTCACAGGCATCAATACAAGCACCGCAATTGATGCACTCATATTGCAAACCATTTCGAATATCGATACCAGTAGGACAGACCTGAACACACAGATTACAATCAATACAATCGCCTAAACCTAACTCTTTTGGATCTTTCTTACGTGAGCGAGGACCACGAGCTTCGCCGCGTTTAAAATCGTAAGTAACAGTGAAAGTATCTTTATCAAACATTGACGATTGGAAACGAGAATATGGGCACATGTGTAAACACATCACTTCACGCATCCAACCTGCATTTAAGTAAGTACAAACAGCAAAAAATAAGGTCCAAATTGTAATTGCAGTTGATGTTTGCAGAGTAAAGAAGTCAATAAACACTTCTTTTGCTGGCACAAAATAAGCCATAAAGGTCAGCGAAGTTAATATAGCGACCAAGGCCCAAGAAGTATGCTTCAAGCCCTTTTTCCATATCTTCTCGAAACTGATAGGCATAGAGTCGAGTTTCTTACGCTTATTCGCAGAGCCTTCTATTTTTTCTTCAAACCAAATATACATGAAGGTCCATACGGTTTGCGGACACATGTAGCCACACCAAACTCGACCGTAGAAGGTAGTTACAAAGAACAGAGCATACGCCGAAATAATTAAAATAGTGGCAAATAAGGTTAAATCTTGCGGCCACAGCGTCAAACCAAAAATATTAAATTGCTGGTTAGCAATATCGAACAATACAGCTTGCCTATCGCCATATGGGATCCAAGGGATAAGAGCAAAAACCAGTAAGGAAACAAAGCCCATGTTACGACGCAGAGCTTGGTGTACACCTTTTACAGCTCTCACGTAAATACGGCTTTGTAGATTGTAGTCCAAAGTATCACTAGGTTCAGGCTTGTGGACTTTGACATCCGTTGGGATGTTTTTTACATCTATTCTATCGTTCATGTTTAATTTCGCTTAAATGGCGTTGTTGTCTCTAGAATAAATAGTAGTCGGATTTGTTATTGGTTTTATTGATCTACTTCTATTTATTTTTAGTATATTAGATTTTTCTAAAAGTCGTCGTAACTGGCGATATCCTTACCTTCCATAGAATACCCAACCTGTGCTAAATCCCCTTTCCAAGAGTCCGTTTTTATCACCCCAATTACATAAATAGGGTCATACATAGCTTCAACAGGCGCGCCTTTTGGCATGTTTACGTAAATCAGCTGGTTAGATGGCGGCGGAGGAACATGCACACAAGCGCCAAAATACGGCACAAGTAAAAACTCAGTAACCACATCATCATCCCCTTCTAAAGGTACGACAAAACCAGGAATTTTGACTAGCTTTCCATCGAGTTCTTTAACCACAGGTGCATTAATTGTTTGCGGGCCTGCCATAGCTTGGCCTATATGCTCAATGTCGAGTGTTGGCGCGCTAAAACCTTGAGGAACCAAATCTTCCCACTCAAGCTCTTGAGGTGCTTCGGCTGCAACCAAAGACAAGGAAGTAAATAAGAATAAAAACAAGAATTTAAAAAGTGATTGAGTCATGAAAGTAGGGCTTTTACAGACAATGTGAGCAGAATAGCTCGCAAGTCGCCAAATGCCAAGCTATCTGCGGCGAATTTACTGGCAAAAAGCGATAATAACTGTAAATTATTCCACACCTCAGAGACAAACAAGTAATCACGTTAAAACCATGAACTGGCAAGTAAAAACGTTTTCTCAGCTAACGCCTGATGAGCTGTATGACTTTCTTAAATTAAGAATCGACGTATTTGTCGTAGAGCAAGAATGCTTCTATCCAGATTTAGATTCACTAGATAAACATCCTGAAGTTCGACATGTTTTTTGTTATGAGCAGGGCCAAATGCTTAGTTATTGCCGTTTGCTGCCGCCAAATTTAGTTTATGAAGGTGAATCTGCGATTGGTAGAGTAATAGTGAGCGACGCAGCCAGAGGTCGAAAGTTAGGTTATCAGCTGATGAACTTAGCTATAGAACAAGTTGATAGCTTGTGGCCAAGTACAAGTTGCCATATTTCGGCACAAGAACATTTAAAAGGGTTTTATCAAAACTTAGGGTTTGAACAAATTTCAGAAATGTATCTGGAAGATGGTATTCCGCATATTGCTATGCGTAAGCAATAATATCGAACAAGGCAAAGCACACTTTAACCAAACAAAGTGCATTAATGTTAAATAGCAAAAAGGCTAACCCTCAGGTTAGCCTTTTCAATAATTAGATACCGCCTAAACGCTCAGCAATCTCTTTGTATTTGATCACGTCGTCTTTGCTAAATAGCGGATTACCTTCATCGTCTTTTTCCGCGGCATTTAATAGATGTTCTCTTTCTAGACGTACAACACGAACATCTTTCACACCTAAAAACTCAGCCACTTCATCTACAGTCATTAACGACATTGCTCGTCTCCGTTTTCTGCGTAGTTAATTAATTATATCAACGAAACTACCGAAATACTCAATTCAATAGCTCAATTATTATTAAAATTTTAAACACTGAATAATCTAGTGTTAGCCGCAGGTGATAGTAGATTAGTGAGTAAAAAATGCAACCCTAAACTGCATTTGATTGAAATCTAAGCAGACTGAAAGCGATTGCTAGACCTTAAATCCTAATCCAAGTATTATCAGTTTGCTTTTCCCACCCATAGCTCAGCTGGATAGAGCGCACCCCTCCGGAGGGTGAGGCCGCAGGTTCGACTCCTGCTGGGTGGGCCATTTAACTGCTCAGGCTAATTAAAATCCCTACTAATTGTCGATTCTCTTTTCACCAAGTGTGGAGTGTATTTTAATTCCAACTTTGGTAAGTCTTGTTTTGCGCTATAAGCTAAAGCCAATTTCGCTGCGTGGTTTGCCATTTCATTGATCGGATATTTCAATGTTGTCAATTTCGGCCTTGAATATTTTGACAATAACACGTCATCAAAACCTATCACCGAAATATCGTTTGGTACCTTGTATCCGTTGTCTTCAAACACTGAAATTGCACCAATCGCCATAGCGTCGTTATAAGCAAAAACCGCCGTGAACTTTTCATCTTGCGCTAACAGCGCTTGTGCAGCTAACTCACCACCTTGCAAAGTTGGTTCATTGCTCACATTAAGCTGATCCTTTAATTTTAAATGACTCGCTTCAAGCATTTGTTCAAAGCCAGTTAAACGCAACTTGGGATCATCAATATGGTAATTACTGTTAATAATTGCCAGTGCTTCATGTTCTAACGATAACAGATGTCGGGCTGCAACTTTGCCACCCTCAATATTGTCTAGCCACACGCATTTGTCAGCGATTTCTTCAATATAACGATCAATTAAAATCAGACCAGGAATTCGTTTACTCAACCGACACAAGTCTTCATCCGGAAGCATTTTGCTGTGGAATACTATTGCTTCGCAACGTTGCTCTATTAACAATTGAATAGCCTCAAGCTCAGACTCTTCGGTCATGCCGCCAGTACTTAGCAACAGCTGCATATTGATTTTACGAGCCACTTGCTCAACGCCATTTGCTAACAAAGCAAAAAATGGGTCGGTAATATCAGGAATAATAACGCCAAGGGTTGAAGACTTTTGTTTTACTAGAGCTCTAGCATTAGCGTCTGGTGTATAACCAAGCCTATCCATGACTTCTTTTACGTATTTACGAGTTTTGTCGCCAACTTTGGGTTCTTTATTTATGACTCTAGAGACGGTTGCCGTAGACACTCCTGCTTCTCGTGCCACGTCTTTTATTGTTGCCATAAAATTCACTCCATAGTGTAAACGGTTACATTAAAACAGATCCAAGCAAAAACGGTATATTTTAGCGAGATATTAATAAAAGTATTTTGTCTTGAAGGATAATATGTAAACGATTAACCTTGTATACAATATTCAATTTAGCAAAGCTAAACTTTACTCATAAAGAAGCACATTATGGCTGACATATTTGATCCAACAGAGCATCCACATCGCCGTTACAACCCGCTAACAAACGAGTGGGTATTGGTTTCTCCACACCGAGGAAAACGGCCTTGGCAAGGTCAAATTGAAGCTTTAGATGAAGAAACTAAACCCGCATACGATAAAAATTGCTATCTGTGCTCAGGCAATACTCGTATCAATGGCGAAGTGAATCAGAGCTATGACAAAACCTTTGTATTTACTAATGATTTTGCTGCGCTAAGACAAGATACGCCAATCGTAAGCTCTGGCGATCCGCTTTTTAGGTTTGCTGTGGAACAAGGTGAAAGTCGCGTGATTTGTTTCTCACCTGACCACAGTAAAACCTTACCTGAATTGTCACTAGCAGAGATAACTGAAGTGGTGAAAACTTGGCAATCTCAATGTGAAGAGTTAGGCAAAAGTTATAACTGGATACAGATATTTGAAAATAAAGGGACGGCTATGGGTTGCTCCAACCCTCACCCACACGGACAAATTTGGGCGCAACAACAATTGCCCACTTTAGTTTCAAAAAAACACGACGCTCAAGGTCAATATTTCAAAGAACAAGGAACTAACTTATTGGCCGACTACGCTAGGCGTGAAGCCGAAATGCAAGAACGCGTTGTAGTCGAAAACTCAGATTGGCTAGTTGTGGTTCCCTATTGGGCCGCATGGCCATTTGAAACTCTGCTATTACCTAAGTTTCCAGTGCAGCGCATGATTGAACTGTTACCAGAGCAACAAGTATCTTTAGCCGATATCCTCAAACAAATAACCGTCAAATACGACAACTTATTCGATTGTTCATTCCCGTATTCCATGGGCTGGCACGGCGCACCTTATGATGATCGAGAACATCCAGAATGGACTTTGCATGCAAGCTTTTTCCCACCATTGCTGCGCAGTGCTAGCGTACGCAAATTTATGGTGGGTTACGAAATGATGGCTGAAACACAACGAGACTTAACCGCTGAACAAGCGGCACAGCAGCTTAAAGCTTTGCCAGACACCCATTACAAAAGCTCCATTACAAGGCAAGGAACTAGGTGATGTATTGCAAACAAAAAGTTCAACAGCAGTTCGAACAATACTACGGACACCCACCGCAAAAAATTTGCCATGCGCCAGGCAGAGTGAACCTAATCGGTGATCACACTGACTACAACGATGGTTTCGTACTTCCGACTGCCATTAATTTAGGAACGGATATAGCTGCATCGATTAGAGATGACCGAAAGGTAAGAGTATTAGCGTTAGATTGTGACTCTGAAGCTGTGATCTTCGATTTAGATTCAATCCTATTTGATACCGAAAAAATGTGGGTTAACTACATCGCAGGCACGCTGCAAGCATTGATGATCGAATTCCCTGATATCAAAGGCGCAGACTTAGTTGTTGCAGGTGATGTTCCGCAAGGAGCAGGTTTAAGCTCATCTGCAAGCTTAGAAATTGCAGTATTAAAAACGTTTGCTCAATTGAACGAATTACCTCTGGATGGCGTAAAAGCAGCATTGATGGGTCAATCGGCAGAAAACAACTTCGTTGGTTGTAACTGCGGCATTATGGATCAATTGATTTCGTCTATGGGCAAAACTGGTCACGCCATGTTACTTGATTGCCGAAGCCTAACTTTCCAAGACTCGCCAATTCCTAAAGGTTTAGAAGTCGTCATTATCAACTCTAATGTGAAACGAGGATTGGTAGACAGCGAATACAACACCCGCCGAACGCAATGTGAAAAAGTAGCATCCATATTCAACAAACCAGCTCTACGCGATGTATCGCTTCAAGAACTAGACTCAAAAACACCACAATTAGGAGAGCTGCAATATCAAAGAGCTCGCCACGTAATAACTGAAAACATCCGAACCGAACAAGCCCTGGTCGCTATGCGGAACAACGATATAACCAAGTTAAGCCAGCTAATGAGAGATTCACACCAATCACTTAAAGATGATTTTGCAGTCAGCACAAAAGAGCTAGATGGCTTAGTTAGCATTGTTGATTCAGTAATAAAAGACAAAGGCGGTGTTCGCATGACGGGCGGCGGTTTTGGTGGCTGTGTGGTTGCTTTAGTGCCAAAAGAAAAAGTAGATGATGTTTTTGCACAAGTTAATCTACAATATCCCATCAAATTTGGACTCACCGCAGATATTTATATTTGTTCGCCATCTGCGGGCGCATTTAGGGAGTAAGTAGGTGAAGGTTTTAGTTACAGGCGGAGCTGGGTATATCGGCTCTCACACAGCACTGTGTTTGTTACAACAAGGTCATGAAGTGGTTGTGTTAGACAACCTTAGTAACTCATCGGAAGAAGCAATTAAACGCGTTCAACTGCTAGCAGAAAAAGAATTAACCTTCAGCCAGGGCGATATCAGAGACACCCACCTGTTAGATTCACTATTTGCCGAACACAACTTTGATTCCGTTATCCATTTTGCCGCATTAAAAGCAGTGGGCGAGTCGAGCCAAATCCCGCTTGAGTACTATCAAAACAATGTCCACGGCACCTTGTGTTTGCTGCAAGCCATGGCAAAACATCAAGTGTTCAACTTTATCTTCAGTTCTTCAGCTACTGTGTACGGCGAAGAAAACCCAATTCCTTACGTGGAAGATATGAAGTTAGGCACGCCATCAAGCCCATACGGCGCAAGCAAAGTAATGGTTGAGCGTATGCTGGCAGATACCGCGGCAGCGAATTCTTCATTCCGAGGAGTATCACTAAGATACTTCAACCCAATTGGCGCACATGAAAGCGGTCAAATAGGGGAAGACCCAAAAGGTATTCCAAATAACCTGCTGCCTTTTGTCGCACAAGTTGCTGTAGGAAAAAGAGCTGAACTAAGCGTGTTTGGCGATGACTATGCTACTGAAGATGGCACATGCGAGCGCGACTATTTGCACGTAATGGATTTAGCCGAAGGCCACGTAGCAGCGCTAAATTGGCTAGAACAAAATCAAGATTTCAAAGGCGTAGAAAGCTTCAACCTTGGAACAGGGACACCCACCTCTGTTTTCGCCATAGTTCGAGCATTCGAGCAAGCAACTAAGGTAACCATTCCATATCAAGTTGCACCAAGAAGAGCAGGGGATTTACCTGCATTTTGGGCTAACGCAGACAAAGCAGACAAAGAATTAAACTGGCAAGCTAAACGTAGCTTACAGCAAATGATGGAAGACACTTGGCGCTGGCAATCTGCCAATCCGCAGGGTTATTAATCAATGGGGTCAGAGTCGTTGATTTGGTAATTGAACCTTTGATGGCATTAACCAATCATTAACAAAGACACCCACCTACTTATTCCAAGGGAAACTTAAAAATGGATGATTTAAACAACGAATACTATGTTCTAGAACCAGAGAACAATAGTAACTATCCCATGATAGGTGTTTACTTAACGCCTGACGTTTACGGCGAAGCTATCTCTGGCGATTATAGCTTGATGTTATATTTGGCCACGCCTATACCTAAAAACCCGCAATATGTTGATTTTCACACGGAAGCTTCCGCCCCTGTAGTGTCAGAAGCATTTGTGAATCTGCTAGAACCATTAAACATTCACGGAATTCAATTTTTAAAGGGCACAAAAGGGAATGTAGTAGAAGAACTAAAACTCAATTATCACCTGCTTAATATCTATTCTTCTATTCAATGTTTGGACACAGATAACTCGGATGTTGATTTAGACGATGGCGATATATTTGATCTTAGAAGCTTCACGCTAGATAGCGAAAAACTATCAAACACTCCCGAGCAAGAACGCCTTGTCTTCGAGCTATACGAATACAGCACGATTAAACTTTTTCACCAAAGCGTGGTAGATAAAATCGAGTCCGCTAACTTAAAGGGCATGAGATTTATACCAGTGAAAGAGTGGAATGATAATTTGGCTTTTAACTAAAAGCAGGTGGAACAAGTTCCAACCTAACCCCATTTATCAGCCAAAAGCTGCAGCTAATCTCAAAGCTGAAAGCAGAGTCATTGTTGTTCGTTCTGTTTAAGCACTACTCTTAGTAGTCACTAGCTAACAAAACACAGGAACTAACATAGGAGCTCACATGAAAATTCAATTATTTAGCATCGCTTTTTTACTTATTGCCGGCATTAACTCTGCCTTTGCTCACTCAGAAACCAAAGAAAGTCCTATTGGTGGTGTTGACCATGTTGGTTTAGCAGTTTCCGATTTAGAAGCATCTAAAACTTTTTTCAGCAATACCTTGGGTTTTAAAGTATTAGGCAAAGACAGCTCTTATCCTGCTTACTTCCTTAACAATGATTCGATTACCATTACCTTATGGCAAACAACGAATGGCAAGCAGGCAACGCCATTTAACCGCAAAACTAACGTTGGCTTGCACCACTTGGCGTTTCAAGTTGAAAGCTTAGAAAAGCTAAACGCTTTGCATAAAACATTGACTCAAGTGGAAGGGATTGAAATAGAATTTGCTCCTGAAAACCTAGGCAAAGGTCCAACAAAACACATGATGATCCGCGAGCCAAGTGGTAATCGTATTGAGTTTATTCATCGCGCTAAGCGCTAAAAGGTTAGAGAAAAAAGCAAAGGGCTAGGTTATTAATTTCAACCAAAGCCCTTTTATTCCTGCTTATTTAATAACTGTAAATAGAAACTTCTTTTTGATTGTTATCTATAAGACGAGCTGTATCGCCCTTGTTATTCCAAATAGCTTTGTGACTATTAAATGAATAACCGCCAGTTTCAGCATCAATGCGGTTTGTATAAACTCGTATTTTTTGATGAGGATGAAGTTTAGAGCCTTGTGGAAAAGTAAAAGTTTGTCCCGAATTAGCCTTTAATGACCAACTAGCAATCCCAATCCAACTATCGCTTACATTGACAATCTCAACAAATTCATCACCTTCACTGCGCTTTTCTTTACCATCATAGAAAACATCTGAAATCACAGCACAATCATGGCATTTATTACCATATCGATAAGAACACACAAGTGAACCTTCCTTATCGTAAAGAAAGCCTACATCGCCTTTATTATTCCAAATAGCCTCAGAGCGATTAAAGCTAAAGTCGCCTTTATCTTCTGTGTAAACACGCACTGTTTGTTGCGGATAAAAAACACTGCCATCAGGGAAAACCATGTCTTGGCCAACGTTGCCAGCATTAATACGCCAACCGCTTAAGTCAATAATCATAGGGCCAGCATTACGCAGCTCAATATATTCGTCGTCGCCATCATATTGAATATGCTTAATAGATACCTGTTGGTTAGCCAATAAATCACAACAGCTTTCCCACCAGCTAGCACAGCCCGTCTTAGTATCATCAGAACCACCTGCTTGAGAGATGTCTTCTGCATAACTACTGATTATTTTTTCCAGTCTATTCCAAACCTCTTTGTTATCTTTAGAAAATTGCATACTACGTAATTGTTCTATATGAAGACTTTTTTCATTTATGCTCATTGCTATGCTCCTGCTTACTGAATATTCAAAACTTGTGGCCCTATTAAAGTGAGCCTCTTCGTAACCTAAGAGCTAAAGAGTCGCAATTATCGTGTTTTAAAACACCTCTATAATTACTGAATTCTGCGCTAAATAAATGGAAGGTAAATTTGTAAGTAGATAGTCAAAGGGGTTGTTCTGTGGGGATAGTTTGGAGTAAGGGCAGAACGTTAAATTAAAACCCATAAAGGACTGAGATTAACTGCTAATTGCTGATGCGGATTTGCCATTTCGATACAAATAGCTTTCTAAAATTCCAGTTGTATCGAGCAAAGCGCCACTACTTTCAGCTTCTTCACAAAAGCTTAAAACCCAATCCAACTCACACAAGTAAAGTATTTCTTTGAAGTAATCATTGGTTAAAACAAGCTGAGGTTTGTAACAGCCTCCACCACTACCAAATCTCTCACCTTCAACAAAACAGATTGGAGCTTGTTCATTTTTAGTATTCAAATGAACTTGAACTGATACCGTTTGCGTTCCTTTTTGTTTTTTTGCTTTGCCTAATAAATACAGCATATTTCTGTTCGTTAGAGTTGTTATTTAACAAATATTTGAGAGAATTCTCTTACTGACTCTACCATTAAACTGTACTCATCTTTTGATAACTTAGAAGTTACATTAAGTTTTGCCTTTGGCATTGCAACACTATCAATTTTTATATCTGTATGTAGGTATATATCTTCGCCGTCTGACGAAAAACTGAAATTTACATTTCTATCCAAATCATAAAGCTGTGGGTTCCAATTTGAGCTTTTTCCTCAGCATCAATACTTTCAAGCCATGATAACCAAGTACTATTCTCTAGCCACACAGATTTACTTGAATACTCAAGAGCATGATTATTACTCGTACACAGCAGATTCACTTTAAACCCTAACGCCGGAGTAAGGGAGTCAATTGACTCTAACTCTAAACTGAAATGTTCCCCGAGTTTAATGACCATAAATATTCACTATTTATTAAAGTAAGAAATGAACTTAGCGATTCTCAGGGACTTCAATAGTTCCATATTGGGATTCAAGTTCGTTTAGATACTTAGGATCCCACTCTAAAAATAAAACTTTTAAATCAATAATATTCCAATAGTCATTTCGACTTTGTTCTTCCTTTTTGAGAATTGATTCAAAAGTTGTTTTCAAAGGAGCTTGGTAAGCTTCCCATCTTTTACAGTTGATCTGCATACATAAGTTCAAAAGACGATGAGGTATTTCAGCTGATAGCTGGATTATCTTTGTAATTATAGGTTTGATTCTTTTAAAAGCTTTATCAGCCTCACCTCTGTCAGCAAGTCTTGCATAATAATTATCAACAGCACCTTCGAATTGCTCATAGGTAACATCATATCCATAAAGTCTATCAGGATTAAAGTTTCCATATTTTTCAATTCGTTCATCGAGACTCTTTTCAATAAAGTGTATACCTTCCTCAATCCCCCATGACGTTAATAACTTTGCAGCTTCTATCGACACTCCAAGCGTTTTATGGTTATTAACAGAGCCAATTAGTGCTTTTAATTTTTTGACTCTCTCTTTATCAATATCTTCATCTTCACAATAGATATATTCATCAGGATCTGAGATTTTATTCCCATCACTATCAAAATGTGTATAAATTAAATCGTACGCTTCTTTCCCCATTATCTCTTCTAATGTAGGCATTAAGATCCACCTTTAATATATTTCTTTGGAATACATCCCACTAATAAACATTCATTATCTCTAGAAGAGTGTTCCAAATCTTTTGTAAATCAACGACTCTGACCCCATAGATTGGACCCCATAGATTGTTTTTATTCTGCGGATAGGCAAAGGAACTTCATCATAATATTTACTCATGTTTTTACTCTAATCTTTCATTGATTAATGATGAAAAATGTTATTGTCACTGGCACATCTATATACCTTATCTAATATCTCATCTAAGCCTTTGCCCTCCAACTGGCGATCTTCGATAACTCTAAAGTCCATCATTAAATGTTGCTTCACATTTCTCATACCTTTAGGATCTTTAGAATTAAGTATATTTCCTACCTTCTTTAAAAACCTATAACTTTTATTCGTATCTTCCCCTATTTGCTCTAATATAATTAATAATTCATTGAGTAAATCAGACAATCGAATTATCAGTTCCTCTTCATTTTTAGAAAACACCATTAATTTCCCCTTGTTACCTGTTCAGGAAATGCAGCTTTAAATTCTTCAAGTGTGTAAACAGTACCTGTCTTTCCATCCCTAACTGTTTTTACCCAATCTGATGACCAATTTTTTGGCAGAAGAATTTGATCAGCTCCCCCTCTATATTTAGGATTTGAGCTATCAGGAGGTTGTTGACCAACGGTTCCGATATTTATTTTCTCGCCTTCAGGAACAATTATCTCAGCTTCAAACCTGCCAGCGATCAATGGGGTCAGAGTCGTTGTTTTACTTTAACCTCTTCAAGAAAGCCTCTGACCTTCTATCTCCGCCTTTCGCTAATGGCGTTGCTCTTCGACCTGAAAGTTCTTCTATCTGCTGCTTGAATTTTTCATTGCCAAGTACCCACATTTTGTCCGTTGCACTCTTAATTTCTTCTAATGTTTTTTCTGGTATCTCTACATCAAACAATGCTCGGTATCTCGCTTGTCTCATTGCTTCATCACAGCCCAAACTCTGATACAACTCATGCTCTGTAATAAGCCCTATCTTTTTACCTACTGCATTATGCTGGTAACTCGACCAAGTATATTCTGCTGGATGCAATACCATACTCGCCCTGACTGGATTCAATTCTATATAACGGCTAACTAATAAAAAGTAGTTATCACTATCAACTAAGGTGGACTTATATCTTCCTTCCCAAAGCGTACCCGTACGTTTATAGATTTGATTGAAATAGCGTACATAGTAACGCCCTAAAGATTGCATTAACTTGCTAACGCCATTCTCTGTTGTTGGCGTAACTAACAAGTGAACATGATTTGTCATCAACACATACGCATGAATATTTACCTCATATTCACGCGCGTAATGCTTTAGCTTTTCCAGATAAACTACATAATCATCTGTTTCTACAAAAGTAATTTGTCGATTGTTACCTCGCTGAACAATATGCTGAGGTATATTTGGAAGGTTTAATCTAGGTAATCTGGCCATAACATAAACTAATCCATCAGTTTGTCGCTATCCCAGTATAGTCAATCAAATATAAACCAAGTCCTCTAAACTCATAAATCAACGACTCTGACCCCATTGATTAGTGTCCGATTATTTAGGGGAGTATCAACCTGACCCCATTTATTAAATACCATTGATTAAGGGTTCAAACACCTGAAAGAGTTCTTAATTTCTTTGCTACTTGAGTAAGTTGTTCAGAGTCGTAGCCAGTTACTGATTTTAGCTCCCCTTGAAAAACTTGTTTGTTAGTTGAACATTCATACGCTAATTGGCTAAATAGAAACAGCTCTTGTGGTGAGAATATTTCACCACTATATGCTGACTGAATAGTATTAACTAAATCTTCTGTTATAGCGGCTGCATTTTCCGTGATAACAATGCTTCCCTTTTCGTCGTTAGCAATAAGAAACTCTAATATCTTACTTGATAACAATTGATGTATGTCTTTCATTATGTCGTACCAAATCGTATTTTAGAAAGTGTTAATTTCCGATCAATGGGGTCAGAGTCGTTGTTCTCTATAAAAGAAAGTAACTTGTCGATCGTTCACCGTTGAACAAGAAACAGGAAGTATTTAGAAGGCTTAATCTAGGTAGTCAGGTCAAAATAAAAAGCCCTCAATAACCTCATAAATCAACGACTCTGACCCCATTGATTTGACCCCATTGATTTGACCCCATTGATTTTTATTCTTATTCTGAATACGTAAAATGGGTCTTAACTTGCTCTCCTACATTGTAACTCATAGTAAATGATTCCCAGTCTTCTCCTCTCTCTACAAAATTACTCTTAAACTCTTTCAATAGCTGAACCAAAACTGCATTATTGAAGTTCGCTTCAATCCCACTTACTTCTTGTCCGTCTTTAGAAACCACTAGCTCTGTTTCAATGTAGTCTGGAAATATTTCTGCAGTAAAAGCAAAAGAATCATACTCAACTATGATTCCTTCACTAATCAGTGTGAATATTCTTTGAGCTATTTCAAAATCTTCAGTTATCATTTAGTCTTCCTTTGGTGGTGATTTAGGTTCATTGTCAAAATGAACTGTTTTTACTTTACCATTAATTGTATAGGTTACTGAAAGCGTATCAGGTCTTGGCGAAGCAGGATCTAACCTATTAAATTTTATAGTAGTTTGTCCTACGGTTTGATTGGGATCAGCTAGCGCTTTCTTGATTTTATTTTCGTAAAATGACTTGTAAGCTGAATTGTTAAAATTACTATCTTGAGGGAATAAATTGTAGCCATCGCAGGTTCCCCCTTGACTACATGCTTGTGCATGACCACCTACGTCAGTATCACGCCCCTGTTTACCAGCCTGGGTTTGTCTAGAATCTCTAGGCATTTTTGTATCCGTCGGTGTAAATGTTAATACTTCGACCTGACCCTGACTATTTGTAGTAAAAGTATTTCCATTATCAAGTTCATATTTTGTATTTGCTTCTCGAGCCGCCGGATTATTAAGAATATCATACTCCGTAGACCCCTTAACAGCTGAAGAAGTGTCAATACTGATTGCTCCTGCACCATCAGGCGTAACATCAGGTAAGCGGCCAACAGGAACAAGTCCAGTATCTAATGCTAACGTTAAATCACCTGCCATTTCATTTCGTGCAGCTCCAAAAGCATCGCCTTGCATCCTATCTAATGCACCATTAATTTCGCTATCTTGGTGAGCATCCATTGCATCTTCAACAAAGCCAATAGGATCTTTTAAGTCCTCATGAATGCCTGCTGCTATCTCACCTGTTGTCCCTTCCGTGTCTGTAACTAACCCAACAGCTAAATCAACAGCGCCTTCTAAAGCATCTCCAGCAACGTCAACAAGGCCAGCTCCTGCACCCAGCAGAGTATCGCCCATGTCTGAAAGTTCAACTTCTTCGCCAAGGTTGTTTGTATAGAAAGTTTGTTGTTCTGTTGGAATAAAACTATCACTAACTAAGTCTTCACCATATAAAGTACGGTTCTCAAACTCTTGGCTGTTTGTATCCTTATAATTAACTAACAACTGTTGAACTTCTTCTGCAGTGTATTCTTGGCCATCACCGACAGGAACATCACCAACAAACTGAGCAGCGTATTCATCTCCCATAGGAACCAGCGCTTCAGCTAGGAAAGTTAATGCAGCTGGGTCTTCTGCAGTATCTGCATAGTACTCACTCCAACTTTCATCTACTCTTCTTACTAATTCAACAGCCATACGTTTTTCAGCTTCTTCAACCGAAATACCTAGCTTGTCTGCCATCTTTGGAGCTTGATTTTTGATCGCTTGCATCTCTGCAGTTTGTAACTGTCGATAATCAACATCAGCAAGACCAACATTGTTTGATTGTCTAGTTCCAGCTGCTACCGCATTACTATTTCTCAAGCTGTCTTGGAAATCACTGCCGCCAGTGCTATCTAAGTCTCCACCTGCTGCTTGGTCGATTCGCTCAGAGAATTGATCACCAAACGCATTTGCTAGCGCCTCTTGCGATGCATCATTAGCGTCACCGTTTTGGAAGGTTACAGCCTCAATTGTTTCATGACCTAATGTATTGATTAAATCTGTTTTACTAGCTCCGTCTCCTGCATCAAGGAAGATTTCACCGGCATTTTCATGTCCCTCTTCAGTTACAACAGCACCTTTAACATCAGATATAGCACTGTTACCAAGTGCAAGGCTGTCGGTAGCATTACCGTCGTATAAATGTATGTCGACAAGCTCAATACCAAACTTATCTTGAGCAAGCGCACCTAGTTCTTGCATAGCTGCAGCATACTCATCGCCATCACCACTCTTTAACCCTTCTAAAATGTGGGCGTTTTCTTCGTTTCTTAATAAGTCATTCTTTAACTCAGTCGCTTGCACATTGTTATGTAAAGCTTCCCAGAAATTAGTTAGCGCTAGTGCATCACTTTCATTTAATGTTTGTGCTGCTGAATAAATGTCTTCACCAAACTCATAACTATCAACAAAGTCTTTTTTGATTTGCTCTCTTCCTTCTTCAGAGAGCAGTCTATGGTCAACAGTTAAGTCAATATTGCCTTGCTGACGGTCAACATCAAAAATAGATTTAGTCGTGTTATCTGTATCTCGGTTTAGTGAAACTAGCTCGTCTGAGTTTTCTTCATCACCTACCGTTAAGTTGCCACCACCTATGGTTGCCAACGCTTTGTCTCGGCTATAGCTCGACTCATTACTGTAAGTTAATGTGCTCGTGTTTAGGCTATTACCAGCATCACTTTCTTCTACATTGGCTGTGTTTTGTTTGTCCGATATACCAACATTGGCAGTGATACCAATGCTTTGGTCTTGGCTATAACTAGTATCAGTCAGGTTAGTGTAAGTTAAGGTATTCGTTGTTAGGTTTACATTTCCTAAGTCGTTGCCTTCTTCATCTAAGGTCGCGATAACAGAACCAACTAAGTTAGTGTTACCTGCAACATCAATGTTGATATCACCACCTGAAGTAATGCTACTAACCACAGTTTCTTTTTCGAAGTAACGGCTATTGTTAGCATTTAAGCCACCGTTAGCGCTACTTACACCTTGGCTTGTATCGCCTATTCGGTTGTAGCTGTTATCTGCCGTTGTGCCTTTGTTGTAATCAGTGTCACCACCAAAGCTAAAGCCACCGCTTATACCAAAACCTTTACTTGAACCAGAATAGCGATTTTGTTGTGACTCTAAATTTAAGTCTCCACCAACTTGCATGTTTACGCTGTTATCAGCACTTAAGTTGCCACCTAAGATATTGGTATCACCATCGGTTACAACATTAATCGTACCTGCGTTAATTGTGCTGTTGTTGTATGTGGTAGTACGATCCTGTTGCTCGCTCTTGTTAAGGCTAGCATTAACACTCGGACCACCAGCTGCTCCCCATACAGTTTGTGAAATGGTTAATGTGCCACTTTCCGTCTGAGTCTTGCTTTCTGATGTATCTTTACTAGCAAGCACGTTTAATGTGCCAGTATTGATGTTTACTTCACCAATAGCGTCTAAATGACTGCCTTGGATAGTGGTAGACGTGTCATCATCTGCAAACGGGTTACCCGTTTGGATATTGATGTTTTGGCCAACAAGCGTTGACGCTAATGACGTTGTTTCACTGTAATCAGAAGTTGTCTTCTCCGCACTTACATCCAGTTGTAGACCTGCATTAAAGCCATAAGTAGCAGTACTATTTGCAGCTGCAACTGTTTGCTGAGCAAGTTGTGTTGATTTAGAAACAACATTTGCAGAAGCCGTTGCAATACCTGCTATGTACCATTCTTCATCACTCTTAACATCATCTAGTAATGCACGAGTGTCTAATACATCTTGGTAGTCAACACCAGGTACGCCATTTTCGTAGTCTTGTTCAAGCTGCGCTAACGTACTTTCTAACTGGTCTCTTTCTTTTTGGTATTTACGGTAATCTTGCTCTGCTGTTTTCAGCTGATCTTTAGCATCATCTAGTGCTTTTACTGAGTTCGCTACTTCTACCGCTTGGTGCTGTACCGTTACACTCAGCTCTGCGCTACCGTGAACTTCTTCCGTCGTCTGATCGAACGAATTCTCTGCTTCTTGGATTGTAACGTTACCTTCCGCAATTAGGTTAATATCGCCACTGTTATCAAGGTTGCTGTCTGAAGCTAAGTTACTGCCTTCAATTAGAATATCGCCAACACTTACCAAGTTAACGTTTTCACCTGCGCTTAGGTTACTGCCAACGTGGTTAGTTTCACTTGTTGAAGTATCTACGCTGTCATAACTTGCATTTGCTATGGTGAATTTAATTCTGCCGTCTTCTTGCTTAACTAAATCCGTTGGCTTAGCAAGTACGTCCAATACATCACCAAAACCAACTTCTAGCTCACGCTCACTGCTGTAGCTTTCAGTTGTTTCTTTAGCTGCTAATACTTGGATGTCACCAATATCTGTTTGTGCAGTAATGCTGCCATCTGCTATCAGGTCTGAGCCAACTACAACTGCGCTACCCGAATCAATATGGATATTGCCGCCAGACATTACCGTTGAAGAGTCAGCTGTAGTGCTTATTGTGCCGCTTACTTTTTCAGAGCTTGAGAACACACTACCACCTGAGAAGAAGCCACCTGATTTTCTCATGTGCTCTTCTTGCAAGGTTTCTTCACCTGCACTGATAATTACTTCATCAAACGCAGTGATATTAACATTGCCACCAGCGAGTAAATCACTGCCTACAACGGTTACATCATCACCTGAAACAATACTTAAGTTGCCACCTGTTGTAATTTCTGAGCCTGTTAGCTTCTCTGTTTTCTCTGCATCAAATTTAGCTTTGTTTTTAAGACCACCGAAGCTCTTCTTAGATACAAACTTACTTTCATAATCCACATAAGTTTGCGCTTGAATGTTTACATCGTTGCCAGAGATAACTGCGTCATTTGCAGCGAACAATTCAGAGCCGATGATATTTACATCGCCTGTTTGTTGCGCCATCAAGCCGTTTTCAGTTTCTACTGCATTAATATAAATATTGTTGCCCGCTGTCACTGAACTACCATGTACTGTGTCGTGCTGGCTTTCAGTGATAGTGACCTTTTTCGAGAAAGTTCTCTTCTTCGTTTTCTTAGTTTGGCTGATGTGACTTTCTGTTACGCCAACTAAGTTCAACTCATTACCAGCAGCAAGAGTAACGTTGTTGTTGGCAGTAAACTGTGCGCCTTCACTTTCTAAGTTGTTACCCGCAATAACGCTGATGTTGTTGCCTGCGCTTAGCGTAGTTACGTCGTAGGTAGTGCTGCTTGAAATGTCGTAGCCGCCTTTGAAATATTCTTCTCGGCCGAATTTCTTCTCTACTGCACCTAGCAATACATCGTTGCCTGCTGATAGGTTAATGTCTGTTGCCGCTGCTAATGAAGTGCCTTGCAGGTCAATGTTGTTGCCTGCTTCCATCGTTAAGCTGTTATGGCTTACGATTTCTGCGCTTTGCGACACCATTGTATAAGTTCGAGTATCTTCACCGCGTTTATCACTTTCAGTGATATCCGTGATTTGCTCGTACTCGGTGCGGTTAATGATGTCATTGCCCGCATTTAAGTATACGTCTACACCTTCAATGTAGCCTGCGTCATAAAGGCCTGAGTAGTTAACTATGTCGTTGCCAGCTTCTATGCCTAGGTAGCCACCGCTAACAACATCGCCCATATTTAAGAAGTCATTTCCTGCGTGCAGTGACATTGCATCATTTGCCGTTAAGTCGGCGTTGTTAGTAAAGTCGCCGCCAACATTAATCCAGATATTGTTACTTTCAATATCCATGTCGTTAACAAAATCGCCGCCAAAATCCAGACCTATTAATTCTTCACTGTCAAAGAAACCACCGTCTAGCACGTTTAGATCAGACTCTGAACGCAAGATCACACCTTCGCCACCAACAATACCAGTACCAAGGTTTAAGCCACCGTCAGCGCGGATGTCTACTGTGCCTTGTGCCGAAATAGTTACACCATCTTCTAATAAATCATTTTGGCTTACTGCGGCGTACAAGCCGTGCATGCTGCTGTCGATGAACTCACTGCTGAAGCCTATATCTTCTGTTAATACGCGATATTGCTCTTCACTCATGAAGATGTTTTCGCTCATCTCAATGCCAGATTGGTTTGCAACATAACCGTCAGCAGATTTGGCTGGAGGGCTCATTACAGTGCGTTGCTGTTCAACTGATTGTTGACGACCTTGCTCTTCATCCACCATATCGCGAATGATTTCGTCAGGGTTGTGACCAATGCTTTCTAGGTATTCTGGTGAGTTAAATAAACCTTGCTCTGTTAGGTACTCTTCGCGAGTTTCTGTTGTGTAACCATGACCTGGAGCTTGGTTGTCTGCCGAGATGCCATTAACATTTACATCTGCACCTGATAGGGCGCTGATGCTGCGATCAATGTTTGAAACTGGCTCTCCAGTGTATAAATCAGATTTGTCTGCGCCTGCTAACAAGCCACCTGTCGCATCAACAGCTTCTACCATATTGAGTGAATCGGAAATCTCAATTGCCCTATCATCACTTCGAATAGTCGCTGCAATAATTCTTTCTTCATCAGGTAATTCGTAAAAACCACCCGTTACTGTTACTTGTGGGCCGCTATCAATTGCTATCGCTTCGCCTTGGTCTTGAACAACACCATCGACCTTATCAACTACAAAGCGATCATCGTCGGCACCTAAAGTTAATGGAGGCTCTTTAATGCCTGGCTCCGGCGTAAGATTAACAACATCTACGCTGCCACCGCCTTGTACCGGATTACCACCTTTAACTGGCTCGCTATGTATTGCTCGACGATTACCATAATCCGCATAAATGTTATCAATTGGTTCAGGCTTGTCAGTTTGTTGTACGTCAATGCCACCTGACGACACTTGCATTGCAGATACTGTGTCATTGTCGTCAACAGGCTGTATTGTATTCAACTCAATATCCACAGACTCAACCGGGCCGTGGTTGCGATAGTCAGCTGGGCCGCCTTGTTTTAGCGTTACACCATTGCTATTAAGATCGCCAGTTGAAGCATCTAAGCCATCTGTTACATCTTGTCTTGCTAAGTGATCACGGTTGCTAATATCTACTGCGTTGTGACTTTGACTTGATGAAGACGAGCTTGAAATGTCGTTGGTCATGTCTTCATTGATTGCCACTACATCATTGGTATCTCTCGCACTTGCATTGGTCGCATTCGATAAATTTGCTGAGCCAACACTTGTACCAGAAGATTGATTGTTATTACCTGCGTAAGAGCCAGAAACATTATAGTTACCTGAAGATGCATCATAATCTTGTTGGCTACTGCCAGAGGCATTTCTTTGGCCGCCATCAGTATTTTCAGCACTGCCCGAAGTTCCACTTACAGAAGTGTTACCACCATTACTGCCAGAACCAGCAGATCCACTTGCGTTTGTGCCCGCAGTTCTGCCGCTTGCGCTTGCAGCACTTGTGTTAACTTCGCCATCAAAACTACCAATGATTGAACCGCCAGCTGCAATTGTGCCCGCTGAGCCGCCTTCAAATGTAGTTTCAGAGTCTGTGCTAACTAGTTCTGTGCCTGTTTGTCTCGGGTCACCAGGTTCGCTACATACCCTGTCAAAGTTATTCCACTGTAAACATCTATATGTCCAGCTATCTTCGTAAACCTTAGTTTCAGTAATAACTTCGTTACTAGCTGACCTATTGTTTAGGCTTGCACCACTTAAGTAGATGTTATTACCAGCAGAGATAGTGCTGTAATTGTTATTTATCGTGCCGCTTAGGGTTAAGTCATTACCCGCCGCGATAGTACCGCTTTGACCACCAGACACGACTGCAGCATTAGTAGTTGTAGTCGTTACCGTTCTGGTTACTATCCAGTTAGTTTCTCTTGTTTGCCAAATGTTACCGCGATTACCACCTGTTTCAGATGTCGATGTAGTCGTTTCGCCATCAGTAAAGCTAACCGAACCAGTGAAGTTATTGTTAACCGTACCGCTAATACTCAAGTTGTTGCTTGCTGAAATGTTACCTGTGTTATTAACAGTGCCATTAATGGTTGCATTGCCCGCTGAATAAACGCTGTCGGTATTATCAAGCGAACCTAAACTCATGTTTGAAGCAGCAAACACTAAGTTGTTGTTAGTTAACTTGCCTGTTTGGGTATAAGAGGTAGCAGCAATTGAGCCGTTGTTAACCGTAGTACCATTCATGGTTAGGCTAGCGTGGCTAGAAATAGTACCGCTGTTGTTGATGTTAGATGCATCAACATTAACGTTACCGCCGCCTTGTAATTTACCACTGCCAGCAACGGTTAATCTGCTGCCATCAACATCAATTGCACCACTAGAGCTAATAGTGCCCGACAAGTTAATGTTGCCGCCTGCATTTACTTTTACTGAATCAGAAGCAGAAATTAGGTCGCCATTGTTAACACTCAAACTGCCTGAAGTATTAACATCAACTTGCTTACCTAGAATGGTTCCGGTTGTTAATGAGCTAACATCAATATCAACTAAACCATTAGTTGATTGAACTTGACCACCTGCGTTGTTTAATGTGCCGCCACTAATCTTAACGCCAGTTTTGCCGTCAATTTTATTAGAGTTAGTTACGTTACCTGTGATTGCAACATTACTATTCCAGCTGCTGAAAGTACCTGAGTTAGTTACCGCATCAGCTGTTAATGTGCCTTTCGAAGAAACAGTACCAGCATTGTTGATTGAGCCGTCTAGCGTGATATTGCCGTTACTCTTAATGGAGCTTGTGCCGCCAGCTTGAATTTGGCTTGAGTCTAGCGTTAACGTGCCTGAACCAGAGTGGCTAATAGTACCGCTGTTGTTATTAAATTGGCCTGCACTAACCGTGAAGTTACCATTACTTGAGCTGATAGTGCCTGAGCTGTTGTTTAACGTACCTGATACATTAATGCTGCCCGAACCGTTACCAAGCGAAGTGATGGTACCGCCGCCTGAGTTGTTTATTGAGCCAGCTGTTAAATTCAGGTTTTCACCTTGCAGTGTGCCGCCTTGGTTGTTGATGGCTCCTGAAGTGTTAATGCCAAGGTCGCCATCGGTAAGTAAACGACCATTTTGGTTGTTTACCGCACTGTTGATCTGTAAGTCGCCTTCGGTATAAAGCGTTGAACCTGTATTTACGAAGGTACCAGACGTATCTATTGTCATGCCATCTTGCGCATATACAGTACCAGCACCGCTCACGCTACCTTGTAATCTTGCATTACCCGCTGTAGCAATTGAACCGCCAGCTACATCTACACTACCTGCATTACCTAAAGTTAGAGTGCCATTACCAGCGTGAACAATTTGGCCACTGTTAGAAACATTACCGCCAAAAGTCATGTTATTAGAGCTGTTTTGCAGTATGCCGCTGTTATTTAACTGGCTAACATTTAGCGTTAACGATGAGCCTGTATTAACTAGCGTGCCGCTTGAAGTATTAACTAAAGTGCCGCCAGAGTAGTTACCAGTTGCAGCTTCAATTACACCGCTGTTTGTGAAGGTGTTGAAACCTGTAACATCAAGGTCTGATGCTGATAACGTGTTCGAGTTAGTAATAGTATTAGCATCTAACGTTGCTGAGTTTTGGCTATATAAAATGCCAGAGTTATTGATACTACCCGCTTCGATTTCTAGCGAGTTAGTTGTTGAAATCGTACCTTGGTTAACTACTGATGAGCTGCCAGCATCAATCTCTACATCTCTTGCCACTACCAAACCTGAGCTAGAGTTAGTTAAGCTGCCGTCTAGGCTTAATGTTTTGCCCGACTGTAAGTTACCTGAGTTTTCAACTCGGCTCGCCGATAAATCAAGGTTACCTTCTGACGCGATAGTACCGCTGTTTGCTAATGTACCTGAGCTGCTAACTGTTAATGTGCCAGAGCCAAGGTGAAGTAAGCGACCGCCACTGTTTTGAACGTTGTTTAACGACATGCTCCAGTTAGTAGCAGAGTTCGCCAAAGTACCGTTGCGGTTATCTAGGCTGTTCACGTTACCCATGTTTAAGGTGCCATTGGCAAAAATAGTACCTGAGCTGTTAGTTAACGTTGTGGCTGCTAAATCAATATTGGTAGCGGCTAATTCACCGTTGTCGTTGCGAACTGTGTTGGCATCTAGGTCGATGTTTCTAGCTTGAATAGCACCGTTTGAGTTGTTTACTGTGCTGCCGCTAATATCTACATCGCCGCTAGCTGTGATCACACCTGAGTTAGTTACCGTTGAATTGCTGTCGATATCAACACTATTGCCAGCACCTAAGTTGCCACTGTTATTCAGAGAAGACACATTTAAATCTAATTGATTTATAGCGTATAAGGTACCGCTATTGCTTACTGAACCATTAGTTACAGTAATACTGCCGCCTGCAATTGTGCTACCGCTGCTGCTTAAGTCACCGTTGATAGAAAGGTTGTTAGCACTTTCTAAACGACCACTACCATTGTTCACATCACTATAGATATTGGTTGAGTTTGCCGTAATGGTACCGTTGTTGTTTTGAATGTTTCCGCTAGATAAAGACAGTGAGCCTTGGCCTGCTACTAAACCAGATTGGTTATTAAATGTGCCAGATTGGCTAATGGTTAATGTGCCATTACCACGGTGACGGATTTGACCGCTGTTGTTGTTAATGCTGCCAACATTGCTCAAGTTCATGTTGCTGCCGTGTGACTCAAGCACACCGCCAACGTTGTTTAAAGTACCTGATACATTAATGTCTAACGCATTTGATGCTGAACCAGATGCTAATATTAAACCGGAGTTATTGGTTAATGAGCTAGTATCGATGTCAAGGCTTTGCCCTTGAATTGTACCGCTAGTGTTGTCTATGTTATCAACATCTAAAACAGCTCTATTTGCGCTTAAAACACCGCTTCTGTTAGTTAAGCTAGTTAAATCCAGCTCTAATGTACCGCCCGTTGCGACTGTACCCGAGTTGTTGTTTAGAGTTGAGAATCCGTCCAGAGATAAGCTGCCGTTGCCTTGGTGAATAATGCTACCACCAGCGTTAGTTAAAGCGCTGCCTTCAACCGACATATTGTTCGCACTCGACGCTAACAAGCCATTGGTATTGGTAATAGTGCCTGATACGTCAACGTCGAACTTAGAGCCTGAAGATGAAACTCTACCCGCATTATTATTCAGTGAAGAAGCGGTTAAGGTAACCTGATCACCTGCGTGAATTGTTCCTGAAGTATTGTTTAGCGCATCAGCATTAACTACTAAATCATCACCAGCTTGGATCACACCTGATGCGTTGCTGATATCACCGTTAGCATTAATACTGCCAACACTAACAACTGCGCCGCCATCATTGTCTAGATCGCCAATAGTTAATTGGCCGTTTGATAGCAGCTGAATAGCACCATTAGTGTTGTTTACGCCATTCGCTAAATTCAGTGAGCTGCCGCTTGTTTGGATCACACCTGCTTCGTTATCAATTAAATTGCTAGTATTAATTGTTAGCGATTCGCCAGAAGTACCTGCGGCACTTAATACACCTGAAGTGTTATTTAGCTGATTTGTTGTTAAATCTAGGTTGTTTGCAACGATATGACCTGAATTTCGTAAACTAGCTGTTGCATTCACATCAACATTGGCAGCATTGATAACGCCAGAGTTGGTTGCTGTGTTTGCGTCAATATCGATTGCGCTTGCCGCTGCAATATCACCTGAATTAGTTAATGTGTTTACATCAATGGTCAAATTGCTTGCGTTTTGTGTGATTGAGCCTGAGCTGATTAGCTCATCTGCATTAATATTGGCAGCACCTGCATGATTGTAAATTACACCTGCGTTGTTTTGGATTGTACCTGCTACACCAATGTCTAAGCCGTTACCAGCTAATAAGGTTGCATTATCATTTGTTAGCGCTGCTGCCTCAATATTCAATTCGTCTTGAGCCAGTAATACACCTGATGTGTTGTTAATACCGCCAGCTGCATCAATAGTTAAGTCACCGTCAGCTTGGATCGCACCTGAGCTATTATCTAATGAAGTGCCAGATGCATTGCCAGTTAAAGCTAGCTTGATGTCACCATTACTTAATAACGCCCCGTTTTGGTTACTGAAGCTTTGGTTACTTGTGATATTTAGCTCACCAGTGCCTAAGTGGCGAATGGTACCGCCTTGGTTGTTCAGTTCCTGATTAGTGAAGCTTAGATTAGTGCTATGAACTTCGATTTCACCGCCGTTGCTGTTATCTAACATTCCGCTTACGTTGAGCTCGAACGTTGAACCTTGAGATAACAACAAGCCATTTTGGTTGTTAACTTGTTGTGCTGTGACATCCATCACATCCGAAGTTTCAACTAAACCTCCGGCGTTGTTTAACGTTGTCACATCGGCGTCTAAAGATGCGGCGCTAATTACTGCACCGTTATTGTTGTTTACGGTTTGGACATCAATATTTAATTGAGCTTCTGCTCCGATATAACCATCATTATTATCTAATTGGTTAGCGTCTAGCGTTAAATTACCAGAAGTTGCTAGAACACCATTACCTAAGTTGATGTTACCTGCTGTAATGCTAGTGTTTTGTGAGTCGGCAATGATTTGGCCGCCATTACCGCTGGTAATAGTGCCTGTCACGTTAATGTCGTTGGTATTACCTGACGTGCTGACTAAACCGCCTGTATTGTTCAAGCCAGCTGCATTTATAGTTAAATCGCTTTCACTACGGATTTGACCACCAGCATTGTTTAGTTGGTCAGCCGTGATATCAATTTCGTTTTGAGCTAATAAGTTACCCGCACTGTTATCTAAATCACCGCTGTCGATAACTAGGTTATTGTTCGCGTAAATAACGCCTTGGTTATTAGACACTTGCGCTAGTGTTAGTTGGCCAGAGCCAGTGTGAACTAGAGTTCCTTGGTTGTTATTTAACTCGTCTGAAATAGTTAGGTTAGTGCCTTGGCTTTCAATATGACCCGTATTGGTAATACCCGAATTTGCCGAGATTGCTAATGACTCGCCAGTGGTTCCCACAGCCAGTACAACCCCTGCATTATTTAGCGTATTTGAGGTAATTGTCATTTGCTCAGATTGCATATGACCTGAGCTTGTGTTGCTAATAGCATTCGCGTTTAGCGTCATGTTTTGTGCAGACAATAAACCGCTATTTGTTAATTGTTGCGCTGCTAACGTTAGCTCACCCGCAGAACTGATATCACCACTTGTTGTGATGGTTTCACTAACATTGATATCAAGACTTTGCTGCGCTTGTTGCTCAATTAGACCGCCTGTATTTACTAGGTTTTTCGCACTGATTTCTGCGTTTGCCGCCGTCGTTACAATTTGCCCTGACGTATTGTTGATGCTTTCTGTTATTGCGATGTTTAAGCCATTGGTTGCTGCAATCGCACCTGACACATTAGACAAGTTAGTCGCTGTGATCTCTAATCTGTCACTTGTGATTGAGCCACTGTCGTTAGTTAAGGTATTGATGTTTAATTCAGCATCTGACGACAACATATTACCGCCGCTATTTGTTAGCTGCTGAGCAGTAATATCTAGTTGCTGTGCCCCGATGGTTCCATCTTGGTTGTTGATGCTCTGATCAACATCGATAGTTAGATTACTGTTGCCAAACGTTAATACTGAGCCTGACTGGTTGTTCAAAGTATTGGCTGTGATATTGGCATTTTGTTCTGACTGAATTAAACCTTGGCTGTTGTTTATGCTATCAACATCTATGTTCAGCTCGCCTGTAGTAAGGATTTCACCCGCTACGTTTTGCAGTGCGTTTGACGTGTTAATCGTAAGTTCGCCAGCCCCTAGGTGAGTAATGTTGCCACCGTTATTGTTGATGGTCATGTTCTCTAAACGAAGGTCTGCGCCAGCACTTGCGATGTTGCCAGTATTTGTTAACGACGTAGATTGGATTTGCAGGCTTTCACCCGTTGTGCCGCTAGCAGTAATCGCGCCTGAGTTAGTTATTGTATTGCTGTTCAGGTTGGTTGTCTGGCTTGCAATACTGCCGCTGTTATTGGTTGATTGTGTTGTTAACGTTAGATTATCAGCTGTGATATCGCCTGAATTATCTACTGATGTACCGTCGATTGATAACGTGACCGCCTCGATGTCACCGGTATTATTTAAGCTATCTGCATTGATATCTAATTGGTCTGCCGATGCTATGGCACCTGAAGTTGTTAATTGATTTGCGGTTACCGTTAAAGTGCCTGAACCTGCATTGATGATATTACCATCTGCGTTGGTGATGGAATTGGCAGCAACCGAAACCTGACCACCAGCACCATAAATCATCCCCTGTTGATTATTGATACTATCGTGGACACCCACCGTTAAACTTTTCTCAGTTTCATCTTGTGGATTTGCAAAGGCAGCTATGCTACCGCCAACATTGCTAAGCGAATTTGCTGCTAAATCAACAACTTGGCCACTAATCTCACCCGAATCATTAGTTAAGCTTTGAGTTGCATCTACCGTTAGGTTATTGCCCGCTGCAATAACACCAGAGTTTGAGTTTAGGTCTGTTGCGGTAACGGCAATATCACCATTCGACACTAATGCGCCTGACTGGTTATTAAGAGTTCCATTGGTAGTTAGTGTTAACTGACCATTACCTGCATGCTCTATATGTCCTGACGCATTATTTAACGTTAAATTATCTAGTGTTAGGTCGGTTGCGTTTGAACTAATTACCCCTGAATTGTTAAGGGTGTCTACGTTAATTTCTAGATTTTGCTCAGCGCCATTGTTGCCTGTGATTTGGCCACTATTCGTGATAGTTGTGCCAGTAAGCGTTATATCGCCACTATTTATCGAACCTTGGTTATTTAGTGTTGTAGCTGCAACATTTAATTGCTCAGTTATTACCGAGCCAGTGTTAGTTAAATTTGTAGCATTTAGTTCCGCTTGATTAGCGCTTATCGTACCTGCTGTTGTGAATTGTGTACTGTCGATGACTAGATTTTGTTGTGCAACAATTTCGCCTGCACCTTGGTTATTCAGTTGATCTGCAGTGATGTTTAATTCTTGGCCATTGTGGTGGATGTCCCCGCTATTTATTAACGTTCCTGCAGAGATAGTGGTTAGGTCGCCGGCACCGTAAATTGTCCCTTCAGCATTGGTTAGTTGGTTAGTAATGCTTAATTTTAAGCTTTCACCAGTGTCGCCAAGAGCTACAATTTCACCTTGTTGATTAGTTAATGTATTACTCGTAATATCAATAACTTGAGCTGATAATGAACCTTGGTCATTAGTTAACTGAGTAGCTTCTATTGTTAGGTTATTTGAGCTAGTTATGTCGCCTGAGTTATCAATTTGAGCAACATCAAATGTTGCCGACTGATTCGCATGAATGGTTCCGCTGTTGTTTAACTCTGTGCCAGTAATATCAATAAAGTCAGTTGAGATATCACCTTGGTTGCTAAGCGTGCCTATGACAACATCGGCTTCACTGGCAATAAGTTCTGCATTTTGTGTTTGCGTAAACGCATCCGATTCTATATCAACTTCAGTAGCTACTATGCTGCCATCACTGGTAAGCGTAACTGCATCAATGTCCAAACGATTACCAATCGCTATTTGACCGCCAGTTTGGTTATCTAAATTGGTAACATCAAAGTTCGCATCGTTTGCAGCTACTAAACCCGATTGGTTGGTGAAGTTGGTAGCATTTATGTTTAATTCAGACAAAGTTTGAATGCGACCATTTGTGTTGGTTAACTGCTGTGCTGAAATCGTTGCTACATCGCTATTTGACTCAATAGTGCCTTCGCTATTATTTAGCGTTTGAGCGACATTGATGGTTAAACTTTCGGTGCCTGTCCCTGTAATTTGACCCTCGATATTGGTCATTTGCTCCGCAGTAATATCTAGTTGCTCAGCAACTTGGATCACACCTTCGTCATTGTTTAACTGCGCTGTAGCCTGAATAGCTAAATTACCGTCGACAATTAAGCTGCCAGTATTGGTAAGTTGTTCAGTGATGATCTCACTGTTTTGTGCTTGCAGTGTGCCCGCATTATTAATAGAGGTTGTATTCAGCGTTAACTCTGAACCTTGGATCGTACCACCAGCTAAGTTGTTAACCGTACTAGCAGAGACACCCATCTCACCAATGCTTGCTATTGTTCCCGCATTTTCCAATGTAGTTAATGTTAGGTGGGTGTCTCCGTTAGAAGTTATTTCGCCATTTTGGTTATCTAACACTCCAGCGTTTATAGCAAAGTTGCCGCTACCCACGTGTAGAATTGTTGCATCTTGGTTAGTGATAGTAGCTGCTGTGATACTTGAACTTTCACCAGCAGTTTCGATACTACCGCCTACATTATTCAAAGCATTGGTAAGAGAAATATTCAAAGCATTTTCTATTGCACTTGTTGCCACAATAGAACCTGTGTTATTCAAGTCAGCAGCGTCAATATCTATTTGACCTGCAGAAATAACACCATCTGTATTATCAATTAGTTGAGCAACGGTTAAACGTAATAAGCTATCGCCCAAAGCCAAGATATTGCCATTAGTATTATCTAGGCTATCAGTGTCGATACCCGCTTGTTTTGCAACTTGAATAAAACCTTCATTGTTATCTAATTGCTGAGCAATTAATGACAATTCACCATTTGTTAAGATACTACCTGTGATATTTTTCAGCTCATTTACTACTTCAATGTTCAACTCGCCATCACCGAAGTGATGAATTTGACCACCAGTATTGTTTATTGTGCTCACATTTAAGCTTAATGTTTCAGCATTTGTCATAATGCTGCCTGAGTTAGTCAGCACTGACGCATTTAGCTGCAAACTATTGGCTTCAATATCACTTGCTGTTAAATCTCCACTGTTAACTAAGTTATTAACGTTTAACGTTGCGTTACCCGATTCAATATTTCCTGAGTTGGTTAAATCATCCGTATTTATAGTTAGCTGTTCAGCTGACACTTCCCCAGAACTTGTAATAACTTGAGCAGTTACTGAAACTTCTGAAGCTGCTATTTCACCATCATTAGTTAAGGTATTAGTATTAATAGCCAATTGTTCAGCAGCTTCGATCTGTCCCGAACTGACAATATCTTGTGCATTGATTGTTAAGCTACCAGTTCCCGCTAATTGGATAGCGCCTTCATTATTACTTAACTGGTTAGTATTAATTTGTGCGCCAGTTCCTGCACCAACAATGGTACCTTGATCATTGTTAATCCTTTGGCTAATACGAAGTTCAAAGGAGTTTACTGCCTCACCTGTAGCAATGATGCTGCCTTCCTGGTTATCTAGAGTCTCACCATTAAGTAATAGGCTTTCGGCAGAAATTTCCCCCTGTGAATTTAAAATATTAGTGCTATCTATTTGTAAATTCTGGCCTCCATTGATCACACCTTCAGTGTTATTCAATTCAGCTACCGTTAGGTGGGTGTCTCCATTAGCTTGAATATGGCCTTGTTGGTTGTTTAATTGGCTAGTGGTTAAGTTTAAATTGCCTTGAGAAGCAATCACTCCGCCTGTGTTTTCTAACGGATTAGTCGGGTTGATCGTTAAGTTGCCTTCACCCGATAACAAAATCGTACCGCCTTGGTTAACAATCGACATGTTTTCTAACGTTAGATTTTGTCCTCTGCTAATCACAGAGCCACTGTTGTTTAGCTCTGACGTAGCTAGTTCCAAGCTATCAGAATCCGTACCTAAAGCTTCAATAATACCTTCATTATTGATAATAGGTGTGGTTACAGACAGTTCTTGAGCCTGCATTATACCTTGGTTATTCAACTCATCAGTGATCACACTTAGTTGTTGTTCTGCAGTTATTGTTCCGCTGGAATCTAACTGTCTAACATCTATTTCTGCCATTCCATCAAAACGAATGTCACCATTTTCGTTACTAAGGGTGTCTGCGTTAATTACGCTATTTGAACCAGAACCATAGATAACCCCTTCATCATTATTAATATTGGTTGTTACCGTTAAGTTCAGGCTAGCTTCGCCCTCTAGTTGTTCCGTTGCAGTAGCAACTATACTGCCTAAATTATTATCGAGTTGCTCAGTCGTTATCGCTACTGTACTTGCACGTATTTCACCAGCTTGGTTATTCACCTCGTTGGCAACAATAGCGATTTGTCCCTGCACTGAAATTTGGCCATCAGCATTTAATAACTCTTCTGTAGTAATAGCTAACTGCCCGGAATTAGACTGGATTACACCACCTGTATTATTTAACGTTGATGTAACATTAATTTCAGCAGTTTCTTCTCCCAATGTGACAATTTGGCCATTTTGATTGTTAAGCGATTCAAGCTCTAAAGTGGCCGAGCCTGAAGACTGGATGACACCTCGTTCGTTATTTAATTCGATAGTGGTTAAATTCAGATTACCTTCAGTAATTATCTGACCATCTTGGTTGTTTAGAGGGATATCGCTCTCTATCGTTAACTCACCGCTACCTTGGTGAAGAATTTGACCACCTTGGTTATTAATCTCTGCCTGTGCCAAACTGAAGTTTGTTGCATCTGTAACAATTTGTCCTTGGTTATTAATTACTTCCGCACTAAAGTTCAGCTCTTCTTGACCACTACCAACGACTTGTATCAAACCACTGTTATTGAGTGTCGTAAGTTCAATACTTGCTTCGTTAGCAGCTATACTTCCAGCATTATCAAGCTGTGAAAGAGTAACTTGTAAGTTCGTCGCATCAATAACACCATCATTAGATAAGTTCTCGCCTTCAATAATTAAGAAGTTTGCATCGATAGAGCCTTCATTATTGATATCTTGTGCATTGATTGTTAACGAGCCGACTGAACTAATAACACCAGTACCTTGGTTATTAATCTCAGCTGCAGATATCGAATTCAAAAACGAGTTCAAGACTATTTGTCCAGATTCATTATTAAGCGCTTCAGCAACTTGAATCGAAGCACTGCCTCCCTCACGGTTGATGATGCTGCCTTGTTGGTTATCAAGCGAACCTGCTGTTATGGATAATCCACGGCCTGCATCTATGGTGCCTCCGCTATTTACTAATGTTTGAGTTGCTAAGTTTATTGAACCTGCTGCCTGGATAGTTCCTTGCTCTGACAAGATATTATTGCTCTCTACATTAATATTGCCCGAACTTAAAATTTGACCTTGAGCGTTTGTCAATTCTCTTGCCACAGAAATATCAAGTTCGCCTTCACCCAGATGAGTAATAGTTCCTGAGTTTTCGATGTTATTCGCAATCAGACTAAGAGAGTTACCATGTCCTTCAATATTTCCTGAGTTAGTAATCTCTGACGCATCGATTTCAAGTGACTCTTCTTCCGTCCCCGTAGCTAAAATCAAACCTTCATTCGTGAGACTCGACGTTTCTATAGTCAATTCATTTGCTTGAATTCTACTTTCCCCTAGATTGCGAATGTCTTCTACGGAGACAGCCACAGAACGTCCACTTATATTGCTTGTTCCAGAGTTTGACAATGAATCAGCTGTAAGCTGCAGATTATTGCTCGCGACAATTGAAGAATTTACGTTAGTAATTGACGATGCTGATAAATCGATGTTTTCAGCTTGAATAACACCATTTTGGTTATTGAACTGGCCTCTTGTTTGTAGATCGATAGTATTAGCGGCTAACAAACCGTTTTGATTGTCTATAACCCCATTTTCTATCGCTATAGTTCCGTTTGCTCCAGAGATAACACCTTGATTATTATTCAAATTCGTTGTTACTAAAGATAAGGAACCACCAACTGTTGTTTGAATAACACCATTTGTATTATTTATCGACTCTACTGACGCTTGTAGTTGTTCGGCTGAGATAACTCCAGCTTCATTCGATAACTCTTCAACATTAACCCTCACTTCGCTAGCGCTAATAGTGCCTTCGATATTGTTCAAGTGTTCACCGGCTGAAATTATCGACCCGCTACTTTGTAAAATGCCCGCTTGGTTGTTAATTGTTGTCGCATTTAAAGTTAGCTCGCCATCGCTATTTAGGTTGATTATTCCACCATTGTTGTTAATAACATCAGCTTCTAAAGCTAGGTTAGAGCCTGCTGATTGGATAATACCTTCTTGGGTGTTGTTAAGGGTGTCTGCGATATCGAGTGAAAGGGACTCGCCTTGCTCGCTGGTGCTGGCGATAACTCCTGCAGCGTTGTTAAGTGTTTGCGCCGCTATCGATAGTCTTTCAGCGACCAGTTGACCTTCGCTGTTGTTAATAGAATCTGCGCTAAGTTCTAAATTTGCTCCTGATATTTGACCAGATGTATTCACTAATTCTTCAACATCAACAATCACATCTTGCGTTGCAACTAAGACACCCACCTGATTGCTCAACTGATCAGCTTCTATACTTAACTTTCCTTCACCTGCTAAGGAAATAGAACCCTCATCGTTAATGATCTCATTAGAAGCTAAATGCAGGTTTTCACCGCTTGAAAAAATAGTCCCTGAGGTATTGTCTAATCTATCATTTACTGTAAGAGAGAGGCTCTCTCCTGATTCTTGTAAACTTGCAATCGTACCTTCTGCATTGGTAATTTGGTTTGCAGTGATAGATAGTTGTTCAGCAACAATTGAACCCTGGTCATTTTCAACTGATTGGGCATTTATAGTTATGTCTGAACTAGAAGAAATAGTGCCTTGAGTGTTATTTAACTCTTGTGCTGCATTTATCGTTAATTGCCCAGAACCTAGGTGCACGAGCTGACCATCACGGTTGTCAAATAATCGTGCGCTTAAATTCGTGATCTCGCTGTTAAACTGAATAAGACCTGAATTCACAAGTTCATCATTAATAGCTAGAGTCAGTGGAGTTTCTGCTAAGAACAGCATTTGTCCTGAATTATCGAAAGAAGCAATAGTAAAATCTGTCGATTGTTCAAACTGCATATTGCTTGTATTGATCAAGTTATTTACTACTAACGAGGTGCTCGCTAATGATAGCCAATCACCTGAATTATTTAGCGTTTCTACAACTTCAATAGATGCATCGCTCTCATTCACCAACAATCCCGCTAGTGTTACATTGTTTGCGTTCAGGTTAAATGAACCTAGCTCTCCATACTGGTATAAAGTGCCTGAGTTTAAATTGAGAGACTGTAAAATAAAGTCAAAGTTCTGAGCTTGCCAAGTACCTGTTATAAAAGCATTTTCAGCTTGAACTTGAGTCGAGTTAGCAGCTATTAAACCTTCATTTGTTATGTCGCCACCAGTTATGTTCAGCTGTCCAGTTTGAATAGTGGCATCTGCAGCATTGCTCAATTGCCCCGCATTAATTTGAATATCGCTAGAGCTACTAATAATTCCATGATTTTCAAGTTCTGAACTCAAGTTAATAGATAGGTTTGCGAGTGTTGGCTCTGACACTTCATCTGTGTTTTCGCCATTCAGATTCGCTCCAGCTAACAGAGTTCCTGATTGCAGCATTCCATTTGCAGATATCGTCATATCACCAGTCGTAGCTAATACACCTTGGTTCTCTAGCTGACCGTCTAAATTGATAGTCGCAGAATCAGCTATTACATTGCCTGTCCCAATAAAATCACTTTGTGAATTAATCCTCAATTCGCCATTAGTGACTACATCTTTGAGCCTTAATTCACCAGCAGAAGTAAGTTCCATGTCGCTCACAGAACTGATCAATCCCTCACTGCGGACACCCAACCCAACTTCAGTACCAACTAGATGGATTGTGTTTGCATACATGGCACCTAAAGCAGAAGCATCAAAAGCGTATTGCAGACCAGATTCTCGATTACTTCCGTCAATTGTAACTGGGGTTATAGAGCCGGTTTCATAATCGTAATAATTCAAGCCTGTAACAATGTTTAAATCGTTCGCATAAATAGCTGAATTCAATGTCATAGCTCGAGTCAAGATGTCGAACTTACTGACATTACTTGCATTTAGCCCATCACCGTCAAATAGCACTTGACCATTACTAATGTTAAAGCCATTTAGCTGTCCACCCAGTAAGTCTGGCGTGCCCGTCACTAAGGTAACTCTAGGTGTATTTATAAAACCACAACCATTACAAGTAATACCATTTGCATTAGCCAAAACGAATTCTGCGGAATCACCTAATATCTCTGTATAACCCATCAAAGATGATGACGATGCACCTGTAACTTCGGCTAAAATAATACTGGCAGTTCCTCCAGCTAAACGGCGGTTACCATCTACCCAACCACCAAGGGCAGAAATTATTGGGTCTAAGCTATTGTTAAAAATAATGCCATCTGGACCAACATTAAACTCTGTAAACTGGTTATGAGAAACACCAGCATCTGTCGGCGTAGCAATATCAATAACTGTTGTGCCATTAGCTGACTGTTTTTGCTCAAGTTGATTGATCATGTTTTGATCGATCAGAGCAGATGTTGGAATATTCGTTCTCTGCTCGGCACTATTTGCACTGCTGGATGCTCGAACTCTTCCTGTAAATCCTTGATCGATGAGAGGTACAGGAACTTTATTTATTTTCCCTTCTCGCTGATGCTCTATAGCATCCAATCCCTTAGCAGCAACAAGCACAGGGTTAGCTAACATTACAAACGAAAGTACTCTCGCTACGTTTTTCTGTAGTTTTAGATTAAACATTCTTCTATAGTCCTTTACAGCTAGAAATTAAAACGAATGGAACCGTCGATTTGTTGTTGATTTTGCTCAAGAAAGTCTGGGACCCTCAAAGGCTTTGCGTAAGAGAAGTTGATATTGAAAAGAGCCGTTGCATAGCTCAGCCCAATTTGACTGCCTGCTATCCAACTTCTTTTATATTCTTCGTATTCAGGTAAATTTGTCGCACCTATATCGGCACCGAGTTGGAGGACTAAGCTGGCAGGAGTTGGCCAGCTGAGCTGAAATGGCAATGAAATGTCATTGCGTAAATAACCACCTCTATAACCAAACAAGCCGCCTTCTGAAAACCCTCTTACTGAATACCTGCTGCCTATTGAAATTCCCTCTGAAGCCAATATAACTTCAGGGGAATGCAGATATTCAAAATGCCCTGAGTAAATTACATTTTGCTCTAGTAAATTGAATTGTGAGCTGAAACCTAAGTTCAATTGATACTTAGTAAACTGGAAATCATCTTCAGCCTCTGCAAGCTCTTGTTTTGCTCCGAACCAAGGAACACTATGATCAACACTTAGTCCAGCTGACAATTGCCCAAAACTAGTGCTTTTAGAGTAAGTTGTTGCAAGTTTCCAAACGTATATGGTTCTAGAAGAGGTATCGAGGAAGACATCCTCAATAAAGTTTTTGCTCTCCTTTCGACTGAACGATAAAGAGACACCCACCTTATCAGATTGCCCTCGATAAATAGTATTAGTAGCCATAAGAGAGCTATTAAATGACGAACCGTGAGTTAAAAAATCAACCGTACTGCCAATAACGCTTTGCTCATATTCATAATAAGAGGTGTTAAAACTAAAATTCCAATAATGATAAGGAACGTTATAACTTGCTGAAATGCTTCGAGATAAAGCTTGAGGTAATTCATGATGACCAACATTGTGAGACAACGCAATTGTAGTCATATCGTTAATGCCAACCAAATTATCTAGCACTACATTAGCATCAAGAACGTATTCACCAGTGCTTTCTGTCCCTGTATTACTTATGCCAATACCACCGTGCCACCATGGACTAGCTTGATTTGTAATAGCAACTACTGTCCCACCTTGCTGAGCACCAGGATTTAACCCAACGGTCACATTGTTACTTCTGAGCTGGTTGAGGTTTTCCAAGCCTTGTTCAATATCTCGGATATTAAGAATAGATTGCTTATGTTTTGGAATAGCGAGCTTAAGTTGTTTGGTATTTAGTGAACCGTCTATCGACGTTATGCCTTCAATCGTCCCCTCAATCACTTGCAATTCAAGGCTGCCGTCTGATAAGTCTTGCGGAGCAATATAGGCTCTAGTTGTTACAAACCCTAACTCTATGTATAGATTTGAGATTTCTTCTACTAGTAAATTTATTTGTGGCAAACCAATACATTGTCCCATATACCTAATGAGCATCAATTCAACGTCTGCCTTTGGGATCTGAGTTACTCCTGCCAAATTGATATCATCAACTTGAAAGCAAATTCCCGACTTATCAATATCATTAGGGCTAGTAGCCGAAGCTTTTTCTTGCAGGTATACGTCTGGTCTTTCGTGCAAAGGTGCTAATTGGTCTTTGATACGGTCATTTGCTTCTTTTATTCTTTTCTCATGCTCTGAAAAGTTACGCTGATCATTCGCACTAGAAATTCCAGACAACAATAGGAAACACAATGCGCTAATAGGTAGCGACACCCTCATTATTAATTTTTTAAACAACACTTCTACTTCCTTGTACTAACGGACACAGCTATGAATACAGCCCCAAACTGATACTCAAAGTCCACACGAAGAAAAAAAATTAGTAATAATAATCTTTAGTTAGGCTAGAAAAACCAAAAAATATTGAATAAGACAATCATTAACCACAATACCAAGTGGAGCAAAACTAATACATAAAACCTTGTCTGACCAGCTTATTTTATTAATATTTTTTCATGATTTATACGATCTACGAATAAGAACTACAAAATGAAATGCACCTTAGAACGCAAGTTATTATTTTATAAGATGATTATAAAACACCCACAAAGAAAACATGGATTAATATTAACAAAGACACCCACCACAAACTTGACGGTTGAGAGTTCTTGTCCATAATTAAGGAACACAACAACGAGTTAAACGGATTTAATTCTCATGCCACAATCAAGGAAGAGTCAGGTTTGCCTTGAAGCTACGCCTTATTATCATTGCATCTCCCGATGCGTTCGGCGCGCATTTTTATGCGGTCAAGATAAGCTAACTGGCCAATCCTATGAGCACAGAAGGCAATGGGTGGAAGATAAGTTACTCTTTCTCCCTACTGTCTTTGCCATCGACGTTTGTGCTTATGCTGTGATGAGCAATCACACTCATGTGGTGTTGCACATTAATCTGGATAAAGCGAAAAGCTGGAATACAAGAGACATACTCGCTCGATGGCATCAGGTGTTTAAAGGCACTTTCCTTACTCAAGCCTTTATCCAAGGCAAACCTCTTTCTGAGCCCGAACTGACCACAGTGAAGGAGACGGCGCAAATCTACAAACAACGACTACTGGATATCAGTTGGTTCATGCGAGTGCTAAATGAAGGCATTGCCAGAGCGGCCAATAAAGAAGATGAGTGCACAGGACGATTTTGGGAAGGTCGTTTTAAAAGCCAAGCTTTACTTGATGAGTCTGCTCTGTTGGCATGCATGACCTATGTTGAGCTTAACCCCATTCGAGCCCAAATTGCACACACACCCGAACAATCAGACTATACGAGCATCAAGCAAAGAATTAAATCCCTTACCAGCCAAACTACTACTTCCTTAATGCCTTTTTCTGACCAAGTTACGGTGCCTTCTCAAACCACTTTGCCTTTCAATCTAAACGACTATTTGACTCTTATTGAAACCACAACTCGTTGTATTCAAACACAAAAACCTGAATTTAGTTACTCAACTGTTCCCAATCTTCTCAATCAATTGCACATCACTTCCCATAACTGGCTGACTCTCACTCTGCACTTTTCCAAGCTATTTCATGGAGCTGTCGGTGGTGAGTCTGCTTTGACAAGGTTTATGCAATACACTCATAAAAAACGGCGAAGTAACGTCAGTCACATCAAAAAACTCTTTGCGTAAATGAAATCAGAGCTGATTTCAAGGACCGCTGTGGCCGTAGACTCCAATATTGTGCTTTTTCTGGTGTATTTAGTTAACACTCAGTATTTCCAACATTAACTTTTAAGCTGTGCTGCTTTTTTTATCATCACATCCATTAATTCTTTAATGATTTTTTCTTTTGTCGCTGTGGTTAATTTAGTGGTGGGTGTCTGTGTTGATACAATAAATACGAAGTTCTTCTCTCTCTGAATTTTCTAAGATCAAGTTTCCACTCTAACCTTATTTCTTGTTCTGACTTTCCATCCAAAATTGCTAAACGAAGTTTATTAGTCCCTGCTAGCTTATCCATAAATTCTTCTCTTTCAAAAAAGTCATCTTCAATTTTTTCAAAAATGTTGAACCACTTTATAAAAATACCTAACTGTAACCCTTGAATGTGAGAATTACGTAAATCCTTTCCAGTCAAATACTTACCTTCCAGTTTAGGGAACGGAGCTACGCCTTCTATTTTTCTTGGTGAAAACGAAAAATCCCCGACTTCCTTTAAACTCAACTTATTATATTCATAACCAACAACTTGAAATGGAAAGTCAGTACCTCTACCAATACTGATGGGTGTCGCTTCAAAAAAACATAAAGATGGATATAGCTGGACAGCTTTATCATTTGGTAGATTAGGGCTGGGGGCAATCGGCAATGAATATGAATCCTCCCTCTCATAGTCTGTCACAGGAATTACTGTTAAATTAAGATTGCGTTGCTGTTCAGAATTGCTAGCTTCAATACTTAACCAGCCTTCACCTACAATCATTTTTGCAAGCTCTCCCACAGTTAAACCATGTAAAATTGGAATAGGGTGAATGCCAACAAATGATCTGTAGTTATCCTCTAGTATCGGCCCATCAACGAATTGAATATTTGGGTTAGGCCTATCCAGTACAATAAACTCTATATTCGATTCGGCTGCTGCTTGCATCATGTAATGCATCGAACTGATATAGGTATAAAACCTTACCCCGACGTCTTGGATGTCAAAAACCACAACATCTAATTCGCTCATTATTTCCTTAGAAGGTCTTTTGTTTTTTCCGTAAATAGAAACTATTTTTACACCTGTCTTGCTGTCTCGTCCGGATTTAACTTTTTCTCCTGCACCATGATCGCCTCGAAATCCATGTTCCGGTGCAAAAATGGATTGAATATTAATATTATGACTAAGTAGCAAATCAACAATATGCTGCTCACCCACCACAGAAGTCTGATTAACAACTAATCCAACACGTTTATTCTTTAATAATGGAAGATACTGTTCTAGTTGTGCCGCTCCAACTTGACTCGGTGACACATGCTTTGAATGCACTACAATTACCGGATTCACTACCAATAGCAGTAATGAAAATATTAAAAAATTCTTCATTAGTGCTCCTTAATTATTCATTGCTTAAGACTTCAATTGCCTTACGTAAAAAGCCCTTTTGCTCAAGCAAGGCTTGAGTAGCAATATGGACATCTACATTTGTTAAGATATGCAATATCGCTACTTTCACATTATAGCTACAGCTTTCTAACGCCACTTCTGCTTCTTCTGCTGAACATAGTGTTGCCTGCATAACAATTCGTATAGCTCTCACATACAATTTCTTATTACTTGCTTTCACATCGACCATTAAGTTGCCAAAACTCTTTCCAATCTTAATCATACTTGTGGTCGTCAACATATTTAGTACTAACTTTTGTGCAGTTCCAGACTTCATACGAGTAGATCCAGTTAATACTTCAGGGCCAACCACTGGACATATATTTACATCGCCGTATCTCGCTAAGATGCTCTTTGGGTTACAACTCAAGGTAATAGTGTTAGCTCCAATAGATTTTGCATAATCTAATGCACCTATAACGTAAGGAGTTCTACCGCTTGCGGCAATGCCAACAACTGTATCTATATTCGAAAGGTGGGTGTCTTCGATATCTTTTTTGCCGAGCTTTTCAGAATCTTCCGCTCCTTCTACAGCTTTATGAATTGCCTTATCTCCACCAGCTATCAGGCCTATAACTTTTCCCTCTTCCACACTAAAGGTTGGTGGGCACTCCACTGCATCAAGGACACCCAACCTTCCGCTAGTTCCAGCACCGACGTAGATTAACCGTCCACCTTGTTCAAAACTATCTACAATTAAGTTCACAGCTTTTTCTATTTCGTCTAAACAACTATCTATTGCTTGTGGTACTTGCTTATCAGCAGAGTTAATAACTCTCAGTACCTCTTTTGTTGATAACAGATCTAAATCTACTGAATCAGGATTTGGGGTTTCAGAAACCATATTAGATAGTTGATTGAGAATTTCATTTTTTTCGTTTCCCGAAAGCACAGTTTGCTTCTCTGCCAAATTTATTTCTTCAGTTGATAGTTTATTGCAACTTTCTTCTGCAAGAATACAAGCTCCGTCTAGTGAAGATCCTGAAGCCAATTTACAATAACTAGTTACGTTCTCAGTCAAATATTGCAAAGTATCAGATGCCAAACCTCCCATTAACATTACATCTAATTCTGAGTCTGCTCGGGCTTTTTGGATTAGAGTTTCGCATTCTTTCACATGTTCATGAACTACCTTCTTTGCTACTTCACATTGGCTTATTAGGTCAAAAATGGGGGGAACTAGCGCAGCAAAATCTTTAGCATTTGCTTGACCTAACCATTCCGCAATGAGCTGCTTGTATTTATTATCACTAGCCCTCTCATCTGAGTTTACAAGCAACTGGTGCACCTTTTTAGCTAATAGTGACTCAGGTTCATTTTTCCAATCTAGTTCTTCAAGTAGCATCTGTACACATTTAAAACCTAGCTTTGCACCACTACCTTCATCACCAATAGGAAATCCCCAGCCCCCTACATATAATTCTTCACCTGTACTCTCTAATCTCGCCCCAACTGAACCTGTTCCTAAGGCTACTACGGCTATTGGTTTTCCGTGGTTTGCGCCGTAAAGGGAAGTTTTTGCATCATTGAAAATTTCTAATTGAGCGAAGTCTGATGGTAGCCATTCCATTAGCTTCTGAGCTTGAACTTCGACTCCTCCACCAGCTACACCAATAACCACAACACTTGCACTAGGTTTTGCGTTAAAGTGATCCAAAAGTTCCTTAAGCAATTCACCGATTACTCTTTTAGCTCTATGAAAATCATTAGTTAGTGAAGCAGATCCAGCTTGTAACTCGAGTGTTTTACCTGACTTCTTGTCTTTAATTCGGCCTAGAGTTTTCGTTCCTCCACCATCAATTCCGATGATAAATTGCAATTTCGAAGCGCTACTTTTTGGGTGGGTGTCTGTCATACAAAACTCAAATTAGGGTGGGTGTCTCTGATAAGTTTCAGCGAATATATATTGTCTTACCAAGATATAAAATAGTATTTTATCAATTACCAACTCAGTACCAATTTCAAAACATGACATCACAGTTAGGCAAAGCTTTCGTTTTCATTCTATTCAGTTCTTTATTTTCTAGCTTTTATGTTCACTCTAAGCCAACAGATTTGAGCTTTGCCATAGCCCAAAAATTAATGATCGATCTAAGATACTATTGCCCACAGCAGCAGGGAGACTCGACCAAAGCTTGTTACAAACCTCTTACAGAGTTACCACCGGAGCTCAAAGAAATGATCCGCAGCACAGCTGTCGGTGGTGTAATTTTGTTTTCCGACAATTTAGTCAACCCAAAGCAAATAAGGAAACTCACCCAAGAGTTACAACAAGCTAGCCTTACCAACAAGTATCAATCTCCATTATTTATTTCAGTAGACCAAGAAGGAGGCAGAGTAGTTAGGTTGCCTATGCGATACGCCACTTCATTCAGTGGTAACATGGCGATAGGAGCAACATATGAAACTCATAAAACAAAGTTTGCCACCGCTACTGGCACTATCATAGGCTCAGAACTTAAAGCTCTTGGCTTTAACATCAACCACGCTCCGAATGTTGATGTTAATGTTAATCCAAACAACCCCGTCATAAATGTTCGTTCTTTCTCTGAATCAGCTCAGGAAGTGGCCGAGCTAGGCTATGCGCAACTAGTTGCAATGCAATCTCAAGGTGTTATCGGCACATTGAAGCATTTCCCAGGCCATGGCGACACTAGCGTAGACAGCCATACAGGCTTGCCTAAAGTAGAGCATGACGTGAGAACTATCGAACAGGTCGATCTAAAACCATTCAAGCATTCGATTGAACAAGGCGCAGCCAAAATGATCATGACCGCACATATCCAGTACCCTGCGCTCGATAACAGCACCATAATGAACAAACAAGGGACATCCATGATAAAACCAGCGACTATGTCTCGAAAAATCCTAACTGGCACGTTGCGCGAGCAATTAGGTTTTAATGGCGTTATTATTACTGATGCGCTCGATATGCAGGGTATAAGCGCATTTTTCTCAGAAAATGATGCCGTAATCCAAACCTTTCACGCAGGTGCCGACATTGCACTAATGCCGATTAAGATTACTAAACCAAGTGATATTCCAAAGTTATCTGGGTTGATTGAACACGTTAAGCAAACAGTAGCAAAAGGACTTTTATCAGAGTCAGAAATCTTAGCTTCCTATCGACGAATAAAAATCATTAAGGACGAGCTTGAACTCAACTTATCCAAGCCTAAATTTCTAGCGAGCAAACAACATAAAGAAATTGAAATTGCCTTGGCAGAAGCTTCAATAACAGCAATAAAAGGAACTGGCAGGATAAGAGCTCAGAAGCTTCACTTCATCATGCCGGACCCCAATAAATGTCTTGCCATCACTCAAGCAATGAATAAACAAGACACCCATCGTAAACTAACTTGCTCAGATTATCTGAGCACTAGTTATGAACAAGCTCTACGAGCGGCAGAACAGGCTGAAACGATAATAATAGGCAGCATTACTCCTAAACAAAGTCTTGCAGAAATAGGGGGGATGGATGACTTGGGCAGAAGTATCAAGTTGGATAGACAAGCTAAATGGCCGAAAAAAAATAGAGTAGAGCAACTAAAGTCACTTATGGCTGTCTCTAAACTACAAAATAAACAATTGGTGTTTGTGTCTCTAAGAGCACCTTACGAAGCAAACTCCTTTATAGATCTAGCCGATGATGTAATTGCAACCTACTCGTACACACATACAACAGATAGTGATACTCACTTTAGCGGTGTAGCTTATGATGCGCTGGCTAAACTATTTACAGGAAAAATAACAGCGACTGGGACTCTCCCCGTCACAATCAACTAGTTTTGTTCGAGTAATTAGCAGAGCAACGCTTTTAGTTGCTCTAATTCTAATTCTGAGAAAACTTGAATATCATTAGCAGATAGTAACTCAGCTGTCACTCCCATTCCCTCAGTAAGCGTTCCACTAAAACTACCATCATAAATCTGACTATTACCACAGCTAGGGCTTTTAGCTTTCAATAGAGCAAATCTAATTCCGTGCTCTTGGCATAACTCTAATGCTCTTTTCGCTCCATCTTGAAAAGCTTTCGTTACTTCGATTCCAGACTCTGTAACTACTTTACTTTCCATTTTTTCAGCTGGAGGTCTAGGAGTTGGCAATCCACCCGCAACTTCTGGGCATATTACGACTAGCCTTTGTTCTTGTTCCAACTGCTTTAGCCAATTTAATTCTGAAACCGGCTTGCTTTTACCATCATATCTAACAGGCTGACCTAACAAACACGCTGAAATTAATAACTTTTCGGACATTTTTTGACTGACGTGATCCATAACTCTCTTTATAATACCCAAGTTTTTACAAGGTTAAGAGTATTCCCATGAGTTTATCTGTTGTTATTTTAGCAGCTGGCAAAGGCACACGTATGAAGTCTAGTTTGCCAAAAGTATTGCACCCAGTTGCCCACAAGCCTATGGTACAGCACGTTATTGATGCCGCATCGTCTTTATCTTCACAAAATATTAGCTTGGTGTATGGCCACGGCGGCGACCAATTACAAGAAAAACTTAACCACAATACTGTGAATTGGGTGCTTCAAGACAAGCAGCTAGGGACTGGGCACGCTGTAAAAGTTGCTAATAACCATATGCCAGATAACGACACCGTATTAATTCTTTATGGTGATGTTCCTCTTATCCAAACTAGTACATTAGAAAGATTATTAGCTGTAAAACCTGAACAAGGAATTGCATTGCTGACTGTTAGTTTACCTAACCCTACAGGCTACGGTCGTATTATTCGTGATAACGGTAAAGTTGTAGGCATAGTTGAGCAAAAAGATGCTTCGCCAGAACAATTAACTATTCAGGAAGTAAACACAGGCATCATGGCTGTTAATGGTGACTTATTAAAAGGCTGGTTAGAAAATCTTTCTAGCGACAATGCCCAAGGAGAGTATTACTTAACAGACGTCATCGCTATGGCTCACGAAGCTGGATTTGACATCAATACAGCTCATCCTGAAAATGCAATGGAAGTGGAAGGAGCAAATAACAGAATCCAACTAGCGGCTTTAGAACGTGAATACCAAAAGCGTGAAGCAGAGAAGTTAATGTTAGCTGGTGCTAGCTTACGTGACCCTGCTCGTATAGATGTTCGTGGTGATGTATCTGTAGGACAAGACGTAGAAGTTGATGTGAATGTTATCTTTGAAGGCAAGGTCACTATTGGCAATAACGTAAAAATTGGCCCTAACTGCGTATTAAAAGACTGTTCAATTGGCGATGGTACTGTTATTGAGGCAAACACTTTAGTAGACCAAGCTGAAGTAGCAGAAGGAGCTCAACTAGGACCTTTCGCTCGTTTACGCCCTGGCGCAGTCGTTAAAGACAAAGCAAAAGTTGGTAACTTTGTTGAGATGAAAAAGTCTACTTTAGGCGTAGGTTCCAAAGCAAACCACTTCTCTTACCTTGGTGATGCAACCATAGGCCAAGGTGTAAACATTGGTGCTGGCGTTATTACCGCAAACTACGATGGCGTGAATAAGTTTAAAACAGAAATTGGTGATAATGCATTTGTTGGTACTAATTCAACACTAGTTGCTCCACTTAAAATTGAAGATAACGGCTTTGTTGCTGCAGGTTCAACCATCACTAAAACTATCGAGAAAGACGGTTTAGCCATAGCCCGAGGAAAACAAAGAAATATTACAGGTTGGAAAAGGCCAACAAAAGACTAGAGCACGCTGCCACTGACATAGATATCTTTTCAGTTTCACAATCAAGCCACCTCTATAACTAAGGTGGCTTGCTTTCCTAGTCTATATTTTTTCGAGCTATCACACCTATTTTACTTCCACTTTTTCTTCGTATTTGGCTCCTAACTCAACCAAGTAACGCAATTTCATAAACAATTAACTCATCTATTTAACTGAGACACCCACCACAAATTACTATGGGTGTCTCTGTTATTTCTTGGATTGCAACTCCTACCAAATCGACTAAATAGATTTGCTGCCGTAAACAATTAGCTCATCTATTTAACTAAAACACCCACCACAAATTACTATGGGTGTCTCTGTTACTTCTTGGATTGCAACTCCTACCAAATCGACTAAATAGATTTGCTGTCGTAAACAATTAACTCATCGATTTAACCAAGACACCCACCACAAATTACTATGGGTGTCTCTGTTATTTGATGAAAAAGACAAGAAATTGCTAACTCAAAATAAAAAAGCCTGAGTTTTTCAGGCTTTTCATCTATTAAAACTAGGGACTTTCATCCGCTCACCAAGTTTTTACGCAGCTTGCACCACTTGTTGCGTTAGCTCGATTTGCTGTTCAGGGTTAAGTTGCTGATACAAGCTCACAACATCACCAATAATGATTAACGCTGGCGAGCCTATTTGATGCGTTTTTACTAACTTGTCTAGCTCTGCTAACTCACCTACCACAACCCTCTGGTCAGGTCTTGTACCTTTTTCAACGATCGCAACAGGAGTCTCAGGAGCTCGACCGTGCTTAATTAGGTTAGCCTTAATCTCTGGGCTTTTCAGAATCCCCATGTAAACAACTAAGGTTTGGTTTTCAGCAGTCATCGCAGCCCAATCAACGGGGTGATTTTCCTGCTGCTTAGTCGTTGCCTTACCATGACCAGTCACAAACTGAATTGATTGTGCATGATCTCTATGCGTTAAAGGGATTCCAGTAGAAGCTGAACAAGCTGCTGCAGCTGTAATGCCTGGCACAACTTCATATTCAACTTCATGCTCAACCAAAGTTTGAGCTTCTTCACCACCTCGGCCAAAAATATAAGGATCCCCACCTTTTAATCGGCAAACTGATTTGCCTTCTTTTGCTAATTTAACAAGTAAAAGATTGATTTGATCTTGTGGCAAAGTATGGCGACTAGCTAGTTTACCGACCGAAATTTTTTCAGCGCTCGCTGGGCATAAATCCAATATAGGTTGAGAAATCAAAGCGTCATAAACAATCACATCTGAGTTTTGAATAAGACGTAACGCTTTCACAGTCAACAGCTCAGGATCGCCTGGACCACCGCCAACTAGATATACTTTACCTTGTTTTAACGCTTCAAGATTACTCATATTAGATACCATCCCCACCTGTTAATTCGTGCAAACCACATTCTCTGCTCAAGCCGAAGAAACGAGTTTCTTCTTCTGTCATGCCAGGTTCTAATCGTCTAGTAGTGTGAACGTCACCTACAGAAACATAGCCGTCTTCCCAAAGCGGATGATAAGGCAAATCATGCTTTTGAAGATATTGATAAATATCACGGTTGTTCCACTCCAAAATAGGGTGAACCTTTAATACAGGCTTATCTTTGCCTCGAATGTAGCTGTATTCAGCCAGCGTTTTATTTGCACGAGTGCTAGATTGACCAGCACGGATACCACTGAACCAAGTCCCTGCATTCAACTGCTCTAAAGCCTGCTGCATAGGCTCAACCTTGTTCATTTGGTTATACTGTTTCAGGCCTTCTTCGCCTTGTTGCCAAAGCTGACCAAATCTCGCTTCTTGCCACGCCGGAGCTAAGTCAGAACGAAACACTTTTAAGTTCAGCTTTAGTCTTTCAGTTAACTGATCAATAAATTGATACGTCTCTGGAAACAAATACCCAGTATCCGTGAGGATCACAGGAATATCAGGTGCTTCTTGCGTTACCAAGTGCAACATAACAGCAGCCTGAATGCCAAAACTAGATGAAAGCACTACTTGTTGAGGTGCATTCTCTAGTGTCCATTTCACTCGTTGCTCTGGCGTTAATGATGCTAACTCTTGATTAGCAAACTCGAGCTGAGAAGCTAACTGAACTTTGCGTTCGTTAGCAATTGGCTCAATATTTGTTGCTATCGTCATAATTTGTTCCTACTAAGTCTGTTCTTAGTGCTTAAGCGTGGAAGTCAGTTTTTGAAACTTTCACTTCTGCTACTATGCCTTTACGGATCACAAAGTCACCAAAACCTTCGCCTTGCTGTCTTTCTTGTGCCCATGAACCAATTAATTCATCTAATGCCGGTAAGAATTTGTCTTCACCTACATTTTCAAGATACAGCTTAGGAACACGAGTACCTTCTTGGTTACCACCTAAATAAACATTGTATTTACCAGGGCCTTTACCTACTAAACCAATCTCTGCCAACATCGCTCGACCACAGCCGTTTGGACAACCAACAACACGTAAAATGATGTTGTCTTCTGCAATGTCATGCTTAACTAGAATTGCTTCTGTCTTTTCAACTAACTCTGGTAAGTAGCGCTCTGCTTCAGCCATAGCTAACGGACAAGTTGGTAATGACACACACGCCATTGAGTTTTTACGTTGCTCTGTATGACTGTCGTCAATTAAACCGTGCTCACGAGCAATCTGCTCAATAACCGCTTTTTGCTCAGGCTCAACACCGGCAATGATCAGGTTTTGGTTTGCAGTCATGCGGAAGTCACCTGTGTGAATTTCAGCAATTTTTCTGCAGCCTGTTTTCAATGGACGGTCTGGATAATCTAAAATACGGCCACTTTGAATGAATAAGGTTAAGTGATGCTTACCATCAATGCCTTCAACCCAACCAAAACGGTCACCACGGTGAGTAAACTCGTATGGGCGACTTGTTTCAAACTTAACGCCAGCACGGTTTTCAACTTCGGCTTTAAACGCGTCTGCACCAAAGTTATCTAGCGTGTATTTTGTTTTCGCATTCTTACGATTTACACGGTTACCCCAGTCTCTTTGCACACTTACAACGTGTTCAGCAATTTTTAACGTGTGCTCTAGTGGAATAAAACCAAAGTCATCCGCTTTTCTAGGATAAGTAGCGGTATCGCCATGCGTCATAGCTAAACCACCGCCAACTAACACATTAAAGCCAACTAACTTGCCATTTTCTGCAATAGCAACAAAGTTTAAGTCATTAGCGTGGACATCCACTTCATTGTTTGGCGGAATAGTTACTGTAGTTTTAAATTTACGAGGTAAGTAAGTGCTACCTAAGATTGGCTCTTCAGTACTTTCAGTCTTCTCACCATTTAACCAGATTTCAGCATACGCTTTAGTATGAGGTAATAAATGCTCAGAAATTTTCGCCGCCCACTCATACGCTTCTTGATGCAACTCAGATTCAACAGGGTTAGTAGTACAAAGTACGTTACGGTTTACGTCACCAGCTGTAGCAATTGAGTCAATGCCAACGCTGTTCATCATTTGGTGCATACCTTTGATATTTGGCTTTAATACACCATGGAACTGGAACGTTTGACGCGTTGTTAAACGAATACTGCCGTAAGTTGTTTTATCTTCTGCAAACTTATCAATCGCTAGCCATTGCTCAGGTTTGATAATGCCACCTGGCATACGAGCACGTAACATTACATTGTGTAACGGCTCTAGCTTTTGTTTTGCGCGTTCGGCACGAATATCTCTATCATCTTGCTGGTACATACCGTGGAAACGAACTAGCTGGAAGTTGTCCGAGTTAAAACCACCAGTTAACTGTTCTGTTAAGTCTTCAGCAATAGTGCCTCGTAAAAAGTCACTGTCTGTTTTTAATCTTTCGTTATCTGCAAACTTGGCGCCTTGGTCATGCTTGCTATTAGGTTTGATATTATTACTCACTGTCTTTCCTATTCTTGATTCGTCATGACTAAGGGCTTAATAAACGTCTTTTTGATAACGGTTATTGCTTCTTAAATCCTTTAAATATTGCTCTGCTTGTTCATCATCTTTACCGCCGTGTTCCTTAACGATATCAATCAGCGCCTGATGAACGTCTTTCGCCATTCGATTAGCGTCACCACACACATAGAAGTGAGCACCTTTTTCTAACCAAGCGAATACTTCTGCGCCTTTTTCTCTTAATCTGTCTTGCACATAAATCTTTTGTTCTTGGTCACGGCTAAATGCCAAGTCAATATTGGTTAACAACCCTGACTTCACATAAGACTGGATTTCAACCTGATATAAGAAGTCTTGAGTAAAATGCGGATTGCCGAAGAATAACCAGTTTTCACCTTCAGCTTCATTGGCATCACGCTCTTGTAAGAAAGCTCTAAATGGTGCGATACCTGTTCCTGGGCCAACCATAATTACAGGAGTGTTACCGTCTGCTGGTAAACGGAAGTTGTCATTGTGTTCAACAAAAACTTTTACTTGAGCACCTTCCTCAATACGATTTGCTAAGTAGCCAGAACAGCCACCAAAGTGTTGTTCACCAAACGCTTCAAACTCAACTAAACCAACTGTTAAATGCACTTCTTCTTCCACTTCAGCTTGGCTAGATGCAATAGAATATAAACGAGGCTGAATTTTTCGTGCGCAGTCCACTAAAGCTTGCGCTTCTAGCTTTGCTGGATTTTGTGCAACTACATCAAAGATTTGGCGAGCTTCGATGTATTCACGTAATGCAGCTTTATCTTCAACTAAAGTTAATAACTCAGCGTTGTTTGTCGCTGTTGCATACTTCTCAACGAAACCGGGATATGACTGCGTCAATTCTAATTTCCCGACTAGAGCTTGTTTCACAGAAAGCGTTTCGTCACCCAACTTAACTTCCTCATCACCTGATAACTCAACTTGTTTTAGCAAGCTATCAACTAATGCTTCATCATTTGAGAAATACAAACCTAAAGAATCACCAACTTGATAAGTTAGTCCTGAATCTTCTAGTGAAATTTCAATGTGGCGAACATCTTTAGTTGAATCTCGGCCTGTGATCTTCTGCGCAACAGAAAGCTCTGCAGTTAACGGGTTTTGCTTGTTATAAGCAGAAGTTGCGGCTTGAGGAGCAAAGCCAGCCATAGGGATAACTTGTGCAGTATCAGGGCTAGCAGCTTTTAATTCCGGTTCGAAAGTATCTAACGCGCTTGTTACCCAAGCGTCTGAATGATCTTCATAGTCAACATCAAAGTCTGCACGTGTAACAATAGCTTCAGCACCTAGTGCTGTGAATCTTTGTTCAAAATCGATTGCCGTTTGACAGAAAAATTCATAGCTAGAATCACCTAAACCAATCACACCTACCTTTACACCATCTAATTTAGGTGCTTTTTTCGATACTAAAAATTCATGCAAGTTTTCAGCATCTTCTGGTGGCTCACCTTCACCGTAAGTCGATACAGCAACAACAATAAACTTTTCTTTTTTCAGCTGATTCGGTTTGTAATCAGCCATGTTTACCAATTTAGTTGCCAGTCCACGAGCTTCAGCTTGTTGCTGAATTTGCTTTGCTACGCCTTTAGCATTGCCCGTTTGCGAACCATATAAAATAGTTAGTACTGAAGCTTCGCTTGCTTGTGGAGCAACGCCTGCAACAGGAGCTGCTATACCTGCATTTGCTGATGCAGCTAGATAACCACTTAACCACGCTTGTTGGATAGGATTCAAATTTCCTACTAATTGTTGTACTGCTGTCACTTGCTGTGCAGACAAAGGAGAAGCAGATGCGTTTAACTCTTGTAATAACTGTGCTGGGCTCATTTTTCGCAACCTAAATTTAAAGTTCAACGATTGTAGGTAAAAATCACTTATTCTATAAAGTATCAATATGATAAATTTTATTCCTTATAGTTATATAGAAGTAAAAACCCCACAAACTCAAGGTATTAACGCTAAGTTCAAAGCAATATGACTTTTTACTATGATATAGATCGAAAACCGCTTAACCTTACGCCTTAGCCCTCATTGTCATTGATTGAAGTATGCATAAACATTATCTAGTTATTGTTAATCCCGTTCCCAGCCGAGCAAGAACACGGGTTCTAAAAAAGTTTATCCATTTTTTAAAAAGTAATGAGTTGAGCTACGAGTTATACCCAACAGAGGCGGTTCAATCAGCTAATCGTCACTATTTTGAACACAACTTAGAGCGCTTCACCGATTTAATTGTCATTGGTGGAGATGGCACATTTCATAATGTTATTAATAGCTTACCAGCTGAAAACTCGCTCCCTATTGCACTTATTCCAGCAGGAACGGGTAATGACTTTGCTAGATGGCTATACGGCGAACAAAGAAGCAATTTGCCTTTTATCTTCGAGCAGGCAGTGGGCAAGTGGGTACAACAAATAAGCCTAGGTGTTTGCGAATTTTCCGATGGCAAACAAAAGCTCTTCCACAACGTGTTAGGTTTGGGCTTTGATGCATTACTAGCTAAAGAATTAAAAGACAGCAAAGGTATGTTTAGAAGCTTGGGATACTTTGCTAAAGCTCTCCAGCATATTCCATTTTACAAAGCTTTAGATATGGAACTGCAGATAGGGCAAGAAAATCGTCAGTACAAAAATTTAATTACCGCTTTCGCCAACGCTGAATACTTTGGAGCAGGGTTAAAAATAGCCCCAGGCGCTGACGCAGCATCAAATACATTGAACATGTGCCGCATTGAGCAACTAAGCAGATTTACAGTGTTTAGTCAGATCTTACGGCTATTCAACGGCTCTCACGTTAAAAAGAACTTTGTTGATTACCGCACATTAGATTCCGAGGCAGAAGTTTTAACAGCCGGTTTGCATATTGAAGCTGATGGAGAGTACTTAGGCCAGTCGCCTTGCACTATTCGAATAAAACCTAAGGCATTAAAAGTGAAAAAGCTGTAAGCACATGTGTGACTTACAGCTTTGTATTTTAGCTTCTACTTAGCAAATAGAAATCAACTAGATTAGAAGTTAACAACTAAAGTTACGCTTGTTTCAGAATCTGTTTTATCAAAACCAGGTTCAACTTCAGAGTTGGTAATTGTGTTGTAAGAAAACTTCATTTGCATACTTGAGTTAAATGAAGCAGATACGCCAGTTTCTGTTACTGTACGAGTGTTATCTAAGCCTGGTGCGTATTCCACACTTACATTTTGTACAAACTTAGTCATATCATTGATTTTCCACTCAAAAGCAGCTGAACCACGGTATAACTCACTGTCATCGCTCAGACCAGTACCTTGTGCTTCTGCATCAACCAAACCCACACCAGCGTTCAAGTCTAAATGCATATCTTCACGCTCTAATGCACGGAAACTATAACCACCAGATACAGTTGCATAAGATGAGTAAGCACCGTATTCGTCGTCAGTGTAGCTACCGAACACGAAAGCTGAACGAGTGTCAGTAAACTTGTATTTAGCTTCAATTGAGGCTGTCCAGCGATCGTCTGTTTCTTCTGAAGCTGTGCTGCCGTCTGCATTTTCAACTTCCGTATCTTTACGCAAGAAGTCGAACTTGTATTCATTACGCCAGTTCTCTAGCTCGTGGCCAACATTCAATTTACCAAGGTACGAAGAAGACTCTGTATTACCCGTTGTAATTAAAATACCTAGTTCAGCAGAGATTTTTAGTTCTTTCTCTTCAGACTTTTCTTCTGCTACGGCGTTAGACGCAATTAATGCAGCCGCAATAAGACCTAATTTAAATTGTGTTTTCATAGATAAACCCAAGAAAGTGTTTTTATTTTGGAAGTTGTTGTTTCGTTTCTAGTATAAACTTAATACAAGTTGATCTAAACACATAGCGCTTAGTGAAATGTATTTTCTCACTTTGGTGGAAGCAAATAGTCTGTTCTTCTACTTAGTTTTTCTACTAAGAGCTGGCAAAGAAACGGCAGGCGTGTCGTCAATGTTAAAAATGTACAACAAGGGTCACTGAAGTTTGAGTATCAGTGTGCTCTTGGTCTTCATCTACATCGTCATTGAAGGTTGCTTTAAAGCCAACCTTCATCATCATTGAACCATGAATTCTGGCAGCTACAGCCACTTCACCAATAACCCTAGTATTCAGGTTCGAGTTTTCAATACTTAAGTTTTGGCTTAATTTTGCGTGACTACTGATAGTCCAATTTAAAGAGCTTGACCCCCTGAGCACAGGTGCGCTTTCTGAAACACCATCGTTTGACTCAATAAAGGTATAACCTGGTGCGACGTTCAAATCCCAAGTAACTAAACTGCCATCAATAGCGCGAAAGTTATATCCAGCTACGACACTACTAACGGAACGGAAAGCACCAAATCTATCGTGTTCGCTTCCTGCAAAGCCGAAGATAGATTCACTATCATTAATTTCATAGTTAGCTTCAGCTTCAAATAAATATTTTTCCGCAGATGTTTGAGTAAAGTCACCGTCATCGCTCTCAACTTCATCGCGTTTGAACAAGGACTCAAATGAATATTTGATTCGCCATTTATCAAGTTCATGCTTGGCTTGGAGCTTCAATAAAACAGACGTTGATTCGTTATTACCAGTAGTAACTAGAGCTCCCAGTTCAGCAGCTAAATCAAATGATTTATCAGCCAATAAAGGCTCTAGCTTATAATCATCATTCTCGAAAATATCTTCGGCATTTGCGGTAACGGCAACAAGAGTGAGCAATACAAAAATACAACAACGAGTGAATAAAGACATGATGGTAAAAATAAATGAAACGAAGTTTCAATATTGTAACTAAAACGACATTTTTAGTGCAATAACTAAGAGCAAAAAGGCAGCTAATTAAAAACTGAAAGGTAAACTCCAAATACCTGTTACTTAATAACTTAACGAGCCTCCAATTCCACCATACTCCTTTGCTGCAAAACTTGTTCTAACGCTAAATTCATTTTTTCGACAAAGTCATATTTAAATGGAAAGTTCATATTTTTAACGTCAGAGTAGCCTATGTGGGCAGTTTGCGAAGATAAGTGATCCATTTGCACAAACTTGTGATCAGGTAAATTCCTTTCTTTTTCCCGTAAGGACTGCAGTCCATATTCAATAGACAACTTATCATTTACGTAGCAATCCACTCTGCCTTTTAATAATTTTAATAAATTGGCGTCGGTGCTTTTATTTTCCCTTACTAGTAAATTCTGGTTGTCGACTGCATCACTGTATTTTTCATTTAACACTAAATATCCAGAGTTAATGCCAAGACGAATAGGATTAGGCAAACGTAAAGAAGAAACAAAAGCTCTTTTTAAATCGACATCTTGACGACAATAAGTCACGACATCTTCTTGCGCTAGAGCGATGGAATAAGGCTGAATATAAGGCCTCAATTCAGGATGTACATAAGGAGGTAAAACAGCAAAACTTTCTCCTTGCTCTATTTTGCGCAACGCACGCTTCCAAGGCATAGCAATGATATCGATATGATATTCAGGTTTGAGTAACTTAGCGGCTTGCTGCACTATTTCTATGTACAAGCCTTGGGGTTTACCATCGACAACATAGCTATAAGGTGGGTAGTCGTCATCAGTTAATATCTCAATTTTTATTGGTTCCTTGCTCCAAGCAAAGCAATGGCAGGACAAACTTATCAATACAATAGATATTATTCGAAACAAAACCACCACCCAATATTATAAATATTATTAAGTTTAGTTATACGAGCCAAACAACATGAACATATAAATGCGACTAAACCAAAAGCATAAAAACAGTATAGACCAAAATCAGTTTACGAAATCTAAACAAAAAAGGCTCAAAATAAGCCGAAGAAATAATCCTCACTCGGATAAGATCAAAATTGTGTTTTATTAGGTGATAAGAGACAATTCGCCTTTATCTTAAAAATTAGGAAAGTATTGGTGCAAGTAGACTTTGATGTTATCGTAATTGGCGCAGGCGCAGCGGGACTTATGTGCGCAGCAACAGCAGGCTTCAGAGGGAAAAAAGTACTAGTACTAGATCACGCTAAACAGGCAGGTAAAAAGATCCTAATTTCTGGCGGTGGCCGTTGTAATTTTACCAATATGGACGTTGAGCCAAACAACTACTTATGCGGTAATCCTCACTTCGTAAAATCAGCATTATCGCGTTACACCCAGTGGGACTTTCTCGGCTTAATAGGCAAATACCAAGTGCCGTATCACGAAAGGGATTTTGGCCAGTTATTTTGTGATGACAGCGCTAAAGATATCGTTAATATTTTATTGTCTGAATGTAATGAATCCGAAAACGTCCAGATAAAATTGCGAACAGAAATAAAGGCAATTGAGAAAAATGCAAACGAGACATTTTCGGTAGCGACAAATCTTAAAGACTTCACGACTACTTCGCTAGTTATAGCAACAGGCGGATTATCTATGCCTAAGCTTGGCGCAACTCCTTTTGGCTACAAGGTTGCAGAGCAATTTGGCTTAGAAGTATTACCGACAAGAGCTGGCTTGGTGCCTCTTACCTTGCATCAAGAGCAAAAAGAACAACTTGCAGAACTATCAGGTATTAGCTTTCCAGTAAGAATAGAATCTGAAGATAGCACTAGCTTCGCAGCTGATATGTTACTAACTCACAGAGGCCTTTCAGGCCCAGCAGTATTACAAATATCTAACTACTGGCAACCGGGTGAAAAGGTGTCGATAGATCTTTTACCAACTGAAGATATGGAACAGGTATTGGCGCAAGCAAAGCAAGAAAAACCAGATCAACAATTAAAGACCTTGCTAAGTCAGTTCCTACCAAAACGTTTTATCGAAGTGCTAATAGAAGCTAAAGCATTGTCAGATAAGCCAATCAAACAGCTAATGCATAAAGAAGTTGAACAAGTAATTAATACTATGCATAGCTGGAAAATCTCACCTAACGGCACCGAAGGTTACCGCACAGCGGAAGTTACTCTAGGTGGTATCGACACAGACCAGTTGTCTTCAAAAACCATGGAAGCCAAAAACGTCCAAGGCCTATACTTTATAGGCGAGGTAATGGACGTTACCGGATGGCTCGGTGGCTACAACTTCCAATGGGCTTGGGCTAGCGGCTACGCCTGTGGGCAGAGTGTTTAATTGTTTAGTGACAATAAAGATTGGATACTAAAAATAGAAATGAGCCACTTACTCCTTAAACATTTTCATTCAAATAAGTGCTGACTTTTTATCATTAAAAATTTAGAAGCCAAACAATGAATCGATTCAGCTTAATCTAGATTAGTTTATGAAGATTCTACTGATGTATTGGTAGATAAATTTAGGCGACAGTGCAGAAAATTTAGTATCCCATCATATTAGCTAGCTGTAATAAAATTAACAGGGGAAATCCAAAGAGCTTATTCAAGTTATGTTAAGTTACCTCTGAGCTGAATATCTAATTTCTCAATTTCAATAAAAGTAGTTCTAGCTTCTACATTCATAACACTCAATACAATTACGATTAATCTCCGACAGTTCCAGAACTTAACCCAATTTTTAAATCGATTATCCAGCTAAATTGCAAGCTCATAAAGCTTTTTTGGAGACGGTGATAAAATGTCTTACCACACAAATACTATAGAAATTAAAGCCCTTGGTAACTGGAATACATACTTTAACGGCAACAATAAGTACCCCAAGGTCTCAATTTTACAAAGTGTTGATCAAATCGACGACCAAGATGATTTACTAGAGCATATAAACCTATTAACTCGCACATTAGATAATAGGGTGAAGGCCATCGATATCGCTTTTACAGGAGGAAGCTCTTGGTCTCCAGCTCCGGTCAATGCAAACTTTGATGATAAGCCAGTTATCGTCGTTCCTTCAGGTGGTAAGGATACAGCTTGGATGAAAGATGCAGCTCACGGCAACTTACCTTCCGGTTCTCACAAAAAGTTCAAACCTTGGTGGTGCCAAATGTTAGAAAAGGGTGCTTACGTCATCTTTGTTGTTAGCGTTGAAGAAGAAAGCACTTACAATAATGCACTATCCGATGCAAAATTATCCACCACTTATACTGATAGAATTCAGGTAAAATCCTACCCAGGTGCAGGCATTGGTTGGGGTCGATACGCAGCAACCAAAATGATGATGCACATTGGAAAACCTTATTGGATAGTAGATGATAGAGTTCAGTCGCTCTATTGGTATTGCAACAATGCAAGGATCACTACTCCTGATAACTTAGCAAAAGTTAATAGGGAGTTGATGAACCATGAATTCTATGGCTGGAAGCCACTATTATTTAGTCATCCATTTCCTAACAGCGGTGTCGCTACTTTTATCAACCCATTGTGGCACAACAAAGTAGTGGTGCCTGAAGTCAAAGATGTTAAAGCTGAGTTGTGCAAAGAACTATTTAATTTAGTGATCAATAAAGGCTTTGTTTTTTGCAAAGAAGATACTGCACTCTACACCTTACTGGAAGATATTTTTTACCCCATCATAACTCCTAAAGTTACCGACTTTAATATCGTGCATGGGGTAAAAACTGACACTCGCAATCCGACATATCAAAATACAGTGCTTAATCTAAATACTTTACCAAAACAGAAACGAAAAATGATAGATGCTCTGTCTCAATCGAATGATTTCACTTACGACAAAAATGGAACTAGCTCAATTTTAAGTTGGGAAGTTTTAAAGGACAATTATAAGTTTAAAAATGTAGCTGACATGATAAAAATGCAAGATGCCGCTATGTTTGCCTTAATTGAAGTTATTGTTGCTGGTTATAAAAAGTTGATGGGAGACTCTCCAATAAGTACTAAAAAACTAAATAGCAAAAAGCCACCAACAGACATGCTAAAGCTACTACGTGATTGGAATGCTATGTAATTACTTATCAACCAAAACGTTAGTGCTTTATTCTAATAAATAACAGTTTTAAACATGAGAGCCGCCTAATTTGGCGGCTAAAACATTCAATAAACTAGCGGTTATAACTATGAGCAGAGCAACTAAAACTGGTAATTAACACTAACACCGAGATAGCGAGGTTGGCGGGTTACATCATAGTAGCTATCTGGGGCATAAGTTGGATTGTAGTATTCTTTATCTAACAAATTGAAAGCCGTGAACTCTATATCAACCGGTAAGTTCCATGGCTGGTGAAACTGCATGTTCATATCTAAAGTTACATACGAACCTTTGTTATTTGTTTGCTGCATCACAGGATCACTGACGCTTTGGTGATAAGTATCTGAGCCATTTCGTCGGCCGACATAATTAACCGTTAAAGATAAGTTCCCCCAATCTAAGTCCATCATGCCATTAACCGAGGCAGACCTTCTTGCTACAGAAGCTTCGTCTGTATCTAAATATGTGGCGCTTGCTCTAAGGCGAAGGTTTTCGACATTGAGCGAAGCTAAATCAAACTGACTCACAAACTCCAACTCGGCACCGTTAACAGAACGACTTTCACTAAGGTTTTCATATGGTTGCCTATTCACCGACTGTATAAAGTCTGACAATGAGTTATGGAAAACTCTGGCGCTCACATTATGGCTGTCATTTATACGGTAACTCACATCAAATTCGCTGGTTGTGATCTCTTCTGGTTCAAGTCCTGAATTGCCTGGAGAGTTGCCATCAGAACGAACTTCATATTGTTGTAAGTTAGATGGTGGGCGAAACGCCGTTCCCCACAAGCCTTTTATCGTCCAAAAATCATTAGGTGCATAAACAACACTAACTCTTGGAGAATACTCCACACCAAACTCTTGGTAGTTGTCATAACGCAAACCTAGAGTTACCCCCAACTGGTTATCGAGTAATGAAATTTCATCCTGAATAAACAAGGCATGGCTATTAGATGTTGGCGTGTTGTCACCGTTTTTGTTCAACTGTGACTGCATAACAAGAGTAGGTTGGTAATTACTCAGTGTAATGATTTCTGAATACTCTTTTACCTGCAGAATTTCATAAGTGACACCTGCAACTAAAGTGTGATTATCCCAAGCTTTGGTGTAACGACTAGTTAAACCGGTTAATTGGGTGTCCAAGAATGAAAATGAACGGAAAAAGTGTTCTCCTTGTTCATCCCATCTACGGCGATCCATTTCGCGATTTACTTTATAAACATAAGCTTTATTTGACCAGTCACCGTCGAATATTTCACGGTTGTAATCGATAAACGAACTTAAAATTTCATAGTCTTGTGGCTTAGTTTGCCTTGATGAGTAAAGCGGGTATTCGGTGTTGTAATGATTTATGTTGAGGCCAAACTTTATATTATCGAGGGTCACTTTTAACTGGCCGCTGTATGAAGAAACTTCATTATTGTGATCGGTCGCATTACCACTTCGGTCTCGCGCCATATCGTGACCTTGAGTTTTATATAAGGTGCTCGACAATACCCAATTACCATTCTCAAAACTGCCGCCAGTTATACCTTTAGCCCGCTTAGTATTGAAAGAACCAAGTGTAAGCTCAACTTGGCTTTTCTCTGGAGCTTGGTCTTTAGTAAAAATGGAAATCAGGCCTGAATAGGCATTACCACCATACAAGGCAGAGCCTGGGCCTCTTATTATTTCAATATGCTCAATATTGTTAAGTGGTACTTCTTCGTCTGGTGACCAACCGCCAAATACAGGTTCTCGGTGCGGCACACCATCGACCAACAACATAACTTTGGTATTTCTGCCGCTAGGAATACCTCTGATCCAAACCATGTCACGACCGTTTCGACGTTCTTGAACATCAACGCCGGGTACTAGCCTTAACACATCAGATAAGGTTCTGGCTCCAAGCCGCTCAATTTGTTCAGCTGTAATGTTAGTGACTGTACTTGGAGATAAACGATTGGATACTTTAGTGAGAGAAGCAGAGGAAACTTCAACATTTAATAGTTGTTCTAAGTCCATAGCAAAGAAGTCATCAACAGCATCGGCATACGACTTACTCGGCACAAGTAATAAGGTACAGCACAGCGGCAATACTAAATGAACACGCAAGTTAACTCTCCTTATTTACTTCTTAACAACTGATTAGCAACTCGACTAAAAAGCATTTGCCAATGTGGCAATACTCCAAGATCATCAAAATTTGTCCACATGTCAACCTTTCCATAATAGGTATAAATGATCAAACCAATGATATTGCCTTTATATGTAACCTTAGAGTCAGTTTTATAACTTCTGCTAATTTGTAACAGAAATTGACTTCTATCAAAGAAAGTAGGTCATAAAAGGTTTACTTTAGTCTTGGTTAAATATTCACCTATCAATCATCACGCTAAAAATCATAATGAAACCAAGCTGTCATTATGACTCAAAATTTGCAGTCATTAAGACTCATACTGCCTTAATAATTTATATATGTTATTGATTTACAACAAATAAACATTTGGCACTTAACTTGATATATGAGCGCTCCTTTTCCTATTGGGGTGCTGTAAAAACTAATGTATATACAAGTATGTAGCGAAATGCGTTTATTGACTGTTTCGTCAGTTGCTCCATTTGTTTCACTCAAGCTCGATCATTCTGTTATCGAGCTTATTCAAATCAAATCTCTAGCTTATCGAAAAGCACATTGTTGCTAGAGCATATCGATAACAATAACATTGGAGTTTTAAATGTTAACAACTGAAGATATTAAGATAGTAAAAAGCACAGTTCCTTTATTAGCCGAAGGCGGGACTGCTGTTACTCAGTATTTTTACCAACGCATGTTCAGCCACAATCCAGAGCTTAACGATACTTTTAATCTGAGTAATCAACACACAGGGCGACAAATTGAAGCCTTGTTCCAAGCAATTGCCGCTTACGCTCAAAATATAGATAACCTATCTGCGTTAAAGCACATGGTTGAGCGTATTGCCCATAAACACACAAGCTTTCACATCAAACCTGACGACTACAAAATTGTTGGTCACCACCTGATTGAAACACTAAGAGAGTTGCTACCAGAGCAATTTACTCCAGACGTAGAGAGAGCTTGGACAAACGCCTATGGCGTGCTAGCTAACATCTTCATTAACCGAGAAGAAGAGCTGTACAGCCAAAGAGAAAATAGTGAAGGTGGCTGGCGCGGTAAACGTGCGTTCAGTTTAGTTGAAAAGAAAAAAGAATCCGAACTGGTAACTAGTTTTGTGTTTGAACCAATCGATCGCCAGCCTGTTTTAACTTATCAAGCAGGCCAATACCTTGGTATTGAGTTAAAACCAGAAGGCGCTCAATACAACGAGATTCGTCAGTACTCTTTATCTGATAAACCAAATGGCACAAGTTACAGAATATCGGTAAAACGTGAGCTAACGCCGGAAGAAACGCCAAATGGCGTAATTTCTAACTACTTGCACGATCATCTTAATGTTGGCGACTTAGTAGATTTACACGCACCAGCTGGCGACTTTTTCTTAGCTGAACCAGAACAAAGAGAACAAACACCTATCGTACTTGTATCTGCTGGTGTTGGGGTAACACCAATGCAAGCTATGCTAGAGCAGCTGAGTAAAGAGATTGAGCAAGCTAATATCGAAAACCAAGAGGTTCATTACTTACACGCTTGCGTAAGCCCTGAACAGCATAGTTTCAAGCAAAGAAGTTTAGAGCTTTGCCAAAAGCACAACTGGCCGTTACACACTTGGTACGAGCAAGGTGGAGCAGTCGAAGAGGGTAGCTATGAACAATTAAAAGGTGGTTTCATGACCTTCAAAGAAGCCAACCTACCGTTAAGTAACGGACACTTCTACTTGTGTGGGCCTGTTGCATTTATGAAATTTGCTAAAGAGTCTTTGCTAGCTCTGGGCGTTTTTGAAACTCAAATCCACTACGAAGTATTTGGCCCTCACGCTAACTTTTAAGCTTTTAAATAAGCGAAAGCGATAAACAAAAAAACGGTGAGCAAAGACTCACCGTTTTTATTAACAAATCAATAAGGGTTAGTTAGGGTTAGAGCTACTTCATATCGAAGCGGTCTGCTTGCATTACCTTAGTCCATGCTTTTACAAAGTCGTTTACGAAACGTTCTTTTGCATTATCGTAAGCATATACTTCTGCTACTGCGCGCAGCTCAGAAGATGAACCGAAGATAAGGTCAACTGGTGTTGCCGTGTACTTCATATCACCTGTTTTACGGTCAAGACCTTGGTAAATGTCTCCTGACTTTTGCCACTTCGTAGACATATCCAGCAAGTTCACAAAGAAGTCATTTGATAATACGCCTGCTTTGTCCGTGAATACACCGTGTTTACTACCATCGGTATTTGTATCTAACACCCTCATACCACCTAATAACACTGTCATTTCAGGTACTGTTAGTGCTAGTTGGTCAGCCTTATCTACTAATGCAGCAGTTGGCGACTTGTAGTAGCCTTTTTCGTAGTAGTTACGGAAACCATCAGCTTGTGGTTTCAACAAAGAGAATGAATTTACATCAGTTTGCTCTTGTGTTGCATCGCCACGGCCAGCAACAAACGGAACTGAAACTTTCACACCTGCATCTTTTGCTGCTTTTTCAATTGCTGCTGCACCACCAAGTACAATCACGTCAGCTAGAGATACTTTGCTTGATCCAAAGAAGCGATCGTTAAAGTCTTTTTGAACTGTCTTCAATTTAGCAATCACTTTGCTAGTTTCAGCTGGATTGTTCACAGCCCAATCTTTTTGTGGCGCTAGCGCAATACGAGCACCGTTTGCCCCACCGCGCATATCTGAATCACGGTAAGAAGCTGCTGATGCCCAAGCTGTTTTAACTAGCTCAGATACTGTTAAACCAGAGTCTAAAATATCTTCTTTTAGCTTAGCGATGTCTTCTTTATCTACTAACTTGTAGTCAGGTTTCGCAACTGGGTCTTGCCAAATTAGTGCTTCTTTCGGGTATTCGTTACCTAAATAGTTATCACGAGGTCCCATATCTCTGTGTGTCAGCTTAAACCAAGCTTTAGCAAAAGCTAGGCGATATTCTTCTGGATCAGCAAGAAAACGTTCTGCGATTTTTCTATATTCAGGGTCCGCTTTTAACGCTAAGTCAGCTGTGTTCATTACAGGAGGATTGTACTTTCCTTTAATGTGGGCATCTGGAACAGCTTTGTGCAGTGATTCATCAGTAGGAACCCAAATGATTGCACCTGCTGGACTGCGTGACTGTTTCCAGTCAAAGTTCAATAAGTTCGACAGGAAAAGCGATGTCCATTTAGTTGGAGCTTGAGTCCAAGCACCTTCTAAACCACTGGTTGAAGTATCTTCAGAATGGCCTTTACCACATTTGTTTTTCCAACCTAAACCTTGTTCTTCAATACCCGCAGCACCTGGCTCTGGACCAACACATTTACTCGCTTTACGCGCACCATGCATTTTACCGAAAGTGTGACCACCTGCGATAAGTGCTAAGGTTTCTTCATCATTCATCGCCATGCGAGCGAATGATTCACGAACACTTTTCGCTGACGCTAACGGATCTGGAACACCGCCTGGACCTTCTGGGTTTACGTAAATTAAGCCCATGTGAACTGCTGCTAAAGGCTTTTTAAGCTTGCCATCTGAATCTCGACGGTCACTTGCTAGCATTTCTACTTCAGGACCCCAGTAAACCATATCAGGTTCCCAGTCATCATCTCGGCCAGCAGCAAAACCATAGGTTTTAAAGCCCATATTTTCTAATGCCACGTTACCCGCAAGAACGATTAAATCACCCCAAGAAATTTGCTCGCCGTATTTCTGTTTTACTGGCCACAGTAAACGACGTGCTTTATCCAAGTTACCATTGTCTGGCCAGCTATTTAGTGGATCAAAACGTTGTTGACCGCCACCAGCACCACCACGGCCATCTAATGTTCGGTATGTACCAGCTGCGTGCCATGTCATACGAATAAACAATGGTCCGTAGTGACCCCAGTCAGCAGGCCACCAATCTTGTGAGTCTGTAAGCACTGTGTTTATGTCAGCTTTAAGTGCTGCCATATCTAACTCTGCAAAAGCTTCTTTGTAGCTAAAATCAGCTCCTAAAGGGTTAGAGCGAGAGTCATGATCGCGAAGAGGAGTAAGGTCTAATTGATTAGGCCACCAAAATAGATTCGACTTTGCTTGGCTAGGTTGTACTTTCCCCATACCAACTGCGCCTTTAGGCTTGCTCATTTCAGCTTTGCCAGCAATTGCCGCCCCGTTAAAAGTGAATGCCATTACACTAGCAATCACTGAATACTTGAATAAATTTGTTGCTTTCATCGTTGTATTACCAGTTATTTGTTTATGTCTCTTAGGTTCTAAATGAGTATAGAAAGCATTGGCAATTATTAAATTTGATAAAATTGAATTTAATAATCTATTTTTTTGATTGTTAAAATTAGTTAATTTCAACTAACAAAAGCCACAATTACTATTGCCATTGGGCTTTGTTACAATGAGCCTAAAAGCAATAAAAAGGAGTTCATTATCAAAAAGTTAGCAATCGGGCTTTTAAGTCTTGCCATATCGACAAATGTTTTTAGTAATACGGTACATACTGAGTTTCCAACGGAAATAAATCCAAACGGTAAGTACGTTTTTTATTCCCATGGCTATATTGTTGAAGGAACTAACCCTAAACCAGTAAATGAACGCTGGGGGGTTTACGACTTTCCTGCGGTTAAACAAGCGTTATCCGATCCGAGTTATGAACTTATCGCTTATCACAGACCAAAAAATACCGACCCATATGAATTCTCTTATAAACTAGCAACAGACATAAGAAACTTGGTAAAGCAGGGAGTAGCAAAAGAAAACATCACCATCATTGGCTTTTCTCGCGGTGCTTTCATTACATCGCTAACCTCACATAATCTCGCTAATGTAGAAGTGAACACTGTGCTACTTGCAGGCTGTGGCAGAATTGCTAGTGATAGATACCAAAACATAAGTGTTTACGGCAACGTACTATCAATATTTGAAACTACTGACGGCTCACAAACTTGTGAAAAACTAAAAATAAGAAGCTCAGAAGCTAAGTCATTTAACGAAATTGCGATTACAACAGGTGAAGAGCACGGTGCTTTTTATCGACCTAAAGATGTTTGGGTAAAGCCAATTAAAAACTGGATCAAAGAACACTCAAAATAATCGGATACATTGTAGTGAATTTAGCTAATTACAAGAGTCTTACTTTCACGCTCGCATCAGGCTTACTCGGAATATTCATGAATTACACCCACGCCAGTGCAATTCCGGAAATGTCCAAAGAGCGAGGTTATGTCGAGCCATTTCAGATGTTCGACAACCTGTATTATGTTGGTGATCAGTGGGTGTCTTCTTATTTGGTAACAACTAACGAAGGCCTCATTTTAATTGATACCCTTGAGTACCCTTATAGCAAATGGTTACCAATAAATATTAAAACGCTGGGGTTTTCACCTACTGATATTAAGCTTACCTTTATTACTCATGCTCATTCCGATCACGTTGGGGGAGCTGGTTATTTACAGCAGGAATATGATACGCAAGTATTCATGTCAGAGCTGGACCTAGCTCTACTTGATAAACAAAGTAAAAAGCACAGTTTTATCAAACCAACTATTCGTAATTTTTCTGAAAAGCAAAACAATATCACTCTAGGTCAGACCCAGATCAAATTTCACCCAACTCCTGGGCATACTGACAGCTGTACATCTTTGGAGTTTAATGTACTAAGTAAAGGGACACCGTATAGAGCTTTTATGGTTTGTGGCAATGGCACTAACTTTAAAGGTAAAAAGTTAGCTGAAAGCTATCTGGCTAGCGTGGCTAAAATCAAAGAAATAGCGAAAGCACATCCCCAAGTTACTGTGAACCTAGCTACTCACCCTCATCTTGGTCAGCTATTTGAACGAAAAGAAAAGCCAGCTACAAACACTGTTGTAGCTGGCTTTTTAAAGGTTGGGTAACCATTAACTTTGACTGCGGTTTACTCGCAACCAGTAGGTTAGATATAGCATCACACCCGCCAGTGCTAAGCCACTAATACTTACCTTATCCATCATCACCATAAATGGCATTAAGCTTACATCACCTTCTGTATAGTGCTGGTTCAGTAATTCTGGCGTGATCTCGAAGTATCCACCAATGATAGGGATCACAAAGTAAGAGTTAAACTTAAACATTTGCATCGCTATCAAATCAATTACTACTAGCGCAGCTATAGGTACTACAGCCCATAAGAAAGGCGCTTTTTTAGCAAACATAGATGCCAACATAAACCATGCATATACAGGCAACATCCACAAGAAGTGCGGTAATAAGCTAATCCAAACCTTCATAACGTTCGGTAGAATGCTGATGTGTCCCCACACTTCCCACAAAGAAATGCTATAACTACTAGCCAGAATAACACTTATGATTAAACCTATAACAATAAGTGCAACTAAGGTAACTGTCGCAGCAAGCATGAAGATAATAGGGATTAACAATCCACCTGTAAGTAACTTGGTTGCTACACTTGATGCATCTGACACAGGTAATGAACGCCAGAAATACACAGATAAATCTCTACGCTCATCAAATAAACATGCCGTTAAATAGTAAAGCTGCACTATGAAAGAAATTGCGATAAATGGCACGAAGATAGCAGCAATAACGCCAAAGCTAGATTCCTTAATTTGGCTAATGTCGTGCTCAGAAAAAGTATGTTCTGACACTCCACTCAGCGCTGAAATTATCTTATTCCATTGATACTCTTCCAAGGTCCAATATTGCAACAATGGCAAGAATACGACTAATGCCGCCATCACAATTGGTAACCACATCAGAATTTTGCGAAATTCCCACGTCTCTTTTTTAAAGCCTGCAATATAAGGTTGAATGTTCATTAGCATGCCTCCTTATTCATTACACCAACAAAGATATCAGCCAAGCTTGGTGCACTTAATTTTCCTAGCTGACTCAATTGTGCGGTATCTGTATTGTCAAATAACATACTGGTTAAACCCATTATGCTATTGGCATACAGAGGTTTTAGCTCTTTTGCTTGTTGCAACTGTTCATTTGCCACTGCAACTAGTTTAAAGCGCTCACGCATTTGCTCGACATTGTCTGACAACACAACTTTACCTTCTTGAATAAAAGCAACATCAGTAAGAATGTGCTCTATTTCTTCAATTTGGTGGGTCGTCACTATGATGCACTTGTCTTCATCATAAAAATCTTCTAACAAGTGGTTATAAAATTGACGGCGAGTCAGGATATCAAGACCTAGTGTTGGCTCATCTAAGATCAATACTTTTGCATCAACCGCTAATATGAGTGCCAAATGCAGTTGAGTTACCATCCCCTTAGATAGCGTTTTGACTTTAGCTTGTGCATCAATATTGGTTTTAGCTAAAAACTTTTCCGCTTGTTCACGGTTAAAGTTAGGATGCACGTCCGTCATATAATCCAAAGCTTGCGATACTTTTAGCCATTTAGGCAATACTGCAACGTCTGCAATGTAAGCGACTTGCTCGAGCATGGTTTTGCGCTGTGTTCTAGGATTTAAGCCTAAAACCTCAACTTCACCTTCATAGTCAATCAAGCCTAAAATTGCTTGCAGACAAGTTGTCTTACCGGCACCGTTTGGGCCAACTAGACCTAAAATCTGACCTGCACCTATCTTTAGGTTTACTTGATCAACCACACTCTTATTTTTATACGTTTTGGTTAACCCATTGATTGAAATTAAGTTTGTCATTAATGCTCCTCCCCTATACCCGCTAGCAATTGCTCAGGCGATAACTGTAAGCGAGTAATTTGTGCCACGATTTCTGGCCATTGTTGTTCCATAAATATTTGTCTTTCCCTAGTTAGCATTAATTGCTGCGCGCCAGTTTTCACAAATAGTCCTTTACCTCTTTGTTTTTCAACAACCTGTTCATCTTGTAACATTTGATACGCCTTAGAAATCGTTAACGGATTGAGCTGATATTCAGAAGCAACTTTACGCACTGATGGTAAAGCTTCTCCTTCTTGAATATTGCCATCTAAAATTCGACTCACCACTTGCTGGTACAGCTGCAAATATATAGGTGTGTCAGCCTGCCATTGTTGTGTCATCGACTAAACTCCTAACTAAGTTAACACTTGAATTAATAGTGTTATACATCACCAACACACCATGTGCAAATTTTATTCAATTTCAAGATGTAAATAAATGTGTCTCAATGAATTATTTCATCTTTAAGTAGCTTTGCTTTTTTCCTTTTACGCTTTGTTGCAGTAGGTAGAAGAGATCCCAACCTGCGTTGGGATGACGTTCAAAAACTGGGATGACATTAGAAAACTGGGATGACATTGGGGAATTGGTGTGGCGTTTGAAAACTGGGACGACGTTGGAGAACTGGTGTTGTGTTTGAAAGCTGGGACAACGTTGGAGAACTGGTGTTGTGTTTAAAATCTGGGACTGTGTTTTAAAATTAAGGGGACGCTGCGCCGGAGTGCTAGCGTCATTTCTAAATTCAACTCTGAGTATTTGTCTTATCCGCTGTTATTCAGCTAATACGGCTGCAATTTCTTTTGTTGTTGAAGCAAAAGCTGTTTTTGTAATCGCTTCTTTATCGAGGTAGAAGATTGTTACTTTGTCTTCTTTACGCTCAAATTTTGCTGTCACATCACCTTCTTTATCTAGCATAATTGAATACGCGCGGTCACGCATTGAAGGGATGGCGAAGAGCTTAGCAATCAAACTAGGCATACCACTGATGTCCGCGATATACACTGCTTTTTTTGCATCTAGTTTTTGATTATCAAAGTCAGATAAGGCTTCTTCAATAAGATCATTGCCAGTCATATCATGAGCGAACAATACTATTTTTGTTGTCGCGTCTATCGCTTTACTTTCATCAAATTGGTCAGCTAGTGTAATTTTAGCCAACTTGATGCCTTGATCATTATGTTCGTGAGCAATAGAAGAGCCTGCTGCAACGAAACAGCATGAAGCTACCAATATAGTGCGGATTATTTTAAATAACATAACTTCTCCTAAATAATATAACCTTTCCTAGTTTTATCTTTTGCTTGATACGGCTTAAATAAAGGCTTTTGCTAGTTCCGCTAAATCCGGATAAACCGCATCTGCTAATTCTTTGCCCTGTTCTGAAACCGCTTTTCCTGTTTCGACTAAGAATTTATTCTTTACATCCGCATTAATTGCGGCTTCTAAATCAGAAGATTTATCGCCAACCATTATAGACATTTTCGGATCTATTTGATGTTTACTAATGGCTTCTAACAACATGCCTGGAGCAGGCTTACGACAATCACAATCTTGTAAATACTGCGGCAAAGCTTTCTCTGGATGATGAGGGCAAAACATAACATCCAATATTTGAATATCTTGTTTCGCAAACTCTGCAAGCATCCATTTAGTTAACTCATGAAAGTCTTTCTCAGTGTAATAGCCTCTGCCAATACCTGACTGGTTAGTAACAACCACAATCTCATAACCAGCTTGTTGAAACTGCTTACAAGCTTCAAACACCCCATCAATAAATTCAAATTGTTCAGCTTGATAGAGATAACCATGATCTATATTGATCACACCATCGCGGTCTAGAAATAACGCCTTTTTCATAGCTCGTAATCTTTAACTAAACGGTTGAACTGCTGCTTCACTTGTTCAACGGTTATTTGCGACATTAGGTCTTTGCCTTTCACTCTAGTTCCCCACTTCAGCAAATTGGCTGGTTTGCCTTTTTGCTTTAATACATTGAAATGATAAACCTCAGCAACATAGTCTTGATACAAATAAGGTCCTGTTCGCTTCGGGTTTGAGTGCGCATACAAACCTAAAACCGGAGTTCCTTGTGTCACAGCCATGTGAGCAGGACCAGTATCAGGTGCAATAACTAAACTAGCTTGCTTTAAACAGCACAACATTTGTTTCAAGCTAGTTTTACCAACCAAGTCGATAAACTCGCTATTGCTAGCAGCTTTTATTGCATCAGCTAGCTCTCGGTCAATCGCTGCTGGTCCACCACAAAGCACTAATTTAAAACCTTGAGAGGCAGCATAGTCAGCCACTTGGGCGTAACGTTCAGGTAACCAATTTCTTTCTTTTTTACTTGCGGCTGGAGAAATAACTAACGATCTTTGTTGTGGCATATGTTCATTAGCAAAAGCGATATCTTGCTCAGAAACTGGAATCGACCACTGTAAGTCCTTAACCTCAGATTCAGGTACACCTAACTTCTCTGCGAATGCAAAAAAGCCTTCTAATACATGAGGCTCGTGCTGTGGCTTGATGCGCTCTTTAGTGAATAAAGTATGTAGCTCTTTCGCTCTGTGCCAGTCAAAACCAATCTTGCGTTTTGCTGGAATATATTGTGCAGCCCAGTTAGCTCGAAACGCCACTTGCATATGCAGTAAAACATCAAAATCTTTATCCGCCATATCCTGCTTTAACATTTCAAAAGCTTGTTTGCCTTTTGATTTATCAAATACAACAAACTCAACGCCAGGCAATCCATCTAATAACGCCTTTTCAATTTTACCTATAATCCAAGTAATTTTTGCTTCAGGGTTATACTTTTGAATCGCTTGCACAGCCGCTACAGCATGGCATACATCGCCAATGGCAGACAAACGTAAGATACAGATGGACTTTAGTGACACTAGCACTCCACAACACAGGATTTTAATAACCGGCAATGCTAATGTATCATTGCGGTTAATCCAAATGATTAATATAAGTTTTTACCTTGTCTGACAGACTCAATCCTGACAATTGGCAATTGACCGAACAAAAAGGCACTTATATTTGGTTTGATAAAAACCAAGTTGCCGATGTTAAACCGCAGTGGTTCCAAGCCAAATATTGGCAACAGCAAGACGCTATAACCGGTGAATCAAAAGGTCGCTATACTACCTACTTTGTCGTTACCCAAGATATTCATCAACAGCCTTTATCTATGGTGTTGCGCCATTATTATCGAGGTGGATTGATCAGCAAATTAAGTAAGCGCAGTTTTATGTTCACAGGTAAACAAAACACCAGAGCATATAAAGAGCTGCACCTGCTTAGTGAAATGCATTCTTTGGGATTGCCTGTTCCTCGACCTATTGCGGCAAAAGTAGATCGAAACCACCCTTGGTCTTATCAAAACGATATTCTGATTGAACAGATTGCAGACGCTCAAGATCTCTTCCATTATTTGACTAAGCAAGAGCTAACCCAGCAACAATGGCAGCTAGTTGGTAAGACAATCAAGCAGTTCCACCAGCACGGTGTGTACCATTCAGACTTAAACATTCACAATATTTTATTAGACGATAACGGAAAGATGTGGCTTATTGATTTTGACCGTTGTGAATTCAGAGAGCCTTCGGACGCTTGGCAACAAGCCAATTTAGACAGGCTAAAAAGGTCTTTGAACAAAGAGCTGTCGCTAAACTCAAAGTTCAACTTCAGCGCTGATAACTGGCAACAATTAATACAAGGTTATCAGTCATGAAGCGGTTTTTAAGTTTGACTCTGTATAACCTATTATTATTGGTTTTTTCTTGTGTTGATTTTGTTAAGTGGCTCATTGCTGTTGTTAGTACAAAGCTAGGAAAAACGGACAACAATAAAATCAAACGAGACTGGTTCTGGGGTCAAAAGTTTGGCCTGTTAAAATCAGGACTACCAGCCAAAAAGAAAGATGAAACTCGTTACCTGATCCACTGTGCCTCAATGGGCGAAGTGATTTCAGCTATGCCTCTGCTGCAAAGAATGGTGCAAGAACAGCCGAAACTCACTTTCGTAATCACTACCAATACCTTAACCGGCAAAGAACAAACGGTAAAAATGATTGCTCAGTACCAATTGCAAGATCGCCTATTTCACACTTATTTGCCTATTGATCTGCCTTGGCTGGTAAAGGGTTTATTGAAAAAAGCGCAGGCAGACAAACTAATCATTATGGAAGTTGAGCTATGGCCAAATTTGATCCTTAGTGCCAATGCATTGGGTAAACCAATCGCTGTGATTAATGGCCGTATGACAGACTCTAGCTGTAGAGGTTATCAGCGTTTTAGCTGGTTATCCCAACCTATGATATCGGCTATCGATCAAATCTTTGTTCGTAACCAAAAAGACTTCGATAACTATCTTGAATTAGGTGTTTCATCGCCAAAGCTTGAATTAGCGGGCAACATTAAGTTTGATATTGAACTGCCAACAATGGAAACAGAGCAACACTGGCGTAATAAACTGAATATTCAAAATAGAATAGTGATCGTTGCAGGCAGCACACACGAAGGTGAAGAAACCAACCTATTAACTAGCTATGCTGAGTTGGCTAAAACTGAGCCTAAGCTTTTGCTCATCATAGCACCTAGACACCCACACAGATTTTCAGAAGTAACTGATTTAGTGAAAGAATTTAACTTCAATTGCATCAACTCTAGCTTAAACGAGACTGCAACGGAGCAAACTCAAGTTATTGTGCTTGACCAAATGGGGGTGCTCAGCGAGGTATATGCAGCAGCAGATATGGTATTTATAGGAGGCTCAATCGCTAAAAGAGGTGGCCACAATCCAATTGAAGCTTCTGCTTTTGCTAAGCCTGTGGTCATGGGACAGCATATCTATAATAATCCAGAGATCATCAATACTTTAGCTGAGGGCGGTGGCTTAGTTAAAATAAATGACCAAGCTCAATTACAAACTCAGTTAAGCGAGTGGCTTAATGACTCTGAGTTGAGAGCCAGTACAGGTCAAAAAGGATTTGCGACTATCAAACAAAACTCAGGCGTGATCACTCGTTTAGTCACAGCTTTGTGAATGTACTTTCTTAGCGTGGATATACTAAAAAGTGAAAAATGTTTTTAACCTAGCACTAATTGAACTCACCGCCCAACAGATAGCAAAACACTATTGTGACTTTGATGCTCAAGGCTTTATTGCACTAGCTTCAGAGCAGCTTGAGCAAAGAGAACTTAAAGATAGAGCTAATCAAATTTGCTTAGGCTTTAAACAGTTTTTACCAGCCGATTACCAAGAAGCTGTCAGCGCTCTGTTGAATACACTCGCACCAGTTGATGACAACCAAGATATCGGCGACCTAAACGCTTCTGAAACAGGGCTTGCAGGATGGATTATTATGCCAATGACGCAGTTTATTGGTGAGCGAGGGCAAGAGCATCTCGAACTTTCTATGGAAGCTTTGCGTCTCCTAACTAAGCGATTCTCCAGCGAATTCGGTATCCGATACTTTTTGCTTGCTCAACCAGAAGCGAGTTTACAGATAATGACTAGTTGGTTATCAGACCCATGTCGTCACGTCCGCAGGCTCGTGAGTGAAGGAAGCCGACCATTGCTACCTTGGGCAATGCAGTTGCCCGAGTTTAAAAGAAATCCTGAACCTGTAATAACCTTGTTAGAACAACTAAAAGATGATGAGTCAGAATATGTTCGTCGTAGTGTTGCTAACAATCTAAATGATATCTCAAAAGATCATCCAGATTTAGTCGCAGATATCGCTCATTCATGGTTACAACACGCAGACAAAAACAGAACTAAGTTAGTAAAACACGCTTGCAGAACATTAATCAAACAAGGCCATGGTAAAACGTTAGCCGCTTTTGGTTATCAAGATGCCAGTACTCTAGATGCTAACTTAATACTTTCCCAATCTAGCGTTAAGTTCGGCGACTACCAAATGCTAACTTGTACACTAAAGAACCCTGAAGCTTATAGCCACAAAGTGCTATTGGATTACGTGATTTACCACCAAAAGGCTAATGGCAAACTCACAGCTAAAGTTTTCAAGTGGAAAGAACTAGAGCTAAAAGCAGGACAATCTGTAAAGTTAGAAAAGAAACATGCATTTGTCCCCATCAGTACTCGTAAATATTATCCGGGTGAACATGCCTGCGCTATCCAAATCAATGGAAAAGAATTGGAAAAACAATCGTTTACTCTATTAATGTAAGCTTATAGAGCCGTTCTAAAACCTACTTTTGTCCGCCGTGTCCGCTCTCTTTATAACTGGACACCATCGGTCACAACTAGTGTCCGAACGGACACACCAAAACAACAGATAAATAAAAATACCAATATAAAACAACAAGTTAGGTTTTTTCATATTTTGGCACAAGCGTTGCCCTTATACCGACATAAACAATATTTAGGTATTAAAGGCAAAAGCATGATTCAAGACACCCAAAGCCAAGATCAACTGATTGAGCAGCCACGTAAAAAGAACACCTGGCGTTGGATTGCTATCGCGCTAGTTGGGTTGACAATTACTCTGATGAGCTGGTCGAGCATAAGTTTGTGGTATGGCTCTGCAGCTAAAGTAGAGCTGAAAGACATCACTATAGCTGAAGTTCAACGTGGAGATTTAAGCAGAAATGTTTCTGTGTCAGGAAAAATTGTTGCAGCTAATGCGCCTCAGCTCTACAGCTCAGAGTTGGGCAAAGTCACCCTTTTGGTAAAACCTGGCGAATCAGTTACTCAAGGCCAAGTCGTTGCCACAGTAAACAGTCCAGAATTGAAAGCCATTATCGAACAACAAGAGTCTACGTTAGAACAGCTGAAGATAGATAATCGCCGAGCTGATTTAACCGACCAAGAGTCCCAATTAAATCTTGAACAACAAATGAACGCAGCACTTGCTGAATTGAATGTAGCCAAACGTGAATACGAAAGGGCTGATATCTCATACGAGAAGAACATTGTTAGCAAAGTAGATTGGTTAACTAAACAAGACGTGCAAGAAAACGCTGAGAGATCCCATACTCACGCGCAAAAAAGAGTAGCTCTAGCAAAACAACGACTGGAGTTCGAACAACAAAACCGAGAATTCAAAGTTCAAAAACAACAATTGGTATTAGAAGAGCTATACCGCCGCCGCGGAGCTTTAGAAATTAAAGCTCCAGTGGACGGTATCGTTGGTAATTGGCTAGTTGAGCAAAAGAGTCAAATCGCCGCACATACTGCAGTAATGACAGTCGTCGACTTAACCGAATATGAAGCAGAAATTGCGGTTCCTGAATTTTATGCCGACGAGCTAGGTATAGGCTTACCAGTAAACTTGACGGTTGCGGGTCAACATCTAACTGCAGAAATCATCGCTATTTCTCCTGAAATCAAAAGCAATCAAGTGCAGGTAAGGGCTCATATTACCTCGGCTAATAACGCTAGTTTGCGCCAAAACCAGAGAGTAAGTGCAGAAATTGAATTTGAAAAAAGACTTAACACCCTGTTCTTAAAACGCGGCCCGTTCATCGGCAGCAACGAAGGCAAACACCTATACAAATTAAACCAACAAGGTGTGGCTGAAAAAATTAACTTCCGTCCCGGTATTAACAATGTAGAGTACATTGAGATTTTATCTGGTGCGGAACAAGGCGATCGAATAATCACTTCTGATTACGAAGATTTTAACGGCGCTAACTTAGTGCAAATCACCGAATAAACACTGACATTTAAGGAAATAACCATGTTAACTATGCAAAACTTATCACGCATTTACCGCACAGATACGATTCAAACCCACGCGCTGCGTGACTTTAGCTTAGATGTGCAAGCTGGCGAGTTCGTAGCGGTAACAGGCCCGTCAGGCTCAGGTAAATCAACGTTTTTAAACGTAGCTGGCTTATTAGATAGCTTTGACCAAGGCACTTATGAGCTAGATGGCGTTAATGTCAAAGGCCTGTCAGACAACGAATTGTCTCGACTAAGAAATGAAAAAATAGGCTTCATTTTCCAAAACTACAATTTGATCCCCGACTACAGTATTTTCGATAACGTTGACATGCCTTTGCGCTATCGAGGTTTTAGTGCGAAAGAGCGCAAGCGTCGTATTGAACAAGCCCTTGAAACCGTAGGCCTAGCATCACGACAAAATTATCTACCAAGCCAGTTATCAGGTGGTCAACAACAAAGAGTCGCTATTGCCCGAGCACTAGCCGGAGAACCAAAAATTCTATTAGCGGATGAACCAACGGGTAATTTGGACTCACTCATGGCGCGTCAAGTAATGGAGTTGTTACATGAGTTAAATCAGCAGGGCGCAACTATCATTATGGTTACACACGACCCAGATCAAGCTAGAGAAGTTAATCGCAACGTGCAAATCATTGATGGCCAAATCACTGACTTTAGGATTTATAACCCTGAAACAACAAGTAAGGAGGCGGTAAATGTTTAGTTACTATCTAAAACTCGCCGTTTACAACATTAAACGTGCCGCCCTAGTTAACTGCCTAGTTATATTTACCATAGCTATTGGGGTAGGTTTGATCAGTGCTAACTTGACGTTAATAAACACCATGACGTCAAACCCTATGTCACATAAAATTGATCGCCTGTTTCACATCAGTATGAACACTTGGCCTAACAAAGATCCATACGAGCAGCCATTGCATGTCTTACGTTACCGAGACAGCCAAGCAATCTTGAAGTATCAACAGGCAAAACACAAAGTTGTATTTTATGTTACAGCCTCATATAGCCGAGCTGCTGACTCTGCAACCTTACAACGTCAGCGTTCTTCGATACGAGCAACAACTAAAGACTTTTTCGACTTAACTGAAGCTCCTTTTGCTTACGGAAGCCGCTTTGACCACGACCATAGTCAACAAGTCGTAATAGGCCACCGCCTCAATATGAAACTATTCGATGGTGGTAATAGCGTAGGTAAAAAAATTGAATTGCAAGGACAAGAGTTCACTGTTGTTGGAGTGCTTAAACCTTGGGAATTAAGGCCTGTGTTCTACCATCCAACGGAAGGACGAGCGTTCAACCGCACTGAAGATATCTTCATGCCGTTGGAGACAGCAATCGATCTGAATCTTTCCCCTTATGCACGTTCTTCTAGCACAGATCAGGTACGCACAGTGCCAGAGTCTAGAGAGAAAAACATGTACTACTTACAAGCATGGATAGAGTTTAACGAGGCAAGTGAACTAACTGCGTTTCAAACTTACCTAGACAGCTACAGCCAAAGTTTGAAAGACGCAGGTGAACACCCGAACGACATTATTAATCAACTTGACGATGTAGAAACTTGGCTGGAAAAACAAAAATTAGTCGACGATAAAATAGTGGCATTACTCGTCGCCTCAGTTCTTTTCCTAGTCGTTTGTATCTTCAACGCCAGTAGCCTATTGCTGTCACGTTTTCACGCAGCAAAATTTGAAATTGGTTTACGTCGTGCAGTTGGTGCCAACAAGTTCCATTTATTACAGCAAAATTTAGTAGAAAGCGCCCTGTTAGGTTTAGTTGCTGGAGTCGCAGCACTGCTGTTAGCTTGGCTATTCCTAGAAATCTCTATCGTATTTCTACCTCATCTTAAAAGCTTGGTGGTTTTTGAAATATCAGTACTTGCCATGGGTATGCTTCTAGCCTTAGTAACTGCAATAGTAAGTGCTCTATACCCTATGTACAGAATGAGTCGTTATAGCATCAGCGCAGAGTTAAAAGAATAAGGAAAGAAAATGAATATCAAAGCATTATTAAAAGCACTGATGTTGCGCAAATTTAACACCAGTTTATTGATCATACAGCTAGCAATAACTTTAGGTTTAATCGTTAACTCCAGTATATTATCACTAGATACCGCCGATAAGTTGGCTGTAGAAACAGGACTAGATTTAGACAATACGTTAATTGCAGAATTTGCCACTACTTCTGGAGATTATCGAGATATAGATTTTGCTCGTTCTATCTTCAATCAAGATTTAGCGGCAATAAAACAAATACCAGGTGTGCAAGCAGTTACAGGCATTAACCAATTACCGATACAAAACGGTGGAACCAATGGCAATGTAATTGATATCGATGAGCCTAATATTGCAGAGCTAGATAGTAGCATAAGCTATGTGCCTTACATGATCACCACAGAGACAGTGGGTGATGCTTGGGGATTACAACTTATCGAAGGCCGTATGTTTACAGCTGCCGATAAACAAAGCTCTGATAATACAGACCCCGACTACATCCCGAATGTCATTATCACTGAATCACTAAGTAAAGCTTTACACAAAGGTCAATCTTCTATTGGTCAGGAACTTAACGCAGGCATAGTAATCGGCGTAGTAAAAGACTTTTTGATTAGCCCAAGTAAACCTACACACCATCAACACGCTATATTCCTAAATACTCTGGAAGCAAATGCGGATTGGCTAGACACCTATACAATCAAAGTTGAACCTGGGCAAATGGAATATGTACGAAAGCAACTTAAAGACACCATGTTAGCTGTAGAGCCTCAACGTCACATTTATCGCATAGAAACAATGGGAGAAAGGTTTGAAAATTACTACTCAGACAACCAAGGCTTAGCTAACTTATTCATCATGCTTACCGCCCTTATGTTAGTAGTAACAGCTATTAGCAGCTTTGCTTATGCCCGTTTCCACATTAGCCAACAGACTAAGTTTATCGGTATTCGTCGTGCTCTTGGCGCCAAAAAATCAGATGTTATCTTGTATGTATTGGCTGAAAACTGGTTATTAACAACGCTGGGCGCATTATTGGGACTAGCAATAATGGTAGGATTAAATATCATGCTAAGTCAGTATGTTAGCTTAACTAAACCTAGTGTTTGGTTGAGTCTGGTCGGAATCGCTTTGGTCTACATTGCTGGTACGGTTGCTACTTGGTGGCCTGCCTACCAGACCAGTAAAATTCCACCTGTCATAGCCACTCGCAGCATTTAGAAAGGAACTTACATGGCGAACATCTTAGTTGTCGATGACAATCCAGACATTCTTGCCGCACTAGATTTGCTACTGAGTTTGCATCAGCACAAAGTAATTTGTGCTGATAGCAAAATGGCAGCAGTAACGGCATTAAGCCATCAAAATATTGATCTTGTTATTCAAGACATGAATTTCACCCAAGCCGAAACAAGTGGTGAACAAGGTAAGGCTTTGTTTTATGAACTAAAAGCCATTAATACTAAGACCCCAATCATTTTGATCACAGCTTGGACTCAGTTAGAAACCGCAATTGAGTTAGTTAAAGCAGGAGCTGTGGATTATTTGCCCAAACCTTGGGATGACAGGAAACTGTTAGAGTTGGTAGAAAAGCATGTAGTTGCAGAAGTAAATGAAACCAATAATCCGCTTGTTTTAAGAAGCCCTGCTATGTTGAACTTGTATTCTCAAGCAGAAAAAGTCGCAGGCACAGAAATCAATATTTTGATCACTGGGCCAAACGGCGCAGGCAAGGAAAAGTTGGCTGACTTTATTCATCAAAACTCTACTCGCAAGCAACATTCTTTTGTCAAAGTAAACATGGGAGCTATCCCAGCAGAATTAATGGAAGCTGAGTTGTTTGGTGCTGAAAAGGGCGCTTACACAGGAGCGAACGAGCAACGAATTGGACGCTTTGAAGCAGCTGATGGCGGCACCTTATTTTTAGACGAAATCGGAAATTTATCACTTACAGGGCAAATGAAGTTACTCAGGGTTTTACAAACGGGAGAGTTTGAGAAACTAGGTTCTAGTCGCACCCAAAAAGTGAATGTTAGAGTGCTTAGTGCAACTAATTCTGATTTGTCGCAAGCCATAGCAGAAGGACAGTTCAGGGAAGATTTATTTTATCGATTAAATGTATTAGAGCTAAGTATCCCGCCGCTGAAACAGCGCAAAGAAGATATTTTGCCTTTAGCTAAACACTTTATTGGTGCTGACTTCCAACTTGCTGATGAAGTTAAAAGTTATTTACTTCAACATCATTGGCCAGGCAATGTACGAGAATTAGAAAACTTTTGTCATAGAGCTAAAGCATTAGCTTCAGGCCAAGTAATTAACTTAGCGGAGATTCAAGGAGAAGCGAAAGCAGCATTGAATGAGCATCAGCGTATTGTTCAAGCCTTAGAAAAACATGAAGGCGTTATAAAATATGCAGCCGAAGAGCTTGGTTTAAGTCGACAAGCTCTGTACCGCAGAATCGAAAAATACCAAATTAAGGTGTAATTACATGTGGCTTTTGCTAATTACTCTGAACAACCTAGCCATTCTTGCTTGTTTTGTTTGGCTTTGGCCCACTCAGCCTGAGCTTTTAGCAGCTATTGAACTGGTGCTAGTTAGCTGTCTATTTTGGTTGTTAAAACGTGAAAAAGACTCTAGAAAACTAATCATTGAAAAGTTAACCAGTGGTTTTGCTAGTTTAAAAGACAACGACTTTGCTGTCTCTTTAGCAGTAGAGAAAAACGCAACTCACAATGAGCTGATCACTCAGTTTAATCAAGTTGTCGATACTTTACGCCAAGAACGTCAATCGCTGTACCAAAGAGAGCTACTGTTGGATAAAATGGTTAATGCATCAAACGTAGTATCTGTTTTGCTAAATCAAAGACAACAACTCATTTATTTAAATCACGCGGCAAGACACTTTTTTCAAGATAGCTCTGAAGTGCTTGGTTTAGACTGGCAAGAAGCCGCAAAAACACTGCCAGCAGAGTTTAAAAACATTAATACTAAAACTAGTGGCATAGTGTCACTGGCGCATAGTGAGAGTTCAGAACAAGATTGGTTGCTTTCAACCCATCACTTTAAGTTACACGGCGCGAGTCATAAATTGCTTTTACTCAAGCCAATAACGAATGAACTACAATCACAAGAGACACAAGTTTGGAAAAAGGTCATTAGAGTAATCAACCACGAGTTAAACAATTCTTTGGCTCCCATTAGCTCCATGTGTCACAGTGGTAATATCGTTGCCGAGCAGATTAATCACCCACAACTAAACAGAGTGTTTGACACTATATCGAGTCGAATTAATAAGTTGTCTGAGTTCATTGAAAGCTATAGCCGCTTGGCTAGGATAAGCCAACCACAGAACACCAGATTTGATTTAATTACTAGTCTCAACTCGGTGCAAAGCTTATATAACTTTGAGCTAAAGTGTGAACTGTCAGAACTATCGATAACCGCAGATCCATCACAGCTAGAACAGGTTTTTATCAACTTAATTAAAAACGCATTAGAAGCAAATCAAGCAGCAAGAGCACAAAGCTTAGTGCAAGTTGAGATTGGTGTTCGAAAACAACAAGCCATTATTAAAGTGATTGATTCAGGCACGGGAATGAATGAACAACAATTATTACAAGCTTTCTTACCTAGTTTTAGCACTAAGTTAAATGGCTCAGGAATTGGTTTAGCTGTGTGTAAAGAGATTGTAGAAAACCACAATGGTCATATCGAGTTATTAAATAATGACAGCCACGGTTTAACGGTGGAACTCAGCCTGCCACTAAATCCAAGTTAATCCTGTTTATTCTTCATCATCAAGGGGCAAATAGGGCGCAAATTTCTCTTGTAGCCCTTTAAAAGCAACAGGCTTAACAATGTACCCTGAAATGCCTGCTTTCAAAGCAGTAATAATATGAGCTTTATCGTGATTTGCAGTAACTAGAAACACTACCGTATTCCATAAGTTTTTATCACGACGAACTAACTTCATAAACTCGATACCCGACATATTTGGCATATTCCAGTCACACATAACCAAACCAACTGGCATCTCACTTTTTTGTTGATCAGCCATTACAGCCAGAGCTTCTTGACCTTCTTTGGCTTCCAAAATTTCCATAAAGCCGAGTTCTTTCAATAAAGTTGTATTGATTTCGCGATCAATCAAGGAATCATCAACAACAAGAACAGGCGTCGACTTACTCAATGCCACATCTTTGATTGTGCCATGCGGTAACTGACTTACGATTTTTGTACTTAGATTTACATATTGAATGAGTTGCTGATCTAACTTTATCCGTTCTTGCTCATCAATGTCTTCGCTGTAACGCTGTATATTTATCTGTTTTAGCTTCTGTTGAATGCTGCCATGCAATAGCGTTAACTCTATCTTATTAAACATGCGGTACTCCGTTTACTCATAAAATGAGCATATATCATGGCCGCTATTTCGCAAATGTAGAGAGTGATAATTCAGTAAAAAATAGAATAAAACTTGAGCTAAATTAATATGTTAATTGAAGTGAAGAAATAAGGCATCCATCTGATTTGTGGATGCCAGAAATATTATTTTGCTTGTATTTTTTCAATAATTTTAGTGGTTGAACAGCCATCAACAAAGTCAATTACAGCAACTTGACCGCCTGATTGCTGGACGAAATCGGCCCCAACAATAGATTCAATAGTATAGTCGCCACCTTTAACTAACACGTCAGGTTTCACTTTGGTAATGATGTCGTAAGGCGTATCGTCAAATTCATTGCCATTAACCTCACCAAACGGGATAACCCAATCAACACTTGCTAAGCCAGTCATAACCGTTGCTCTTTCTTGCAATGGATTGACCGGACGACCTTCACCTTTCAATCGAGTAATGGAAGCGTCATTGTTCAAGCCTACAACTAAACGATCTCCGAGAGCTTTTGCTTGCTCTAAGTAATGAACATGACCAGCATGAAGAATATCGAAACAACCATTGGTAAAAACAATTCTCTCACCTGACTGTCGAGCGAATTCGATGTGCTTTAATACTTCGTCAAACGGAGTTTGATAGTGAGCTTGTTTCGATGCAAACATATGTTCATTAACTACTTTGTACAACTCTTCTGGAGACACAGTTGCTGCACCGAGTTTAGCAACAACAATACCAGCAGCTAAATTAGCAACTTGAGCGGCATCAGCTAACTCTAAACCAGCGGCCATCATCATAGTTAAAGTAGCAATAACAGTATCTCCAGCACCTGTTACGTCTGATACTTCTAGCACTTGCGCTGGCATATCAACTTTGCTTTGTGCTGAAATCGCAGACATGCCTTGTTCACTGCGCGTCAATAAAATTGATTCTATATTGCAGTTTTCCATGATTTCACGAGCTGAGTTGGTAATGTCGAGTTCATTACCCACCAAGCCACCTGCGGCAACAAACTCTGTTTTGTTAGGCGTAATAACATTGGCGCCTGCGTAATCTGATAAGTCTTTTGACTTAGGATCGACTAAAACCGTTTTACCCGCAGTTCGAGCAATTTGAATCATCTCTTTAATATGAGTTAAAGAACCTTTGTTGTAATCTGAAAATAGAACAAAATCGAAGTTTGCAAGTTGTTGTTCAAAGGCTTGTTTTAGCGAATTGGCATGCTCTGTTGAAAACGTTTCTTCAAAGTCTAAACGCACAACTTGTTGCTGGCGGCTAATGACTCTTAGCTTGGTAATAGTTGGCTGGGAAGGTTGCTTTACTAATGCAGAAGCAATATTTTCATCTGCTAATAACTGTTCTAAACGTTCACCGTTTTCGTCTTCACCAATAATACCTAATAACGTCACTTGCCCATCTAAGTGAGCTATATTTCTTGCTACGTTTGCAGCACCACCAACTTTGTCATCTAATTCACCGATCTTCACCACCGGAACCGGAGCTTCCGGAGATATACGAGAAGAATCTCCAGTCCAGTAACGATCTAACATTACGTCACCAACAACGAGAATTTTTACATCGGACAAAGAGTTAAAAATAGATAAATCAAACATAGTGCAGTCTTGTTATAGCTTAGTAGGGGAAAGTTTAACTGAATTAGCTGTTGATACAAGTGACCGTTAGGTAGGTCATCCTGAATTCATTTCAGGATCTCGTTAAGTAGGTCACCCTGAATTCATTTCAGGATCTCGTTAAGTAGGTCACCCTGAATTCATTTCAGGCTCTCGTTAAGTAGGTCACCCTGAATTCATTTCAGGCTCTCGTTAAGTAGGTCACCCTGAATTCATTTCAGGCTCTCGTTAGGTAGGTCATCCTGAATTCATTTCAGGCTCTCGTTAAGTAGGTCATCCTGAATTCATTTCAGGATCTCGTTATGTAGGTCATCTTGAGCTCAACTCAGGATCTAAGCAAGAGCAAAGATTATAAAAAAAGAGCGCTTAAATCTGCGCTCTTTCTATATTTTATTATTTTAGCTTTTAGCCGATGGCATAAAGCCATTTGCTTAGTCCTGAGTAACTAACTCATCAATTGCTTCACATAACCAGTGTCCAATAAACATATGAGCTTCTTGAATACGAGCTGTGATGTTGTTTTCAATGATAATAGGTAAGTTAGCGATATCTTTCACTTTACCGCCATCACGACCAGTGAAAGCTACTGTGTAAGCACCAATTTTATTTGCTGCTTCTAGACCTAAATTGATATTAGGACTGGTGCCTGACGTTGTTAAACCTATCACTACATCTTCTGGTTTAACTAAGGCTTCAACTTGACGAGCAAACACAGTATCAAATTCATAATCGTTTGTGTGTGCGGTTAAAATTGAAGTATCTGTAGTAAGTGCGATTGACGCTAATGCTTGGCGTTCTTTCTTAAAACGAACAACAAATTCAGCTGCTAAATGCTGACTGTCTGCTGCACTGCCACCATTACCAAAAAATATGATTTTACCGCCTTTACCTAATGCGTCGAAACATTCTAATGCTAAGGTTTCTACCTGAGGTAGGTAGTTTTCCATTTTATTAAATAGCTCAAGGTGTTGTGCCAAGTTATCTTGGTAGCACTTTTTTAAATCAAACATGATTAATTTACTCTTCTGTCGCCTGACCGTTAGCTAGAGCACGATACTTCGCCGTGATCTCATTATAAGTAGGCCTAAATTCTTCGGTTACATAAGGTTTAAATAGTAATAGTACTTTCATCAAACCTTGATAGATAAGTTGATCTGTTACCACTGCTTCTTCACTGCTTGTCTTGCGATAGCTGATCCAAAACGTTACTTGCTGCTTAATGATATTAGCTAACTCATCAATATCATCTTTATCCATATCGATAACATTAGCGACCTGTAGACTCACAATAACATGATGTATTTTTTCCATCATCTTGTTGTGGATCTGCAAGTATTGAGTACGCAGTTCAGGGTCTCTTGCCATTATCACAGGCAAGTTGTCGTATAAGAAATTAAAATGATAAAGCGCACTAAAAACGGCGTCTAAATAGTTAGTTAAGATCTCAGTAGCGTCTTGGCTCGGTTTCACCGGCTCAAAAGATACCTGCATATGTTCAGCGTATTTGCTGAAAATATTGCGGATGATCTCTTCCTTATTGCGGAAGTGGTAGTAAAGATTACCTGGGCTGATGTTTAAGTGGGAAGCAATATGGTTAGTGGTAACATTACGTTCACCTTGGCTGTTAAACAGCTCAATGCTTGCTTCAATGATTCTATCTTTTGTTTTCATATCCTAAACTCTGTCTCTAGCGCAGGCTGTTATATTTGGAATACCCGATCCAACACTCAGCCTTTTACCCAAAATACCAACAAATAAATAATGGTGTAACATTGCATTCTGTCCCTAATGGGATTTTAGATCAATAGCTCTATAATTTTTCTTTTTATATTTGCTCTGTGAAATGATTTTTTCACCCTAGCAATAAAGCTATAGGGTCTATCTAACTTTGCTGCTATAGTCGGAAAAAAATTAATAACGAAGTAAAACTTATGGTTAAAGCAATTTATCCAGGCACTTTCGACCCTATTACTAATGGCCATATTGACTTGGTAGAGCGCTCAGCAGCTATGTTTGATCATATTGTACTGGCGATCGCGACGAGTTCTAGAAAACAGCCTCTTTTCGATTTAGCACAAAGGGTAAAATTAGCCCAAGAGGCCTTAGCGCATATTCCAAATGTTACCGTTGAAGGCTTTTCTGGCTTATTAGCTGACTATGCAAAAACTCACCAAGCTAGAGTATTAATCAGAGGTGTTAGAGCGGTTGCTGACTTTGAATATGAGTATCAATTAGCTTCGGTGAACCGAAGGTTAAATCCAGAGTTAGAAAGTGTATTACTCACGCCAGGCAATGACCACGCTCATATCTCATCAACAATAGTGAGAGATGTAGCAGCACACTATGGTGATGTTTCAGCTTTTGTACCAGAAAACGTTAAGCAAGCCTTAGAAGCAAAATTTAATAAAGACGCATAACTTAACTATGAAAAAAAATATTTTAGTAACAACAACTTTGAAAGTTTTAGCTTTAACCACATTGCTTTTTGGCTACGCTTCACAAGCGGCGCCAATTTGGAGTAACACAGACAAAGGTGGTGATGATTACTTAGTCGGAACCGTCCATTTAGGCGACAACAGATTTCAACAGCTGTCTGAGCAAATAAAAGCAGCCATCAATACCACTGATATTGTGGTACTGGAATTAGATTTAACTGCTTTATCGCCTATGGAACAACAGCAAATCACCTTGAAATACGGCTTATTACCAGCAGGAAAAACACTATCAACTGAACTGTCACCTAAGGTGTATAGACAAGCTGGAGAGTATTTAGCAAAGCTGGGCTACGACATTGCACAATTCGCTCAAATGAAGCCTTGGATGTTAGGTTTAACTATGGTGCAACTAACATACGTAGCTCAAGGTTTAGATGTAAACAAAGGAGTAGATCAACAAATCAGTGCTTATGCCAAGCAGTTAGGTAAACCTGTTATCGGCCTAGAAACTTTTGAGCAACAAATGCAGTTTTTTGATCAGATCTTAGGTTCCAATAAAAATTTAAATAGCGATGATCTTATTTTAGACACGCTGAATGAACTAAGCGCTCACTCTGACTTGCCAAAGCAAATGTTACAAGCTTGGTTAGAAGGCGATATGTCAGCATTCGAAACAATTTATCGACAAACTTTAGGACAAAGTGAATTTGATCTGGCTGCTGAGGAAATTTTACTGACTAACAGGAATAAAGACTGGTTACAGCAACTAACACCTTTGTTGGCACAGAAAAAAGTCGTAGTCGCAGTTGGCACTTTGCATTATGTTGGACCAAATAGTTTGCTCAAATTATTGCCTTCTGACTTCAAGCAAATTAAATAATCTCAGCTCTGGATTGTAACTCATAAACGAACGGAGCAAGTACTAACCAATAGTATTTGCTCCGTTATAAGCGCACTTTCCCTTTGATATTGTTAAGTCTGTTTCATTAGATTCAGCATGGCATGATTGAAATGCTCCATCCAAGTTTGGCTAAATAACTTATCGGCATCTGCATTCAGTTCTATGATAGCTCTGCGCATAGGCCGTTTTATGTGGTGGCCTTGTGCACGTTCATGAGTTAAAGCTTCAAAGCTATCGGCCAAAGCAAGTAATTTAGCACCGTCACAAATTTCGTGTTCTTTAAGACCGAGTGGGTATCCGGAACCATCGCTTCTTTCGTGGTGCTGCATGACAATTTTTAGAGCTTGTTGCCAATTTGGTAAATGTTTAAGCAACCTAGCACTGCCATCTATATGTTCTTGTAGAATTTGTCTTTCTTCTTTAGTTAATGGCTCTTTTTTATGTAGTAATTCATGGCTAATAAAAGCCATACCGAAGTCATGAACATAACAAGCAGCCATTAATTGTTCTTCAGGTATAGGCTGTCCTGCAACTTCATTGACATAAAGACACAGTTTGGCAATGCGTTCAGCTCTGCCTGCCCAATATCTAGAGCGACGCTCTATCGGCAACATAACCTGACGAAAAAACTCCAAATCATCAGCTAATTCTTCTTCAATGGACGATATAGATGCAAAAACAGGCTCCGACTTGTCTGGCTCTTGTTCATGAGGATTTAAACTTGGATCGAGTAACAACACCGCATTCGTCAGTAGTTCTTGATGTTGTTCAGCATTGTTTGGAGCAATTTGATCAATTTGTGTAACTAGGTTGTCGTAGAGCTCATTATCATACTCTACTTCTCCTTCTCCGATCACTTGTTCGACAAACTGCTCTACGCGATCCATGGTTAACAACACCAAATCACTCATAATACTTGTGTATTCAATTTTGCCTTGCCGTAGGTAATCTAATAAATCTTCGACATGAGAAACAAGAGGGATAATGGGATCAAACCCAACTAAGCCAAGATCGCCTTTGATTGTGTGAATAGCTCTAAATAGTGAACGCTGGAGTTCTACGTCTGTGGGGTTAGCTTCTAATGCAATAAGCGTTGATTCACTGCTCTGATACAACTCACTGATTTCTTCCAGTAAATCATCAAGCATCTCCGAATCTAGAGAAGGTAAAGTAAAGATCTGCATACCTGTCCATCCATCAATCCCTTATTCAATTAATACTAGGACAAAATAACTAAGATGCCAGTGATAGCCTTTAGTGGATTGGTATAAGTTGACCGGAAACTTCCGATCAACTTATAAATCAAAACCTTAGCTTGAGTGAACCATAGTGTGTAGCTCTTTTGCTTTTTCTGTCGAGTTACGGTTTACCACATTTGCTAACTCCAATACATTCGCCGACTCATCTTCTAAGTTTTGTGTCGCATCGTGAATTTTATTAGAGTTCTTCGCAACTTCGTCGGTCACTGACGATTGCTGCTCAGCAGTGTTGGCTATAGTCTGGATTCTGTTCGCAACTTGCTCTGCGCTGTTTATAATATCTTGTAACGCATCTTGAGTTTGGTTTGTGATAGCAAATCCTTCAATCAATTTTTCATTGCCTGACTCCATCATTTGCACCACTTTTCCAGTTTCGGAATGAATTCCAGCGATTGCGCTCTCTACTTCTCCGGTTGCATCTGTTGTTCTTCTCGCCAGTTGGCGTACTTCGTCAGCTACAACAGCAAATCCTCTTCCTTGCTCGCCTGCTCGGGCTGCTTCAATAGCAGCATTAAGCGCTAGTAAATTAGTTTGATCAGCAATTCCTTTGATCACATTAACAATGCTTTCGATCTCTTGGCTTTTAACATTGAGTAAGCTAACGCCGGCAGAACTATCCTCAAAGGTTTTCTTGATTTGTTCCATTTGATCGGTTGTTTTCTCTGCCAACTGACCACCAGCGTGAGCTAAGCTAGATGCTTCTTTCGCATTCTCAGAGGCCTCAATGCAGTTATTCGTTACATCTTTCGATGATGCTGTTAGTTCTTCTATCGCAGCGGAAATTTGCTCTACCTGAGTACTAACTTGGTTAATGCTATCGAACATAGCTCTGTTAGCCTGTTGAATATCAGAAGCGCCATTTGCTACATCGGACATTGAACCAGCTGTTTCACTAACCAGATTTTTCAGACCTGTACTCATTTGATTAATTGAGAGAGTTAATTTACTTAGCTCATCATTTCCTTTTACGTCTAGAACAATGCCTGACATATCGTTTTTGGCAATATCTTCCGCTCTATGAACAATAGGGCTTAATCTTGAAGTAATGTCATTCGAAATAAATACCGCCGCAGCTATACCTATCCCTAAACAGATGATAATCGCAGTAATTAATGTTGTTTTTATCGCTGAGTTTGAGTCTTGAAGATGTTGAATATCGTTGCTTAGCAATTTGTCTTGCGACTCTCGCATTTGGCGCAAAATATTCAATGCTTCAGCAGCTTTTGGCGCAGCTTTAGTACCTAACCAATAATTTGCTTGGTTCCATTGTCCACTTGCTCTTAGCTGAAACATTTCATTGGGCAAAGGAGCGAATTTTTGACGTGTACTGACATAAGTTTGCCAATTGTTAAACTGGCTCGTTGTAAACAAGTTACTTCTCTCATTTACTTGCGCTAATCGCTGCTGATTGATTTGCCATTTAGCTTTAAAGTTTTGGCTAAACTTACTATCCCCCGACAATAAGTAAGCTCTTATATTTGCTAGACCTACAGCGAAAGAACCTCGTGTATCAGCTAAATACTTCAGCAATTGCTTGCGCTCTGATGTGGCGGCTAATTTCTCTTCTTCATCAATAATTTTATTTAGCGCATCGAGCATTATTGCTGCATTTGGTGCAGCTTCATTAAGGAGTAAATTATACGAAGGAATATTTTCGTTAGTATGCGATATGTCTTCAACTTGCTGTTGGGCTTCACTGAACTCTTGCAGTGTGCCTTTAAGCTGTCGTAACAGAGTAATATTATTAGCATCTGTCCAATTTCTAGATAAGACATCAAATTGATTAATAGCATTGTTAATCGTTGTCCAAGCTTGCTCTCTAGCTTTTTTCATCGCTTGAGCTTTAGCTGGATCGGCCCCCAAGATCATATAGCCTCTCAATCCAGCTAATGAGCCTTGAATACCTGTTTCAATGTCTTTGCCAAGAGTAACGGTTTTCACTCTTAAATCAGTAATCCGTTCTTGTACATCTTCACTATCACTAATCATTGAGTAGTTAATCATAGAGGTGATAAAAAACACACTCAAGATCAGTCCAAAACTCGCTCTAAGTTTTGCTTTTATAGTTAAGTCCATATATACCCCGATATTTTCTAATACGAATGTCGACAGCTTTATTTCAAAAAACTTCTCCTCTCAAACTTCGAAGTTTCTCTGAAAAAACAGGGTATTATAATTTAAATGTCGTTAATTTACTCGATGTACAAAGTACATATAACGAATTTGTTAAGAGTGAGAACCAATAAATTTTAACAATTTATCACTTAGGTGCTGCTAATCTTTGGTTTGCAAAAACGTGCAACAAAGATCAACAACCTCTAGTTATTTACGCAAGATCGCAAGAAAGTCTCTACCACTGAATTTGCTTTTTTGTTTTTCAAACAACAAACACCAAGGTCAAATGGTTCAGGGTTGATATTTGGCTTAAGCACAGAAACCTTATTTTTCACTGGGCTAGCGTCTATAACTAAGCTTGGGGCAATAGTAACTCCTGTACCTAATGCCACCATGCTAACTAACGCTTCATGACCTGATACTGTAGCGTAGATGTTTGGTTTTACTCCCATGGCCTTTAGCCACTTTTCGAATTTGTGACGAATAGGTCCAGACTCTGGCATCACATAAGGCAGGTTATTCCAATCTAGTTCTGCTTTTTGGCAAGCTAACGCTAATTCACTATTGTCATTAGGGCCAATAATCAACAAAGGAACTTCTTGCAACGAATGGAAGTAGTATTTACTTGATTGACCATCTTTAAGCGCAGCAATAGCAATATCAACTTGTTCAGTGTCTATCATGTGTAACGCTTGGGCAGCATCACCAGTGATGATTTGTAAATCTACTAAAGGGTGATCAGCAGAAAACTTCTCTATTAATGATGGCAAAAACTCATAAGCAGCAGTCACAGTACAGAAAATCCTCAATTGCCCTGTTAGCTCTTGGCTTGTTTGCTTAAGAGCTTGTTGCAATTGTTGCCATTCGTTAATAGTTGTCGCGGCAAACTCACGGGTTTTAATTCCTGCGGCCGTCAGCTCAACCTTACGGTTGTCACGGATAAATAAGGGTTCACCAATTTCTTGTTCTAGTCTTTGAATCAATCGACTTAACGTCGACGGACTTAAAAACATAGCATCCGCGGTAGTGGCAAAATGCTTACTTTGGCATAGATGTAAAAAGGCTTTGAGTTCTTTTAAATCCATTCTGTTACTTCTTTAATGACAGTGAAATTATATTTCATAAATTGAAATGATTCATTGAGTATATATCAATTTACGCAACATCGGCTAGGGCATATAGTCACAGCGTAAACACTACTAAGGAAACCACGATGGCAAATTATTTCAATACATTACCTTTACGTGAGCAACTAGCTCAATTAGGCGTTTGTCGCTTCATGGAGCGCAGTGAATTCGATTCAGGCTGTGATGCCCTAAAAGGTAAGAAGATTGTCATTGTTGGCTGTGGTGCGCAAGGATTAAATCAAGGTTTGAACATGAGAGATTCAGGTTTAGACGTTTCTTACGCGTTGCGTCCTGCTGCAATTGCAGAAAAACGTGACTCTTTTGTTCGTGCTTCAGACAATGGTTTTACAGTAGGAACATACGAAGAGTTAATTCCAACGGCAGACTTAGTTTATAACTTAACACCAGATAAACAGCACTCTGCAGTAGTTGATGCAGTTATGCCGTTAATGCAACAAGGTGCGACGCTTGGTTATTCTCATGGCTTCAACATCGTTGAAGAAGGAAAACAAATTCGTGAAGACTTAACAGTCGTTATGTGTGCACCTAAGTGTCCGGGTACAGAAGTTCGTGAAGAATACAAACGAGGCTTTGGTGTTCCGACTCTTATCGCGGTTCACAAAGCAAATGATCCTCAAGGTAAAGGTTGGGATATCGCTAAAGCACTAGCGTCAGCAACCGGTGGTGACCGCGCTGGTGTTTTGGAGTCATCTTTTGTAGCTGAAGTTAAGTCTGACTTGATGGGTGAACAAACGATTCTTTGTGGTATGCAGCAAGCAGCAGCTGTAGTTGCTTATGACAAAATGGTTGCAGAAGGTATTGAGCCTGGCTACGCAGCAAATTTAATTCAATACGGTTTAGAAGTTATTACTGAAGCGTTAAAGATCGGTGGTGTATCAGGCATGATGGATCGCTTAACTAACCCAGATAAAATTAAAGCATATGAACTTGCAGAAAAGCTAACTGCTGAATTCCGTCCTTTATTTGAAAAGCATCAAGATGACATCATCTCTGGTGAGTTCTCGAAAACTATGATGGAAGACTGGGCAAACGGTGATGCTAACTTATTAAAATGGCGTGAAGAAACAGGTCAAACAGCATTTGAGAAAGCACCTAAGGTTGAACACACTATCACTGAGCAAGAGTTTTTCGATAAAGGTATCTTCTTAGTTGCATGTATCAAATCAGGTGTTGAGCTAGCGTTTGATGTTATGGTTGAAGCAGGCATCTTACCTGAATCGGCATATTATGAGTCTCTGCACGAAACACCGTTAATTTCTAACACTATAGCTCGTAAGCGTTTATACGAAATGAACGTGGTTATCTCTGATACTGCTGAGTATGGTAACTATTTATTTGCCAATGCTGCAATTCCAGTGTTACGCGAAAAATTCATGCCTACCTTAGGTCTTGAATACATTGGTAAAGGTTTTGGCTTTGCTGACAATAAAGCAGATAACGTTCAGTTAGTTGAAGTAAACGAGAAATTACGTAATCACCCAGTAGAAACTGTTGGTAAACAGTTACGTGGCTACATGACAGATATGAAACAGATTCACACGGTTTAATAGCTAAATAGACTAGTGATATAAATTAATGAACTAAGTGTTGTTGAATTTTTGTTTGATCCTTATGCCGTTTCATCGTACAAAGAATGCTCTTTCGTTGAAAAGACAAACAACACTTAATTCATTGCTTGGATAACAAAACAAGCAGCGAAAATTGAAAATATAGAATAAAAGATACTAATGAAATTAAACCTAGCTCTTCTAATTATTAACAACGTCCTGGTCATTATTAGACCTGGTCGGGGTTGATGCTGAGCTAAATTTAATTTTAGGAACCCCGGCAGCTAAGTCCGGGGTTTTTCATATTTTCGCCTTGGACTTTTAGCCGGTATTACCCTTAACGCTCAAACAAGAGCATAAGAAAACGGCGGGACACAAGATGATAACAGGTGCAGATTTAATCATAGATACCCTACATGAATTAGGGGCTACAGAAGTATTTGGTTACCCAGGCGGTACCATAATGCCAGTCTATGACGCTCTCTTTCGCAGCCTCGAACGTGGTTCTCCAATCAAACATTACTTATGCCGACATGAGCAAGGTGCTGGTTTTGCCGCTGTAGGTTATGCCCGCTCAACTGGAAAGACTGGAGTTTGTATCGCGACTTCAGGCCCTGGAGCAACGAACCTAATCACAGCGTTAGCAGATGCCCAATTAGACTCAGTTCCTGTCGTTGCCATTACTGGCCAAGTGCCGAGACCAATGATGGGCACTAACGCTTTCCAAGAGGTAGATGTGTTTGGTTTATCTGTAGCGTCATGCAAGCACAGTTTCCAAGTAATGGACCAAGCAGAATTAGAAGACACGCTAAAACAAGCATTCTATATCGCTAATGAAGGCAGACCAGGCCCAGTGCTTGTCGACATCCCAAAAGATGTACAAATGAATCATGTAATAAAGCAAGTTGCTCTGAACTTACCAAAAAAAGCGCCTTCATCCACAGATCAAAGCATATTTACGCAAGCGAAGCAGTTAATCGCCGAATCGACAAAACCAGTATTTTACATCGGTGGTGGTGTCGATATGGCTGAGGTATCAGAACCTTTAAACCGCTTGCTACAACAATTAAATATTCCAACCGTTTCAACTTTAAAAGGGTTAGGGACTGTTACTTCAGATTATGAACCTCTATTGGGCATGCTCGGCATGCATGGTAACGGAGCCGCTAATTTAGCAGTTCAAGGCGCTGATTTGTTAATCGCGTTAGGAGCGAGGTTCGATGACAGAGTTACAGGTAAGTTAGCTAGCTTTGCACCTAATGCGAAAGTGCTACATATAGACATAGACAATTCAGAATTAAACAAGCTAAGACAGGTTGAGTTGGCCATCTGTACCAACCTATCCGAAGCTTTACCTTTATTGATGAATGCATTCGCAAACTTTGAGCAACCAGAACATTGGTACCAGTGGCAACAACATTGTTTAAGATTAAAACATGAACATCAATGGCGTTATGACTTCCCTGGAGAAAACATTTACGCACCAGCGTTATTGAATCAACTATCCAATAAATTAGATAACAACTCAGTGATCACCTGTGATGTTGGCCAACACCAAATGTGGGTAGCCCAGCACATGTCATTTAATAGTGTTAAAAACCATCTTAGTTCAGGTGGTGCAGGCACTATGGGTTTCGGTTTACCCGCTGCAGTAGGAGCTAAAGTAGCAAGGCCAGACGATCAAGTTATCGCGGTATGTGGTGATGGTTCAATAATGATGAATATTCAGGAGCTAGGCACAATAAAACGCTTTGGTTTGGGCGTTAAAATCTTACTTATTGATAACGCTAAGTTAGGCATGGTGAAACAGTGGCAAGAGCTATTCTTTGACAAACGCCTTAGCGAAACTGACTTATCGGACAACCCAGAGTTTGTTCAGTTAGCCGCTGCATTCGATATCCCAGGCCAAACAATTACACAAACGGCTCAAGTAGAAGCGGCATTAGACGAATTTGTTAGCCACCAAGGCCCTTATTTATTGCATGTAAAAATTGATGCTTTAGACAACGTTTGGCCGTTGGTGCCGCCAGGTGCAGCTAACCAAGAAATGATAGATAACTCAATCAACGACAGACAAGCAAGTTAAGGAGCAAAAAAATGAATACTTTTCCATTTACTGAACAACCGTTAGCTCACTTCAACCTTGTATGTGTCTCGTCTAGTCTGCTGTTAGAACGTATTTTACAAACGTTGCGTTATCGCAGTTTTCAGCTTGTAAGCTTAAATTTTAATCCTACTTCTACCAGTGAAGTAACCGTATCTCTGATCGTAAAGGGTCAAGGTAAATTGACAACCTTACAAAAAAGCTTCGAAACCATAGTTGAGGTTCAGCAGTGCTATTTAATTGAGGATCAGGCAAAATTAGCAACTTTATTAGACATGGGACAACTCGCTAGTCCCCAAGTAACTACTGAAACGCCACAGCTTGTTGGTTAGTTTAGTAAGAGGATTAAAATTATGGCATTGCCTTCAACTGCAGAAAAAATTTGGTTCAACGGTGAATTAATTCCATTTGCCGACGCAAAAGTACACGTATTAAGTCACGCTATTCACTACGGTTCATCAGTATTTGAAGGTGTGAGAGCTTACGATACGCCAGATAAAGGCACTTGTATCTTCCGCTTAGACGATCACACGCGTCGCTTATTCGACTCTGCAAAGATTTATCGCATGACGATTCCTTACACGCATGAGCAAATGAACCAAGCACAAAAAGACATCATTGTAGAAAATGGTTTCAAGTCTGCTTACCTACGTCCAGCAGCTTTCTATGGTGAAATTGGCTTAGGTCTGGCTGTGCCATTTGGTACTGAAGCTGACGTTTTAGTAGCAGCGATGCAATGGGGCTCTTACTTAGGTGAAGAAGCTTTAGAAAACGGCGTAGATGCAGGTATCGTAAGTTGGAATCGTTTAGCTGCTAACACTATGCCAACTGGCGCTAAAGCAGGTGGTAACTACTTATCTTCACAGCTAATTTCGATGGAAGCTCGTCGTCATGGTTACGGTGAAGGTATCGCATTAGATACGCACGGTTATGTATCTGAAGGTGCTGGTGAAAATATTTTCGTAATACGCGATGGCGTAATTACAACAACACCTGTAACAGCAGCAATCTTACCGGGTATTACTCGTGACTCTATCATCACTCTACTAAAAGACATGGGTTATGAAGTTCGCGAACAGAATATTCCTCGTGAAGCTATGTACTTAGCAGACGAAATTTTAATGTGCGGTACAGCAGCAGAAGTAACTCCGGTTCGTTCTGTTGACGGTATCGAGGTTGGTAGCGGTAAACGTGGACCAATCACTAAGCAAGTTCAAGATGCATTCTTCGGCTTGTTTAACGGAAAAACAGAAGATAAACACAACTGGTTAACACCAGTTCGTTAAGGCTAATTTTACAGCTAGTTTATTTGATAAAAGCGCGTTAAATACTCCTTGTATATACAGCTTATAATTAATAAATAACTTGCTGCCAGCCATTAACACCGCTGTGTAAACGGCAAGGCTCTGCAACAATAAGATTGCAGAGCCGATCTTCCTAACTCTCCTGTTTTTCCTTTGACAAATTAACTTGTAGTTCGGTGCTTAAGCCGACAGTAAAAAAGGAAAAATGAAATGCCTAAGTTACGTTCAGCAACTTCTACTCAAGGCCGCAATATGGCAGGCGCTAGAGCTTTATGGCGTGCAACTGGTATGAAAGATGGCGACTTCGACAAGCCAATCATTGCCGTTGTTAATTCATTCACCCAATTTGTTCCTGGCCATGTTCATCTAAAAGATATGGGACAACTCGTCGCTGGTGCAATTGAAAAAGCAGGTGCCAACGCCAAAGAATTCAATACTATCGCTGTTGATGATGGCATCGCCATGGGTCACAGTGGCATGCTTTACAGCTTACCTTCACGCGACTTAATCGCCGATTCAGTAGAGTACATGGTCAATGCCCACTGTGTTGATGCCATGGTTTGCATTTCTAACTGTGACAAAATCACACCAGGAATGTTAATGGCTGCAATGCGCTTAAATATCCCAGTTATCTTTGTCTCTGGTGGCCCAATGGAAGCTGGAAAAACTAAGTTATCTGATCAATTGATCAAACTAGACTTAGTTGATGCAATGATCCAAGGTGCAGACCCTACTGTGTCCGATGAACAGGCAGAACAAGTTGAACGTTCAGCTTGCCCAACTTGTGGCTCATGTTCAGGTATGTTCACCGCAAACTCAATGAACTGTTTAGCTGAAGCACTTGGGTTAGCATTACCAGGTAACGGTTCAATGTTAGCCACACACGCGGATCGTGAACAACTATTCCTAAAAGCTGGTAGCCAAATTGTTGAATTAACAAAACGCTACTATGAGCAAAATGATGAGTCAGTGTTACCACGCAATATCGCCAGTAAAGAAGCGTTGCACAACGCTATGTGTTTAGACATCGCCATGGGCGGCTCTACCAATACTATTTTACATTTATTAGCCACAGCGCAAGAAGCTGGTGTTGATTATACTATGGCTGATATGGATAAGTTATCTAGAGAAGTGCCACAGCTATGTAAGGTTGCACCGTCTACGCAAAAATATCACATGGAAGACGTTCATAGAGCAGGTGGGGTAATTGGCATTTTAGGCGAGCTATCTAGAGCAGGTTTGCTCAATACTGACGTACCAAATGTTTTAGGTATGACATTGGCAGAGCTAATTGCTAAGTACGACATAAAAGTTACTGACGATGAGGATGTTAAAAAATTCTATCGCGCTGGTCCCGCTGGTATTCGAACAACAAAAGCATTCAGCCAAGATTGTCGCTGGGATACATTGGACGACGACCGAGAAAATGGTTGTATCCGCAGTATAGAAAACTCGTTTTCAACCGAAGGAGGTTTAGCTGTGTTGTCGGGCAATATTGCAGAGGATGGTTGCGTAGTAAAAACGGCAGGTGTTACGGATGAAAATCTAACCTTTACAGGCCCTGCTCATGTATTTGAAAGCCAAGATGACGCGGTCGAAGGCATACTAGGCGGTAAAGTTGTAGCTGGCGAAGTAGTTGTTATTCGTTATGAAGGCCCGAAAGGTGGTCCTGGCATGCAAGAAATGCTCTATCCAACTACCTATCTAAAGTCTATGGGTCTAGGTACAAAGTGTGCGTTATTAACTGATGGACGTTTCTCTGGTGGAACATCAGGCTTGTCAATTGGTCACGTATCACCAGAAGCTGCAAGTGGCGGAACTATTGGTCTTGTTGAGCAAGGCGACATTATTCACATTGATATTCCAACTCGAAAAATTGAACTGCAAGTTAGCGATGAAGAATTAGCTAAGCGCCGTGTTGCGATGGACGCCAAAGGGGTTGATGGCTGGAAGCCAGTGAGCCGAGTGCGCCCAATCAGCTATGCATTGAAGAACTACGCAATGTTAGCAACCAGTGCTGATAAAGGCGCGGTGCGCAATCGAGAGCTATTGGATAACGTTTAACCCGTTGAATTATCAATCAAAGATAGGAAAGAAGTCATGTCTCCACAGGAACAATTAAACCAGTTAAAACAAGCACAAAAGTATGTGCACGATATTTTGTTAGCGCCTGTGTATGACATTGCCATTCAAACTTCAGTAGACAGACTAGAACAATTATCTCAACGACTTGGTAACCAGGTATTTGTTAAGCGCGAAGACGAACAGCCTGTTCACTCTTTTAAGCTAAGAGGCGCTTATAACAAGCTAGCCTCATTACCAGAAAGTCAATTGAATAAAGGTGTAGTTGCAGCATCAGCTGGCAATCATGCACAAGGTTTAGCACTATCAGCTAAAACCATGAACAAGGTTGCAACCATAGTGATGCCTGAGACTACACCTGATATTAAAGTCAATGCAGTAAGAGGACATGGCGCTAATGTTGTATTGCATGGCAAGAGCTTTGATGCAGCTAATGCATACGCGTTAAACCTGGCAGCAGAGCAAGGTTTGAGTTATATCCACCCATTTGATGATGAAGCTGTTATTGTTGGTCAAGGCACAGTTGCAAAAGAACTATTGCAACAAGTGAGAGATCTCGATGCGGTATTTGTCCCAGTTGGAGGAGGTGGTTTGATAGCCGGTATGGCGGTTTACATCAAACAACTCAAACCTAGCATCAAGGTAATTGGTGTGGAACCTGAAGGTGCGGCTTGCTTAAAAGCAGCAATGGAACAAGGCAAGCCTGTGGATTTAGGTCAGGTGGATATATTCGCCGATGGCGTAGCCGTTAAATTAATTGGCTCGCATACCTTTGAACTCGCTAATCAATACTGTGACGAGGTGATCACAGTTAATTCAGATGAGATTTGCGCAGCAATTAAAGATCTCTTTGACGATGTTAGAGCCGTTGCAGAACCAGCTGGCGCACTAAGTTTAGCTGGGCTTAAAAAGTATGTAAGTGAACACAAACTTACAAATAAAAGATTAAGCTGTGTATTGTCAGGTGCCAACTTGAACTTCGATAAGCTTAGATACGTATCTGAACGTACAGAGTTAGGGGAAAACAAAGAAGCAGTATTAGCGGTAACTATTCCTGAACGCCAAGGCGCATTTATTGAATTTTGTGATGCACTGGCAGGTAAACCAATCACTGAGTTTAACTATCGCTATCACGATAAGTCCGAAGCCAAAATTTTTGTCGGTTTGAAGCTATCAGATGCTGAGAAAGAAATTCCTGGCGTGATCAGTCACCTGCAACAAAACGATTATCAAGTTACCAACTTAACAGATAATGAGCTTGCAAAGCTTCACATAAGACACATGGTGGGTGGTAAGCCAGCTCAATCAATTGACGAGTTAATTTATAGTTTTGAATTTCCTGAGTACCCTGGAGCTCTAGCTAAGTTTCTAAGTACTTTGGGCCAAAAGTGGAACATTACCTTGTTCCATTACCGTAATCACGGCGCAGCATTTGGTCAGGTACTAGCAGCATTCGAGGCAACATCAGAACAAGCCGAAAAGCTCCAAACTTACCTAGATGAGCTTGGCTTTAATTGGAAAAACGAGACTGACAACCCAAGTTTTCAATTGTTTTTGAAAAACTAAAACAAATGGCTAAAACTCTATACAAGCCCTTATTTATTAGGGCTTTCAGCCACTTACTATAGCCTAAAAACTTCTATAATTTTTCTATAATGTACAAGAATTAAGTTTTTTATAGGATTTTTACCTTCGACTTTTTTCATCCTGTTGTTGTTAATAACGAAGGATGAACAAATGAAATTACACTACTTAACCATTTCCTTAATCCTAGCTTTAGGAGCTACTTCAGCTATAGCAGGCAAAAGCAAACCTATAGAACCTATTATGGTAACTATACCTGCTGGAAGTTTTGAGATGGGCTCGACGGCCAATGAAAACTCTCAACCTTTGCACAAAGTAAAAATGTCAGAATTTAGTATGGGTAAATACGAAGTCACGGTTGCAGAGTTTGCTCGATTTGTTGCTGCCACAAATTATCCAGTACCTGAATCTTGTTACCATGAATTGGATGGTTGGTTCAGTAATGGCGCGACTAAAGGAAACTGGCAGACTAACTCTTTAAACACTAGTGAATATCAGCCAGTTGTATGCATCAATTGGAAAGCAGCAGATGCTTATACCAAGTGGTTAGCAAAAGAGACAGGCAAACCGTATCGACTGCCAACAGAAGCAGAATGGGAATATGCAGCTAGGGCAGGAACAAAAACTGACTATTTCTTTGGCAATGATAAAGACAGAACTCAAGTTTGTGAGTATGCAAACACTGCTGACTTATACGGCGAAAACGTTCTTCAACGCGATACCAACACAAGTTACTACAATTGGACAACAGGAATGACAAACTGCGTCGACCATTCTGCCTACGCTAGTATCGTTGGGATGTATAAACCTAATCAGTTTGGTTTGCATGACATGGTTAGTAACGTGCTAGAGTTTTTGGCCGACTGTTATGTGGGCACATATGAAAACGCTCCTACTGACGGCTCTGCAGTGCTCAGTGGAGAATGTGAATATCGCTCTACAAGAGGAGGTAGTTGGCACTGGAATAACTGGCCACTGGCAGAAAGAGGTAGAATAGACGAGGACTTTTCTGGCGGTGTAGATGGATTCAGAGTAGCTTTGGATGGCGCTGCACCTAAAAAATCCAAGCAGACTAAAATTTTCGCGCACAATTTAAAACACCAACAAAACCTAGAGCAAAAACGCAGAGATAACCATCGTCCGTTTCCCGATCAAGTTACAGGACTAAAACTCAAACAGAGTAAAGACAAAGTCACACTAAACTGGAACAAAGTGGAAGGTGAAAAGGTAAAGTATCGGGTTTATCGCAACTTTTCAGAGGGTGGTATATACAAGCTTTTAGCTTCTAATCTGACAGACCCTCAATTCATTGACGCTAATATCAATAAGTTCAAATATGAATATACGGTAGTAGCCGTGCAAAACCACGTGCAAGGAATGTATGCTGAGCCTGTACAAACAAAAGCGCATTGGTTCGATGCCCCTGGCACTATTCAAGCTCAATGGAATGCTAGCGTGACAGGAACAACCTTGGCTAATACTTCTGATGTTAGCGGACGATTTAACTTAACAGGACCTGGTGGTATAGCAAACGAAGCAACTATTACCTTTAAAGTAATTGCAGATAAAGCAGGCACTTACGATCTTGAGTACCGCGTAGCTGCACCTAGAGATACGAAAGGGTTTGAGATCTTTAACAACGACAAGTCTGATGGGATTAACATAGTTGCTAAAACAGGGGGCTATCACGAATGGAGCACACAAACTGGTGGTAAGGTTCACTTGAGAAAAGGTAAAAACGTTATAGTTCTAAAATCGTTAGACAATAACTGGAAGCTTAACTGGTTATCGTTTAAATAGGTTATCCTTTAAATAGAGCCTCATTAAAACCAGATACACAATACTCTTGTGTATCTGGTTTTTAGCTACAGGTTCAACGCTAGTAGTTTTCTCTCATTAGCTCTGCGCCAGTACGGCGTCGCATTTTCAATAATGTATTGTGAATAGTACTCAAAGTTAATATCTTCGCCCGGTTGTTCACACAACATCAGAGCCACATTTAAACTAATAGTTTTATCACCGGTCAGCTCTGCTTGTTCAAATGTTTTTTTCGCTTGTTGAATAAATCTTGTTTGTTCACCTTTGGCGCTAGCTAACAAGGTTTTCAAATAAGAGTTTTCAGCATTATCAGAGGTTAGCCCTACAACTAGAGCTTGTGCTTCAGTCATTCGCTCTTGGGTTAAATAGAACTTCATTAATTGCTCACGACTAGATTGCGCGACCCAGTGATCAGGCGTTAGCTCTGTAAACTCCAAGACTCGTTTTAGATGGGGTTCTTTTGCTACTTTAGATTGAGTATAAATTGCATAATGAAATGGGATCTTAGCAAAACGGTACTGTGGCAATTGATACTCGCGCATTTTCTGTTCTGCTTGTGTGAGGAACAAATACTTATCTTCATTTTCCTTAAACTTGTGTGCTAACACTGACAAATAAGTAAGGGCATGCAACTCCCGCTCAACATCTTTGGCTTGAGCAGCTAATTCTGCTGACTTTAACAAACTTTGTTTTACCCCAGCATAATCACTCTGAGCGTGAGCAAGCTTGGATTTAACATCCCACACATCAGCTTGTCGCAATAAATCTTCAATTTTTTGAAATTCTCGTTCTGCCAACTCCAGCTTATGTAAACTCGGTTGATACAACTTTTTCAAGTACAACACATCACTTTGGTACAACAAGGCTGTACCCAACTGCTGCAAATCACCTTTGGCAATAGCTTGTGCCTCTAACTTTTCTGCTAGCACCATGGCTTTCTCATGTTCACCCATGGCTTTATATACATCAATTAATTTACCTAGAATGATAAAGTCGTCTGGAGATTGTTGATGTGCCAGAGATAGAGTTGCCTGTTGTAGTTCATAGGAGTGACGCTTATTGATAAGCTGATAAATAAACTTATGCTGTAAATGATTGGCTAGCTTCTCATTTAATAGCTTATTTGACTCTGCCGAAAGATATCCAGACCAATCTCCAGCTGGTCCTTTTAACAGAAAGTCGAGATAGAATAAATTATTGTGCTCACGCATTTGCCCCGACAGAACAATAGCGTTTTTGGAAGAAAGCTTACGGTACTCTTCTTCAATGGCTGCCATATAGTGCCACTGACTTATATCAGTCACCTCAGTGATATTAAATTGATTCTCTGTCAGTTGAATAACCGTTTGACCTTCAACATTTGTAATCGGTAGATAAGCTATATCAATGGCTTCTGGTCCGCTGCTTTCTTCACTCAATAACAAAAAGTACGCTAAAACCATCGCTATTAATGCGGCTAACAATAGTGCGGTTAATCTTGTATATACAGATTTTTTAATATTAGGAGAAATAGTATTGAGGCTTTGGGCTTTCTGATCTGAAAATTTCGACGGAATCACTTCAAGTTCAAGTTGCCACTGGTAGCCTCGTTTAGGGAAAGTCTTAATCGCTGAGCCGCCAAATAGATTTCGTAAATTACTAATGTTTTGAAATACGGCTTGCTCTGAAACAACTTTACCTTGCCAAACTTCAGATAGAATTTCTTCTTTAGTTAATACCCTTTGTGAGTTTTCCAGCAACAAAGCCAATAACTTTGCTTCGTTATGACGTATTTCTATTGATTCTTCCCCTTTGGTCAGAACCAAACTGTCACTGTTGAAGATAAACCCATTAAATTTATAGCGCATGATTCTCGTTTGCACTCTCTTATGCCTAGCCTTGCAGAAAACGCAGTATAACGAAAACTGGTAAATGGCGTGAATTTATATCTCACTCCTCAACAATCTGTACCAACCATCAAAAACAAATAAAAAACATACAGATACAGTTTAAAAGTTAAACAAACCTAACAATTATCTTTTATAGGTAAATTTCAAGTAGATTAAAAAACCAACAAACCCCACTCACATAAAAGAAAAACCTTGAATTTAACAAGTTAAAACAAAGTTGATTCAAATTAACATTTAATCAATTATTACTATGGATCAAACTCCACCCAACTAGTATTCTGCCAAAGCAACTTATAGCTATATAAGTCATAAACCGAGCAGGAGAGGCAAATGAATAATAATGAAAAGTTGTCACGCAAACAGGATGTAGTGCCACCAAGCGGACAATTTACCAATGTAGTTGTGGATGGTCACCAAGTTGATGCTATCCCAGGGGAAACAATACTCAGCGTCTTATTTTCCGTCGAAAAAAAATCCATCGCTAAAAACGACCACGGTGTTAATACTGGCGCGTATTGTGGCATGGGTGTATGTCACTGTTGCACAGTGAAAGTTAACGGTAAGCATAAAGTTAAAGCGTGCCAAACATTAGTTGAGTCAGGTATGACCATAGACACGGCTCGCAACCGCTTAGATACGGAGGAAGGTTTCAATGAATAACCAAGATTCTCCTGTCGTTATAATAGGTGGTGGAATGGCAGGAATTTCTGCCGCTGCAGAATTAGCAGAGTATCAAATCCCTTCTATCGTTATTGATGAAGCTCCTCGCATAGGTGGTGCCGTTTTTAGAGGCCCATTTAGAGAAGCTATTGAACTTCCTCATTTAGATGACAAATTAAGAAAAAAAATCTCAAATATTCGAGATCTTTACCAAACTAATCAGGATCTTATAGAATTAAGACTCAACACCCGAGTATTGGGTCCTTCAGGCGATAAAGCACTATTACTCAGACACCAAGAAGATGTTTACGAACTAGAGTACCAACATCTTATTGTTGCAACAGGTTGTCATGAGCGCAGTGTCCCATTCCCAGGCTGGCAATTACCAGGGGTAATGTTGCTTGGAGGAGTACAGTTGCAGCTTAAATCAGGACTTGTTCGTCCTGGACAACGAATGGCTGTAATCGGAACTGGTCCTCTATTACCTTTAGTTGCATGTCAGTTACATAAGGCTGGTGTAGACGTAGTTGGCGTATTTGAGGCAGGCAAATTCTCTGAGTTTGCTAAAGAAAGTCGTGCCTTACTTAATCGTCCAATGCTTGCCTTAGAAGGCATGGGAATGCTCAGTTACTTAAAGGCTAATAACATACCTGTTAACTATGGCTGGGGCATAGTCTCAGCAAAAGGCGAAGATTCACTAGAACAAGTAACTGTAGCTAAGTACACGGATGATTGGTATCCAGATCTAAGTTCAGCAATGACATTAGACACAGACTGTATTGCGGTAGGCTATGGCTTTGTATCGCGCAACCAAATATCCCAACTACTGTTATTGGAGCATGAATACTGTTCTATCAGCGGACAAAAACCTAATGTTTCAGAGTGGCAAGAAAGTTCACAGGAAAATGTTTATATCGCAGGTGACAGTGTAGGCATTTTAGGCGGTGAGGGTGCAAGTATGGAAGCACGTATCGCAGCAACTTCTATCGCGCAATCTTTGCAAAAAATACCAGCTAAAGATGCTCATAAAAAAGCATCGGAATATTTTAACTTACTGAATAAAGTGAAAGCGTTCCGTGCCGGTTTTGATCGCATCGGCAGACGCCGTGAGGGTCTACTATCACTTGTTGAGTCAGACACTATAGTTTGTCGCTGTGAAAACGTAAAACGCCACCAAGTTGACCGTGCGGTTGAAGAAGGTGTGCAAGACATTACCTCACTCAAAATGCGTACACGTGCAGGTATGGGTGATTGCCAAGGTAAAACATGTAGCAGTTATTGTCAGGATCGATTAAGACACGAACTTAATCAGCACGACGTGGGACATATTAAAGCCCGCTTCCCTCTAGATCCTATCCCATTTTCATCACTTTTTGAGGAGACATTAGTATGAAAAAGTATGACGTAGTTATTGCTGGCGGTGGCGCTATTGGTGCAGCCTGTGCTTATTTCTTAAGTAAAGAGCAAGATCTTAAAATTGCACTAGTTGATTACAAAAAGCCTGGTAATGCTTCTCGCGCATCAGCAGGTGGTTTATGGGCAATCGGTGAATCTGTTGGATTAGGTTGTGGCGTTATATTTTTCAAACGTATGTCTATGCAAAGAGCTGAAGAGCAAGGCGTTGATTTACCGCCAATGAGACCTCACGTATTACCAGACTGCTTCTTTGATTTCGCATTAAAAAGTAATGCCATGTACCCAAGCCTGCATAAAGAGCTGAAAGAAAAGCATGGCGTCGACTTTAAGTTCGAAGAAACGGGTTTGAAATACGTTATGTATGATAAATATGACAAACTCTATGCCGATTCAATCGTTGACCAAATACCGAACCTAGCCGACCAAGTGAATTGGCTTGACGCTGATGAACTAGCCAAGGATGAGCCTCACATTAATGCAGGGGCTATCGGTGCGCTAGAGTTTAAATGTGATCACCAAGTAAATCCTTATCGTTTGAGCGAAGCTTACTTAGAAGCTGCTAGACAAAACGGTGTTGAACTGTTTTTAGAAACTCACGTTACAGGCGTTGAAACTGAAGGTAACAAAGTTACCGCAGTCATAACAGATAAAGGAACACTAGAGTGCGACACACTAGTTAATGCTGCGGGTTGTTGGGCTGCACAAATCAGTCAGATGGCTTGTGGTGTTGAAATTCCTGTAGAACCGATTAAAGGTCAAATTATCCTATCGGAACGTTTACCAAAAGTACTCAAAGGCTGTGTATCGACAACAGATTGTTACATAGCTCAAAAAGATAATGGAGAAGTACTGATCGGTAGTACAACTGAAGAAAAAGGCTTTGATACCACAAACACCCTGCCGGAGTTAAAAGAATTAGCAAACGGTGCAATGAAGTGTCTACCAGTATTAAAAGACATGAACATTAAACGTTGCTGGGCAGGTCTGCGACCTGGTACACCTGACGAACTGCCAATATTGGGGGAAATGCCAGGAGTAGAAGGTTATATCAATGCTTGTGGCCATTTTAGAACAGGGATATTAACCTCAGCAATCACAGGTAAACTAATTAACGATTTATATCGTGGCTTGCCGCTAGATTTAGATCTTACTCCGTTTAAGTACGAACGTTTTCTAATGGATGAACAAAAACAAGCTTAGTTTTTTACAGAGACTAGTTCGCTAGTCTCTTCTTTTTTGAGCTGCTTAATCAGTACATAACTGGCTGTTTTGTTTCCCAATTAATTTACATAAGGTTTGACTGAGAAGTACAGAAGCTTACGCTGCAACAATAAATTAATAATTTATTTCCATTAAAATTTGCTGAAAATACAATGACTAATCTATAGTTTGCTGACATGTGAGTTTTGCGTCTGAGCAATTAGGCATAACAAAGGAAACGTCTGTAAACCATATCCATACTCTACAGACAAGCAGGGAGCCCAAATGACAAATACTAGGCCTACAGTACTGATTATTGACGACACTCCAATGAATATCTCGGTATTGGTTGAATTGTTGAAAACAGAATACAGAACTGTCGTGGCCAAAACAGGAGAACAAGCGCTCCTACGAGTATTTGGTGGAGCCATCCCTGATCTCATTCTATTAGACATCATGATGCCCGGCATAGATGGCTATGAAGTTTGCCGCCGTTTAAAAGCAGACCCTAGAACTAAAAATATTCCCATTATTTTTATTAGCGCGATGAGTGAAGTTGGAGACGAAGAGAAAGGCCTCGAACTAGGTGCGGTTGACTACATCACCAAACCTATCAGTCCCGCTATAGTTAAAGCTCGAATCAGAACTCACCTTGACTTAGCGATGCAAAAACAAGCCTTGATGCACGAAGTCATGATAAGAACACAAGAACTGGATAAATCACGTAAAGAACTTATCCGCAGGCTAGGTTTAGCGGCAGAATACAAAGACAATGAAACCGGCTTACACGTTCAGCGCATGGCAGAGTACGCAAGACTAATAGCTATAGAGTTGGGTTTTAACGAGGCGGATGCAGACACTCTAGAATCAGCTGCACCTATGCATGATATAGGTAAGCTAGGTATTCCAGATAAAATACTTTGCAAACCGGGACGATTAACTGACGAAGAATTTGAAGTCATTAAAACGCACCCTGAAATTGGCGCTCGTATTTTAGATAACCCAGATTCAGAATTATTAAGAATAGCTAGAGAAGTTGCTCTGTATCACCATGAAAAATGGGATGGCTCGGGCTATCCCTATGGCCTTAAAGGTGAAGAAATTCCATTAGTAGCAAGAATTGCTGCCCTAGCGGATGTTTTTGATGCACTGGTTTGTGTCAGACCTTATAAACGCTCTTGGTCTGTTGAAGAAGCTTTAGCTCTTTTTGAGGAGCAAAAAGGTAAACATTTTGACCCTCAAGTAGTTGAAGCTTTTATCCGTATACTGCCGGCGGCGCTTGAAGTAAAAGAAAGGTTAGCTGAGTAATATACTTGAAACCGACTTTATACCAATCTGCACAAATTTTTCTTATCCTCCCACTTGTGAGAGCTTCTGAGAGGTTAATTATTTATGACAGTAAGGTCTGGTTTAAATAATCATCTACGCTTGAACACACTTCTTTTAATTTTGCAGAACTCGCTAGCACTTGTTGGGGTTGTTGATAATTATTTTCCAGCTCAGTTGCTGTTAAACGAATAGTATCAAATGGACGTTTTATTCCTTGTTCAACAAGCTGTTCAAACTCACTGCGAAGTTGCGCGTTATCCACCATTAGGTCCACTTGTTCTCGCAACGTCTTATTCGCTCTGGCCACTTTAACGTGAGTTCTCAGCCTTGCTTTTAGGATATCTGGATTAATTGGTTTAGTAATATAATCAACCGCACCTAGTCCGAGTCCTTTCACCACATCTTGAGTTTGATCCATAGCCGATACAAAAATAACCGTGATATGTTGAGTAAGAGGGTGAGATTTCAGTTTTTTACAAACGGTAAGTCCATCCATCTCCGGCATCATGATGTCTAACAAAACTAAATCAGGCGGTGTCTTAGACAAGCAAATTTTCAATGCCTTTTCGCCACTCGTTGCCGCTTTTACTTGATAGTCGGAGCGAATCACATCTGAAATCACCTTAATATTGTCTGGTACATCATCAACAACCAAAATACTTGTTGTCTCAAGATCTTCAACCTCATCTGTGGACTGCTGTAGGCCTTTTTGTGTTTTCTCTGGCAAACTCTTTACTGGATTAGTAATCGCTCGCTCTAGTCTTTGTTTAAAGGTTTTTAAAGAAAAAGGTTTTACTATAAATTCAGAAACTCCAGATTGCAGAGCTGCTAATACGGTTTTTTGGTCTAAAGATGCAGAGATCATTACGAAGGAAGTATTTTTAGTTTGGCTATTATTGCGAATTTCTTTTAATAAAGCCAAACCATTAACTTCAGGTGGAGCTTGTTCGCAGACAATCATGTCAAACTGGGTCTTTTCAATCAGCTCTTTAGCGTGAGATAAACGAGTAGATTGTTCAATACGAGTAAAATCGAGTTGCGCCAACATAGACACTACAGTGGTACGTACATGATCCGCAGGATCGATTACCAATACAGATTTTCCTGCAAATACGTTATTAAAACTCATCTATGCTTTCCTACTCTTATTTGATCCCTAATTATTGCAATGAAACATCGATTATCAGGTGTTACCGAGTCCACGAACATTGACAGCTAGCATAAACTGACTAGCTAAAAATAAAAAGTGTATTGTTTAAATTATCAGCATTTTAATATAGCGTGTAACACAAGGTTTATAAGCCTTTGAGCAAGGTTATAAATTGATATTCAAATTGTCGTAACTCTGGTGCACAATGACTCGTATAAACCTGTATAAACTTCTCAGGGCTGAGCAAAAGGATGTGAATGTTATTATGTTGAAAACAAAAGTTACCGAGCTTAGATTCGCCCACTGTATATCGCAACTTCTCTGTTCACTCATCTTGTGCTTCGCCTTTTTGCCATTTGTTCAAGCTCAACAAAAGATTAAAACCCTTTCTGTTTACAATAATTTATCAAATCCACAAGTGTACGCAGTAGCCAAAGATAAATTTGGCTTTATGTGGTTTGGCAGTGCTGACGGCGTTAAACGATTTGACGGCTACAACTTTCAGACTTACCGACACAATCCAAACGACCCTAACTCGCTATCTAATGACAATGTCAGTGCCATGCTGATTGATTCAAAAAATAATATTTGGGTTGGAACTTGGGGCGGTGGAGTAAATATCTTTAATCGTGAGCAGCAACAATTTGCCCATTATCAATATCAACAGAGTAATCCTAATTCGCTAGCGGCGGATCGCATCCAAGACATTTTTGAAAGCCGTGATGGTGATATCTGGATAGGTACCAATGGCGGAGGCTTAAATCTCTACCAACCAGAATCAGATAGTTTTATTAAATGGCAGCACAACCCTAACGATACTACTTCTATCTCCCATAATCGTATTTGGAGCATAGCGGAAGACAAGTCCGGTAACCTATGGATAGGCACTTCTAAAGGTTTGAACAAGTTCAATCCTCAGAACAACCAATTTACTCAATATTTAACTGGCCCAGGCAGCTTAGATCACGATCAAGTCAGAGCTTTGCACGTCGACAACAATGATAGAGTTTGGGTTGCTACACGACAAAGTTTTGGTTTATTCAATCCAGCTAAACAAAGTTATCAAACCTTTGATTTACCTTCCGGTGAGTTACCAAGCATCACGCGTATAGCTGAGCATGACCAATATTTATTAATGGCTACTTTTGCTGGTATATACAAGTTCAATACTGAAACTATGGCTTTTGAGCCAGCAGGAGATGATGGCAGTTGGGGTTTGCTAGAGAATCGAGATGTGCGCCAAGTATTGGTAGATTCTACAGATATATTGTGGGCTGCGACTCGCTACTCAGGAATTATCAAAGTCTATCAAAACCCACCAGCATTCAAAGCATGGCGAGATTTTCTACAAAACATCAAACTTTCAGGTTTGCTTAATCAAATTTTATTTATTCATCCGAAACAAGATGGGGGAATTTGGCTTGGAACAGGTCGAAGCTTAGTCGCCTTTGATGGTGCAGATGAATTTATTCCTCATATGAATGAAGAAAACTTGCGTAATCTCAGCCGCCTTCGCGTATTTAACATGGTGACCAACAAGCAAGGCACAAGTTGGTTAGCAACAGACAATGGTTTGTATCAACTGAGTGACGATTTAAAAAGGATTAATCGCATTGAGTTGCCTTGGCTTAAAACCCGTAATCAGTCATTAGACTGGATCACTGTGACAGAATCAGGTGATTTTTGGCTTATTCCTTCTTCCGTCTCTCACATAACTAAATGGGATCCTGTTGCTAATATTTGGCAAAACTTTCTAGAAGGAATAGACCCCACTTTCTTATTTCTAGATAAACAAAATCAGCTCTGGGTAGGCAGTACAGGTGATGGTTTATTTACTATCAACCTGGATACACTGGCAGTTCAAAATTTTAAGTTTGAACAAGGAAATGGTCTTTTATCTAACTATATCAATGACATGATACAAGGTGCTGATAACTCGATTTGGTTGGCTACTTCAAAGGGTTTGAACCACCTAGATCAGGAAACCATGACGTTTAAATCTTATGACATTGATCTACAAAAATCAGATATCAGTGTGCAATCCTTGATACAAGACGATGAAGAAAGAATTTGGTTTGCCACCAACCAAGGTTTGTTTAGATTAGAACCAGAGTCTGAAGTCTTGCATCACTTTACCGCAAATGATGGTCTACACAGCAATAACTTCCTAGCTCGCTCAGTGTTGAAAGCGGCTGATGGCACAATTTACTTTGGTGGAGTCGATGGTTTAACTGGTTTTCAGCCTTCGTCAATTGATGTTAACCGTGTACCTCCGCCTGTAGCCATTACTTCAGTGAAAATAGACGGCTATGAACAAATTCCGCTTCCTTCGGTTTTAACCGTTCCTCACGACTACAAAAACATCGAAGTCAGCTATACAGCTCTAGATTATCAAGCTAGCGAAGATAATCGATATCGTACCCGTATGAGTGGTTTTAGTGATGAATGGAGTCAAGTTAGCCCATTCTCTTCCACGACCTTTGGTAAATTGGAACCTGGCGAGTACAAATTTGATGTTATTGGCAGTAACAATCACGGTATCTGGAATCCAAACGCTGTATCTCTAACCATTCAAATAAAGCCAGCTTGGTATCAAACCTTGTTGTTCAAAACTTTATTACCACTAACGATTTTATCTTTAATATTAGCAAGTTACTGGTGGAAAATGTTGCAACATCGCCGTACTAAACTTTACTTGTCTAGACAAGTTGAAAAGCGCACCCGCGATATTTTAGTACTAGGAGATGTTGGTCGAGATATAGCCACTACGTTTGATCCTAAAGCTATTGCCGAAAAGATTTATGAAAAGTTACAAGACGGTATCAGGGCTGACACTTTCGCATTAGGCATGCTCAATCAGCAAAAATCTGAGCTAGAGTTATTTTTTATTGAATCAAACCATGAACTTGCTCCCGCTACCACGGTTCCTCTGATTAGTAGTACGTCGCCTATCGCTTGGTGTATCAACAACAAAACTCAATTTACCGCCCAAAAGCCACATCATTGGAGCAAATACGAGATGGAGCCAGCATTGAGCTTAAATGGCGACAATACCAACTCAGTAATTTGTGTTCCTTTGCTTTCTCATGACGGTGTTTTAGGCGTGATGACAGTACAAAGTGACAAACAAGAGGCTTTCGATTCATCTCATTTAAGTATGCTAAAAGTTGTTGCTACTCATGCATCTGTTGCCTTGCAAAATACGCTCGCATATCGAGAGCTAGCCGAAGCTGAAGAACGACTCGAATTGGCGATGGAAGGTGCTAATGCAGGAATGTGGGAGCTGAACTTTGCTACTAACAAGCTCTACACTAATGATATTTGGGCTACTATGTTGGGATACAGTCCAGAAGAGTTAGATCAGCGTTTCGGTAATGAACCTCACCGCTTTGATAAGCTAATTCATCCAGATGATAAACAACAAGCTTCTGAGTTACTTCATGCTCATATTGATGGCAGTTCTGATGTATACCGCGCTGAATTTCGAATGCTCAATGCTAGCGGTCAATGGCAATGGATCCTCAGTGTTGGGCAAGCAGCACGAGACGAAGCAGACGATTCAGCACTCCGCATCTTTGGTATTCACCTTGATGTAACCAGCGCCAAAAATTTACAAGCTGAACTCGAAGAGGCAAAAGATAAAGCAGAGCAAGCAACTCAGGCTAAATCTGACTTTTTATCGAACATGTCTCACGAAATTCGTACGCCCATGAATGCCATCATAGGCATGAGTCACTTAGCTTTGAAAACCGAGTTAAATCGCACTCAAAAAAACTACATAAGCAAAGTACACCGCAGTGCAGAGTCTTTATTGCGTATTATTAACGACATTCTAGACTTTTCTAAAATAGAAGCTGGCAAAATGGATATAGAGCATATTCCATTTAACTTAGAAACTGTGCTGGAAGACATGGCCAGTGTGATGGGCTTTAAAGCTAAGGAAAAGTCTATCAACTTCTACTTCTCACTTGGTAACAAATTACCGATAGAGTTAATCGGTGACCCACTTAGATTAGGGCAGATCCTGCTCAATCTAGGTAACAACGCTGTTAAGTTTACCGATAGAGAAGGGGAAATTGTAGTTAACGTCGAACAAGTAGAACACTACTTAGAAAGAGATCAAAAAGTCATGTTGCGGTTTGAAGTTCGCGACAATGGCATAGGTATGACAGCAGAGCAGCAGGCACGACTATTTAAGTCATTTAGCCAAGCTGATAGTACTATCACTCGTAAATACGGTGGAACAGGGCTAGGTTTAGCAATCTGTAAAGATTTAACTGAGCTGATGGGCGGTGAAATAAAAGTAGATAGCACACCAGGAGAAGGCAGCACATTTAGCTTTACTGCTATTTTCGATAAGAACCAAGCAGCCGCTGCCAAGCCAACAAACCCGCTCAAAGGTCTAAATATCTTACTCGTTGAAGATACCGGCGTTTCAAGGGAAATAATTGCTAGTATGCTGACCAATATGGGAGCGAATATTGAGTTAGCTTTATCTGGCGCTCAAGCCCTGAACTTACTTAAAGAACAAAAGTCGGAAAACCCAATAGAACTCGTGTTATTGGACTGGAATTTAACTGATGTGAACGGCTCAGAGCTAGTTGCAGAAATGGGCCAACTAAAATTGAAAACACAACCTAAGGTTATCGCTTTGACATCTTACAAAGACGATGAACCACAAGACGTCGACCCATACTATGTAGGCGCGGTTATTACCCAACCTGTTACACCGAGTACCTTATTCGATACCATTCACAACTTGATGAATAACCGTGGTGGTGTACTTTACAGCACCGCAGACGATGCCAAGATGGAGTTTTTAGCACTACAAGGTGCAAAAGTACTACTAGTAGAAGATAACGAGCTAAATCTAGAACTAGCAACTGAATTGTTGTCGCAACAACAGATTAAAGTTGTCGTAGCAAGGGATGGCCAACAGGCGCTGGATAAACTCAAAGAAGAAAACTTCGATGGGGTATTGATGGACTGCCAAATGCCAGTAATGGATGGCTACACTGCGACAGAAATCATACGAAAAGACATCTCAACAGAACTTCCAGTAATAGCCATGACCGCAAATGCGATGGCAGGAGACAGAGAAAAAGCTATTGCTATTGGCATGAATGACCATATTGCGAAACCGATTCACCCAGATAAGATGTTTGCAACCATGGCCAAATGGATAAGCGCTTCGACACTTATTGACGAAGAAAGTGACGACTTTTTTGACATTGCAGCAGAACAAGAACTCGGTGCTCAAGACTCTGAAGAAATACCACATGTAGACATGGAAAAAGGACTAACTACCTGCGGTAATAACCAAACACTTTACACCAAGCTTTTGACCCGCTTTGCACAACAACCAATAGACTTTGTTCAAGAACTACACCAGTACATTGAAAAACAAGACCGAGAAGCAGCCATTCGCACTGCTCATACTCTTAAAGGCAATGCTGGTAACATCGGCGCTTCCGTATTACAGATGAAAGCTGGAGAACTTGAAGCCGACTTAACTCTGAGCTTAGAAGGTAATGATTACGCTATTGAAATTGTCGCTGATGAGTTAAGTAAAGTTATTACCAGTATTGAGGCTTGGTTAAATAACAAACAAGAACAACAGCAAACACAGCCGCTAGTTCATGAAGACAGTGCAGAAAACCTAGCCCTCATCGATGAAAAACTAACGGAGCTGAAAGCACAGCTGGCAGATTTTGATACCGCAGCTCAGGATACTGTAGAGCAACTGCTAAATTTAATGCCTGCACAAACTCAAGCACTGGAAAACGCTCTCACAGCATTAGACGAATTTGATTTTGATGAAGCAGCAGAAGTAATCGCTGAGTTATCAACTAGCACTTAATCAAGTGCTAGTTGAGCAGCTCACATGCTAAAGCTAGATTAGCTGCAGCTATAAAATTCCTGTTTTTTACTACGATAATAAGCAATAGGGATAACGACCAAAGTAAGCACTGATGATACTGCCATACCAAATATTAATGACACAGCAAGTCCCTTAAATATAGGATCGGACAAAATAAACATGGCGCCTATCATAGCTGCAAGGGCAGTAAGAATAATTGGTCTTGCACGCATTTGCGCAGAAGCAACAACAGCTTGTTTTAAATCTACACCTAGTGCTAATTGTTGCTCAATAAAATCGACGAGCAATATAGAGTTGCGCACTATAATCCCAGCTAAAGCAATCATTCCTATCATTGAAGGGGCAGTAAACTTAGCATCTAGTAACCAGTGACCAGGAAAAATACCTATCATAGTCAATGGGATAGGAGCCATAATTAGTAAAGGTAGGGTATAACTTTTAAATTGTCCGACAATTAATAAGTAAATGAGCAACAACCCTACACCATAAGCTATGCCCATATCTCGAAATGTTTCATAAGTGATTTGCCACTCACCATCCCACTTAATGGCACTAATATATGGAATATCAGGAGCTTGGGTATAAAACTTCTGTACTTCCGGTCGAGTCTTCGAGAACTCGGAGCCCGCCTGAAACATGCCGTACAAGGGACTGTCAGTATCACCAGCCATGTCCGCAAAAACATAAGTAACAGGCCTTAGATTTTTATGGTAAATGGGTTGCTCTTTCAGTACTTGCTTAACTGTAGTGAATTCACTCAATGCGACCAATTCACCTTGCACGTTTTTTACTTTGGTATGTAACCACACATGCCAATTGGCTTTGTAGCTATTGCTAGCCGATAGAATAATAGGAACTGGCGTATTGCCAACTCGGTCATGTAAAAAAGCCGCGGGCTGCTCGGAAAGCAGTTGGTAAATAATGTCTTCTGCATAGGCTTTATCAACCCCTAATTGCTTTGCTCTTTGCTCATCGACGACGACTTGCCACTTGGTTTGAGCTGCCGCAACTGAGGTGTCAGTATCGACAATGTCATTGGTTGTATTAAATACTTCCAGTAGTTGCAATGAGGTTTCATTGCGAGTTTTAACGTCAGGCCCATACACTTCTGCAACAATGGGAGCTATGGTAGGAGGCCCTGAAGGCTCTTCAACAATCTTAATATTAGCTTGGTGCTGATTAGCAATAGGTTCAATGGCTTGCCTCAACTTTTTTGCTATAGCGTGGCTACCTTGGCTTCTTTGCTCGTTAGCAACAATCATCAAGGCTATTTCACCCTGATGTGCCATATTGCGCAAATAATATTGCCGAACTAAACCGTTAAACGTAATGGGAGCATTAGTACCGGCGTAAAGCTGATAATTAACCACGTAGTCTTGTTGAGCTATAACGGATGAAATACCTTGCAAAGCAGCAAGGGTATTTTCTGTCGTTGTGCCTTCAGGCATATCAACAGTAATTGCCATAGTTGTCTTATTATCAAACGGCAACATTTTTAGTAGCACTAGACCCGAAGCAGGTAAAAATAGAACGGCAATCATTAAGGTTATAATGCCGACAAAGAGCTTCCACTGGTTAACCGTCGCTCGTTTTTTCTCTATAAAGTGACTTAGAGTATTTGCCGCTAACTTGCCTATGAAATCTTTGCTCTCTTGTGCAGTTCTTTGTACTTTTTCTCCTTTTAGCAATCTTAACGCTAACCACGGAGTTAAAGTGAAAGCAATAATCAAAGAAAGTAGCATTCCGCTGCTAGCATTGATGGGAATTGGGCTCATATACGGCCCCATCAACCCAGATACAAAAGCCATAGGCAACAGTGCCGCAATTACTGTAAAAGTAGCTAGAATAGTTGAGCTACCCACTTCATCCACTGCTTTTGGGATCAATAAACTCAGAGGCTGCTCTGGCTCTGCTTGCTGACGACGATGGATGTTTTCCACCACTACAATCGCATCATCTACTAGAATGCCAATTGAAAAAATAAGAGCAAATAGGGAGATACGGTTAAGCGTAAATCCCCAAGCCCAAGAGGAAAACAGAGTAATAAGTAAAGTTAAGCCAACCGCAATACCTACTATCACAGCAGCCCTTTTCCCTAACGCAAAAAACACTAAAACAACGACAGCTAAGGTAGCAAATAGTAACTTTTCAATGAGTTTGTTGGCTTTCTGTTGAGCTGTGAGTCCAGAGTTTCGTGTAACGCTAAATTGAATATCTGCAGGAATGAGTTTGCCTTTTAAGGTTTCCGCAGTGGTAAGAACAGCACTAGCAACATCGATTGCATTTTCTCCTTCTTTTTTAGCCACAGCCAAAGTAACTGCAGAATATAAACTAGCCTTCGATGAAGCTTGGCCAAACCCCATTTGTACATAGCTCTCTGGCTTCGCTGTTGATAGCGTAATATCAGCAATATCTCGTAAGTAAACAAGTTGCTGACCTTGGGCGTAGACAACGATATTGGCAACATCCTGAACATTAGTTAGAAACTGATTAGTAGTAACTATGATATCTTGTCCACTATCTTGTATAGACAACTCAGGATTCTTGTGATTAAAGCTCGTTAACGCTGCTAATACGTAGCTAGCATCAATTCCATATGCAGCAATTTTGGTGGGATCCACTTTGACATTAACGGCATATGGGCTGTATCCGGATAGCTCAACATTCCGAGTACCCTCTACCCTCTGCAATACATTGCCAACGGCAGTTGCAACTTGTCCTAATTGAGATTGACTAATAGTTGGATTGTCACTCCAGAACGTTAAAGCGACTATTGGTACATCATTGATGCCTCTAGCCTTTACTGTTGGAGCATTGACGCCAAAGCTTTCAGGCCAGTGTAATTCTGTCATTACCTGATTCCAAGTTTTAACCAAAGCTTCTTGCCGTTTAATCCCAACTTCAAACTGCACCGTAACAACAGCTTGATCAGGCATAGACACGCTGTAAACATGTTCGATCCCTGCAATTTGAGCCAGAGCAGCTTCGGCTTTGACAGCTATCTGCTGCTCTACTTCGACACTACTGAGTCCCGGCGCAGACAAGAATACATCCACCATAGTAACGTCTATCTGTGGGTCTTCTTCTTTTGGTGTAATAGTGATAGCAATTAAGCCTAAGATAACGATTAAAATCCCTATCACAGGTGTAATTGGATTGTTTTGGAATGCTTTAGCAATGCGCCCTGAAATTCCCATTTTTGACCCCTAACGCTGTCGCAATAAAGAATTGTGGCGTGATAAGTATTTTGCGCTTTCCAGCACGACTATGTCGCCTTCTTGTAGCCCAGATAAAATCTCAATGCGCTGGCTTATTTGTTCCCCTACAATCACTTGTCTCAAAACAAACTTCTGCTCTAACTGAACATAAACGGCAGTCAAATCTCCTTGCCGGAATACCGCTGTATCAGGCACTGTCAAAGCCACTCTAGGCTCAGTATCTATTGCAACTTTGATAAAACTACCAGGTCTTTGTTTGAATATGGTTTTATCTACATTTGCTCTTACCATAATGGTGTGAGTGTTAGCGTTTGCAGTAGGGGCAATTGTCAGACTATTCAATTCAAGCCAACTGCCTGAGGATGTTTGAGCAAAAATGGCTTGGCGGCGCTCAACATCATCAATCAAAGAACTGGGAACTTGAACAGACAGCCTATTTTGATTCAAAGCAAAACCAGACAATAATGGCTGTCCAATAACAACCGTTTCACCCACTTCTGAATGACGGCTTGTAACTACTCCCGAATAAGGCGCGAGCACCTTGGTGTAGGTCAGCAACTGCTTTACAGCTGCAATCTCAGCCTTGGCCAAACTTATATTTGCGCGTGCTACCTCAACAGCACTCTCAGCTCGTGTCATATCATTAGCGCTAACAAAGCTATCTTGCTCTAGTCCCTGTAATCTTTGATGTTCGCTTAACGCTTGTTGGAATTGTGCCAATGCAACTTCTAACGAAGCGTTCGCTTTTGCTAATTGGGCAAGTAACTCAGTATCGTCGAGTTCAAGTAGCAAATTTCCTGTTGTGACTTTGTCGTCAACGTCAACATGTATGGCTTTTACCTCAGCATTAACTTGAGCCGATACAGTAGCTTCAGTGACCGCTTCGACAGAGCCGTTTAGCACAACCTTTGTTGCTAATTCTTGTCGCGTTACTTGAGCGACTTCTGTTGCTGATGCAGCGCTAATAAACACATAACTCAGCAGTAGGCACAGGATAAGCTTTGATTTCATATTGGTTAATCTCGGAACTGGCGCATTAATTTAGACCATACTAATTTAACTTTTTCTAATATTAAAATCCAGAGAATAAAAAACATGCATTAATGAGCATTATCCACTAGGCTTGATAGCGGTTAAATAACTCGTTTAAGAGGCATAAATGTTTTCAATTCCGTTCGAGCTCGATCGCAGCATTGTCGTTAATAAACCTATCTCTGAGGTTTTTCAGGCACTAGGTGACTTTAATAACTGGGCTATTTGGTCACCTTGGATAATTCAAGAACCAAGCTGTCCAGTCACCTCTTCGGGTGAACCTTGCTCAATAGGACATCAGCAAGAATGGAATGGTGAGAGGATAGGTTCAGGTCGAATAGAATTGATAGACACAACTGAAAATAAGCGATTAGCTCATGACTTATTCTTTATTTCTCCATGGAAAAGCCACTCAAAAACACAATTTGAGCTAGAAGCCATCACTGATGACTCAGGTAATGAAGCGACAAAGATCACTTGGCTTATGCAAGGAACATTGCCTTTCTTCTTGTTCTTTATGAAAAAAATGATGTCAGTATTCGTTGGCGGTGACTATGAACGCGGCCTTAAAATGTTCAAACAATACATTGAAACAGGAAGTGTTGACTCAGCAGTAGAAATTCATCCAGCTGAACAACAAGACGGATTCTACTACGTCGGTTTTCAATCTAGCTGTAACGTATCTGAAATAAGTGAAGTGTTCGGTCCACTTTTCCAAAAACTAATGAAAAGCGACATTCCACAACCTGACACAGTACTTACCGTGGTAAACAATTTTGATTTTGTTAACAAAAAAACCAATATGATCGCCGCTGTAGGCTATAAGACTAAGCCTGACTTCGAATTCCCAGCAGAAATGGTGTCTGGGGAGATGCCAAGCCACAAAGCACAAAGTGTTACTCACACAGGCAGCTACAACCATTTAGCTAATGGCTGGGCTACCATAATGAACTATTTACGCTTTGCTAAGTTAAAACAAAACAAGAAGTTAAAAGAGTACGAAGTGTACCTAAATGATCCCGCTGAAACGCCAGAGTCAGAACTGAAAACTAAAATTTATATTCCTATAAAATAACGAGACTAAGATATTGATAGGGGCGGCTGTTTTGCGTTCCGTTTTTGAGCTGTTTCATAGTTGCAAAAATGGAACTCGCCCTAAGGCGAAACTAAACAAAAAGAACTACTTGTACCTTTGATAAATGCTCTCTTTATCTATCGTTTGTAGCTTTTTCCAAATAAATTGCGCTCTTTCTTTATTTGCCCAGTAGTACTGCTTGCTAAACACTAAGTAACCAAATTGCTCAGTAAATGGAATCGGATTTTCCACGATATTTTCTGGCTTATTTCTTAAGTAACAATTACTTAAAGAAACCTGAAACTTACCGTTAAACAACAGATTATGAGCTGTATCTATGGTAGAAACTTCATATACATCGAAACCTAACTGCCTTAAATCTTCAACGACTGAATACCCCATAGGAGCAATCAAACCAATTGGCTTTTTCACATTTACTGTTGTGCCATCCCAATCAAAAGGCAAGGCTTTGTCATGGATAAAACAAGAGGTTGTTTTTGAGATAGCTTTAGAAACATCGAGGCGATCATCCGCTAACCTTGGATAGTGAGAAAACTCAGCTCTTTCTTCAGTATATCTGCCAATTAGGGCATCAACTCGGCTCTGTTTTAGCTCGTTCAAACAGCGCTTCCATGGCTTGCGAATGTACTTTACTTCCATTGCAGGTATTAATGAATCAAGTTGCTTCATGATATCAATCGCAGCACCGGGCTTTTGTACTGGAACGCTTGCCCCAGCCTGTAAATAATGAGGATACAACTCTTTATCTTCATAACAAAAAGTCAGAATGTGAGGAGCAGCTGCCGATCTCACTTGAGTTGCTATTAAGCCCACTAATACCAAAATTACCAACATTAATAACTGTTGTTTCATATTATCTAGCCTATAACACTTCTATCTGGTTATACGTCATTGGCGCGTCCATTCACTTTTTACCTGTTCAAACTCAAGTATTGCACCAGTTTTAAAACTTGCAATGAAGCAAAGACTGTACCTATTAAATAATACAGATTTATGTTTATACCGAAAGATAAAGCAATAAAGATCAGTTTTTCGAAGATAAACACTATTGGGAATAGTTCAAAGATAATCGTGAGACAAAAAAGCGACATGATAAATGTCGCTTCTTTTATTCGTTTTATGCTTGCTCTAATTTGTTAATAAATCGGTAAGCGGAGGTTCTTCGACCTTGTAGATATCTAATTTAGCTTCTTTTAATGGATAAACCGCGATGAGATAATCAATATCACCATATCTTTTTACTGCAGCTACATATTCCTGGCCAAACTCTTCCGGCCAGTATCCTTCCATTTCTGCTTTGTTAACCCCACACCAAGGCAATTTTTCTACTTCCATAAAATTACCAGTTTCACCTTTGATTAACTCACTAACCTGAAATACAAAACCATTGTAGCTACTTGAACTAGGTGTATCAGGTAAGGTGTAGAGTCTAACGACTTTACCAAAGTAAACAAAATCAGCTTCTTGCGCAGCAAGTACAAATTTATCTGGTGCTGAATAATTCTTTAATCTGTCGTCCGCGCAGCTCAATGCAGCGGCAGAAAACAGAGACAAAACAAATATTAAAAATTTCATAAGCACTTACCCAAATACCAGTTGATACCGTTATTTTCGGTTATTCTCAAAAAAAAAGCCACTCTATGTAGAGTGGCTTTTACTGAGAAAGTTTAGTTACATTTCATATTTTGTTGCTTGCTCAAGTAACTTAGCTGCCGTTACTTTACCATTTCCGCATTTCATGATGTGTTCTTTGCTAAAAACATAGAGACGATTCGTTTCACCTTCAATACGAACTGTCATGTGTTGTCCTTTTTGCAGAGAGCGTAACCCTGAGCCAAAGTCACATACTGATTCACTGATCACTTTTTCTGTTAGTTCAAGACGAGCTTTCAGTTTCTTTTCTTGCTGCTGTTTTATCTCGTTTGCTTTTTTTTGCAGCTTTGCAGAATTAGCTTTAATTTTGTCAGCTACTTGAGCTAATGAATGCGTTAGCTTATCCATCTGGTCTTTTAATGCTGCCGTTTTTTTACTGTCTTGCTCTGCTCTTTCAAGTTGTTCTTCAAACTCAGAATCTCTAAGCTTGCGCTCTATATTGCGCACTTCTCGTTCTAACTTTCTCGCTTGTTTTTCTAACTCTCGTTTTTCCGATCTCAACTGCGTTTGTTGTGCTTTATGAGCACTGCGTTCAGATGAAGAAACTGAAGACCAGTCGACATCGGATATGTATTCTAGGGATATTTCAGCCATTTCCATTGCTGATTCTGCTGCCACCATTGCCGCTTCTTCGATTTGTTCTATCTGACTTTCTGTAAATTCAACACTAACAGGAGCCAGAGGTTCTAAATCGGGCAGAGTAGGTAGAGCAGGTAATGGAGCCAAGTCAGGAAAAGATTCTCGTCGCTCGCGAAATTCAAAACGATAGCCTTGGCGTTGCTCAATCGTAAATAGCATGCCCTGATCTGCAAGATATACGCTATCTATACTTGGTCGAGAGTTGATTTGTTCTTTCAAAGACGTTCGCAAAATGTTGTTCATGATCTTCATTTCACGTTCAATTTTGTCGAGCTTCGAGCTGTCTATCGTGGCAGCTTGAGCTGTACTTGCTGCAAATAAACTCGCACAAGCCAGCATAGAAAGAGAAAAAGTTTTATTTAAAGATAATAATGCCATGGTTATCTCCAGTCCTAAGTTATTCTGTTATCTGAGCTTCGTCATCATCTGAGTAACCGCGTTTGTTATTAAACTCAGCTCGACGAAGGTTGTAATTAATGTCGCTAAATTGTTGCTTTAAGTAATCAAGGTCGTCTCTTCTTTGCTGTTGAATAAGCGAAACCATATCCTGTATATCTTCTTGCCTTTCGATTCGACTATTGTTCAGTACATAACTCACCAACTGCGCAGTACTTTGCTGCTGGTTGGCTTGAAAGTTATCCAATCTAGTTTGAATTTGTTGATTATTTTTCTCTGCCAATTGCGCAAATTGCTGTTCCATTTCCAGTTTTTGCACCTGATTTGCCGTTGCTATAGTGAAGCCTGATTCAGACATATTCACTCGTAAATCAAACAACATGATCACACAGGCAAATATCGAAAAAGTGAAGGCAACAAGGGATAAACCTTGAGTTTGCCACCAGCTAGGCTGTTGCAAATACTGCTCAAAACCTGCATTGCGATTCCACTTAGGCACCTCTACTTGCTCAAACTCAGTTTGTGTTGCCATTAATTCAAGGCTGCGAAACGACAACATTCGCTCTGACCAAATAGGGTGCATTTGCAGATCTACTAGATCTTTCTCATCAAGCTCTTGTCCTGAGCACCATAATTCAAAATTGTGCTCTAACTTTTGTTCATTGGAGTTATGCTGCGTCATTATTGCTCTCCAGTAATACTTTTAACTTATCTAATGCCTTATAAAATCTTGATTTCACTGTGTTAGTTGAAATCCCAATTTGGCGACCTATGCTGTCGAAAGTTTGTTGTTGAAAAATTTTAAGTTCAACAATTAACTTCAACTCAAACGGTAACTGCTTCATCAATACCACAACTTGCTGCTGCTCCTGTTTAGTTGAAAATGCCAACTCAGGGCAAGCATGCTCAGGCTCTGCGTCCATTTGCTGAATTTCCGAGTCATCCGCAAACCATTTACGCCGCCGATAAAACTCAACAGTTCTAAAATGGGCTATCCGCAGTAGCCAAGTTTTAAATTCACTATCCCCGCGAAAGTCTGCCAAGCTTCGACATACAGAAATAAATGTTTCCTGCATTAAATCTAACGCGTCGTCTGCATTGCTGGTCATTCTAAGTGCGTATTGATAAACGCAAGTTTCATATCGTTTGACCAGTTGTTGCCACGCCGTTTGATTGCCTTTAAGAGCTTTGCGGATCAGCTTTTCATCTGTTTGCTTAAACAAAGCAGCCACTTCCTTCATTATTTTTGTTATGTCTTTATAGTCGACCACAACTAAAAAATAGTTTTAAAAAACTGAAAATAATTTAATTTATTTTTTAATCACTTGCAGCTATTGCGGTAACCGATGGATTTTTTGTTGATTAAGAATGAAGAAAGGGAGTTCAAATCTATATAATTTAAACTCTAAATTAACCACCTAACATGGCTAAATGTTTAGTCGCTCCGACCTGTTTATCATGTAAGTAGTGGCTGACTTCTTTATTTTGTAGTTGCTGTTTTAACCAAGACTTGAGTTGTTCTTTATCTTGTTCAGATTGCAAAAATTTCCTTAAACTCTGTCCTTCCTCTGCAAAAAGACACTTATGCAGATTGCCTGTTGCCGAAACTCTAAGCCTATTACAACTGGCACAAAAGTCATTAGAGTAAGGCAAGATAAAGCCAATTTTTCCTAGGTAATCAGGGTGAAAAAATTCTTGAGCAGGGCCTGCATCTTTGCTTTTTACAATAGGTAGCCAACCTTGCTGCTCAATTTTTGCTTTTATTTTTTCGCCGCTTACATGCTGTTGTTGAAAAAACTCCTGGTTATCACCCGTTTGCATTAACTCGATAAATCTCAGGCTAATAGGTTGGTGTTTAACCCAATTTAAAAAGCTATCTAGCTGAGCAAGATTGTGATGTTTCATCAATACCGAGTTTACTTTTACAGTTTTCACACCTAGTTTGGTAGCTAGTTCTATCCCATTAAGGATAGATTGATGTTGATCACTGCCAGTGATCAATCGAAATGACTCTGGGCTTAAACTATCGACACTGACATTTAGTGCATCAAGTCCAGCACCAACCCATGTAGATAAATTCCTTTCTAAATTAAATCCGTTGGTAGTTAATGCGACTTTTTCTATGCCGTCTATTGCTTTAATTACTGCAATAATATCAGCTAAATCTTTTCTTAATGCTGGTTCTCCACCAGTAATTCGAATTTTACTGACCCCGAGTTCAGCAAATGAAGTGACCAATAGTTTAATTTCATCTAATGATAAAAAGTTGCGATCTGACTCACACTGATAACCATCAGGCAAACAGTAATTGCACTTAAAATTACACACATCGGTGATAGATAAGCGCAAATAATGAAATTGTCTTTGGTGGTTATCAATTAACATAAAATTGCTTTAATAAAGCTGTTGTCTCTAAATTCAAAATAACACCGCTCAAGAATAGATGCTACAGCCTTCCCTGTCATTGGTCTTGTAAAAAGTGCCACCTATACCAAGCGCAATGATTAACCTCATTAATTGTCATCTTTGACCATTTTTTGAACTGGAACTGTTTATGCAGGTCAAACTTTGTAACAGAGTTAGAACAAAATCTTCTAGTAAAACTGTTCGGTTTAACGAAATTTGGACTACCTTTAAAAAGTAGAATATAAGCCGAATCATAGAGTTAGCACTCTAGAACAAGTATAAACCAGGAGGCGTTATGAGTATTTTTGAGCACTACCAGCAGCGTTTTGAAGCTGAGCAAGAGCAAGAATTTACTATCGATGAGTTTTTAAACTTATGTAAGGAAGATAAGTCAGTTTATGCTTCAGCTGCTGAGCGATTGTTAATGGCAATCGGCGAGCCTGAAATGGTAGATACATCACAAGATCCAGTGCTAAGCCGGATTTTTTCTAACCGGATTATCGCTCGTTATCCTGCATTTAAAGACTTTTATGGCATGGAAGATTCTATCGAGCAAATTGTGTCTTACCTCAGGCACTCAGCTCAAGGTTTAGAAGAAAAGAAACAAATCTTATATTTGCTAGGCCCAGTAGGTGGCGGTAAGTCATCGCTTGCTGAACAGCTAAAGTATCTGATGCAAAAACAGCCAATCTATTGCTTGAAAGGGTCGCCTGTTAATGACCATCCTTTTGCTTTATTCGATGTAAATGAAGATGGTGATATTTTGGAACAAGAATATGGCATTTCTAAACGCTACCTAAAAACCATAATGTCGCCTTGGGCTGCTAAGCGTTTGCAGGAATTTGGCGGTGATATAAGCCAATTCAAAGTAGTTAAGCGCAATCCTTCGGTACTACATCAAATTGGTATCGCAAAAACCGAACCTGGCGATGAAAACAACCAAGATATCTCGTCTTTAGTAGGTAAAGTTGATATTCGAAAATTAGAGGATTATTCGCAGGATGATCCTGATGCTTATAGCTACTCTGGCGCTTTATGCCGAGCCAACCAAGGTTTGATGGAATTTGTTGAGATGTTTAAAGCACCTATTAAGGTTCTTCATCCTTTATTAACCGCTACTCAAGAAGGCAATTACAACGGAACAGAAGGCCTTTCAGCATTGCCTTTTGATGGTATTCTACTAGCTCACTCCAATGAGTCTGAGTGGGAATCATTCCGTAATAATCGCAATAACGAAGCATTTTTAGATAGGGTTTATATTGTTAAAGTTCCGTATTGCCTGCGCATTACTGAAGAAGTGCGAATTTACGAAAAACTTCTAGAAAACAGTGAGCTAACTAAGGCTCCATGTGCTCCAAGTACATTAAACATTTTGGCTCAATTCAGTGTGCTATCAAGAATTAAAGCTGTAGAAAACTCTAGCTTATACTCCAAAATGCGTGTGTATGATGGTGAAAGCTTGAAAGACACAGATCCAAAAGCTAAGTCCTACCAAGAGTATCGTGACATGGCTGGGGTAGATGAAGGCATGAATGGTTTATCTACACGTTTTGCATTCAAAATCCTATCTAGGGTCTTTAATTTTGACCACCAAGAAGTTGCTGCAAACCCAGTTCATTTATTCTATGTACTCGAACAGCAGATAGAAAGAGAACAGTTTCCACAAGAGCTACAAGATAGCTACATGGAATTTTTAAAAGGTTACCTAATTCCGCAATATGTTGAATTTATTGGCAAAGAAATTCAAACGGCTTATCTAGAGTCGTATTCTGAGTACGGCCAAAACATTTTTGATCGCTATGTCACCTACGCCGATTTTTGGATCCAAGACCAAGAGTACAGAGATCCTGAAACAGGACAAATGTTTGACCGCGCAGCACTTAACGATGAATTAGAAAAAATTGAAAAGCCAGCGGGTATCAGTAATCCGAAAGATTTCCGTAATGAAATTGTTAACTTTGTTCTTAGAGCTAGAGCAAGCAATGAGGGTAAAAATCCTGCTTGGAATAGCTATGAAAAATTACGCACAGTGATAGAGAAGAAAATGTTCTCTAATACTGAAGAATTATTGCCTGTGATTTCTTTCAACGCTAAAGCGAATGCAGATGATCAGAAAAAACATGATGATTTTGTCGCGCGTATGGAAGACAAGGGATATACCCAAAAGCAAGTGCGACTCTTATCTGAGTGGTATTTAAGGGTTCGTAAATCACAATAGTGGTTTGAGTGAGGTACCTATGGCCCACTTTATAGATAGAAGACTAAACGGCAAAAATAAAAGCACGGTCAATCGCCAACGCTTTTTACGCCGCTATAAATCGCAGATCAAAAAAGCGGTAGCTGATTCTATCAGCAACCGCAGCGTGACTGACACTGAATCAAGTGAAAACATCACGATACCGAAACGCGATATCCAAGAACCGATTTTTCATCAAGGAAAAGGCGGCAATCGAGACCGTGTTCTACCTGGCAATGATCAATTCAGCAAAGGCGATAGAATCAAAAGACCAGATGGAGCAGGGCAAGGCTCTGGACAAGGGGAAGCTAGTGATTCTGGGGAAGGAGAAGATGATTTTAACTTCTCTATTTCTATGGACGAATACTTGAATTTACTATTCGATGATTTAGAACTCCCTAATCTCCAGAAAACTCAAAATATGCAACAACCTGACTTTGAAACCTTCAGAGCAGGCTACAAAACAGATGGTGTACCAACCAACATTGATATCGTCCGCTCATTGAAGGGGGCGCAGTCAAGACGGATAGCGCTAACAGCATCGAAGAAGAGAAAGCGCAAAGAGCTTATGGCTCTACTAGAAGAAGCCAACTTGGCAGATCCGAGAGATGAGTTGTATATACAAACTCTTGAACAGCAAATTGAAGAATTGACGAAGCAAATTGATAAAGTGCCTTTTATAGATAGCTTTGATCTTAAATATCGCAACTATGATAAGCGTCCAATACCTAGCTCAAATGCCGTTATGTTCTGCCTTATGGATGTGTCAGGTTCAATGGATCAAGCAACCAAAGAAATGGCTAAACGCTTTTATATTTTGTTGTACCAATTCCTTACTCGTAGCTATGACAAAATCGAAGTTGTTTATATTCGTCATCACACTCAAGCGAAAGAAGTCGACGAACAAGAGTTTTTCTACTCCAAAGAAACTGGCGGTACCATAGTATCTAGTGCTCTACAATTGATGGATGAAATCGTCAAAGACAGATATCCACCAAGTCAGTGGAATATATACGCTGCACAAGCTTCTGATGGTGATAATTGGGCAGATGACAGCCCACATTGTGGACGCCTGCTACGTGAAAAATTACTGCAATACAGTCGTTATTATGCCTACATAGAAATAACGGAAAGAGCGCATCAATCCTTATGGAGTGAGTATCTAAATATTGATGAGCAATACGATAATTTTGCCATGAAAAATATCCGTCAAGTCAGTGATATTTATCCTATCTTCCGTGAGTTTTTTCAAAAGCAAAGTAGTAAATAGGGAGAGTGCATGACTAAAGTTGTTAATAATCAAGCAATAAAACGTATTGCTAAGCAACCTTTGAGCGATGGCCCTGAATGGACTTTCGAGTTACTCGGTGAATACCAAACGGAAATTGCCCGTGTAGCAAAACACTATCGACTCGACACCTATCCGAATCAAATAGAGATAATCACCTCTGAGCAAATGCTAGATGCTTACTCTAGCGTAGGTATGCCGATCAACTATCACCATTGGTCTTTTGGTAAAAAGTTTATTGAATCTGAGCAAAATTATAAACGTGGCTACATGGGACTAGCTTATGAAATAGTGATTAACTCAGACCCTTGTATCTCCTACTTGATGGAAGAAAACACCATGACGATGCAAGCCTTAGTCATGGCGCATGCTTGTTACGGCCATAACTCTTTTTTCAAAAACAATTACTTATTTAAAACATGGACTGATGCAAGTTCTATCATTGACTATCTTATCTTCGCCCGTAATTACATAGAAGAATGTGAACAAAAGCATGGTGTAGAAGATGTCGAAGAGTTTTTAGACTCGTGCCACGCCTTGATGAATCTGGGTGTAGATAGATATAAGAGACCTCAAAAAATATCTATGTACGAAGAGCAAAAACGACAAAAGGAGAGAGAGGAGTATCTTCAAAGTCAGGTGAATGACTTATGGCGCACAGTACCGAAGGCTTCAATAAAAGAGCAGGAAAAAGATCGTCGCTTTCCATCTGAGCCACAAGAAAACTTGCTCTATTTCTTTGAAAAACATGCCCCCTTACTTGAACCTTGGCAAAGAGAGTTGTTGCGCGTAGTGCGCAAAGTTTCTCAGTACTTTTATCCTCAGAAACAAACTCAGGTAATGAATGAGGGATGGGCGAGTTTCTGGCATTACACCATTTTAAATCATCTTTATGACGAAGGCTTTGTCACCGAAAGTTTGATCTTAGAGTTTTTGCAAAGCCATACTAACGTGGTGGCACAACCTGCTTACAACAGCCCGTATTATTCAGGTATCAACCCTTATGCCTTAGGCTTCGCTATTTTTACTGATTTGCGCAGAATGTGTGAACAGCCAGATGACGAAGATAAAGCTTGGTTCCCAGATGTTGCAGGCTCAAATTGGTTAGACACTTTGCACTACGCAATGGAGAACTTTAAAGACGAAAGCTTTATTGCTCAATACCTCTCACCTAAAGTGATCAGAAAATTTAAGTTGTTCAATCTGCAAGACCACGAAGGTCATCCTATGTTAGAGGTCACTGACATTCACAATGAACAAGGATATCAAGCTATACGTCAATCTCTGGCGGCACAATACAATCTGAGTCAGATTGAGCCAAACATTCAAATCACCAAAGTTGATATTAGTGGTGATCGGTCACTAACGCTTGAGTATACACCTCACGCAGAAATACCTTTAGCTAGCAACATAAATGAAATGCTGCGCCACGTTTATCGCCTTTGGGGTTTTGACGTTAAGTTATATCTGCGTAAACCTTCAGGTAAAAAAAAGTTATTGGCACAATGCCCTGAAAAAGAAGAAATAGAGTAGGAAGTTCTAATTCATTTTTTCTCGCCGATATTGCAATAACTGCACGCTTCCTCTGGTTAGCATAAACAAAGAAAACGCTAACCAGAGCCCTTGATTAGCCATTTCTCTTGAGAGACTAAACACAATAAAAAATACAGTGGCTGCAACAAGCATAGAACTTAACATTTTTTTGCTCCAAGCTAGGCCAACAAAAATCCCATCCATAATAAAACTTAAATAACTGACAATAGGAAATAGCGCTATCCAGAGCTGATATTCTGTCAAAAACAGCTGAATCGCTTCTACACTACTTAGTAAGCCTATAATCGTTTGGTTGAACAGCAAATATACTAGTGAATAAACGACAGCTAAACCTGTAGCCATAATCAAACCGGTTTTCACTATATGCTGCATTCTAGCGTAACGCTTACGACCAAAAGCATTGCCAACCATAGACTCAAGCGCAAAAGCAACACCATCCATAGCAAAGGAAATAAACAAAAAGAACTGCATTAAAATAGCGTTCGCTGCAACAGCCACTTCACCAAATCTAATAGCGTAAAGCGTCATAAAGGATAAACACAGTTGCAATAAAAAAGAGCGCAAAAACAAGCTAGAATTTAACTTCAACATGGCTTTTTCTATATTGAATGGTCGCCATAGCAATAAACTCTTGTAACCTAAACGGCTAAATACGGCTGAACCATAGATCACAAACAATAATAACTCAGCTAAAACACTAGCATAAGCAACACCAGCAACTCCCCAACCTAAAACCGGCACAAACAAAATATCGGCAAGTAGATTCAGTAAGTTAGCAGCAATCACGGCTTGTAAGACTATTTTAGTTTTGCCTTGACCAATTAAGTAACCAGTAAACACTAGATTTGCTAAGGCAATAGGCGTAACCCAAATTCTAATATCGAAATACTCTTGAGCTGATTGCTTTGCCAGTGCCATATCTGGACTTTCAACAAGTTGAGAAACCAGATGGAACAATGGAGCTTGAAAATACAAAATCACAGACGATAGCAATACGACCCAAGTGATTCCTTGCAAAACAATCTGCCGCTGTTGCTCTGGATTCGCACTGGATTGGGCGATAAGACCTGTGGTCGACATACGTAAGAAGCCTAACAACCAGAATAAAACTGTGACTATTAAGCTGCCTAAAGCTGTACCTGCAAGATAACCAGCTTCTGGTAAGTGGCCAATTACTGCTGTATCGACAAAGCCTAATAGTGGTACGCTTATATTTGCTAGAATCATAGGCCAAGCGAGTTGCCAAATTTTGTGACTCGTTGCAGTTTGACCAAACCAGATCTTAAAAATAGGTTGTTTCATGAAGTTATTTATTTCAGCGTTATTGTTATTTACTCTAGGCCAAGCCCAAGCGGCAAGTGTTTTATTGTATCACCATGTCAGCTCAAAAACGCCAAAATCCACTAGTGTCTCTGTCGAACAATTCCAACAACACTTAACATTAATTGAAGAGTTAGGCTTGCAAGTAGTTCCGTTAACCACCATCACTGATGCTATCAAACAGAACAAGCCAGTCTCAAACAATTGGGTAGCCATTACCTTCGATGACGGCTATCGCAATGTTTATGACAATGCCTTTCCTATTTTACAACAGAAACAAATGCCATTTACTGTGTTTGTAAATCCAGCAATGGTGAAGCCAAGCAAGCTTTATATGGATTGGACTCAGCTTAAGGAGTTGAGTGATGCGGGCGTTATAATTGCTAACCACACCATGGCGCATGAAAACCTAGTACAAGATGGGTTAAGCACAGAGCAGATGGTGACAAATATTGAGCAAGCAGAACAGCAAATCTTTGAACAACTTGGACAAAACCACAAAATGTTGGCTTTTCCATATGGCGAGTATAATGAAGCGATTGAAAATGCATTGTCAAAGCTCGGCTATATTGGCTTCGCTCAACATTCAGGAGCAATTAATAACACCTCAAATCTGACCGCTCTCACGCGATTTCCTGCTAACGGAATTTATGCCAACCCAAAGACACTTAAAAACAAAATTAACAGCTTACCGTTTGATATAAAGTCAATTACTCCTAAAGATACCAAACCTGAAAGTTTAACTCCTCAACTTGTGGTTGAGTTGAACAGTAAAGACTTTTACAAAAGCCAGTTAGCTTGTTTTATTTCTGGAACTTCCAAGCCGCAAAAACCTCAGTGGGAATCGGCAACAAAGTTCACTATTTCTGCGATTAATGACATTCCACTAGGACGAGCTAAGTACAACTGTACAGCCCCTTCAATTAAGCACAAAGGCCGCTTTTATTGGATGTCTAAGTTATGGATAAATATAGAGAAGTAAGGTGAAAAATACTAAATAGAAATTAAGACTATTGTCATTCAATACAATAGTCTTAATTCGGTTCGTATTATTTCTTCACAGCGGCTTGGATAAGTGTTTGAGCAATCTTATCTAAAGGTAGAATTTTCTCCGCAGCTCCCATATCAACCGCGGCTTTCGGCATGCCGTAAACAACACAGGTTTCTTCGTTTTGCGCAATGGTCATAGCGCCATTATCTTTAAAACGTTTTAATCCTGCGGCACCATCTGCGCCCATACCAGTTAACAACACAGCAATCGTATTCTTGGCATGTTCAGGAGATAAAGAGTCGAACATAACATCAACCGCTGGACGGTGACGGTTTACAGGCTCAGATTTTTCAAGCTGACAATAAAAGTGAGAACCTTTTCTAACCAATTTCATATGGTCATCGCCAGGAGCCAAATATACACAACCCTGCTCAACTTTTTGGCCATCTTCCGCTTCGTAAACTGTCATCGCACAAGAGTTATCAAGTCGCTTGGCAAAAGTCGTACTGAAAACAGGAGGGATATGCTGAGTGATAACAACCGGTGGGAAATGCTTTGGTAATTTAGTAATCACTTCTTTAATCGCTTCAGTACCACCTGTAGAAGCACCAATAGCAACGATTTGATTAAGTTTAAAATTTAGATTGTCCCAATTACGAGCCAGCGCGTGCTGTCGAGTTGTAGGTTGTTTTACATTAGGATCATATTTAGCGATTTTAGCTTTTGCAGCAGTACGGATCTTCTCATGTAATTGTTCAGCGTACTTAGGTAATTCAGCGGTAACATTCAAACGAGGCTTTTCTAAAAAGTCTACAGCCCCTACTTCTAGTGCTTCTAACGTAACAGGTGCACCTTCAGCAGTAAGTGTCGATAACATGACAACAGGCATTGGGCGTAAGCGCATTAGATTCTTTAGAAACGTAACGCCATCCATTTTAGGCATTTCAACATCTAAAGTTATTACATCAGGGCTTAACTCTTTAATTTTCTCTCTAGCTTCAAATGGATCTTCTGCTTCGCCAACCACTTCCATATCTGGCGCAGCATTGATCATTTCTGTTACCAAAGCTTGAATTAATTTGGAATCGTCTACCACTAAAACTTTAATCATTTATCAACCTAAAACAGTTCAATATCTGTATTGTCATTAACCGGCTGCTCTTGTTCCAGACTGTCTCTGTATTGAATCTCGCGGCGCTGTATTGTGTCATTATGAGTAGATTGAATCTTTTTCACTAACGCTTTACCAGTAGCAGGAAAAAACAGTACTTTTCTCGGCCAAGGTCCACCTACATCAGAACCAACAACATTTAGTCCTTCATTTTCTACATATTCTTTTGCAAACTGAATGTTTTTCGCGCCCACATCAGAGGACATGCTGGCAATAACTTGTCCTCCACCAAAAAGTTTCACTTTCAAGTTATTGCGGCTGCCACCATATTTTAATATCTCGTTAATAAGATATTCCATGGCCCAAAGGCCATAACGGCAAGTATAACTGTTGTCATTTTGCCAACCGTGGGCGCCGAAACTATCACCTTTTACTGGTAACATAAAGTGATTCATTCCGCCGATCGCCATTTTGTCATCCCAGATACAAGCAGATATACAAGAGCCCAAAACAGTTGAAATTGCCTCTTCTTGTTTGGTTACATAAAATTCCCCTGGTAAAATTTTAGCAACGACAATTTTGCGATGTTTATCAACATAACGCTTAATGTGTTCAAATTCGGGAAAAACGGGCTTAAATTCTAAATTATGCATCCTTACACCTTCTGATAAATTGTCTTACCTAGCGACTTAAACTCAGTCACCTCTCGACTCATGGTTTCAGAATGTCCTAGTATCAGATAACCATTTGGTCTTAATAGTTCTGCATAACGACTAAATAATTTATTTTTTGTCTCTAGATCAAAATAGATAACTACGTTGCGACAGAAAATAACATCAAACTCACCTTTCATAGGCCAAGGTTCTAATAAATTGAGTTGTTTAAACGTGATCATTTGTCGTAATTGATCTTTTACTTTATAACGTTCACCTTCCGTGTCATGAAGAAAATAGTCTTTCAGCAATTTGTCATCGATACCCGTTACACTTGAGCCTTGATATACACCAGCCTTTGCTGTTGCCAATACATTGGTATCCAAGTCAGTAGCTAAAATTTTATAATCCCAATCATGTGGAAAGCTATTTGCTGTAGACATAGCTATTGTGTAAGGCTCCATGCCTGTAGAACAACCCGCAGACCAAACTCGAACTCGCTTATCCTGTCTATGATTCATCTTCATTTCAGGCACTATAGTTTGCTTTAAAAACTCAAAGTGATGAGGTTCGCGGAAAAAAGAAGTTAAATTAGTAGTAATTGCGTTAATAAACTCTACAAATTCAGCTTCTTTATTATTTTTGAGGTATTCAATGTAATTGGCAAAATTGCCTAGTCTGAGGGTTCGAATGCGTCTTGCAAGCCTAGAGTAAACCATGTCTTTTTTCTGGTCACTCAACACGATACCGCATTCGTCATACACAGTTTGACTAATAAAGCGATAATCCGCGTCCGTCATGGAAAATTCTTTATTCTCAAACATATCTCTACTCTGAAGGTTGTGTTGTAAATCGTTGCCGACTTATATTTAACTATTTGATGTGTCTAAAGAAAGTAATCTTTAACGGGTAAAATGAAAAGCAGGTTATAAGACTATAACCTGCTTGTTTGTTTTACATCAAAACTCTTCCCACTCTTCGTCATCAGACACCGCTGGCATACTTCTGCCATTTGTTGGAGCTGCTGACTTAGGCGGTAAACTTGCTCTTGGTGCTGGAGCAGCAGGTTGTGCAAAAGACTGCTGTGCACCACCTTCTGATAAGCGGAAGAAACTCAACAACTGTTTCATCGCTCTAGCTTGCTCAGACATAGACTCACCAGCTGCCGAAGCTTCCTCAACCAACGCAGCATTTTGTTGCGTCATTTCATCCATTTGAGACACAGCTTTATTTACTTGCTCAATACCTGATGATTGTTCTTCAGAGGCTACGCTAATATCAGCAATTGTATTATTTACCTTACGAACTGCTTCTACAATTTCATTAAGCATGTCGCCAGACTCATTAACTAGTGAAGTACCATCTTCAACTTTAGATACTGAGTCACGGATTAAGTCTTTAATTTCTTTCGCAGCGGCTGCTGAACGTTGTGCTAAGTTTCTTACTTCACCAGCTACAACCGCAAAACCTCGACCTTGTTCACCCGCTCTTGCAGCTTCTACCGCAGCATTTAGAGCTAATAGGTTAGTTTGGAATGCAATTTCATCAATAACCCCGATAATGTCAGCAATTTTCTTACTTGAGTCATTGATTTCAGCCATACTCGATACCGCTTTACTAACAATATCACCACCAGCTGACGCTTTAGACTCTGCTTCCTGCGCCAATGTATTAGCACTTCGAGCATTGTCTGCATTTTGACGAACCGTTGAAGTCATCTCTTCCATGCTAGAAGCTGTCTCTTCAAGGCTTGACGCTTGCTCTTCTGTACGCTGACTTAAGTCTGCATTACCTTGGGCAATTTCTTCAGCGCCGGTAGCAACAGTATTTGCAGAATCTTCGATTCGGCCAATCACTTCCGTTAATTTCTCTGCTGTCGTATTAGCATCGCGCTTAAGCTTGTCGAATAAACCTTGATAATCTGTGGTGATACGCTTAGTTAAATCACCATGGGCTAATGCATCTAAGATTTCTACCGTATCGCCAATTACACCTTCTGCAATACCTACGATTTGGTTTAAACCGCCAGAAAGCTGTTTGAAGAAACCTTCTTTATTTTCTAGCGCTACACGTTGACTTAAGTCACCAGCAGATGCTGACTCAATAATACCTTCAACTTCTTGCTCAATCGCTACTTCATTCGTTCTATCTAACCACTCAACTACTGTACCTAAACGTTTGTTTTCATCGCTAACAATAGGGTTTGCAGTTAATGCGAATGTACGGCCACCAACAACAATTTCCGTTTTATATGTAGTTGTTAGGCGCTCTAACATTGAACGTTGGTGCTCAGGGTTCTTGTGGAAAATATCTACGTTTTGGCCAAGTACATTGTCTGCACTAAAGCTAGGTAGATCTTTACGTAAATCACTTTCTGCAACCTTCAACATTTCATGAACAGACTCGTTCATATAAATGATGTCATTTTTCTCGTCCGCAACCATAGTACAAGTAGCAACGTTATCTAACGCTTGCTTAACTCGGGCATTAGTTTCGGCTAGTTTGCGTTCTTTTTCTAAGCGAGCTAATTCTTCAGTAATATCTTCCCACTCTACAACGGTACCTAAACGTTTGCCTTCGTCATCAACAATCGGGTTAGCAGTCAATGAGAACGTGCGACCACCAACAACTATTTCTGTCTTGTAAGTAGTTTCTAAACGCTCAAGCATAGATCTTTGGTGTGCAGGATTTTTATGGAAAATATCTACATTTTTACCAAGAACTTCATCGGCTCTAAAATTAGGTAAGTCTTTGCGTAAATCAGACTCAGCGATTTGTAGCATTTTGTGAACTGACTCATTCATGTAAATGATGTCGTTCTTTTCATCTGCCACCATAGCAGCAGTTGCGACGTTATCTAGTGCTTGTTTAATTCGGGCATTAGATGCTGCCGCTTCACGCTCTTCTACCTGTTGCGCCAATTCATCTGTTACATCTTCCCACTCAACTAACGTACCTAATCTTACACCGTCAGTACCATACCAAGGTGTAGCAATTAATTTAAAAGTTAGCCCTGCAAGCTCTAGCTTAGTCTTATAAACAGAGTTTAACGCTTTAAGCATTCCGCGTTGATGACTTGGGTCTTTATGGAAGTCATCTACACAAGTGCCAATTAAATTCGCAACATTAAAGTTAGGAAGTACTGTGCGCAGAGCTGCTTCTCGGGCACTCAGCATTTTCTGTACTTCTTTGTTCACAAAAACAATTTCTAAATCATTGTTAGCAACCATTACATTTGCTTGGCAATCGGTAAGTATGGTTGATAGGTTAGCGGTTGCTTTTTGTTCAGTGATATCAGCAGCGTATTTCACTACTTTGAATGGTTTACCATTCATATCCATAATAGGATTGTAAGATGCTTGTATCCAAATGGCACTGCCGTCTTTACCAAAACGTTGGTACTCACCTGAATCAAAGTTTCCTTTATTTAGGTTTGCCCAAAATTCTTTATATTCGGCTGAAGCAGCATACTCTGGATCAGCAAAAATACTGTGGTGTTTACCTTGAATTTCATCTAGTTGATAACCAACAGCATTACAGAAATTATCATTGGCGGTAATGATGGTACCGTCCATATTAAACTCAATAACAGCCTGCGATTTTGAAATCGCGTTTACTTGGCCTGTCGCGTCCGAAGAAGCTAGTTTTTGGTCGGTGATATCTGAAGCGAACTTAACAACCTTAATAATATCGCCACGTTCATCTTTAACAGGATTATAGGTAGCTTGAATCCAAATTTCTTTACCAGACTTTGTTAGCCTTTTAAATTCATCAGAAAAGAATTCGCCATGTTTAAGTCGAGTCCAAAACTCTTGATACTCAGTCGAACTCGCATAGTCTTTTTCAACAAAAAGGCTATGATGGTGCCCCTCGATTTCTGCTAAGTGGTAACCCATAGCAGATAAAAAGTTATCGTTAGCACGAATAATTGTGCCATCTGTTTTGAACTCGATAACTGCCAATGATTTATCTAATGCTTTTAACACTAAATCACTTTCTGAAATCGTTGGTTTAGAAAAGTTGCTGAACAATCCCATGCCAATCACCACCTTAATTATTTAATTTCCGCTATTTAAATGTCTAATACTTTATTCAGATCGAGTAAGACAACCATTTTGTCGCCCACATTAATCAATCCATCAATAAATTCTTTGTTTGCCATATCGCCAACCGCTGGTGTTTGTGCGGCTTCGTCTTTGTTAAGGCTATAAACGTCAGAGACTGCATCAACAACAATCCCCATGATTTTTTCATGGCCTTCTATTAATACTTTGACGATAACTACGACCGTTATTTCTGAATAATCCACCTTAGGTAATTGGAAACGCAGTCTTAAATCAATTACAGGCACTACGGTTCCTCGAAGATTAATTACCCCTTTTACATAATCTGGCGCATTGGGTATTGCAGTCATTGGCTCCCAGCCTCGAATTTCCTGAACCGCCAAAATTTGAATTCCGTACTCTTCATTATCCATCATGAAAGTTAGGTACTGCACTAACTCTGCATGTTCACTATCATTGTCTAGCATATTTATATCTTGCAGGTCACTTATACTCATATACCTACACCGCCTCGGATAAAGGTTTACTGAAGTCTAATCCTTGTTTGCCTGCTTTTTTCAAACCAGCAAGTTTAATTAGTCCTGAAATATCAACGATTAAAGATACACTACCGTCACCTAAAATCGTTGCGCCAGATATGCCGTCAACTTTTTTATAGTTGGCTTCTAAGCTTTTAATAACAAACTGTTGTTGCGCCATTAGATCATCAACTAGTAGACCTACTTTTTCATTATCGCTTTCGACAACAACAAGTAAGCCATCTTCTAATCGCGTTTGTGCATCGTTGTGATTAAACAACTCGTGCAAGCGCATAATAGGAATGTATTCATCTCTTAACCGTAGAACATCTAAACCACCACCAACTGAATTAACTTTAGAGATATCAATTTGCAGAGACTCGACAATAGAAACCAACGGAATGATGTATACGTTATTGCCTACTGTTATTAGCTGACCATCCAAAATAGCTAATGTCAGCGGTAATCTAATTGTGAAAGTTGAACCTTCATTTGGTGTAGAAGCAACTTCAACTGTGCCGTTTAATTCGTTGATGTTTCTCTTCACTACATCCATGCCAACACCACGACCAGACAAGTCGCTAACAGCATCAGCAGTAGAAAATCCAGGGCGGAATATAAGTTCGTTAATTTCGTCGTCTGTTAATTCATCAGATTCTTCAATCAGGCCATTTGCTAAAGCCTTCTCTTTAATCTTTGCAGTGTTCAAACCACGGCCATCATCAATGATTTCGATAACAATGTTACCGCCTTGATGGTAAGCATTTAATGTCACCGAACCAGTTTCACTCTTACCTGAAGCTACGCGTTCTTCTGGTGTTTCTAGGCCGTGATCAAGGGAATTTCTAATCAAGTGAACCATAGGGTCAGATATCTTTTCCATAACGGTTTTATCTAACTCGGTCTGTTCACCAATCAGTTTAAGTTCAACTTGTTTATCTAGTTTTTGCGAAATATCGCGAACTAAGCGAGGGAAGCGAGAAAAAACAAAGCTAATAGGTAACATGCGTATACGCATTACACTTTCTTGTAAGTCGCGCGTATTGTGAGAAAGTTGTGCAAGTCCTTCTTGCAGAGCTGCAAGTTTACTTTGATCAAATTCTTCAGCTTCACCTAACTCATTTAACATGGCTTGAGTTATTACCAGCTCACCTACCATGTTAATTAAGGAATCAATTTTATCTGTACCAACGCGAATTGAACCTGCGGAATCTGTTTTGGCAGGGGCTTTTTCGGCTTTTTTCGCTTTTGGTTTAGCAGCTGGCTTAGCTGCTTCAGGTTTTATATCTACAACTTCAGCCGATTCTTGTGCTGGAGCCGTTTGGGCTTCTTGTTGCGGCTCTGCAACAGCCTCAGCTTCGCCTTGTATTGGAGCATCTAGGAAAGACATGTCTTCAATCTGCGCTTTCTTAGATATTTCTATTTTTGCGTCGTCTTCAACCCACTCAAAGACTTCTTTAATTTTATCTTCTGTTACTTCTTCCGTTGCATCCAGTGTCAAAGTCCAGCTCATGTAGCTGTCTTCTGGCTGTAGCTGGTTTAAATCTGGTAAATTTTCGACATTAGCTCGAACTGTTACTTCACCTAGATTTTGTAGATCTTCAAATAAAAATAGAGGTTCATTACCGGTTCTAAACAAATGTGATTCTGGGGAAAAAATAACTTCCCAGATAGTGATCATTTTACCACCGTCGCTTTGAGGTTCTTCAACCGCAGCGGCTTCTGGTGCAGAAGCTGACTCAGCTGAACCAGCATTCGGGTTATCACCATCTAGTATTGCTTGGAATTGTTTGCGTAAGTCGTCAGCTTCTTCCGATTCTTGTGGCTCATCATTCTGAATCGCTGAGAGCATGCCACGCAAACAATCCACAGACTTAAGTAAGAGATCTATGTGCAGACTTTCTAGTTCTCGTTCTCCATTTCGGATTTGATCCAATAATGTTTCTAGAACATGGGTAAAATCAGCAATGGCCATAAAGCCAAAAGTGCCACTACCACCTTTAATCGAGTGAGCAGCACGGAATATGGTATTAATGATCTCACTGTCTACATCACCGGGTTCTAAATTTAACAATTCAGATTCCATTGCTTCCAATCCTTCGAAGCTTTCGTCAATAAAAACTTCATAGAATTGGGACAGATCTATACTCATACCTAAGTCCTTAAATCACAAACTGTAATTAGTTTCTAACGTGCTACTTTTTTGATAACAGCTAATAGCTGCTCTGGGTTAAACGGTTTAACGATCCAACCTGTAGCGCCCGCTGCCTTACCTTCGGTTTTCTTATCAGTACCAGATTCTGTTGTTAACATCAGAATAGGAGTAAATTTAAACTGAGGTAGGGTACGTAGGTTTTTAACTAATGTAATACCATCCATAACTGGCATGTTTACATCAGAAATGATGACATCAAACTGAGCCGTCTTAGCTATGTCCAATGCTTCTTGACCATCTTTCGCCTCGGTTACATCAAACCCTGCTTTTTTCAGAGTAAAACTCACCATTTGACGCATAGATGCAGAGTCATCAACGGCTAAAATCTTCTTCATTTATTTGTCCTTCTTGTTTCCAGTTCTTTTTTATTCGTTTATTGCAAGAAACTCGGCAACACCTAAAGTATCGGCTGCTTCGCTAAATGCTTTACTGCTGCCAATCCAATTAATGCTACTGCCAGTAACCGCTAAAGATTTTTGTAGAGAGCATAGTGCTTGCATAGACGCAGTATCTAATGATTCAACATCACTCACGTCAATTTTAACTTGCTGTGAAGAATCCAACAGACCAGTTAGTTCTTTGATTAACCCTTCCACTTCACTGATATGAAGTTTACTTGCTAATTTCATTTGCGTTCCTATGCCCCACTTTTTGTATAAAGTTCGCTCTTAGAATAGTTACTTATAGCCAAATTTCCAACGTAATAACAAGCTTTTAAGATTAAACGCTCAGGTTTTATTCAACTAGAGTCTGAAAATCTGCCAATAAAACGCCAGAATCTATGGTCGGAACTTCACCAACCGCGACTTTTGGTTTAAATATAGCAGCGATTAAACCATCTGGATTGATCAAGACCACAGAAGCGCTGTGATCTACAAAATAATTTTCATCTTCACCGCTAGGTATTGAGTACATTAATCCAAGATTTCTCACAAATGGGAATAAGTTTTTATGCTCAGCACCTAGGCCCAAAATGTCAGAATTGAAATAGTTGACATAGTCTTTTCTTTTGTCAGCACTATCCCTTTGGGGATCCACCGAAACAAAAAGAACTTGAACAGGCTCATCAGCCGCTTCTTCAAGTTTAGGTAATAAATTAGATAGTTTTGCCATCGTCATAGGGCAAATATCGGGGCAAGATAAGTAACCAAGAAACGCTAAACTCCACTTTCCAGCAAGCGACTCATTGGTAAAAGGTTGTTCGTTCTGATCCATTAAATTAAATGGCTGGATTGCACGAGCTGGTTGGTAAACTTGAGTTGTGTCAGAAACAGTATCACCAAATTTTAAATGATAAACTAGCTGCCCTATAAACAGGGCGACTGCGGCAAATAATAAATAGACTAATTTTTCTTGAGATTTCATGCTGTCAGAGCTTAATAAAATGATCGAGCAACAATGCTATAAATAACAACAATAAATGCCAAATGGAAAATTTGAAAGTCTCAAATGCAAAGTTTTTCTGTTGTTTGATCTTCAACAATAAAGCATAACGCAAAAATATTAAGTTCAATACAACAGCAGAAGCTAGATAGACAATTCCGGTCATGCCTACTAAATAAGGTAACAAACAAACAACAAACAACAGCATTGTATAAAGCAACACGGCCTGTTTAGTAAAGTCCACACCATGAGTAACAGGCAACATAGGAATTTTAGCTCTAGCATAGTCTTTCTCTCGAAATATAGCTAAAGCCCAAAAGTGCGGCGGAGTCCAAGTAAAGATGATCATAACTAAAAAGTAAGCATGAGGATGTAACTCACCTGTTATCGAAGTCCAACCTAAAAGGGGAGGCATTGCTCCAGCCAAACCTCCAATAACAATATTTTGCGGTGTTAATCTCTTCAATACCAAGGTGTAAACCACAGCATAACCAAACAAGCTTGCTAAAGTTAACCAAGCGGTTAAAGGATTTACGAAAGCATAGAGTGTAAGAAAGCCGGATACAGCTAGAAAAATAGAAAATGAAATTGCGGTTTGATTCGATAAACTGCCTCTAGCTAAAGGCCGCTTACTGGTCCTAGCCATTTTGGCATCTATATTCTGATCAACAACATGGTTCAGCGCTGCTGCCGCTGCCGATAGTAAAGCTATTCCCAAACTCGCAACTAACATTAATCCCAAACTAGGTAATGTTGGTTGAGACAACACCATGCCAACAATAGCAGTGATAACTAACATGATAACCACTTTAGGTTTAGTGATTTGGTAGAGATCATTAAATAGTGTTGGAGAAAAATGAATGCTATTTATAGTTTTACTGGTATTCATAATGACTCCTTAATCTGTGCCAAGTCTATAGTTTGAACTTGCTCTTGCTCTGCTTTAAGTCGAAACATAAGACCAAGCAAACAAGCCAAAAGACATAAAGCAATAAAATTGTGAGCTACAGCAATAGCAAGGGGCAGTTGTAAAACAACATTGCTAACCCCTAACAAGAATTGTGAAATTACGAGAAGAGTTAAGGTGTAACTAAATTTCCTTAACTGTTGATTGTCTGACTTAAATAACAACCAAGCTAGGCCAAAAACAGCCAGTAAGGTTATGACTGCTCCCACTCTATGCATAATGTGAATTGTCATTCTTGCTTCATAGGGAAAAACACCGTATTCATAAGTCGCATAGCCAGTAGGAACCGAAAATGCTTGTTCAAAATCAAACTTGTTTTGCCAGTCACCTTCACAAACAGGAAGCTCTGTACATACGACAGCAGCATAATTTGCTGCAGTCCAGCCACCTAAAGCAATTTGCATCACAAGAATCAATAAAACAAATCTACTCATGACATGAGCCTGTGTATTAACAACGGGTTCATAGCTATTATCAACTTGCTCCTCTCTACGTATTGTTAAGGCTAACACCACCAGCATACAAAACGTGGTGAAACCACCTAATAAATGCCCCATAACAACTAAAGGCATAAGATTCATAGTGACAGTCCACATTCCTAAAGCAGCTTGGAAGCAAACTGTAACAAGGAGGGCTGTTGTTAAAATTCTGTATTGGCGCAATCTGAGACTTAGCAGCCAAATACCTCCGATTAAGAGCCCCAAACTGCCGGCGAAATATCTATGAATCATTTCGTTCCAAGCTTTATGGGATTCGACCGGGCGATCTGGAAAAGCCATTTCTGCTTTCTGTACTTCATGGGCTTGTTCGGGAACGGTCAAAAATCCATAACAGCCAGGCCAATCTGGACAGCCTAAACCAGCATCAGTCAAACGAGTGTAAGCTCCAAGAATCACTACAACAGCAGCAAGCAGTATCGCAGCTAAATTTAAACGTAAAATCAAGCTCATAACTTCCTTACCCCACTCTTGAATATTTAAGTAATTTTTTAATATCTGCTAATGCGGCTTTACTGCTCGCAACTGTTTGAGCTCGGTTTGCCCCGATCGGATATTGCAAAATAACTTTGCCAAATGGGTCAACTAAATACAGATAGTTTGGGGAAAGGTGTTGGTTTTCATGTTGGCCTGAAGTTAATTTAGGATAGGCAGATATATCTAGGTTTTTACTTAAAACCTGTGCTTCAACTCTTTTCTGTAGCTTTCCTAACGCTATGTATGTTTGATTCAGCCCGTACAGTAATTCTTGGCAATGCTGTGAACATTGATCATTTGGCTGCACAACAATACGCCATAAACGGTTTTCGTTAGCTTGTTCTACATTCTTGTATAGTTGAATTTCGCGTTCAACAAATTGGCCTTTTGCTGTTGCACCTGGCGTGTACCAGCCTAACTTGAGTACAGCATAAGCTGCGACTAAAGGAACAATTGCCATACCGACAAAAATGCCGAAAAACGATTTAGTTTTCATTCGTTACTCCTTTTTTACGACTCGCAAACAAAAACACTAGAACGCAAGCTAAGGCCAATAAAAACCATTGCATTGCATAAGCTTTATGCTTTTCTGGTGGCATTACGACGGGCTTATAAATCTGTACGGTACCAGCAACTATCCCATCATCCGCATATATCACGCCTTCCGACATATCCAACTCTTGCAGAGACTGAATTCGTCTAGGCCACCCTTGTTCCTTGGTTTGTTTTAAAACAATTTGTCCAAATCCTTCTGACTTAACCAATCCAGTTAGAACAAGCTCAACTTGAGGCAAGGTAACTTCAGGAAGCACATCTCGACGACTTGGAGCTTTTATCCATCCCCAATCCACCAACACTTCTTGCTCTAGTCCTTTTAAGCGAAATTTTGTAACTACGCTATAACCAACTTGTCCCTGGTGAACTTTGTTATCTAATAGCCATATACGCTTAGCGTTAATATTCCCGGATATTCGAACCCTTTGGCTATGTAGTTCCTGCTTGTTTTGCACAGAAACCCAATTCTCTAGTGATAACTCTTGTTGCTGCGCTAGTTGTTCCAATGCTTGTTGCTTTTGTTCAGCTCTTTCTAACTGCCAAAATCCTAATCGAACTAAAACAGCCGTTGCTAAAATCGGAATCAAAAAAGGCCAAAACTTAATTTTCATAGTTGCAATTCAACCCTTCACTACTACTCTGAAAAGAAAAGTCTCTTCATTATGAATATTGCAATTAAATTGTTACTACTAGGTTTACTGATATTAATTGTCTTTAATCTCATTAAAGCCATGACAGTAATGCTAAAACCTCAATCACAAGCTAAGCCTATGTCTACATTTATTGGTCGTCGTTTACTTTTCTCTGTAGTGTTAATTTTATTGCTATTACTTGCTTTACTAATGGGCTGGGTACAGCCAAACCCCAGACCCTATTAGCGATTGCCTAAATGATGTAAACAAAAATAAATAAGCCAACCCAAACCACATCAACAAAATGCCAGTACCAACTAGATGCTTGAAAGCCAAAGTGATTTTCAGGGGTAAAGTGCTCTTTAACCACTATGCGCAAAAACATAATCAACAACATAATGGTGCCTAAAGTTACATGGAGACCATGGAAACCAGTCAATAAAAAGAAAGTATTGCCATAGATGCCACTAGACAGCATTAACCCCATCTCTTGATAAGCGTGGATGTATTCCTCCACCTGCAAAGCCAAGAATATAAAGCCCAGCAGCACGGTTATGCCTAACATGAGTTTCAGTTGACCACGCTTATTTTGCTCAAGACCTATGTGAGCAAAGTGGCAAGTAACAGAAGAGGTTAGGAGAATAATAGTGTTAATTAATGGTAAACCATTCCACCCCATAGCTTGGGTGACTTGACCGCTAGGGGTTGTGGTAAGAGGCCATACAGCTTCGAAAGTTGGCCATAATACTTCATGAGTCATGGCATTATTGTCAGCGCCACCAAGCCAAGGTACTGCAATCACTCTGGCGTAAAAAAGTGCACCAAAAAACGCAGCGAAAAACATAACCTCAGAAAAAATGAACCAACTCATCCCCTGACGGAAAGAGCGGTCCATTTGATCGCTATATAAGCCGTTCATCGACTCATCGATTACATTCTTAAACCAACCAACCAACATATAAATTATGATGGCGATACCTAGCAGTAACAAATAACCACCAAAACCAGAGGTTTCATTTTTTATGTCTATAACGTAGTTACCTGCACCAAACGCGATACAAAATAGCCCAACGGCACCAACAATAGGCCATGGACTTTGCGATGGTACGTAGTATTTTTGATATTCAGTATTCATAATTTGCCCTCTTGTTGAGCATCGGAACGGTTCATCACGAACAGTTTCTCAAATTCGTTTTCCGCCAAGCTGTCACCTATATCAAAGAGTGTGTAAGACAAGGTAACTGTGGTGTATTGGGAAGGAAGTTCTTTATCAATATAAAATTGAAGTCCTAATGAAGCTTCCTGACCTTTGACTAAAGGTTGTTGGTTGAAGCAAAAACATTCAATTTTATTAAAGTAGGTAGCAGCGATTCCAGGTGAGACCGAGGGCACTGCTTGCACAACCATGTTGTTAGTTGACAGGTTTGCTACTTTGAAGTCCACCTGGTGCATTTGACCAGGATGAACTTTCATCTTGTTGACAACTGGCTCAAAACGCCAAGGTAATTGACCTTGAGTTCTCGCAATAAACTCAACTGTAACAAGTCTAGAGTCATCAACATAGTTTGAGCTAGTCGCGGCAACATCACTAGTTTTTCCGTTGATCCCTGTGACTTCACAAAAGATGTCATAAAGAGGCACCAGAGCAAAACCAAAACCAAACATAGCAAAAACTGTAACGACAAGTCTGCGTACTAAAGCCTTATGCTGTTTTTCCATAACACCCTACCTCATTTAATTTTAGGTGGGGTTTCAAATGTATGGTAAGGCGTAGGTGACGGTAGTTCCCACTCAAGCCCTTCAGCACCTTCCCAAACTTGGTCAGTTGCCTTTTCTCCACCTCTAATACATTTGAATACAACAGCGACAAACAAGAGTTGAGATAAACCAAAAGCAAACCCGCCAATACTTATGATTGCATTAAAGTCTGCAAATTGAGTGGCGTAATCAGGTATACGTCGAGGCATACCAGCTAAACCTACAAAGTGCATAGGAAAAAACAGGACGTTTACGGAAATCAATGACAGCCAAAAGTGTAGCTTTGCCAAACCTTCATCGAACATACTACCAGTCCATTTTGGCAGCCAATAATAGGCTCCTGCCATAATGGAAAATACCGCTCCTGTGACTAATACATAATGGAAGTGTGCAACTACAAAGTAAGTATCATGATATTGAAAATCGACAGGCGTTATTGCAAGCATGAGTCCGGAAAAGCCACCTATAGTGAACAGAACAATGAAGGCAATTGCGAACATCATAGGAACCTCGAAAGTCAATGCTCCCCGCCACATGGTTGCTACCCAATTAAATACTTTTACTCCTGTCGGTACTGAAATAAGCATGGTGCAATACATGAAAAACAACTCAGCAAATACCGGCATACCTGTAGTAAACATATGATGTGCCCAAACAATAAAAGACAGCAGGGCGATTGAAGCTGTGGCATAAACCATAGACGAATAGCCAAATAACTTTTTCCGACTGAATGTTGGAACAATCTGAGAAATAATACCGAATGCAGGTAAGATCATTATGTACACTTCGGGATGGCCAAAGAACCAGAATATGTGTTGGAACATGACGGGATCACCGCCACCAGCAGCATCAAAAAATGAAGTGGCAAAATATTTATCCGTTAACACCATGGTCACGGCTCCGGCTAGCACAGGCATAACTGCAATAAGTAAAAATGCAGTAATTAGCCAAGTCCAAACGAATAGTGGCATTTTCATTAACGTCATGCCTGGCGCACGAAGATTAAAAATAGTCACTATTACGTTAATGGCTCCCATTATCGAAGAGATACCCATTATGTGAACAGAAAACACAAATAGAGCAGTGCTGTCATTACTATAAGTAGTAGAAAGAGGAGCGTAAAAAGTCCAACCAAAGTTGGGTCCACCACCTTCCATAAATAACGACAGTAATAGAATTAGGAAAGCAAAAGGTAAAATCCAAAAGCTCCAGTTATTCATTCTAGGTAAGGCCATATCAGGCGCACCTATCATTAAGGGCACCATCCAATTCGCCAAACCGACGAATGCTGGCATAACGGCACCAAATACCATTATCAAACCATGTACTGTAGTCATTTGATTAAAAAAGTCTGGTTCTACTACCTGTAAACCCGGCTGAAATAGCTCAGCACGGATCACCATAGCCATAGCACCACCAATAAAGAACATTAGCAGTGAAAACAGTAGGTACAGTGTACCTATATCTTTGTGATTCGTTGTTAATAACCAGCGCATTATGCCTTTTGGAGCACTATGGTCATCGTGGTGTTCTGCAGTTAAATCTGATGTACTCATAACGCCTCCTAATTACCAGCTAAAAATTCGTTCACCGCAGATGCTTGAACAGCGTCTCCAGTATTATTGCCCCACGCATTACGTTCATATGTAATGATGGCTGCCAAATCTTTTAGCCCTAGCTGTTTGCCATAACCTTGCATCGCTGTTCCAGGTTTGCCATTAACAACTATATCTATGTGAGCGTTAATATCGCCTAATGCTATTGGACTATCTTTAAGAGCTGGAAAAACTCCTGGAATACCTTGTCCTTCCATCTGATGACAAGCAGCACAATTGGCCACATAAGCTTTTTCGCCCACGCTCATTAGCTCTTCCATGGACATATTCATTGCCAAAAGTTTTTGTTCTTGCTCTTTTGCCTGCTTAGCTTGGGCTATTTGTTGTTGCATCCAATCATCAAAGTCAGCTTGTTCTTTAGCAATCACCACAACAGGCATAAAACCATGGTCTTTACCACAAAGTTCAGCACATTGGCCTCGGTAAATACCGGGTTCATTAACTCGGGTCCAAGCTTCATTGATAAAGCCTGGGTTTGCATCTTTTTTCACCGCAAACTCAGGAACCCACCAGGAGTGGATCACATCATCAGAGGTGATAAGGAATCGGACTTTTTTACCAACAGGAATAACAAGAGGTCGATCAACTTCTAAAAGGTAGTTTTCCGACTTAGCTATTTTGTTAGTAATTTCCGACATAGGTGTAGCGAGCAGGCTGTAATACTCCAGCTCGTGATCAAAATATTTATAGTGCCATTTCCATTGGGATCCTGTGACTTGCACGGTTAAATCCGCATCACTGGTATCTTCCATTGCTATTAATGTCTTAGTGGCTGGTACGGCCATGGCAATAAGAATGATAAAAGGAATAGCAGTCCATAAAATTTCCACTTTGGTGCTTTCATGGAAATTAGCAGGTTTGACACCTTTAGACTTTCTATGGTGAAAAATGGACCAGAACATTAGTCCAAAAACGATTACTCCGATAACACAGCAAATATAAAAGATGATCATGTGCAGGTCATAAACCTGACTACTCACATCTGTAACACCTTTTGTAAGATTAAGGCGCATATTATCCGCAGCTGCATTGTTGGCAAATACAACAGCTGGTAACAACCAGCACGCTTGCTTAGCAGTCACAAAAAATCCTCCCGACTTGTCGTCATCTAAAGGAATTTTTGTACTACCCCAAAATATACGTACTGCACAGGCTCATTAACCCGACCGAGCCATTGCGCAATTCCCGTCGATGCTTTTTTAATTATTATTTGTCTCCCGACATTAACTAAGCTAGTTGCTAACTAGTGATTGTGCAAATTTTAATCTAGAGTATTTTTGGCAAAATGCGTTTTAGTATTCAATTACTTAACTAAATTAGAAAACTAAAGTTCAAAGGAAGGTAGACAGCACAAGGGATTGCAAAAGAGTAGAAAAATAAAACTGTAGAAAAAGATTTTTAAAAATGTGTCACCATAAATTTCATCAATTATGGCGACAACCAATTTTTAAGTTTGATTATTGAGTTTCTACATTAGAGAAGTGTTTCTTATAACACCTACAGCAAGACCTTCAATCGCAAAGTCTTGGTAATTAAGATCAACCTTAATTGGTGAAAACTCTTGATTTTCTGCATGTAAAATAACTTCACTGCCATTACGCTCTAAGCGCTTAACTGTTACATCTTCTTCAACCCTAGCAACAACAACTTGACCATCGCGCACTGTTTGGGTTTTGTGAACAGCCAATAGGTCACCGTCCATAATACCTATGTCTCTCATACTTTCTCCTTCAACACGAAGTAAAAAGTCCGCACTTGGTGTAAACATTCCAGGATCAACACTTATGTGAGACTCCACATGTTCTAGCGCTAGAATAGGTGAACCTGCAGCAACTTTACCAACTAAAGGTAAACCAGGATCTGAGTCATTAATTTCTTCAGTTAAACGGATACCTCGTGAAGTACCAGGTAAAATCTCGATATGACCTTTCTTCGCTAACGCTTTTAAGTGATCTTCAGCGGCATTTGCCGAACGAAACCCTAAACGGTCAGCTATTTCAGCACGTGTTGGCGGCATGCCAGTGGAAACTATGCTTTGTTTAATAAGATCTAAAATCTGTGATTGTCGTTCAGTTAAAGGGCGCATTATCTGTTTTTCCATACAGTTGAGTTACTGTCAGTATATACAGCAATTTTAAAACTGCAAATTTTAGTTTGTTTTATAGCGAAAATTTACTTTGACATACCAACATCTTAAGAGAGAAGTTACTGTTATTCGCGGAATAAATCCCCTTCCATACTTTCACAAGACGAAAGATAAACAGTCCCTAACAATTTAGTTAAACAATTGTTAAAATTACGCCTTTGAATTTGTAATGGGTTAAAAGAAGTTATTTATGTCTGTTTTTTCTTATCTGTTTTATTGGCTAACACGCCCATTCATTAAAACAAATGTCGTTTTAGACAGCGATCTAAATATAGATCCAAGCAAGCCAGTTAGTTATGTGATGGTGACTGACTCATTTTCAGATCAGATGGCATTACATCAAGCTACCAAACAAAAGAATCTTCCTTCGCCTTTTACAAAATTAAAAGTAGGTTACTCAACTTTCGCTAGAACTTTAGGTGTAAAACCACAAAAAGGATTAACTACTTCAGAGCACAAACATCAGCAAGAAATCATTCAATCTGGTACAAAGCTATTAGCTCAAGTAAAGCGCAGTCAGCAAGATGTGCAATTTGTTCCCGTGATGATTTGCTGGGGTAGAGCGCCGGGTATAGAGAAAAGTGAACAAGGTAAGTCAAATAAAGTAGGTCTTAAGGATCTTATCGCCGATAACTTGCAAGCTAGCTGGCTCCGTAAATTTTTTATCGTATTATTTTCTGGCCGTCATAACTTTATTCGTATTTCTAAGCCTGTTTCCTTATTAGAGATCACCGAAAAGCACGGTACGACAGAAGCTGCAGCACACAAGTTAATGCGCATAGCCCGTATTCACTTTGAACGTCAACGTATCGTTGCCACAGGGCCAAAAGTTCAAAATAGACAAGCTATGTTCAATAGTTTGTTGGCTAGCCCTGCATTGAAAAAAGCGCTTCAAGATGAAATGAAGAGCAAAAATATTAGCCAAGAACAAGCCAAGCAAAATGCTATGAAGTTACTGGATGAGATTGCAGGTGACTACAACGAAACTTACATTCGCTTCGGCGAGCGTGTTTTGACTTGGTTATGGAATAAGATTTATAAAGGTATTCGTGTTCACAATGCAGATAAATTGCGAGAACTAGCTCATAAAGGACACGAAATTGTTTACGTCCCTTGCCACCGTAGCCATATGGACTATCTATTACTGACATATGTTATTCACAGAGAGGGATTAGTGCCTCCGCATATTGCTGCGGGAATTAACTTAAACTTCTGGCCTGCTGGTCCTATTTTCCGTAAAGCAGGAGCTTTCTTTATTCGTCGAAGTTTCAAAGGTAACAAACTTTACTCAGCTGTATTCCGTGAGTATTTAAGCCAATTGTTTATTAAAGGTTACCCTGTTAAGTACTACACTGAAGGTGGACGTTCTAGAACGGGCCGCTTGCTCCAACCTAAAACAGGCATGATTGCTATGACAGTACAGTCAATGCTTAGAGGTGTCGACAGACCTATTACTTTAGTTCCTGTTTACATCGGCTATGAGCACGTAATGGAAGTGAATACTTATCTGAAAGAACTAAAAGGCAAGAACAAAGAATCTGAGTCAATGTTTGGTATTTTCAAAGCCATTAAAAACCTTAAAAACTATGGTCATGGCGATGTTAACTTTGGAGACCCTATTAGTTTGAACGAAGTGTTAAACGCACAAGCTCCAGAATGGCGTGAATTGATTGATGATGAAGAAGTAGTAAAACCAAACTGGCTAACCCCGGTCGTTAATTACACCGCAAATTCAGTAATGACCACTATTAATCAGGCAGCAGTTTTAAACACAGTTAACTTATGTGCTATGTCGTTGTTAGCTTCAGACAATCACGCTTTACCAAGAGCAGAGATGCAGGCATTAATCGAAATGTATTCTGCAATGCAGAAGCAAGTTCCTTACTCTGACAATGTTAAAACAACCTCTCAAACAGCTAGTGAGATCATAGATGAAGCCATTGCGTTGGAAAAAGTCGAAGCTGAAAGCGATGAATATGGCACTATAGTTAAGTTAGACGATAAAAACGCTATTTTAATGAGCTATTATCGCAATAACGTGATTCACTTATTCGCCTTGCCAGCTATTGTTGCTGGAGAAATTCTTCATGCTAAGTCAACGTCAATAAAGGCGATAAAAACTAAGATTGAAGACTTATTGCCATTGTTGAAGAACGAAATGTTTATCAACTTAGAAGATTCTGAACAATTCGCTCGTGACTTAGTTGCTTTCTTTGTGGAGCAAGATTTAGTCGTTAATAACCGAGGCAAAATTTCAGTATCGAACAATCCTAATGCACAGTCTCAACTTACTTTATTATCTAAAGTTATGAAGGACACCCTACAACGTTACGCGCTAGGCTTTAATAGACTGGAACAAATAGACGGAGTTAGTAGAGGCGAGTTAGAGTCAGATTGTGAAAAGTTAGCTAAGCGTTTGTTAAAACTGCACAATATTAAAGCTCCTGAATACTTCGATAAGAAAATTATTTCAGGCTTTGTTAGTTGCTTGCGTGAACAAAGTTATGTTGAAGTTGATGAAGCTGGCTTAATGCACCTCACTGAATTAGGTAAAGAGACCGCTGAAGCAATAAATTCGCTATTGAGCGCTGAAATTTTACAGTCGTTGAAAACGTTAGGTTAAAAGACGTAGACAAGATTTGCCCTGAATTAATTTCAGGGCCCTAACTTTTAACTACTGCAAGAAATTGACAAATCTTTGCTCCAATCAGGTGGAGACTTCGCGTAGCTTTGATATTCATGCTGCTCCTCAAAAGGTTTTTTTAGCACTTCAAACAAAGTCTCAACCTTAGCAAAATCTCCTTGTTCAGCCGCTTCTATCGCCTCCTGTGCCAAATAGTTCCGCAAAATATACTTGGGGTTAGATTGCTTCATTAATACCGAGCGCTGCGCTTGTGAGTTTTTATCAAGCAACACTCGCTTTTTATATTTTTCTAACCAGTTCAATGCCATTTCACGGTTAATAAAGTGATCGCTAAATTGTTCCGCACTTTCATTCAGCTCTAGACGAGACAGTAATCGCCAAGTATTAGTGTAATCTGATTTATCCATTTGCATCAGCGCCAACAATTCTGAGAGTAACAACCTATCATTTTCCTGTTTACTGCCGAATCCTAGCTTTTTCCTCATCAACTCAGAGTAGTCTGCTAACAGTCTTGGCTCATACTTTTGCAGTAGCTGTTCCAAATCGTTTCTCTGTATCAATGGTGATAAAGCGTGTGCGAGCACATTCAAATTCCAAAGTGCAATGCCAGGTTGTTCATCAAATGCATACCGACCAGAATGATCTGAGTGATTACAAATATGGCTAGGATTATATTCATCAAGAAAACCATATGGGCCAAAGTCAAAAGTAATACCTAAAATAGACATATTGTCTGTATTCATCACACCATGACAAAAACCAAATGCTTGCCATTTAGCTACCATAGATGCCGTTGAAGTAACGGCATACTGTAATATGGAATAGGCTTTTTCTTCTGCTGATAATTGGTTTTGATGATCGAGTGGTAAAACACAATCATAAACATAGTGTACCAAGCGTTTCAGTAACTCCTGATCACCTTGGTAAAACGCATATTCAAAGTGACCAAACCGAATATGGCTATGCGCTATCCTGATTAATGCAGCACCTGGCTCCATCGTTTCACGTTGTACAGCCTCAGAAGTTGTATATACACCTAAAGCTCGACTAGTTGGAATCCCTAAATGAAACAAAGCTTCAGAAGCTAGAAATTCTCTAATACTGCTGCGCAAAACAGCGCGACCATCACCAAATCGAGAATAAGGAGTTTGCCCAGCACCTTTTACGTGAATATCCCAACGACCTGATTTTGCTTCAATTTCAGCTAACAGCACACCTCTGCCGTCTCCTAATTCTGGGTTATACTGACCAAACTGGTGCCCAGTGTATTTCTGTGCAATAGGCTCTGCATTTTCAATACTGCTATTGCCACTAACCCAGTTTAAAAATGAATCCGACTTCATCATAGAGACAGGTAGTTCCAATAACTGAGCAACCTCATCACTGGTAATTAACCATTTGGCCTGGTTAAACTTAGCAGGGACAATCGGACTTGCCACATCAGCTAAGTGTTTGGCATAAGTATTGTTGAATCTAGTGGTAAAGCTTGATAAATCAGTCATTTGTTAACTTCAGTTATTGTTTTTTGATCTAAACTAAGAAAAATATAGTTAGTTAATTTACGCTATTCGTTTAAAAAACGATTAATGGTAGTTTACCTTTAGCATAAAAATAAAAATTACTTTTGGAGACAACATGAAAAAAGTATTAGTTTCAGCATTGGCCGTAGTAGCAGCCTTTTCTTTTAATTCAAACGCAGCAGATGTTGCAGCAGGTAAAGCAAAAGCAGCAATGTGTGCGGCTTGTCATGGTGCTAATGGCATCAGTGCAATTCCTATGTACCCTAATTTAGCGGGTCAAAAAGAGCAATATCTACTAAAGCAACTTAAAGACTTCAAATCAGGTACTCGTAAAGACCCTGTAATGGCCCCAATGGCAATGCCTCTATCTGACACAGACATGGCAAACCTTTCGGCTTACTACGCTTCTTTAAAGTAATTATCGAATCGTAAGAATAAGACATAAAGGCCAAACGTAAAGTTTGGCTTTTTAATTTTAAAGCTAAGCTTCTTCTAAGTGTTGATTGATAACCCTTAAGAAAGCTTCACCATACCTCTGTAATTTAGTTTCACCAACACCAGAAACCGCTAACATTTCCCTTTGAGTTGTTGGTAGTCTCGTTGCCATATCCGCCAAACTGGCGTCTGAAAACACTACAAACGGTGGTACATCATGTTCTTCAGCAACAGCTCTTCTCAAACCTTTCAATCTAGCAAATAGTCTCTTATCGTAATTGGTCTTAACAGGTTGTTCATAAAGGTGAGTTCGACCAATACGAGGCACCGCCAACTGCAAAATTTCATCGCCTTTTAAATAAGGTCTAGCTTTCTCCGTCAGCGCCAATCTGCTTGCCCTAGCAATGTCTTGCTCCACTAATCCTAGATGGATAAGTTGACGGAAAATACTTAGCCAATACTCATGATTGTGATCTTTACCTAGGCCATAAGTTGAGAGCTTATCGTGACCATGATCTTTTACTCGCAAATTCTGACTACCGCGTAAAACATCAATAATGTGACCCACGCCAAACTGTTGCCCCGACCTGTATATACAAGACATAGCTTGTTGACCTACAAGAGTGCCATCAAAAGACTTTGGCGGGTCTAAACATATATCACAGTTACCACAAGACTCGCTTTCATACTCATTGAAATAACTTAGCAGTACTTGTCGACGGCATATTTGAGCGTCAGCTAGCGCCACCATAGCGTTAAATCTTTGCAATTCAACTTTGGCTCTTTCTTCATTGGGATTATCGCTAATCAACCTTTTAACCCGAGGAATATCGGCGGGATCAAAATACAGTACGCACTCTGCTGGTAGACCATCACGACCCGCACGACCTGTTTCTTGATAGTAATTTTCTATTGTTTTAGGCAAATCATAATGCACAACAAAACGAATATTAGGCTTGTTGATCCCCATACCAAAAGCTACTGTTGCAACAACAACCTGTACCTTGTCTCGCTGAAACTCTTCTTGAACCTTGATTCTATGTTCTGTTTCTAAGCCAGCATGATAAGCTGCTGCGCTTATACCTTTTGCTTGTAATTTAGCTGCAATATCGTCAACTCGAGCCCTACTCGAACAATAAACAATGCCTGCGTTATCGCCCTGATTTTTTAGAAAGTCTTGCAACTGGTTTAGCGGCTTAAACTTTTCTTCAATTGTGTACCTTAGGTTAGGGCGGTCAAAGCTACCTACATAAATCAAAGGTTGCTGTAATTGCAGTTGGTGGGCAATATCAAATCTTGTTGCTTTATCAGCTGTAGCTGTTAGCGCCATAATTGGCACATTTGGAAAGTGCTGCTTAATACAGTTGAGTCTTAAGTAATCTTGTCGAAAATCATGTCCCCAATGAGACAAGCAATGCGCTTCATCAATAGCAAATAAGCCAATGCCACAATACCGCATGTGTTCCATAAACTGATACTGCAACAACCTTTCTGGCGACACATATAAAATCTTAATTTCACCGTGCTGCAACTGATTTAACACTTGTGTTTGCTCTTCACGCGTCTGTTGGCTATTCACATACGCAGCAGCTATACCCATGGCCTGTAATTGATCGACCTGATCTTTCATCAAAGATAACAATGGAGTAACGACTATTGTCACACGTTCTAGCAACAGGGCAGGTATTTGGTAACATAAACTTTTTCCCGCACCAGTCGGCATTAATACAAGTGTATCTTGGCCTTGTAAACAGGCATTAATAACCTGTTCCTGACCTTCTCGGAATTCACTGTAGCCAAAAACTGAATTTAATACTTGATGTGGGGAAGTAAAGTTCACATTGTTCTTTCGGTGATAATTTTGCCGCCGCAGTGTATCAAAGCGTAGCCAAGTTAGCAGTAAAAACTAATAGCTTAATCTGGTCTATATCAGTTAAAATTTTGTTTTTATTCTTGCCGATGACAATCATGAACCAAAACAATAAACAAGGCGCTCTATTAGCGATTTGCGCATTTGTCCTGTGGGGACTAGCTCCTGTCTATTTCAAACTGCTGGAACACATACCTTCTTTAGAGGTATTAATGTTTCGTATTGTTTGGTCATCAGTATTACTTGCTGTCATTATTTCTATTGGCAAAAACTGGGCTAAGATAATTGAGCTTATGGCCAACAAAAAGGCCATGTTGATCTTGCTTACTTCCTCTTCTTTTTTAGCTTTTAACTGGTGGTTATTCATTTGGGCAGTAAATAATGATCACATTTTAGATGCTAGCCTAGGTTATTACATCAACCCGCTCCTCAATGTCGCGCTAGGCATGATTTTTCTTGGTGAGCGTTTATCTAAACTGCAATACTTCGCAGTAGCATTAGCCATTAGTGGTGTGTTGATTCAGCTATTTACTTTCGGATCGTTCCCATACATTTCGTTTGCTTTAGCTGGATCATTTGCAATTTACGGCTTGATTAGAAAAACCGTTTCTATTGATTCTGTTTCAGGGTTAACTATTGAATCGCTAATTATGCTTATTCCTGGTGCTGTTTATTGGTATTTCTTTGCCACGAGTCCAGAAACAAATATGCTAAATAATGATTTAACAACAAACTTTATTGTTGCGATTTCAGGTGTTGTAACAACAGCGCCTCTTCTTTGTTTTGTCGCAGCATCTAAGCGCTTAGCATACTCAACACTTGGCTTTTTCCAATACATAGGACCAAGTATCATGTTCTTAATGGCAGTGTTCTATTATGGTGAGAAAATTGGCCAAGATCGTTGGTTAACTTTCATCTTTATTTGGTCAGCTCTTGTTGTATTCAGCTTGGCTTCATATCGCAACATGAGAAAGCAACGAAAAGTGGCGCAGAACTTAGAAAGCCAGTCAGCTTAAATAAAAAGGCGAAGAAACTATGTTTCTTCGCCTTTTTATTTAATGAATCAATACTTTAAGCTTACAGCGCAGCCAATACTGTTTCAGCGTCTGATACTTTGAACTCTTTTGGTTGTTCTACGTTCAAGGTTGTTACCACACCATCTTCAACAATCATGGCATAACGTTGTGAACGCACACCACCAAACACACCAGTTTCGATTTCTAGCCCTATTGCTTTACTGAAATCAGCTCCACCATCAGCTAACATAATTACTTCTTCAGCATTACTTGCATCACCCCAAGCTTTCATCACAAAAGCATCGTTAACAGATAAACAGATAATGCTATCGACACCTTTTGCTTTAATTTTATCTGCTAAAGCTACATAACCAGGTAAGTGAGCCTGTGAGCAAGTCGGAGTAAAAGCACCTGGTACCGCAAATAGCACTACTTTTTTACCCGCGAACAGATCTTCTGTTGTAGCAGTGACCATTTCGCCATCTTTATTAAAGTATTGCATTTCTACGCTAGGTAGCTTGTCATTAAGTTCAATCATTTGAGTCCCATTAAATTGCGTTAAATTCTTATTATTGTCGTACTGCTTAATTTTGTGCTTTATGCCACAAAGGTCTCGCCTATATTTGGCTATAACTTATTTTTTTCAATGTCATCATAAACCGTCATTGCATTAACAAAGCAAAGTTTAAACTTAGCAGAAAAAACCTTGTTGGCGATTTTTACCTTCTCTAATCTCTAAACGTCAGGTAACAGTTAATCTCGGTTTGCTCCTGCGTTGATATATAAATCAAACCGATTTTTTTTAGTTTTAATTTGACTGCTTGGTGTTAGTCCTTGCATAAAAGGCGCATAGTCAGGCCTTTTCACCACCACTCGTTTCACCGCTAGTTTTCTTGCTAGTGGCAACAATTCATCGGCATCAGTGTCCATACCAACAAAAGTTTGAAACAACGCCATATCTTTTTTCACCGCGGCGGATTTTTCCCTATGAGGGAACATAGGATCAAGATAAACAACATCAAAGTGCTGATTCAAGTTGATAGCTTCTTCAAGCGCCTTGTGGCTGCTGTTGTACTGCAACGACATGCGTTCATTAAACCAAGGTAAATGCTCGCTTACCGCTGCACGCCTAAAACCGTCAACAAGCAAAGCATAAATAGGTTGCTGACGTTCTACTAAAGTGACATCACAACCTAAACTCGCCAAGACAAATGCGTCTTTTCCCATACCAGCAGTAGCATCTAGAACTTTAGGAGTCATCCCTTTATTCAGGCCAACAGCTTTAGCAATAGCTTGATTTTTACCACCACCAAACTTTTGTCTATGGGCATTTGCTCCTTCAGCAAAATCAACAAACACCTTAGTTTTGCCGTCTCGAGTTAAAAACAGTCTGTCGTTTTCAAAACTGGCATAAAGCTCACCTTTATCAGGTGTGTGTTTACTCATTTGCCACTCAAATGACTCAGCAAGTTCAACTATTTCTAGTGGAGCTTCACGCCAATTAGTAAAGATCATTGAATTTAACTACCTTCAATACCAACAAAGTTATCACCAACAGAATAAGATAAAATTCGGCTTAAACTTGTATAGTCAAGCTGAGTTTCCTGATGCCATTGATTAAAACACTGCTGAATAATTTTGTGATTTTTCTTCGAACTGATACCACCTTCTATCAGTTTATAACCCCTAAAATAAGCTTCATTGTCTTGGCTGATAATAAAAGTATTCACACCCATTCTACGCAGTGCATAAGGACCTGTATTGCCGCCTAATCGATCGCCATGTTTTTTCAGGAAAGCCCATAACTCAGTAATCTTGTCTTGCGGCCAACTTGCTATCCACTTGCCAAACGAGCCGTGTTCTGCTGCTATTTCATAGATCATTTGCGCATTGTTCTTAATCGTCATAACTTTTTTGCTATTTCGAATTATCCGCTCATCTTTGCATTTAGCTTCCCACATTTCATCTGGCATCATTAGCATCTTTTCAATATCAAACTGGAAAAACACTTCTTCAAAACTAGGCCACTTATTTTCCACTACACGCCAAACAAAACCACTTTGGAAAATTTGTTTTGTAAATGCAGCTAACCAACGATCATCTGGTATTTCAGCAAGTAATTCGGTTGCCAAACTATTCCCAGCAAGTTCAAGAACATAGTCTTCAGAGCCTTTTCTCTCTGCTGCTCGCGCTAAGATTTGCGCAAATGGCTCTAAACTTTTTATTTCTGACATAACAATTCAGCCCTTACGCTGCAATTCCTGAATGGCGTAACAAGGCATCAATTTCAGGTTCTCTGCCCATAAAGTTTTTAAACAACTCCATTGGTTCAGCACTGCCACCTTGTTCCAAAATGCAGTTAAGGAAGGATTTACCCGTTTCCTCATTGAAAATACCGTCTTGCTCAAACTTAGAAAATGCATCCGCAGACAATACCTCAGCCCATTTATAGCTGTAATAACCCGCAGCATAACCACCAGCAAAAATATGACCAAAACTATGCTGAAAACGATTAGTCTTAGGCGGTTTAATCACTGCAACTTTATCTCTGACTTGGTCTAGAGTCTGTTGGATCTGTGCTCCTTTTTCAGGGTTGTACTCAGCGTGAATTCTAAAATCAAATAGACTGAACTCTAGCTGTCTAACCATCATCATTGCGGATTGGAAATTCTTTGCTGCTAACATCTTATCTAACATGTCCTTAGGCAGAGGCTCTCCAGTCTCAAAGTGACCCGAAATGAACGCTAATGCCTCTTCTTCCCAGCACCAGTTTTCTAAGAATTGACTTGGCAGTTCAACCGCATCCCAAGCCACACCATTAATACCTGATACCGCAGCCTCTTCGACCTGAGTCAACATATGGTGAATACCATGGCCAAATTCATGGAATAAGGTGATCACTTCATCATGAGTGAACAATGCAGGTTGGTCGCCAACAGGTTGGTTAAAATTACAAGTTAGATATGCAATTGGTGTTTGTAATTGATCTGCAGACCAGCGGATTTTGCCACGGCAGTCATCCATCCATGCGCCACCGCGCTTTTTCTCTCGGGCATATAGATCAAGATAGAAGCTGCCACGGTAGTTATTATCTTTATCATGTATATCGAAAAAACGAACATCTTGATGCCACACATCTACCTGGCCTTTTTCTCTTTCTTGTACTTGAATACCAAAGAGGCGATTTACAGTAGTAAATAAGCCAGATAAAACTCTATCTTCTGGGAAATAAGGTCTTAATTCTTCATCTGAAATTGAGTACTTTGCTTGTTTGAGCTTTTCTGAATAGTAAGCATAATCCCATGGGTTAAGCTCAGTTACAGCAAACTCTTTTTCAACAAACTGTTTTAACTCAGCTAATTCTTGCTGCGCTTGCGGGTGTGATTTATCAGCAAGTTGCTCTAAAAAGCCAATTACTTGTTCAGTATTTTCAGCCATTTTAGTTGCAAGAGAAGATGCTGCGTAATGTTCAAAGCCTAATAGATTTGCAACTTCATGTCTTAGAGCTAATAACTCATTCATGATCTCTGAATTATCATATTCGCCTGCACTAGGACCTTGATCTGACGCTCTTGTTGTAAATGCTGTATACATTTCTTGTCTCAAATCTTGATTCTCTGAGTACGTCATTACAGGCAAGTAGCTTGGGAAGTCCAGTGTGAATAACCAACCATCTAATTCTTTCATTTCAGCCATTTGCTTAGCTGCTGCAACAGCTGAGTCAGGTAAACCAGCTAATTCAGCTTTATCTGTTATCACTTTTTGCCAAGCATTAGTTGCATCCAAAACGTTGTTAGAAAACGTTGAACTAATTTCAGACTTTCGAGTTTGAATCTCACCGTATCGCTTTTGTTTTTCAGCTTCTAGATCTACACCAGACAGTTTGAAATCTCTTAAAGTATTCTCAATAACTTTCTTTTGTGCCTTTGATAATTGTGCAAATTCCGCTGAGTTAGCTAACTTCTTGTAGGCTTCATTCAGTCCTTTATGTTGCCCTACCCAAGTACCATATTCGGTTAGTAAAGGTAGGCAAGATTCGTAAGCTTCTCTTAAATCATCACTGCTAACTACCGAATTCATATGAGAAACTGGAGACCAAGCTTTTGACAAAGCGTCATCTACTTTATCAATTGCCAATACCAAATTATCCCAACTTGGTGCATCTTCAGAAACCGCTTTATCTATGGCTTGTTTACACTCTTCAACGAGCTTTTCAACGGCAGGCTTTACATGTTCAGGTTTAATCTTTGAAAACGGTGGAAGATCAAATTCAGTTAACAGAGGGTTTTGCATTATCAATCCTTAGCGAATAACGGGGTCGTTTTATTTGACTCATAAGGTTATTAATGGAGATTAAGCAGCAAAAAACAATAGTTCAAAAGTTTCTTCGGAACTTTTTTTAAACTATGGATTCTATAGATTGCTGATATTACAGATTAAGGACACAAGGATGAAACTTTCTACTTCGATTTTAGGACTTCTATTACTAACCAGCACATGCTCTTTATTCGCAAAAGAGTATAAATTGGGCGAAGATTACTTTTCTCTAAATAAAAAAGTAAGCAAGGTACAAAAAATCACTGAGTACTTCTCATTTTATTGCCCAGCTTGCTTTGGCCAAGAAAAATTTATGAAGTCACTGAAAGCGTCTCTTGATGATCCTAATTCTTTTAGTAAAAACCACGTAACCAAAATGCCAGGTCGAGATGAAGAGCAAGAAACTATGCTTTCGCAAGCTCTAATTGTGGCGCGATTATTAAACGTGGAAGATAACGTGGTGGATGCCATTTTTAATGACATCCACATAAAGAAAAATAACCTAGTCACACCATCTAGTATGAGAGCCATTTTTATAGCCAACGGCATAGATGGGCAAAAGTTCGATAAAGCTTTTTCCAGCTTCAAAGTGAAAATGGAAGCAAATCGTATGGCTAACAACACAGAAGAAATCCGAAATAAAGGATTTTCGTCTGTTCCTACTTTAGTTATTAATAATAACTATATTCCCAACACACGTTCTGTAAAAAGTTTTGAAGAGTATAAAGCTCTTGTTAAATATCTATTAACCCTCAATAAACCAATGAATGAACCACAATAGCAACCAAAGCAATAGTAATTCTGGTGTTGGTGAATAAAACGGGATGAATTCCATATCAGTTCTCCTTAACTTATTTATTAATCACTTTAGTACAGTATTTATTATAGGTACAAATTGATATATTAATTTAGTACCTTAATAACTTTCAAACCTCTGATAACCACAATCCACTTACAAAACTTGACAATAATTGAAGAAAGTTATTGTAACTGATCAAAAAACCACCTAAGTTACCCTCATATGTTGATTACATTCAACATTAAACCCAAAAGATAAAAACAATAATTAAGAAATGGAGATTTAAAAATGAACAAGATGACTTTGAGAGGTTTGGTATTGTCACTCGGTTTGTTAGCAAGTTCTCAAGCAGCAGCAAATGACCAACTTTATGTTACCGATAACGCTAGCTACAAAGTTGATATGGCTAATTCTTTACAACAACAGTTACTAGATCCAGCGTTTAAGCAGAGATTGTTACACCAATTATCTCAAAACAAAACGCCGATGCTGTTTAGTAATGCTATGGCCAACAAGATGTCACAAGACACTCAAACAATGTTAGATGTTGCTTCTACTCAAGGTATTTACCCAGAAGTTTGGCTACACACTGCAGACAACAGTACTCAAGCAGCTTTAGATTCTGAAGAGTTATTAATTGCATACGTGCCAGAAGGTGACGAAGATGAGTGGCAATATATTCCAGCTATTCGTGCAGCTACTGGTGAAGCATTGCAATTAGACGTAAACCAAGCTCCACAACAGCCAGTTATAGTTGTAGAAACTCATGGCAGCCATTCAATGCAGCGTTTTGTTGCAGATTTAAATGCGGGCTTCCAGCAGTTATCAACAAAAAATAGATTGTCTAAGCAAGCGATGAACACAAATGTTGAAACGACTAAGCTTACTAAGATCTCTTTACAAAATGACCAAGAACCTTGGATCAAAGGTGGTGCAGAGATTTTTACAATTGTAGCAGGTGTGTTTGATAACAATGTACCGTCTATTCAAGCAGTTGAATTACCTTATTTAGATCACGACAATACAAATTATTATCCAAACCAGTTAATCATCAACTGGAGCGATTATGATTACAACGCTGTTAACTTCTCTATGTATGAAGAAGACAGCGGTACTAACTACAAAGAACTAGCTAAGGCGCTAGTAACTGCAGTTGGTGCTATCGGTTCACTAGCTGGTTACCCTCAAGTAGCTGCTATTGCTGAGATCACAAACCGAATTCAAGATGCGATGCCAGATAGTTGGTACACAGACGATCATGACTATGTAGATACTTGTTATACATTGGTAAAAGGCGAAAGCTTAAATGATCAATGGTGTGCTGCCGCTAACGCGAAGATCAGTACACGACCTTTCACACTGCAATCAAACTAATGCAGCATAAAGGTCAAACCTTATAAAACAAAGGCTCTGGTAACAGAGCCTTTGTTTTTTTATGATTAAAAATCGATACTCTCCGACAAAATATTTTGTACCTATTGATATTATCTATTTTTTCGATTTGGTATTTTGGCATTATGCCCATATTCTAGTTAATCTGAGCTTAGGTTAGTAAGACAATACTTATAAATAGGAATCAACATGACAACTCACTTTGATTATATCGCCATAGGCGGCGGCAGTGGTGGCATTGCATCAGCGAACCGAGCAGCAATGCGTGGCGCAAAAGTAGCTTTAATTGAAGCCAAACATATGGGCGGAACTTGTGTAAACGTGGGTTGTGTACCTAAGAAAGCTATGTGGTTTGGTGCTCAAGTAGCAGAGGCAATTCATAAATACAGCCCAGACTATGGTTTTGACGTAACGGTAAATAAGTTTGATTGGTCAAAGTTAGTTGCTAGTCGAGAAGCTTACATTAAGCGCATTCACGGCTCATACGATCGCGGTTTAGCAAATAACGGAGTAACTGTTATTAATGGCTTTGCTAAATTTGTAGATGCTAAGACAGTAGAAGTTAACGGCCAACATTACACAGCTGATCATATCTCAATCGCAGTAGGTGGTCGCCCAACTAAACCATCTATTGAAGGTGCAGAGTTAGGAATCGACTCAAATGGATTTTTTGATTTAACAGAACAGCCTAAACGAGCAGTTGTTGTAGGTGCGGGCTACATTGCTGTTGAATTAGCAGGTGTACTACATAGCTTAGGCACAGATACCAAACTTGCAGTTCGTAAAGAAAAGCCACTTAGAAACTTCGACCCAATGTTATCAGATACACTAGTTGAGATAATGGCGGAAGAAAAATTAGAAGTATTAACTCAAAGCACTCCTAAAAAATTAGAGAAACAAGCTGATGGCTCATTAGTTTTACACTTCGAAAATGGCAACAGTGTTGAAACGGATTGTGTGATCTGGGCTATTGGCAGAACGCCAACAACGGATAAAATTAATCTAGAAGCCGCTGGCGTAGAAACCGACTCTCGTGGTTATGTCTTAGTGAATGAGCATCACGAAACGAATGTGCCTAACATATATGCACTAGGCGACATCATAGGCAAAATTGAATTAACACCTGTTGCTGTAAAAGCAGGTCGCATTTTAGCAGAGCGTTTATTCAACGGCATGACTGACGTAGTGATGGACTACACTACAGTGCCAACAGTTGTATTCAGCCACCCAGCAATCGGTACTATGGGACTAACTGAACCAGAAGCAGTTGCAGAATATGGCGAAGAAAACGTTAAAGTATATAACTCAGGCTTCGCTGCTATGTACACAGCAGTTACAGAGCACAGACAAATGACTAGAATGAAGTTAATTTGTGCTGGTGAAGATGAGAAAGTAGTAGGTATCCATGGCATTGGCTTTGGTATGGACGAAATCTTACAAGGCTTTGGCGTGGCTATGAAAATGGGCGCAACTAAAGCAGACTTTGACGCTTGTGTGGCTATCCACCCAACTTCAGCTGAAGAGTTTGTAACTCTAAGATAAGCGCTATAAAACATTAAGTGTGTTTTGACAAAAGCAGGTTACTAAACAGTTAACCTGCTTTTACACTTCAAATTACTCTGGAATGATCTGTTGGTCCATTTCTTTATCTTTCGCAAGATCCTCAGCAATTAGCGCTTTCACAAGCGGTCGAGCTAATACTCTTTGCTGATATTCATTTAAATTTTTGTACGGTGACACGTCAAGCTTAGCGTTACCAGCCAATACAAAAAACCAAGTCAAATAAGCGTCAGCAGCCGTGAATTTATCACCAAGCAAGAAAGGGCGAGTTGCAAGGTGCTTATCCAGCAATTCAAATCTCAACGGAGCTAAATCTCGTACCTTGTCTTTTACCTCATCAGTCGCTTCAGGATAAAACACCACTCGGAAGATTTGCTTGTGCAATTCCGTAGCACAGAAACCTAACCATCTAACTAGCTGAAAGTATTCAGGGTCAGTAGGAGCTACATGAAAGTCAGCATTTTTAGATTGCGATTGTAACCATAAGATAACGGTTGAAGTTTCCGTCAATAGTTCACTCTCACTAAGTTCTAATACAGATACTTGGCCTAAAGGATTCACATCAAATAGAGATCCGCCTTTTTCGTATTCCTTAGTACGCAGGTTTAGGTAATTTACATTCAGCGGCACATCTCCTTCTGCTGCGGCAATTCTTGCAGCTAAAGAACAGGTTAGTGGCGCATGGCTAAGTGTTGCAGTCATAGTCGATCCTTGGATTCATTATTAATAAAAACAAAAATTATACAAATGGATGGAAAGTGATAGCATTGTCAAAAATGACACATAACATGCATTATTTGACACGTGACACGAAATAAACAGACGGAACAAAAACTCTCTATCGCTATTCTTGCTTACCCTAATGCGCAGATTTCTGCCATTTACGGCCTAATTGATTTATTCGAAACCGCAGTCAGACTGGCTAAGCAATCTGGTCAAGAGTACCAACTGTCAATCGAACGCTTAACCCAAGTCCCTGATTCCGGACAATACCAAGTAACCATCATTCCACCGAGCATGCATGAACTCGGTATCACATCCGAACAAACAGACTTTGTACCTTGGCTCCTACAACAACACCAACAAGGTAGCTTGCTATGCTCTGTTTGTGCTGGTGCATTTTTGTTAGCAGAAACGGGGTTACTGAATCATAGACCAGCGACAACTCACTGGGCACTAGGAGATGACTTCCACAACAAATACCCTGATGTTCAACTTAACGTAGATAAATTGGTGATTGATGATGGAGATATCATCACAGCAGGAGGTTTGATGGCTTGGCTTGATTTAGGGCTAAAACTCATTGATCGCTTTTTCACTACATCAGCAATGTTAGCAACAGCTCGTTATTTTTTAGTTGACCCTGGAGGTCGTGAGCAGCGCTTCTACAGTACTTTTGCTCCTGTATTAAGCCATGGTGATGACAAGATTTTAAAGGTTCAACATTGGCTGCAGTTACATAGTGCTGAGGCTATATATATACCTAAACTAGCAGCAATGGCAGGATTAGGAGAGCGTACTTTTTTGAGACGTTTTGTAAAAGCAACAAAACTTAAACCTTTGGAATATTTACAACATTTAAGAATAGGAAAAGCTAAAGATCTGATAGAAACATCAAGTTTAAATATCGATGAAATTGCTTGGCAAGTTGGTTATCAAGACCCTAGTGCATTCAGGAGAACATTTCATAAGACGATAGGCTTAACACCAAGAGAATACCGTCAACGTTTTAGCTTTTCTGCAAATTAAACGCTGCAAATAATCACTTTCTATACCTAACTAAAATCGGCTTGCCCATGCAAATTGTCAAGTTTGTAATATGCTTAGACAAGATAAGCTTTTGGGCATAGAAAAACAGTGAAGTTTGACGTATTAAATTACATACCTCCAAACGTACGTAAGCAAGCACTCATTGCTGAGTTCTTTTTATTATTTCTTTGCTTGCCTATTGTTTTCTACTTTATACGACAAGATTTAGCACCTTATTTGTTGTTGTTTTTGGTTACTGTTTTAGCTTGGTGCTTGCTACTACTGCTTAGTGACAGCAGGTTTAAGCGATTTCGATTATGGAATCTTGAAAAATTAAAAATATACCTACCTAGAGTGCTTAAAACTTTCTCGATTGCCGCAGTAATCATAGTATTAGCTAGTTGGTACTTAACACCAGAATGGTTGTTTAAATTGCCTTTCGAACAAACTTTGATTTGGCTTGCGTTATTAGTTATTTATCCAATCTTTTCAGCCTGGCCACAGGAAATAATTTTTCGCACCTTCTTATTTCATAGATACAAAAAGGTATTTCGTAGTAAATCGTTACGTGTTGTACTGAGCTCGGTTGCTTTTGCGCTAGCTCATATAATATTTGCCAATTGGATTGCAGTAGTAGGGGCTTTTATTGCTGGACTAGTTTTTTCTTTGACTTACATCCATTCCAGATCAACCCTGCTAGTTGCTCTAGAACACAGTTTGTGGGGACTATGGTTATTTACTGCTGGATTGGGTATTCATTTCGATAGCAGCATGTTGCTGCAATAGTTGCTGCCACAATTCCCTTAGTTTTTTCACAAAAGCTTTCTCTCCCGAAAACTTATATTTATTAATCAATTGTTTATCTGTGTATTTAGCACTGCATTTAGCTAGTACAAGTTCAGGTAAAGATATTTGCCCCTTAGTTGTATATACAAATCTACACATAGCTAATAGACAAGTATTAATACCCCTAAAATGATAAGCGAAGGCATGCAGATCTAACAGATCTTGCTGCTCTAATTCGTACTTTATTTGATTCACAGAATCCAGTAATAAACTACGCAAATTAAACAATGTTTCTACCGCAAGAGTTTGCTCAAATCTAGCACTTACTTGTTCAGAGAGTTCTCTAGCTCTTTGTGATAGCGGCTTCAGCATCAAAATAGAAAACTCACCGGTTGAAGCTTCAGCCTTAAGTCCTAATCGAGCAGGCAACATTCCTGATTGCAGCCAAAACTTGTATAAAGCAATATCATAGCCATAGCTGGTACAGAGGAAATCTATACTATTAATCCTAGACCAATCTTCTAATTCAAGCAGCAACCTAGATGCTACCCCTCGCCTCTGCAATTCGGGGTTTGTCGCTATCCTAATCACTCTACTATAGCTGTATCTTCCAGCTTCTTTAAAACCAGCATGAGCAATTAACGACTGTGGTAATAGATGACCTCTAGGTCTTCTTCGGCCTTGCCATATCTGCTCAGTCAGTGTTTCGGGTAATAAACCTTCCTTAGCTATAACAGCAGCAGCGACCGTTTGCTCTTCGCTCTCAAGGGTAAAGACAAAAATATTTGGACCATCTAACATCTGTCTTAGGTCGGTAGGAGAAGTCCGGTAATGTGCATTCACCAATAAAGCGAATATTTCACTCAACTTATTTTCGTTCTGTAATAGCTCTGTTGGTGTCCATTGCTTAAAGCATATGTTTTTTATATCTAACTTTTGCACCGAGTTTAGCTTTGCATCTAGCGCTAATAGTTTATTCACCGACTTTTCTAATAAGTCATCCGCGTACCAACGAATAGGTTGAGATAGGGGAAGCTCAGTAATATCTTGATAACGAGCTTTGAGCATTGGTTTCAATTTATACTCAAAGCCTCTTCCTGTTCCTTCATATCCATGCACAGTAGTTGCAAACACGGCTTTTGGGTAATGATCAATAACAGGTTTGAGCATTTGAGCAGGAATAGCTGCGGCTTCATCAATAAGCACCAAATCCGCTTCTGGCAACGCTAACATTAGGTGATCGGGAGCAACAAAAGATACTATTCCACCAGCAAAGGTGATTTCATTATTACTATAAGAAAAGTTGATATTCGATGCTGAAAGAGCACGCTGACAATGCTCAAACAAGGTGCCGACAGAATCTGCAAGTGGTGCTGTGACTAGGAGCTTTTTAAACTTAGGAGCTATTAATAAGTTAGCACTCAATAACCCCAAAAGAGAGCTTTTTCCTCTTCCTCTATCAGCTTGTATTATTACCGCTTGGTCATCACAGCTATCATCTATTAGCAGAGTGCTTAACAAGTTTAAAGTGTGACTCTGCTCATAAATAAGATCAACGATAGGGTGAGGCTTGAGTTCGGGACCGCTGAAATTCTTTTCTGTTACTGAAACGATTTGTTTCGAGTCAGACAAAAAACGGCTTAGACGAGCGATGTAAGTTTGTTGAATATCCTTAATTTCATAAGGCTCAGTACATAACCTAGTTAGTTCAGGATCTGGATAATTGAGCCATTGCTTGCGCTCAGGTGTGATTAAAATGCAAATCCCACCTAATTTAACAACACCGGCCAAAGCACCAAAAGCATCTGGGTTAAAGCCCGAGTAACAATCAAAAATTACCAGATCTTTTTCTTGCCCTAGATGCTTTTTATATTGTTTTAATCTCGCCTCAAGACTCTGTTTTAGTTCGACGCCTTGAGTTTCACCAAACCATAACACTTCCGCATCAGCTAGGTCTTGAAGCTCGCTACTCAACCATGAATAGCACCAACTCTGTGAGCCTTGTAAATGCAGCAATACTCTTTGCTTGCCATCTAGCAGTTGTTGCCTGAGTTGCGCTAACTTCATAATTTGCCAGCTACTAGCTTAAATCGCTGTTAACTTAGCATAAGTTGTCACTAGCCACTTAGCTCCAAACTGATCGAAATTCACCTGAATTCGAGCGCTATCACCATCACCTTCACAATTAAGCACAGTTCCTTCACCAAATTTAGCGTGACTTACTCTTTGACCTAAAGAAAAGGCTGACTCGGAAAACTTAACATGACTGCTGGTTGATTTACCAAAGCCCCTATTTCGTTCACCTTGGAAGCCACCGTAACCAGTTGAGCTGCCATAAGAACTAGATTGGCCACCATAACTGCTAGCACTAGGACGTGAAACTTGAGTTGATAGCTTAACTTCATAAACACACTCGCTAGGCATTTCACTGATAAATCGAGAAGGGCGATGGTAATGTTCTTGGCCATACATTCGCCTTGTCTCAGCATATGTAATAAATAACCTTTGCATAGCTCGAGTCATACCAACATAAGCTAGTCGTCTTTCTTCTTCCAATCTATCTGGTGCATCAGCACTTTGTTGGCTTGGAAACATACCTTCCTCAACACCAGCTAAAAAGACAAGTGGATACTCCAAGCCTTTCGCACTATGCAAGGTCATTAGTTGTACTGCATCTTCAAATGCATCAGCCTGAGATTCTCCAGACTCTAATGACGCATGAGATAAGAAAGCGGCTAGTACTGGCATTTCTTCCATGTTTTCATCAGGTTCAAACTGACGACAAGCAGTAACTAGTTCTTCTAAGTTTTCTACTCGGGTTTGACCTTTTTCGCCTTTTTCTGCTTGATACATAGCCATAAGACCAGACAATCTGATCACATGATCCGCTTGTTCATGTAATTGTAATGGTTCAACTTCAGTGTCTAGTTGTTGGATCAGGTCTAAAAAGCTTTGTACCGAGTTACTCGCTCTACCAGATAACAATTTTTCATTAATCAAACGACCTGCAGCCTGCCACATTGTTAAATTTTGGCTTCTTGCTGCATCGCGTATCGTTTGTAATGTTTTATCACCTATACCTCTTGCAGGCGTATTGATAACGCGTTCAAACGCTGCATCGTCATCACGATTCGAAACCATACGTAAATAAGCTAAAGCATCTTTGATTTCTTGACGCTCGAAGAAACGTAAACCACCATAAATTCGGTACTTAAGACCAGCTTGTAACAATGCTTCTTCCAAAACACGAGATTGAGCATTATTGCGATATAAAATAGCGGACTCAGATAGCGCACCACCTTCTTCCTGCCACTTCTTGATGTTACCAACAATAAAACGAGCTTCATCTAGCTCATTAAACGCTGAATATAAAGCAATAGGATCGCCTTCTTTGCCTTCGGTCCAAAGGTCTTTACCTAAACGATCTGAGTTATTTGAAATAACTTGGTTTGCCGCTTTTAGAATGTTTGCCGTAGAACGGTAGTTTTGTTCTAGTCGAATGATGTCAACGTCTGCAAAGTCTTTTTGGAAATTGTGAATATTTTCAACTCTTGCACCACGCCAGCCGTAAATAGATTGATCGTCATCGCCTACTATCATAACGTGAGAAGGCTGAGCTTCTTCCGCAACATTACCTTCATGAGCCCCAGCTAATAGGCGGATCCAAGCATATTGGATTTTGTTAGTGTCTTGAAATTCATCAACAAGAATATGGCGAAAGCGTTTACGGTAGTGATTCAAGACGTCAGCATTGGTCGCTAAAACTTCATGACTGCGAAGTAAGATTTCAGCAAAATCTACTAAACCAGCACGATCACAAGCTTCTTGATAAGTTGTATATACATTTAGCATAACCTGCTCTGTGTGATCGTGAGGATCTATATGCTTAGGTCTTAGTCCTTCGTCTTTTTTGCCATTGATGTACCACATCACTTGCTTCGGTGGATAACGTTTTTCGTCTAAGTTCAAACTCTTAAGGATTCTACGGATCAATCTATGTTGGTCATCTGAGTCTAATACTTGAAAACTTTCTGGCAGTTTTGCTTCGCGATAATGAGTGCGTAAAAACCTATGTGCTAAGCCGTGGAAAGTACCAATCCACATACCGTGGCGGCTAAACTGGGAACCCACACTACCTTGACCAAGTAAACTCTCTAACCTGTGGCGCATTTCAGCTGCCGCCTTATTGGTAAAGGTTACAGCTAAAATAGAAAATGGTGAGGTTTGGTGCGCTTGTACTAAATAAGCGATACGACTAGTTAGTACTTTTGTTTTTCCTGAACCAGCCCCAGCTAACACCAACATATTCTGCGGAGGCGCTGTTACCGCTTCGTATTGGCGCTCATTAAGTTCATTTAGTTTAAGAGCAGGAGGAGCTGAAAAATCGTTAGGAACAAACACATCCATAAAAAACGTTAAGCCTTTGACTGTATATTTAACCAGTTTAGGATTATAGCAGTTATGACCGAACCGCCAAGCTCTAACTAGTTTTTTGTGAATTAACACCAGCAAACTCTCGTATTTGTTTGTGGCTTTGCTAAATTCAACTAATATTACCTATGGGTTAAACGGTATTTACGAAATAGGAACTAAGAGAAATGGAAGACTATCGTCATATAAAGATTTTAGTTGTCGATGATATGGTCAGCATGCAATCTCTTATCGCAGAAGTGTTAAGACGCATGGGTTTTGTCAAAATAGCAATGGCAAAAAACGGAGTCGATGGTTTAAAAAAGGCAAAGCAACTAAACTTTGATCTCATCATAAGTGACTGGGATATGCCAACAATGGACGGACTGGAGCTATTGCAAGCGGTAAGAGCTGAGAGTTCCATAGCGCAAACACCATTTTTAATGCTTACCGCCAACGCCAATAAAGACAAGGTTATGGAGGCCGTACGTGCCAAAGTAAATGACTATATAGCTAAACCATTCCAACCCGTATCTCTGAGTGAAAAGATTAACAAGCTGTTAGGAAATAAACTCCAACAAGTCGTGAAGCTCTGAGTATTCTGCCGTCGGTAATGCATACCCTGAAGGATAGCTCTTGTTATCTGGATTAAACCATAAGCTACTCACACCTGCATTGTGCGCAGCTTTTATATCAGAGCCAACACTATCACCTATATGAATGATTTGTTCAGGCTTTAAAGTTAAATCCTTCATAGCCATAGTTAACATGTCTGGATAAGGCTTCATTCTGCAACCATTTGCACCAGCTCTGTAATAACCTTCAAAATAACCAGACAAGCCAACTCTATCAATATCTACATTGCCGTTAGTTACTGCGATTAATTGATATTTTTTCTTTAATTGAGTTAACACATCGAAAGTTTGTTGCGGCATAGTGAAGTCAGAACGAGCTTGGAAAAAGCTGTCATATACTTGTTGTATCAACTTTTCTTTTGTCACACCAAAGTCTGCTAAACCCGCTTTAATAACTTCAAGACGCCATTCACTAACATCATGACGAACTTCTGGTTTTTTCTTAGCCACTGACCATTTTAATTTTTGCCACTTGGCTATGCCTTGCTCTTGGGCTTCAGGTACGATTCGACAAACCGCGTCAAACTGTGCTTGTTCCGCTTTTTTGATCACATCTTTATTTTGATAAAGCGTGTCATCTAAATCGAAGCTTAACGTGCTAATGTTATTTGCAATAGATTGATAAAACTTTAGTGCCATAATGAATTTTCAATAGGGGTTGTGCCAGTAAACGCCCTGAGTATAAGTTTTATACCAATAAAATGATATTAAAGACTTTTATCTATTAAGACGGTTTAATAATTTTATCACTTGGCCGATAAACAACCAATGACCTGAAACAAAGGCAAAAAGGGAAAGACTGAATGACATCTGGATTTTGGAAACTATATTCTTTTGTAGAAAGTACTATCTTCTTCACATTATCACGGAAAATCCTAGGTAACATGGGATTTCTACTGCTATTTCAAGTCGCCTGTTTCGCTATCTTTTTGCAATTAGATGGGGCTTCACCAGAACAGTCTGAAACGCTTTTTACTTGGGGAAAAATACTTTTTGTTTTAAATTTTTTAGCCTTTGGTTTTACTATTTTCTATTTACACTATTTGTTTGTGAGACCTATTAAGGCCATAGTGAATAGCTTGCAAAATATTAACTCTAGTGATGCCGACTTAAAAACCCAACTTCCAGCCTTTACCCATGACGAATTCCGATTGCTTTCTGAAGCTTACAATGCCTTTGTGTTAAACCTAGCAGAGTTATTAAGAACAATTCATAGCAACTCGAAACAAGCTAACCAAGCAACCAACTCTGTTGTCTTAGCTATGACAGATGCTAAGGAGCAAGCTCATCAACAGAACCAACTAAGTGAAGAGATTTTTACTGCAAGTAACCATATTAACAACAGTATTAATCACATAGTGAACGCCTCAGAAAAAGTGGCAGGCAGCAATAAGTCCAATTTAGATAAAGCACAATCTGCGCATGAACAATTAGAAAAAATTCAACAACAAATAGCGCAAATAGACACCTTATTGGGCAGCTTTACTAACACTGTTAACGGTTTACAAGACAATGCAGGCAACATCCGTCACATTTTAAAGATGGTCGAGGAATTCGCCGATCAAACCAACTTACTAGCGCTAAATGCAGCTATAGAAGCAGCTAGAGCTGGAGAAGCGGGCAGAGGATTTGCGGTAGTTGCCGATGAAGTTCGTTCGTTATCTTCTAAAGTTGCAAATGCAACCCAACAGATCACCTCTTTTATCAATGACATGGATAAGTTAGTAACAGAAACTAAGAGTGAATCTGACAAGCTAGTTGAACAATCAGAGCAAACGCAAAACGAGATCAACGATACAAATATCACTTTCAGTCATATGATGACGGACTTCAATGAAAATACTATTGAGTTTGATGCAATAAGTGATTCGATTCACTCTTTAAATTCTCAATATTTACAGGCTCATACTAATGTAGAGAATATCTCTCACTTGAGTGAATCAGTCCAAGGTCAAATTCAACAAGCTAACAACGAAGCAAAAGTCGCTCAACAGCAAGCAGAAGAGACACAAAGTAGGCTGTCGCAATTTACTAGGTGAGACGCAGTTAGCGGTATTTAGTCATTATTTTCTCTAAGCCGCCATTCTTTCTAAGCTTTCTTATTCCTTGATCGAGCGCTCTGCTAAGGCGAGGACTTAAATTACTGTTTGGCGAAAACGCTAAATATAGTTTTTCTGAAGGCAAACAACCGGCTTGTCTCAATTGTTTATTCTGTTCCAAGTCTTGGTTAACTTTGTTCATTACAAAAGTGTCTTCAACTATTGTGTCAGACTTGTTTTTTTCTAGTAATTTTAACCGTCTTTGAATTGTATCTTTACCATACACTCGAGTTATATTTTGATTGCCTGAGTTCTCATTATTTAACAGGTAGCTGTCAAATATAGCTCCATAACTGTAGCCATTGACTACAGTAACAGCCCTAGAAGTTAAGCTTAACAATCCATCATACTGCCATTCATCATCAAGCCGAGTGTAAAAACACATGCTAGAGTACGCTAAGTGCTCGTTACCGAAAGTAAAATCTGGAGAGTCGGTTTTATAAGCACCCAGAATACCTTGTACTGTTCCTTTGCGAGCTTCTGTAATAGCTCTAGCCCAGTTTAGCCAAATAAAGTCGACCATATAGCCGTTTTCTGCAAGAGCTTGTTCAACAATTTCGACTAGCAAGCCAGGTTGCGGACTAGGTTGTTCACAAACGTAAGGACACCAAGGGTCAGTTGCTATTTTGACGCTAGCGGAAACTTGTATTGGCAAGCTTAAGTAAATCAAAAGTACAAAAAGTAAGGCTCGTGACATTTAAATCCTTAATTCTAGGTAACTCAAGCTACATAAAGCGCATAGCGATAGATTAAGTTTAGTTGATGAAATAGGCTTTAGGAGCGTTTTCTTTTTCATTCACAATATCTGGAAAAAAATACTCCTTAACTTTTGTTATACATATTTAATACCAAAAACGAAATTTCAATAAAAAAAGTGTGGTTTAATCTCGTTGTAACAGATAACTGATTTGATCCCACAAGCAAGATATAATGTTCACACAGCCGGCTGTAATGAAAGCTTTAAATGAATTGGTTAACAATTAGGAAGAGTAGATGTCAAAACAAGTGACAAAAGCAGTGATACCTGTAGCAGGTTTAGGAACCAGAATGCTACCCGCTACAAAGGCGATTCCTAAAGAAATGTTAACTCTAGTTGATAAACCTTTAATTCAATATGTTGTTGAAGAAGCTGCGGCAGCAGGAATAAGAGAAATAGTTTTAGTTACTCACGCCAGTAAAAATTCAATAGAAAACCACTTTGATTCTAGCTTCGAATTAGAAGCACAATTAGAAAAGCGAGTGAAACGTTCTTTGTTAGAAGAAGTGCGGAGTATTAATCCTAAAAACGTCACCATAATTTCCGTTCGACAAGCTGAAGCTAAAGGTCTAGGCCACGCAATTAAATGCGCTCGCCCAGTCATAGGAAATAACCCATTTGTTATTATGCTACCAGATGTGATCATTGATAAATATCGCTCTGACTTAAATACAGAAAACCTAGCGAGCATGCTCAAACGCTTTGAGCAAACAGGTGAAAATCAAATAATGGTTAATCCTGTAAACCTCAATGAAGTTAGCAATTACGGCATAGTTGATATCAATGGTACGAACCTAAATCAAGGTAGTAGCGCACCAATTAAAGAGATGGTCGAAAAACCTGATACCGAAGAATCACCTTCTAACTTAGCGATCACAGGGCGCTATGTCGTTTCTGAAAACATTTGGCCATTACTAGATAAAACATTACCTGGCACTGGAGGGGAGATCCAATTAACTGACTCTTTAGATGAGCTATTATCAATGGAGACAATTTCAGCTTATCATTTGATAGGCAAGGTACATGACTGTGGCTCTAAACTAGGTTTTATCAAAGCTAATTTAGAATACTCCATGCACAGAGAAGAGTTTAAACACGAATTAACTGAGTTCATACAACAACTACAGCAATAGTTTTAGTGTAAAAGAGAAGTCTGAAATAACTCAGACTTCATCAAAATCTAGTTAACAGCTGAGCAGTTCTGTTGTGAAACATAAATTTGTTGGAAAATTTTCTCAGGCTTTTGCTGATATTTAATTGCAAAGTTTATGTTATAGCCTTGCTCGAATGTCTCAGTAAACTCCGGCTCAGAACAAGCAAATTGCAATGCTACTTGCTCATAATGAGACTTTAATTCTGCAATATTTTTGGAGTCGCCATCGATTCCCTCTAAAGTAAGATCTAACGTATAGCTCTTCGATGCCTGATTAACCGAGTTCAATACTAACTTTTCATTTGCATAGGAAGGTAGACTGGCTACCGCATCTGAAATGTTATTAGCGTGATCTAACTTAGAGTAAACGAAATAACTCACTAATCCCAAAGCAAATAAGCTAGCAGATGCCCATCTCTTCTTGCTCGATGTTGTTGTTTCCATTTATCAACACTCCTTAATAAATACTCAAGTATCAAGCTACCATAAAGCACCTTAATTTCAGGTAAGAAAGTGTTACTAAACATTACCCTTATCCTGCTAAGTGATTAGATCCAACGACGAACCTGAGTTAAATAATTGGTGTATTCATTACCAAATTTGGCTGACAATAAACGTTCTTCGGGCTTAATTTGATATTGGTTCATAAATAAAATGAAACCCACTAATAACAAGTAACAAGACAGAGCTGCAGCATTAACAGCATACCCTAATAAAATTAATAACATACCTAAGTACATAGGATTGCGACTAAACTTGTATATACCACTTGAAACAATTGCTGAGGAGTCATCCGGCTTAGTAGGATTCACAGTAGTTTTTGCTTTATTAAAGCCAATAACAGCTAGCGCAATGCAAGCGATGCCAGCAATAGAAATTAACATTGAAATGAGTTCTTGTTGTGGGAATACAAACTTAACAATAGGTGATAACTTGGCTGCTAATGTCATTAAGCCAATAAAAATAATCGTTGTTATTACAGGTGGAATTTTTAGCTCTAGGTATTTCATATGATTTTCCTTTTGGCAATTAACAGTCTACGCCCATTTCTTCAGCTAATTTCTGCAAGTATTGCTGCATAAAAGCGACTCTGCGCTCAGCTTCTTTACGACCTTCTACTGTATTCATAGTCTTCGCTGTTTTAAATAACTTCTCATAAAAATGATCAATAGCTGCAACCTTGCTGTCTGCTTGTCTTTGTTGGCAAAACGGATCTTCTTCTGCATATAATTTACTTCCTAATTTACCAGCGACCAACATACAACGACTCACTCCTATAGCGCCTAATCCATCTAATCGATCTGCATCTTGAACTATCTCTGCAGCAAGCGTTTCCGTCTTTATTTTGGCACTGTAACTATGAGCTGCAATTGCGTGGGCTATTTCTTCGTAATACTGCTCTGGGTAACCAATACTTGTTAAAAACTCTATCGCTTTCTCGCCAGCTAATACTGATGCACGCTTATTGTCAGGGTGGGATTTAGGAAACGAAACACAATCGTGCAACCAAGCAGCTGGAACGACAATATTCATATCAGCTTGCTCAGCTTTAGCTAACTTTTTTGCTGAGTTAACAACACGTTTTATATGGTTAATATCATGTGCTGCATCGTGAATTTCTTGTTGCAAAACAAACTGCTCAAATTGAGCTTCAAATTGCTGTAATTCCATTGTTTTACTCGGGGTTCTCAATCATAAAAGTAATATGAAGAACATCTTATCATTACTGTATCTCCTAATGGTAAATACAGACGATTAATAACCAAAAATAAAATAATTAATTAAAAAGTTTTAAGCTTTTTTAAAATTAGAGCTTGCACTCGAAAAAGTTGAATGTTAAAAATTATACAAAGACGCAAAAGCATACTTATTTAAAATAATGACAAATTTATTCACAACTAAACTAGCTCTGCTACTCAACCTGCTGCTTAAATTAAAGCGCGGGCTTGTTTTGGTTGACTGAATAAAAGTTTCAGATTCACGAAAAAACCCCGCACATTCTGCGGGGTTTTTTTGTATCTAGTGGCAGTCATTTTGCCTCTTTTATAAACATAGAGGCGTCAGAAGTAATGAAGAAATCAGGATAGGATAGAGGTAACAACATGAGCACAAGCAATGACAAAGTCGTCATATTCGACACTACATTAAGGGATGGCGAACAAGCTTTAAGAGCTAGTTTAACCAAGCGTGAAAAAGTACAAATAGCCCATGCCATCGCAAAACTAGGTGCTGATGTAATGGAAGTAGGCTTTCCTGTTTCTTCCCCAGGTGACTTCGATGCAGTACATACAATAGCAAAAGAAGTTAAAGGCCCTACGATTTGTGGCTTGGCAAGAGCAGTAGAAAAAGACATCGTCGCTTGTGGTGAAGCTTTAGCTCCAGCAGAAAAACGCCGAATACACACTTTTATTGCAACTTCTCCTATCCATTTAGAGCACAAACTACAAAAAACCTTAGAACAAGCCGGCGATATGGCTGTTGCCGCCATCAAGCTAGCAAAAACCTACACAGATGATGTTGAATTTTCATGCGAAGATGCAGGCCGAACTTCAGTTAAAGACTTAGCTTACATTATTGAAAGAGCGATAGACGCAGGAGCAACCACAATCAATATTCCTGACACTGTGGGGTATACCGAACCAACAGAATATGCAGAGATCATAGAAGGAATATTTAAACATACACCAAACATAGACAAAGCAGTGATATCGGTTCATTGCCACAACGATTTAGGCTTAGCTGTAGCAAACAGTATTGCAGCAGTACAAGCAGGTGCAAGACAAATCGAATGCACCGTCAATGGCATAGGTGAAAGAGCCGGTAACTGTTCTTTAGAAGAAATAGCCATGATCTTGCAAACTCGCCAGGAACGCTTTGGTGTAACAACTAATATTAAATCCGAAGAAATATATCGCACCTCTAAATTGGTGAGTCAACTTTGTAATATGCCAGTTCAACAGAACAAGGCCATTGTTGGAGCAAATGCTTTCGCTCATTCATCAGGTATTCACCAAGACGGCATTTTAAAAGCGCAAAACACCTACGAAATAATGAAGCCTGAACATATAGGCATGCAGAGTAACGAACTAAATTTAACCTCTCGTTCAGGTCGACACGTTATCCAACACCGAATGTCAGAAATGGGCTATAGCTCTGAAGATTATGATTTAGATGTTGTATATACAGAATTCTTAGCCTTAGCTGACAAAAAAGGCCAAGTACATGATTACGACTTAGAAGCCATTGTTTTCGACTTACAGTTAGAAGAAGAGTCCGACTATTACCAATTGCATTCATTGCAAGGTATCTCAAGCAAGCTGCCAGTAAACACTGCAACTGTCGGCATTACGATAGGGAACTCCGAAGTTATTTATAAAGCTGATACAGGTAACGGCCCAATCGAAGCTTCATATAAAGCATTAAAAGAAATGACAGGCGTAGACTTAACCATAGTCGATTTTAAGCTGGACTCAAAAGGTGAAGGAGCTGACGCAATAGGCCAAGTAGACATTATTGCCAAATATAACGGTCGTAACTTCCACGGCACGGGCTTAGCAACGGATATCATTCACGCAGGTGTGAAAGCCTATATCCACGTTTTGAACTTGATTCGCCGTGCTCAGCAAGTGGAAGACATCAAAGTAAAACACCAAGGTATTTAATTTAGCTGCAAGCAAGATACAAATAATTACAAACCTAGCTGTAGTTAGGTTTATATAACTAGGAATGATTAGAGACATGACACAAGAATACAATATTGCTGTACTACCAGGAGATGGCATAGGTCCAGAAGTAATGGCTGCTGCTATTAAGGTTTTAGATGCAGTTCAAACCAAGTTTAACTTCACACTAAACTACACTCACGCTGATGTTGGCGGCATTGCTATCGACAATCACGGCTGTCCATTACCAGCTTCAACATTAGATTTATGCGACAATTCAGATGCTATCTTGTTTGGCTCTGTAGGCGGGCCAAAGTGGGAACATTTAGCACCGAACGATCAGCCTGAACGCGGTGCCTTATTACCTCTGCGTAAACATTTCTCTTTATTCTGCAATATGCGTCCAGCAGCATTAGTACCAGCGTTAGCTCCTATGTCGCCGCTGCGTGCTGATATAAGCGCAAAAGGTTTTGATGTATTAGTGATGCGTGAGTTAACTGGTGGTATTTACTTTGGTGAGAAAGGTCGTGAAGGCGACAACGCTTTTGATACTCAAAGATACTCTAGAGCAGAAATTCAACGCATTGCAAAGTTAGGTTTTGAAGCAGCGCAAAAGCGCAATAATAAAGTCACTTCAGTTGATAAAGCAAACGTATTACAAACTTCTATTTTATGGCGTGAAACCGTTAATGAAATGGCTAAAGACTATCCAGATGTCGAAGTTGAACATATATACATAGACAATGCGACTATGCAGTTAATTAAAGATCCTAGTCAGTTTGACGTATTGTTATGTGACAATTTGTTTGGTGACATCTTATCTGATGAATGCGCCATGATTACTGGCTCTATGGGCTTATTACCTTCTGCAAGTTTAAATGAGCAAGGCTTCGGTATGTATGAACCTGCTGGAGGCTCAGCACCTGATATTGCAGGTCAAGGCATTGCTAACCCTATCGCACAAATTCTAAGTGCAGCTTTAATGTTGCGTTACTCACTTGAACAAAACGATGCTGCTAATGCAATCGATGCAGCAGTTAAGTCTGTAATAGATCAAGGCATTGTGACGTCGGACATTGCCCAAGGCAACGAATCTTACACAACAGAACAAGTGGCCCAAGCCATAGCGCAAGCAATATAGTGGAGACAGAATAAGATGGCTAAAACTTTATACCAAAAGATCTGGGACGATCATTTCATCACCGAATTAAGCGGCGACAACAGCTTAATTTATATTGATCGTCATTTAGTTCACGAAGTAACTTCACCTCAAGCTTTTGCTGGTTTACGAGAAAAAAATCGTCCAGTAAAACGCTTGGATAAAACGTTCGCCACTATGGATCATAATGTTTCTACACAAATCCGCTCTTTTGATGCCGCTGGAGAAACATCTCGTAAACAACTAGAAGCCTTAGCCAAAAACTGTAAAGAATTTGGTGTAACTCTATTTGACTTAAATCACGAAAACCAAGGCATAGTTCACGTTATTGGTCCTGAGTTAGGTATTACTTTACCGGGTCACACTATCGTTTGTGGTGACTCTCATACTGCAACACATGGTGCGTTTGGAGCATTAGCATTTGGTATTGGTACTTCAGAAGTTGAACACGTCTTAGCAACTCAAACTTTGCAACAAAAGAAGGCTAAATCACTAAAAATAGAAGTGAAGGGTCCACTGCATAGAGGCATTACAGCAAAAGACATAGTACTTGCCATCATTGAAGAATTAGGTACCGCTGGTGGCACAGGATATGTTGCCGAGTTTTGTGGTCAGGCTATTGAAGAGCTTTCAATGGAAGGGCGTATGACGCTTTGCAACATGGCCATAGAGTTCGGCGCCAAAGCTGGACTGGTAGCGCCAGATCAAACCACTTTCGACTATGTCGAGGGCAAGGATTACGCACCAAAAGGTGAACAGTTTACAACTGCAGTTGAATATTGGCGCTCTTTAGCAACAGATCAAGGAGCGGAGTTTGATCACACAGTAACTTTGCACAGCGATAATATAATTCCAAAAGTAACTTGGGGCACAAGCCCTGAACAAGTTGTGAGCATAGACGCTCAAGTGCCAAACCCAGATAAAGAAGCAGACTTAGTGAAAGCAGATGCAATTCGTCGAGCTATTGATTACATGGGCTTAGAAGCTGAACAAAACATCACTGATATCAAAGTAAATACTGTATTTATTGGTTCTTGCACTAACTCTCGAATAGAAGATATGCGTGCAGCAGCAGATGTTGCTAAAGGTAGAAAAGTAAATCAAGGTGTCAGAGCTTTGGTTGTTCCTGGTTCAGTAAGAGTAAAAGTTCAAGCTGAGCAGGAAGGTCTAGATCAAATTTTCAAAGAAGCAGGATTCGAATGGCGTGAACCAGGTTGTTCTATGTGTTTAGCAATGAATGACGACAGACTAGAGCCTGGTGATAGATGCGCTTCAACTTCGAACAGAAATTTCGAAGGTCGTCAGGGTCGTGGCGGCAGAACACATTTAGTTAGTCCAGCAATGGCAGCCGCAGCAGCTATCCACGGTCACTTTGTTGACGTAAGAGATTTATAAGGAACAAAACTATGACTGACACTATATTTCACCAAGGCTTAGTTTGCCCATTAGATAAAAACAATGTTGATACAGACCAAATTATTCCTAAACAATTTTTAACTTCTGTTGAAAGAGATGGCTTTGATAAAGCTCTGTTTTTCGATTGGCGTTACCTCGACGACGGCAGTGCGAATCCAGAATTTGTATTGAATTTTCCGCAATATAAAGGCGCGAGTGTTTTACTTACACGCGAAAATTTTGGTTGCGGTTCTAGCCGTGAACATGCCCCTTGGGCACTTAAGCAATATGGCTTTCAAGTAGTAATTGCACCGACCTTCGCCGATATCTTCTATAACAACTGCATTAACAACCAAATTGTGCCGGCAAAAGTTTCTGAACATTTGGTCGATAAATTATTTATCTTGTGCCAGACTAGAAATCAGATTGAGATCCAAGTTGATCTTAAAAACCAGCAATTATTAGTTTCTGGTGAACCTGCAATAGATTTTGAGATTGCTGCCGACGTTAGAGATAGGTTACTTAAAAACTTAGACTTTATAGGTGTGACGGAAGAGTTTAATACGCAAATAACTGCGTTTGAACAAAACCTAGAAAATGATCGCCCATGGCAGTAATTTCGTAGCATATTAATGAAATGTTAATGTGCGAGAACGATTTTGTTCCCATGCGACCGCATTGCCGCTACTCCTTATAGTAGCGGCTTTTTTTATGTATATGGATATACGGTAATGCCGGGAGCCCAGGGATGGTTTAGCGAGACGGTATTTGCCTACAGGACGTAATTAGCTTCGTGTACTGGTAGTTCTAACAACTCATTCCTAAATTCAACTAACCAAGTGGCCTTAGAAGGTGTGCCCCCTCACAAACTACTCTATCCGTGATTGAACTCCGAAAGGACATAATTAGCTTCGTGTACTGGTAGTTCTAACAACTCATTCCTAAATTCAACTAACCAAGTGGCCTTAGAAGCTGTGCCCGCTCATAGACTAATCTATCCGTGATTGAATTCCGAAAGGACGTAATTAGCTTCGTGTACTGGCAGTTCTAACAACTCATTCCTAAATTCAACTAACCAAGTGGCCTTAGAAGGAGCCCCCTCACAAACAACTCTGCTTGTTATTGAGCTCTAATTCGACGTAATCAACTTCGCATTAAGAAAAGAGTGAAGCGACAAACTTCACTCGAAAGTAAGCTCTTACAGTAGATCAACTTGCTCAGTTGCAGTGTATAACTGCAAACCAAAGTGACCATATGCAAAATCATAACTAGCATCTTCACCAACTATTCTGCTTGAATGCACGCCATAAACTAAACAGCTACCTAACGAACAAACAACCTGATCTACCCAGCTTTTGAAAGTGTAAGTTCTGTCAGCAAAACTAACGCCGTACAACCAATCTAAGAATGGACTAGATACAGATAAACCTTGTGAACCACAAGTTGGAGTCCAAACGTTAAATGGATATTGACCACATGATAATAAACCTCTGTAAGCTCCTGCTATACCAACAAAAGCATCGACACTACTCTCATTATTCGACTTTATTATTTGTTGTGCAGCTAAAGTAACGCCCATTGAGTGACCGATAACGTCTATTTTACCCGTACAACTAGCGTTCACTGCTGACTCAATAGCTTGCCTTACTGGTGTTTCCTCAGAGCCACTGTGATTATTATTTGCAGGATTTGAACTGCCCCAGCTTGGTCGGTAGATATCGCTAGCACTATAACCTCGGCTGATAAGCTCGTTATACGTGTTATCCCAATCACTAGGAGAACCAGCGTTACCATGAACTAATACCACACTGTCTTTGCAAGCAAAGGCATAGCTGTTAAAAAGAAACATAACTAGTAAACCTAGCTTTGTGAGTAACTTATTATTTTTCATTATTATTACCTTGTTAATATTTGACTAATTGCTTCCTTATTTTGTTATAAATGCCAGTCCGAGTTTGACACTAAGGCAAAAACTAGCAGTAACAAAGGCAACTCGGCTAAGGTACTTTGGTAGTATAAGTAGAGCTCTTACCCAATACTAAGCACCACTAAAAGCATTGAAACGTAGGACAAGAAAGTAGATGAAATTAGAAACCTCAAGGCTGGTATTAACGCCAATAACCTCTGAAGATTGGTTACTTTTCAAAGCATTACACCAATCACCAGAAGTAATGCAATTCGTTGCAGAGTTGCCTAATGAAGAAGAGATAAAACAGCGTTTTGAATCTCGTTTAATAGATTGGGATCCGAAAAATAATAACTGGTTTACTTTTACCATTGCTCTAAAAGAAACAGATCAAAAAATTGGAGTTACAGGCTTTTATGGCCAGTGGCAGCCTTATCAACAAGCTGAACTAGGCTTTTTATTATCACCACAATTCCAAGGAAAAGGTTACGCTAAAGAATCAACGTTAGCAGTACTAGACTACTTGTTTAATACGTGCAATTTTCATAAAGCTGTTGCCACAGTAACAGAAGGTAATGTGCCTTCTTTTGAGTTGCTAAAGTCGCTAGGGTTTAAGCATGAAGGTACACTAAGAGACAACTTCAAATTGAACGATACTTGGTATAACGATTTAAAGCTAGGTTTGCTACAACATGAGTTTTTGCAAAGGACATAATCAACAAAAGCACTAGAGGTTTATTCTTTAATTTCAAACCCTTTAAAAATCAGCCACAAACCAATACTTACTTCAAAAATAAATACAGGTAGAGTAACCACTAAGCTCAAATCTAGGCCAAACAAGTAGAAGCACGAGCCAGTAGCTAAAGTTAAGTAACCAAATAAACCAACAGCAGATAGCAACCTAGGTATTAACTTATTTTTGTACAAAAGATAACAAAAAGGCAGACTACCAAAGCCCAGAACAACCATAGCTAGGTGATAAGCATATAAATTGGTTTGAGTTAATTGTTTTGCGATAACAAATAACCAATCATGGTTTGCATCAGAGATAACAAACTCTTTTGCCAGTGGTAGTAAAGACAACAAAGCAACAACACCAATGACTTGAATTACAGCTTCACTGAGCCGCATGGCAAAATATCCTTTAGCCACTGCAGGGCTAAACTGCTCCAACAGCGGATATACAATGACGCTAATCAGAACAATAGAAACAAAACACACCATAAACAGTAGGCTTGCAGCACCTAGCAAGTAACTTTTTTCCGACAGCACCACGAGATACTCAGGTTGTGCAAACAAAGACACTAAAATCAAATTAGCAGAAACCGCTGCAGCCATTTGTAGCAGAAACAATAAACCTGTTTGTTTTGATATCGTTTTGAGCGCTTTCATCTTAACTCCCACAATTAATTGATTACAGACTAGCTATTGTCACACGAAATTACACTAGAAGTTTGCAACAAGGTATTTCTGAAACTCGACTTTTTAAGCAAATTCGTTAACATTAGAAACATCTAAATAATATGAAGAGCAATGATGTCAGAATTTAAGTTATGTAGTATTGAACAAGCTCAACAAATGATTGAACAAGGTAATGTTGCGATTGCAGATATTCGCGATGCTCAATCCTTTGCTGATGGACATGTTGAAAATGCTATTCACCTCACTAATACCAGTATGGGCCAGTTTGCAAAAGACGTAGACTTCGAGACCACTGTATTAGTTTTTTGCTACCACGGTAATAGCAGTAAAGGCGCAGCACAGTATTTAGCTCAACAAGGTTATGATGACGTTTATTCGGTAAACGGGGGTTTTGAAGTATGGAAGCTGAACTATCCATTTGTTCGTAGCTAATCCATCATCTTAATAACCCTGAGAACAGTTAGTAATGACACCATTAGGAAAAATTAACAACCCTAGAGCTTGCAAAGCATTCACCGATTACTTGACCATCAAAAACATTAAGTTCGAAGTAAAACTCATTGAAAACGATATTTTTGTTTATGTTGAACAAGAGCAGTTTGAACAGGCAAATGCACTGTTCCAGGACTTTGTTAGCAATCCCAATCAACGAAAGTACTTACAAGCATCTTGGCAGCTGAATCAGCCTGTATCAGGGAAAACACAAAGCTTAGGTTTAGCTAAAATTTGGCGAGCTAATGGCCCACTCACAAAATTTATAACTCTACTTAGTATCAGCATTTACTGCTTATCCGTATTTGGCTATTTTGGCGATATTTTTGCTGCTTTATCATTTAATCGACAGCTCGACGAATTTTATCGTGTGTTTACGCCAGCAATTATGCACCTAAGTGCCGTTCATTTAGTATTTAATATGAGCTGGTGGTGGTATTTAGGTGGCAAAATTGAGAAACATTTAGGTGCTCATTTACTTCTGTTATTCAGCTTGTTTATTGCGCTGTTTTCTAACACATTCCAAGCCATTTTAGTCGATAATCAGTTTGCTGGGCTTTCTGGTGTTGTTTATGGTTTGGCTGGTTTTGTTTGGCTTTATGGCAAACTATCTAAAGACAAAAACATTTTCCTGCCTAATAACGTATTTAGCTTTTTAATCGTCTGGATGGCTCTGGGCTTTGCTGAAGTGTTACCAATAAATATGGCAAATTGGGCGCATCTAGTAGGGCTTATTTGTGGCTTATGGCTAGCGAGATTAGCTTGGAAAGAAAAACAAAAAAAACAAGCAGATAACAGTTAGAAGCTGTTTATCTGCTTGTTGCTAATTTATTTAATAAACCTTAGTGATACAGGTATTTAGCGAAGAACATATCTCTGATCAGCTCTTGCCCTGTTTCTTTTTTCATTAACTCTCTAAGTCTATCTAGAATCAATACTCTGATCTCTTCGCGACCAGTCATAGACTTAATTTTTTGTTCCGGTTGGCGTACTAGCACATGAATAATAGCATCGCGTAATAATGGACTGTGGTGCTCAATGATAGAAACATAAGAAACATCTTCGATCATCAGCTCAACGGTAACTCTTACAAAGCCTATCTTTTTCTGATTTACGCTAACGTAGTTGGTGATAATGTCAGGTTCAAAACCATAATAACCTACGTTTTCTGTTACTGTCTCAGCCTTGAGTGAGCTCGAAAAGCAAACAAATACAAAAGCGAATGCTGCGATTACTTGTTTCAATGTCATTACTTGTTCCTAAAGATGATGGTACCGCATGATTTTAGAGAAATATAAGACAACTACCAATGATAATTTTCATTTCTCGCAAGAAATTTGATATCGATCTTGGTAACATATTGCCAGTTTAATTATTTATTGTTGTCATTTTGTTTCCATTACCACTACCGTCCACTTGGCACAGTGCCACCAGCGCAATTGATAATGTAAGCCATATCATAGCTAAAGATTGGATCCAATCTGAGAGTTCACTGACGATCAGAATCAAAGAACTTGGCATTGCATTTGGCTTAGAAGTGTTAAGCCAAACGGAACAGCAATTAACAGCTACACAGCAACAACAATTAAACACAAATGATACATCGGCCATATTCCGAGAAGTATTACTAAAACAAGGTAATATTCCCCTTGTTTATGCTCAAACCATTCTTCCTTTGAGCACTATATCAGGTACAGAACGAGGCTTAGCTGAGTTAGGCAATCAACCACTAGGACAAGTATTGTTTCAATCACCTCAAGCAACTAGAAGCGATATAGAATTTGCACAGGTAAAACCTGAATCCGCTTTAGGTCAGTACATAGAACATAATTTGCAACAACCTATGCAACACAGCTGCTACATTCGTCGCTCTAACTTTTTGCTAAATGCTAAGCCTTTGTTAGTTTGTGAATGCTTTTTACCAGCCCTATTCGAGTAAAAAATGAAGTTATTGTTAACCGCGAGTAACATTGGCGCATACAGCCGTCTAATGCGATTAGAAAAGCCTATTGGTATTTACCTTTTACTATGGCCAACATTATGGGCGCTGTGGATAGCAGCAGATGGCATTCCGCACTGGCATTACATTGTTGTATTTGTACTAGGTACTATCGTTATGCGCTCTGCAGGTTGTGTAATAAACGATTTTGCCGACCGAAAAATAGATGGCAAAGTAGAGCGAACCAAAGCAAGACCAATTCCAGCTGGAGAAGTAACAGGGGCTGAAGCGATTCAGTTGTTTTTCTTACTATTAATTGTCGCTTTTTTACTAGTGCTTACTTTAGATCCACAAACAGTGACTTTGTCTATCATAGGTGTGTTATTAGCTTTTAGTTATCCATTTATGAAGCGTTACACCAACTTCCCTCAAGTTGTTTTAGGCGCAGCTTACAGCTGGTCTATTCCAATGGCTTACATGGCAGTGATGGCTGATTTACCACCAGACGTATGGCTAATTTACTTCGCTAATCTATCTTGGACAGTAGCTTACGATACTTTTTACGCTATGGTTGATCGCAACGATGATGTAAAGATTGGTGTAAAGTCGACAGCAATAGCTTTCGGTAATAAAGATTTAGTTGCCATTGCATTATTGCAAGGATTGTTTTTATTGTTCTTGTCTAGAGCAGGGCTCTACTTAAACTGGCACTGGCCTATGGCTGTTGCTATGGCGATTGCCGTTTTACTATTTGCTCAACAACTTTGGTCCTGTCGCAATAAAGAGCGTGAAGCCTGTTTTAAAGCCTTTTTAAACAACCATTATGTCGGTTTGGTTATTTTTATCGGTTTAGTTGTAGAACACAGTATTTACTAATCGCTTAATGCAACCAGAGGCTAACTAGCTTATATGAATACTCTAGCAATCATTTCACCATTAGCACTTATCTGCTTTTTGGGCTACTTGAGTGTTAGAGTAAAGCTATTTAATAAGTCTCAAATTGACGGGTTATCTGCAATTTGCTTTAACTTACTCATCCCGCTCTTTCTATTTCGAACCACTTACAAGACAGATCTTTCCGCAGAGATTTCTCTTAATTGGTTTGCCAGTTTTTATATTCCTGTAATTTGCTACTTTTTACTTGTATATACAATTTGTCGTTGGCAAAAGAAAACAACTGCAAAAGCAACACTAGAATCTTTAACAGCAAGCTATTCGAATACAGTACTGATAGCAATTCCAATTATTACCTTTTATTTATCTGAGCAAAGTGCTGGTAGGGCGTTTGTGCTTATCGCTTTCCATAGCGCTATTCTGTTTTCTTTAACTGAATTGTTAGTCAACAACACAGGTTATAAAACCGTTCTCAGAACACTAAAAAATCCAATAGTGCTAAGTATTTTAGCAGGATTAACTTGTAATCTTATTGGTTTACCTATCCCTACTTCTTTACTCGAACCTTTAGCAACGCTATCACAATCAGCTATACCGCTTGCTTTGTTTGGTCTAGGTGCATCTATTTTCTTTTTGCCTATCAAAGGCAACAGGAGTTTAGCTTTCATTTATTCCGCAGCTAAGCTCTTCATTCTGCCGTTAATGACCTATCTGCTAGCTCATTACGGTTTTAATTTATCAAAAGAACAAGTGTTCATCGTTGTACTACTTGTTGCCAGCCCAACGGGGGTTGGCGCTTACATTATGGCAACAAAATATAAGCAAAGTGAAAATACCGCTGCCACAACGGTTGTTTTCTCAACCTTGTTATCGCCTCTTACCTACTACCTCTGGATCGAATTTTTAATTTAACAATAAGCTAAATTTTTTTACTTAGATCACTACCTAAATCTGTTTTCTATCTTATAGTTATTTTTATGTAACAAATGGAGATAACCATGAAAGGTATTGTTTTTAGTGAATTTAATGAGCTGGTGGAATCAGCATTTGGCGAGGATATGTTGGATGATATCATCGACGATTGCGCCGATAACTTACCTTCCGGAGGCTCATATACTTCTGTTGGGACCTATGATCATGCAGAGTTAGTTCACTTAGTAGTTGCTTTGAGTGAGAGAAGTGGAGTGCCAGTACCTGAGCTAGTAAAAACCTTTGGCTTGCACCTAGCCAGTGTGTTCGAGGCTAAATTCCCTAACTTTTTTACCGAATGTGACGATAGCTTTTCATTTTTCAAAAAAATAGATGACCATATCCACGTTGAAGTGAAAAAACTTTACCCTGACGCCGAACTCCCTAAGTTTTCTTACGATGATGCCGACCCTAATCGTTTTATCTTAATCTATGAGTCAACTCGCCAATTTGCTGACTTAGCAGTAGGTTTGTTAGAAGGTGTAGCTAAGCATTACCAAGAGACTATTAATATAGCTCGAGAAGATCTTTCAACGGACGATGCGACAAAGGTTGTGTTTACTATCACCAAGTGAAGGTAGTCAGTGTCAGATCAAATTGAAAAATATAAAGCTAGAGCCAATAGAGAAAAAGAAGCTCGCAAACAAGCTGAAAAGATCTTAGAACTAAAAAGCCTTGAACTCTATCAATCAAATTTAGAACTGAAGCAATTAACCAAGACATTGGAGCAAAGAGTTCAAGAACGTACCTCAGAGCTACAAAAAGCTCACGATGAAGCAGTTAAGCTAGCTCAAGTTAAATCTGAGTTTCTAGCTAACATGAGCCATGAGTTAAGGACACCATTAAATGGTGTTCTAGGAATGCTCACTTTACTCAAAAATACTGAATTATCTAACAAACAAAACAAACTTGTTTCCACTGCTACTAATTCTGGTGAGTTGTTGCTTGCGTTAATCAATGATGTATTAGATTTTTCCAAGCTCGATAACGATAAGTTAGAACTGGAAGAAATCGAATTCAATCCCATTGAACTAATACAACTTACTTGCGAACCACTCGCCAGTGAAGCAATAAGCAAAAATATAGAACTTATCTATTTGCTTTCTCCCGACACCCCAAGTTTATTGCGAGGTGACCCAACAAGAATAAAACAAGTGATAACTAACTTAGTTTCCAACGCTCTTAAATTCACTAAACAAGGTGAAGTGATCATCTCTGCAATGTTCGATAGCAACGAGTTGACCATAGCTATCTCGGACACAGGTATAGGAATGACCGAAGAGCAACTTGATAAAGTACTGGATAAATTTAGCCAAGCCAATGAGTCCACGACTCGTAAATATGGTGGAACGGGTTTAGGTCTATCAATCTGTAAATCGCTAATTGACTTAATGTCAGGAATGCTAGTTATTTCTTCTGAACATGGTAAAGGCAGCTGTTTTGAGATCCGTTTACCTCTTCAAGCAGTGAGTACTGAAGTTTCACAAACATTCCCCAACAACATTGGCACTCAAAAAGTTTTACTTATTTTTAGCCACGAGCAACTACTAGACTATGTTGAAATCTTGTTAACGCATTGGACATTTGATCAAGTAGAAAAAACCTCTAGTTTTGATATTGCCAAAGAGCTACTAGATATAGATATGTACGACGTGGTAATCGTCGGCCAAAAAATCCAGCTAGAAACCTATGAGGATGTGTTTCAAGTTATTAGAGAGCACAATGCTGAATGCCAAATCATTTCGTATTGGGAAGCAGGCACCGCCACTACGAATCAAGACAATCACATAATGCTTCACCTACCAATTAAGCAGTCTGACTTATACGACGCCTTAGTGCTAAAAATAAACCCCGAAATATCATCTAGTGTAATGGATAATATTGCTGCTCAAGGCAATTACCACAACAGCCCAGTACTTGTAGTGGAAGATAATTTAGTTAATCAGCAAGTGATTAAGGAGTTGCTGTCTCTATTTAATTGCCAAATCACATTAGCTAACAACGGACAAGAAGCGATTGATAAAGTGCAAAAAGACAACTTCAAGCTAATATTTATGGATATACAGATGCCAGTTATGGATGGTGTTACAGCAACTCAAGCAATCCAGGAGCTAGGAGGTACTTACGCTAGTTTACCTATTGTTGCATTGACGGCTCATAATTTACCTGGAGACAAAGATAAAAGCATAGCTGCTGGTATGCAAGATCACATAACTAAACCAATAGAAATCAACGAATTAAAACGAGTACTGAACAAATATTTAGAGGCTGAAATGGATCTTGAATCTGAAGGGATTAATATTCAAAGCGCTGGAGCAAAACAGTATCCAGGACTTTGTATAGAAGAAGCAATGGAAAGGGTGCTAGGTAATACCGACCTCTATATTCGAATAGCTCAAGAGTTTACTAAAGTCACAAAAGTACACTTGCAAGAGCTTGAAACAAGCATTAGAAAACAAAGACCTAGAACAACTTACGCGACTAGCTCATACAATCAAAGGTAGCGCTGCAAATCTATCAGCAAATGACTTATCAAAGTTAGCATCAGACTTAGAGTCACAACTGAGTAAATTAGACACGATAGCGGATACAAAAATGTCAGAGATACAAGCTCAGCTTGATTCCTTATCAAGCTGTTCAGAGCTTGTATTCAGCAGTATCCAATCTTATCTAGATGATCATAGCTAACACTATAGTTTGAGTTCTAATTGTGAATTTTCAAATTCTAGCAGCCACCGCTTTTTATCCAAACCACCAGCATATCCTGTAAGAGTGCCGTTGTTTCCTATCACTCGATGACATGGCACCACCACAGCTAATGGATTGCGACCGTTCGCAGCGCCAACAGCTCTCGCTGCTTTAGGCTTTTGCAAGAATTTAGCTTGTTGTCCATAAGTCCAAGTTTCGCCGTACGGAATATGCACTAATGCCTGCCAACATTGTTGCTGAAACTCAGTACCGTAAGAGCTCATATGTGCTAGTAATTCCGAAAATGTCTTTCGAGTTCCTGCAAAATATTCTTTGAATTGCAGCTCCGCTAAATCGAGTAAAGAGTTGTTTGCCTTGATTCTCTATATCAATCAACTCTTCACGCTGCTTAAATTCAAAGTACCAATATTCAACTTCATCTTTAACGGCTATTTCCATTGGTCCTAATGGCGTATTTATCCATCGAGTTATCAAATTATCTGCCATAGGTTGATTAACTGAACTCATTACAACATCCCCCACATTTGCATAGTTAGGTAAGAACGCCATGGTTTAGCTTGCTCAGCATCTATAGTTGGAAAAATATCGAGCGCTTTTTTAATACCTAAATCTGAATCTAGCCAAATATCTGGGTTTTCTTCTCCTCTCATTTGTGCATATTCAACAGTCCAAGGACCAATACCTTTTATATCTAGCCAGCTTTCTATATCAGCGTCAGGGTGTTTGACACAATATTTAGCTAACGCTTTAATACTTTCTTTTCTAGCTTCAGGCATCTTCAAGAAGCTCAAATCAGATTTGGCCACCTGTTCAGGTGTAGGAAACCAAACATCTCCTTGTTCATCACTATCGCCAAGGTTACCTACTAAAGTTGTGATTAAGTTTGTTGCAGCTTTAACTGATACTTGTTGACCTAAAATAGCGCGAATTCCAGCTTCAAATTTACTCCAACAACCAGGAAGTCTTAAACCTTGTTTTAAATTATGTTGTGGGAAGCCAGCTTTAATTAATTGCTGCTCTATTAATTCAATATTGGCGTTCAAGTCGAATACTTGACGTATCTTTTGACTAATAGGATATAGATACTTAGCATCATCTACTTGGATGCTAATGTTAAAACCTTGTTTATCAGGTCGGTGTACAGCATTGAACTTGCCTTTTATCCATTTACCATCAATATCTCGCCAAGAAAATGTTCGGCCATAAGAACTGTTGCCTATGGTTTCAATTCCGAATATCTGCCTGTGAATAGTGAAATCGCGCCAGCTTTCCCAATCAAATGGTGGTTGGTAGTTTAATTGCAAACGAATAAGTGAACTCGAACCTTGGCGCTTTCTTACTTCTGACGGTGTTTTTTGACTAATTCGTTTAAATGCATCATTAAAACGCCTGACATTATTGAAGCCGCAAGCATAAGCTACTTGGTTAATAGGTAATAAAGTTTGATGTAGTAGAGACTTAGCAAACAAGATTTGTTGATGCTGAATATAAGCTTTTGGAGCAACACCTATTTGCTGCTCAAATAATTTTCTTAAATAACGATCCGTGATACCTAGCCTTTCAGCTAATTCTGATAATTTAATGCCGTTAAAGCCACTTTGATGAATAATACTAAGCGCACGCTTCACTGTTGTCTCAGTCCCGCCCCAGGCAGGAGAAAAAGGAGCTGACTCAGGCCGACACCTTAAACAAGGCCTATAACCAGAAACTAGCGCTTCTGAAGCCGTTTCAAAATACTCGACATTTTCTTCTTTAGGTGGTGTAGCAGGGCAGACTGGACGACAAAAAATTCCTGTAGTCTTAACGGCAGTAAAAAATACACCGTCAAACCTAGGATCTCTAGATAATCTCGCTTGTTGATATTGTTCTTGATTCACTCAGCTAAACCCCACGTTATTTCTACCATTTAAAGTCTAGCGTAATTGGTGAATAAAACTAGATGATTTCGGAACTTAAGATAAAACGAGATAAAGTGACATACTCAAAAGTGGAAAATTCAATAAATACAATCATGGGGTGATATAAGCAGATTCATGTTGAATTGCTTTTAACCCTAGATCTAACGCTGTTATTTTACGACTTTGTTTTAAGCTTTTATTGAACGCGACATAAATATCACTGGTATGGTTGATCGCTCCCTTTTTTAAAGACTTATCGCTTAGCATCATCATTTCTAAAGTTGAAGCAGCAACATCATCAAACATTATTGCCATATCCACACGACCCGTTCTTAACAATTTAATAATTTGCTGCTGACTAGCGACTCTTACTTCATCAAACTTATGTCTATTGGCTTCGTACTTATCGCCATACTCATAACCTATGATAGTTGCTATAGATGTTCCACGTGGAATCTCATCGGTGGTGGAGAAATCTAGTTTCGAACTTGGGTGGTAATAAAAAGAAGCAGAAACTTTAAGTAAAGGCTCTTTACCAAAAACAAAGTCTTGCTCAGTACTAGCTTGTTTAGTGACGTTAAACGCACCATCGACCTGTCCCATTTTAGCCATATTTAGTGCTCTTGCATAAGGCACTATAATGAACTCAACCTCTTGCCCTGAATAGCCATAAGCTTTTTCTATAATAACTCTAGATATTCCACTTCCATCACTATTAGCAAATGGCGGCCACGAGTCTTCAGCTGCAAGTCGAACGACGTCAGCGTAACTTGGCATTATCATTGTTAAAATTAAACTAACTAATAATATTAGAGGTTTCATAACGACCCGATTGGGTTGGCTTTAGCTAAGCTAAACGTAAATCATCGATTTGTACAAATGATTTATTACTTGGGAGTTAATTTTCTAAGTAGAACAATATTTCCATTAGATCTGGTTGCCATTGATAAGTTTTCAGAGACACAGATCTTCCCTTTATCATTACACCTTCATCCATCAGTAATGCACGCTGACGTTCAAAAGTTTCGGAGCCCGGAGGAAAGGCTATTTGACCAGAAGATCGAAGTACTCGGAACCAAGGAACAGACTGACCTCGATAACCTTGCTCAGGAACATAACCTAAGCTTTTACCAACTAATCTAGCTCGACCAGGCAGCCCAGCTAAGTCTGCAACTTGGCCATAACTAGCTACTTTACCTTCTGGGATAAGCTGAACTACATGCCAAATTTTATGGTATTGCTCTAAATTCATGATGACAAACTACATAGCCTTAAAAAATTCATACCTTTGGACTAGGTACTCTTGTAATGCAGCATCATGAAAGTGGTTATGGATATACTTGAATATCTCAGGTTTGCTCATCAAGCCACGTTTCTCTTTGTAAGCCCAAAATGAGGCCATAAGATCGTACTGAATAGTATCTTGTTCTTGTTTCGACTTGGTCGCTATATTGTGACTCATGATTATTCTTATTGCTCTGGGTAATCAAGTGATTTTAAAGGTAAGCAATTCAGAATACCAATAGTAATATTTTGATAATTGTAAGTTATACGAAATTCGAACTTTTCATTTCTCTTCCCCTGCATTGATTGAATTCGACAAAACAACTTTTACTATGAAGCCTTCAAATAACAGGAGAGTTAAATGAAAAAAAGCGTAAAACACATACCACTACTATTATTATCAGCGGCTTTCAGCCAACAAACTCAAGCTATCGAGCTAATTCACAATGGTCAATTTAATCACGATGTAGGTGCATTTGATGAAGCTTGGTCTTTTGGACAAGACGCAGGAGCAAATCAAGATTATTCTAATTTACTAGGCGGAAACTCTAATAACTTTGTTGCTTTCTCAAAAAACCAAGGCTCAATAAGCCAAGACTTAGGCATATCTTTAAATCTGGGAGATAGTTTTAAGTTAGTTATTGATGTTGCATCTCATAACATACTCACATCTGATATTTACGAGGCATCTCTATCCGTTGGAGAAACGAAGATCCCTTTTGAGCTAGAACAACTTGATAACTCAAGTGAAACCACCAGCTTCACTGGAGAAGTAACGGTATCGAAAAAGTTTTTATCAGAAGTAAATAGCCAAGAAAAAGTTAAGTTAGAACTAAACTCCACAGGAGCTGAATTAGTTGTTTTTGACAACATATCTTTGCTAATTAATGAAGAAGTTCGCGTTACAGATTCGGACAATGATGGCATAGATGACAACTGGGAGTTAGTTTATGGTCTCAATCCAAATGACCCATCCGATGCACATCAAGATTCCGATGGTTATGGTACAACGAACATACAAAAATACTCCCAGTATTTAGCAAACAATAACTTAACCTTTTTCACCTCTCAGACTGCAGCATCGACGCAAACGACTACAGCAAGCTCTAGTTGGAATGAACAGACTGATAGTGTCACAACTGACTTAAAAGTAGGCATTGGTACTGACACTCCAAATGCAGAGCTAGAAGTAAATGGCAATGTTATTGCTCACGATCCTGTTCAATTAGATCACCTTGTCACCTTAGGGTACTTAGAAGACATCATTAATAACCAAAACACTCTTATATCTAAGTTAACCAATAGAATCTCTTTCTTGGAGCAGGGTTATATTGCCGAAGGTGAAAGCTGTTACGACATAAAAGCAAGTGCACCTAGCTCTGACTCTGGTGTCTACCTGATATCACCTCATCATGGTAATACGGAGCCATATTTAACTTATTGTGATATGTCATTCCCAACATACTTCAAGTCATGTAACGAAATAAAATCAGCACTGCCAGAGTCGCTTAATGGTGTATATGAGCTTCTATCAGGTACAAGCAATGCATATGAAGCATATTGTGAAATGGAGACCTTAGAAGGTGGCTGGACGCTTGTGGCTCACCATAGAGACGGTTTAGATGTGGAGCATCTTAACGAAGTTACTCCATCAGTATATGGTGTTTTAGCAGACGAAAAATGGCAAAACGTCAGATCCACAATGCAAACAGGTTTTATGACCAAGGATGAAAATGGCAAAGTAAGTTTTATTAGTACAGCCAAATTAAATGCCTCAAACTGTAAGATTTCTGAGTTGGACAGTTTAGATAATCCAAGAAGTGATGGCTGGGCGGCAAGAATTTGGGATGCAACGTCAAACAGTTCTTGTACTGAAGCTGGCTCAGTAATTCTGTTATCTGATAAACGAACTAACTGGGGCCATTATCATAATCAAGGTGCTAGTTTGTATAACTGGACGGTAAAATTTGATATTTGGCCTTACAACAATCAAGAGTCATATAACGAGCAAAATGAACTTTTATATTTTGTGAAGTAGAGATTATTTACAGAAAATAAAAAGCCCGGCAAATGCCGGGCTTTTTCTATTAAGGATGTATAAATCCTTGAAAGCTTTTTAGCCTTTACGAATATGCTGGATAACACGTAATTGTGCGATAGCTCTTGCAAGCTCAACCGCAGCTTCTGCGTATTCAAAGTCAGCACTAGGATTAGCCATAGCTTCTTCAGCTGCTTTTTTAGCAGCACTTGCTTCAGCTTCATCCAAGTCTTCTGCTCGAATTGCAACGTCAGCTAACACAGAAACATTACCAGGTTGTACTTCTAAAATACCACCAGCAACGTAGAAGAACTCTTCTGCACCGTGTTGCTTAACTACGCGTACCATGCCAGGTTTAATGGCAGTCAGTAAAGGCGCGTGACCAGGGTAGATACCTAAGTCACCTTCACTACCTGATACCTGTAACGTTTCAACGCGGCCAGAGAATAATTGCTCTTCTGCGCTTACTATGTCAAGGTGGACAGTCATTGCAGCCATTGTACGCTCCTATTAACGTGTTCTTACTTAGCTTTTTCTAAAGCTTCGTCGATTGAACCAACCATGTAGAACGCTTGTTCTGGTAGTTCGTCGTATTCACCAGCTAAGATGCCTTTGAATCCAGAGATAGTATCTTTAAGAGATACATACTTACCTGGAGAACCAGTAAATACTTCAGCAACGAAGAATGGCTGTGATAAGAAACGTTCAATCTTACGAGCACGAGATACAGTTTTCTTATCTTCTTCAGATAATTCATCCATACCTAAGATCGCAATGATGTCTTTTAGCTCTTTATAACGTTGTAACGTTGTTTGAACGCCACGTGCAACATCGTAGTGCTCTTGACCAATAACTTGAGGGTCAAGCTGACGAGATGTTGAATCTAGTGGATCGATCGCTGGGTAGATACCTTTTGATGCGATGTCACGAGATAGTACAACTGTTGCGTCTAAGTGAGCGAACGTAGTAGCTGGAGATGGGTCAGTTAAGTCATCCGCAGGTACGTATACCGCTTGGATAGACGTGATTGAACCAGTCTTAGTTGAAGTAATACGCTCCTGAAGTACACCCATTTCTTCAGCTAGAGTAGGCTGGTAACCTACCGCTGATGGCATACGACCTAGAAGTGCAGATACTTCTGTACCAGCTAGTGTGTAACGGTAGATGTTATCAACGAAGAATAATACGTCACGACCTTCGTCACGGAATTTTTCTGCCATTGTTAAACCAGTTAGAGCAACACGTAAACGGTTTCCTGGTGGCTCGTTCATCTGACCGTAAACTAGAGATACTTTATCTAGTACGTTTGATTCGTTCATTTCATGGTAGAAATCGTTACCCTCACGAGTACGCTCACCAACACCTGCGAATACTGAGTAACCGCTGTGCTCGATTGCGATGTTACGGATAAGTTCCATCATGTTTACGGTTTTACCAACACCGGCACCACCGAATAGACCAACTTTACCACCTTTAGCGAATGGACATACAAGGTCGATAACCTTGATACCAGTCTCAAGTAGTTCAGTTGCACTTGATTGTTCTTCATAAGAAGGAGCTTCACGGTGAATCGTGTAACGCTCTTCTTCACCAATTGGACCAGCTTCGTCAATTGGGTTACCTAAAACGTCCATGATACGGCCTAGAGTAGCTGTACCAACTGGAACTTCGATACCTTTACCAGTACCTTCAACTTCAGCACCACGTGCTAAACCGTCAGTAGTACCTAGAGCGATTGAACGAACAACGCCACCGCCCAGCTGCTGCTGAACTTCTAGCGTAAGACCAGCTAGGTCACCGCCAGTTACTTTAATCGCGTCATATACCGCAGGTACTGCATCTTGTGGAAACTCAACGTCCACAACCGCGCCAATGATCTGTACGACCTTACCTTGACTCATGACTATTCCTCTTTAAATTCTTTTAAACCTAAACCGCAGCCGAGCCAGCACATATCTCAGAAATTTCCTGAGTAATGGCTGCCTGACGTGCCTTGTTGTATACCAACTGTAACTCATCAATTAAGTCACCAGCGTTGTCTGTTGCTGCTTTCATCGCAACCATACGTGCAGCTTGTTCTGAAGCCGCATTTTCAACAACACCTTGATATACCTGAGACTCTACGTAACGAACCAATAATGTTTCTAATAACACTTTTGGATCAGGCTCGTAGATATAGTCCCACTTACCAGACACTTCATCGTCTTCTGCTTTTGGTAAAGGTAATAACTGATCGATCGTTGGTTCTTGCGTCATTGTGTTAACAAATTTGTTATACACAACGAACAAGCGGTCGATTTTGCCTTCATTGTACGCGTCTAACATAACGCGAACTGAACCTACAACGTCTGTAACAGACGGTGCATCACCTAAGCCTGATTTAGCAGCTACAACAGAGCCACCAAAACGGTTGAAGAAGCCAATTGCTTTTGTGCCAATGGCAGCAAAGTCAACTTCAACACCAGCTTCAACGTACTTTTCTACGTCGTTTGCAACAGCTTTAAACTCATTTGCGTTTAAACCGCCACAAAGGCCTCGGTCAGACGAAATCACCACATAACCTACACGCTTAACTTCACGCTCTTCCAAATATGGATGGCGATATTCCAAGCTACCACGTGCAATGTGACCAATCACTTTACGCATCGTTTGTGCATATGGACGGCTAGAAGCCATACGGTCTTGCGCCTTCTTCATTTTAGAAGCGGCAACCATTTCCATAGCACTGGTAATCTTCTGAGTATTCTTGATACTCCCAATCTTACCTTTTATCTCTTTTGCGCCGGACATGTGATTCTCCGATTAACATTCAACGAAGGAGAAAGTTAGTAAAACTAATCTCTCTCCCAACCTAATTACCAAGTTTGAGTCGCTTTGAACTTCTCAATGCCTTCTTTCAAACTTGCTTCGATTTCGCCGTTGAAGTTACCAGTTGCGTTGATGTCCTTCATAAGGTCAGCGTAGTCGCTGTTCATGTAAGAAATTAACGCTGCTTCGAAGTCTAAAACTTTAGCAACTTCGATGTCCTGTAAATAACCTTTTTCAGCAGCAAATAATGAAACACCCATGTCAGCAATTGACATTGGAGCGTATTGCTTCTGCTTCATTAGCTCAGTTACGCGCTCACCGTGCTCTAACTGTGCACGAGTCGCATCGTCAAGGTCAGATGCGAACTGAGAGAACGCCGCTAATTCGCGGTATTGAGCTAGTGCTAGACGGATACCACCACCTAACTTTTTGATGATCTTAGTTTGCGCAGCACCACCAACACGAGATACCGAGATACCAGCGTTAACAGCTGGACGGATACCTGCGTTGAACATGTCTGACTCAAGGAAGATCTGACCATCTGTAATCGAGATTACGTTAGTAGGTACGAATGCAGATACGTCACCAGCTTGAGTTTCAATGATTGGAAGTGCAGTTAAAGAACCAGTTTTGCCTTTAACTTTGCCTTCAGTGTAACGTTCTACGTAATCAGCGTTTACACGAGCAGCACGCTCTAGTAGACGTGAATGAAGATAGAATACGTCACCTGGGTATGCTTCACGGCCCGGTGGACGCTTAAGAAGCAATGAAATTTGACGGTAAGCAACAGCTTGCTTAGATAAGTCATCATATACGATAAGTGAATCTTGACCGTTATCACGGAAGAACTCACCCATAGTACAACCAGCAAATGGTGCTAAGAACTGTAATGCAGCAGATTCAGATGCAGATGCAGCAACAACGATTGTGTTTTCTAATGCACCGTGCTCTTCTAGCTTACGTACAACGTTCGCGATTGTAGAAGCTTTCTGACCGATAGCAACGTACACACACTTAATGCCAGAATCTTTCTGGTTGATGATAGCGTCGATTGCTAAAGCTGTTTTACCAGTCTGACGGTCACCGATAACTAATTCACGCTGACCACGACCAACTGGGATCATAGCATCAACAGACTTATAACCAGTTTGTACCGGCTCGTCTACTGATTGACGGTCGATAACACCAGGTGCAATTTTTTCAACTGGTTCAAAACCAGCTGCGTCGATTGGACCTTTACCATCGATTGGTTGACCTAGAGTGTTAACAACACGACCTAAAAGTGCATCACCTACTGGTACTTCTAAGATACGGCCAGTTGATTGTACTTTTGTTCCTTCTTGAAGGTCCGCATAAGGACCCATAACTACCGCACCTACAGAGTCGCGCTCTAGGTTTAATGCGATAGCATAACGGTTACCAGGAAGCTCGATCATCTCACCTTGCATACAGTCTGCTAGACCGTGAATACGGATGATACCGTCTGTAACAGATACGATAGTACCTTCGTTACGAGCTTCGCTGACAACGTCAAACTGTTCAATACGTTTCTTGATCAGTTCGGCGATTTCAGTTGAGTTTAATTGCATGCTCAAATCCCCAATTACGATTGCAATACTGTTGATAATTTTTCTAACTTGCCGCGTAGTGTCGCATCAATAACGGTATCGCCCGCCTTGATGAATAAACCACCGACAATTGCGCTATCAACAGAGCAATTCAGCTTAATTTTGCGTGCTAGACGTTTTTCTAAAGATGATACTAAAGCAGCTTGTTGTGCTTCAGTGATCTCAGTTGCTGAAGTTACATCAACTTCAATTTCATTCTCATACTGTGCTTTTAGTTCTTCGAACAATTCTGCAACAGCAGGAAGGGCAACTAAACGTCCGTTTTCAGCCAAAACTTTAATAAAGTTTTGACCCTTTTCATTCAGTTGTTCACCACAGACTTTGATAAATAAATCAGAAGTCACTTCTGGTGAGTGCGAGCCAGCTAAGAAAGCAACGATATCGTCGTTCTTTGCAACTTCGCCCGCAAAGTTCAACATATCGTTCCAGCTTGCTACCGCTTGGCTTTCAACAGCGAAATCAAACGCAGCTTTAGCGTAGGGACGAGCGATTGTAGTCAATTCAGACATTTGCTCTATTCCTCTGCTTATAGTTCTGCAACTAGTTTATCTAGGATATCGCTGTGGGCAGAAGCATCGATTTCTTTTTCAATGATCTTCTCTGCACCAGCAATGGCTAAAACAGAAACCTGTTTACGAAGCTCTTCTTTCGCACGATTGCGCTCTGCTTCAACTTCTGCAGAACCTTGAGCGATGATTTTCTCACGCTCTTCGTGACCTTTTTGAGTTTCTTCGTCAACGATTTGTGTTGCACGCTTTTTCGCTTGCTCAATGATATCAGCAGCTTGAGCTTTAGCTTCTTTAAGCTGCTCCGCTGCCTTTGCTTGAGCAATCTCAAGGTCTTTTTCTGCTCTTTCAGAAGCAGCTAGACCATCAGCAATTTTATTTTGACGCTCTTCAATTGCACCGTTTAGTTGTGGCCACACATATTTCATGGTGAACCAAACAAAAACGATAAAGGCAATCGATTCGCCTATTAGAGTGGCGTTAAGATTCACAACCGCTCTCCTTATTTACTTGATTAATACTATTGTTCAGACCGAAAAGAGTGATTAAGCAAGTACGAACAACATGTATAACGCGATAGCTACACCGATCATCGCGATAGCATCGATTAGACCTGCTACGATGAACATTTTTACTTGTAGCTGAGGTGCTAGTTCTGGTTGACGAGCAGCAGACTCAAGGAATTTGCCACCTAATAGACCGAAACCGATAGCAGTACCAAGTGCACCTAAGCCGATTAGTAGAGCAACAGCGATTAATAACATAGTTTTCTCCGATTAATGGTTAATGTTTAAAGTTAAAAAATAAAACTGTTTAAAATTTTTAAGTTAAACCCAGTCAGTTTTAATCTGGGCTTAACCTGGAACCGTTCATGAAATACCTATAGAAAATTGAAACTCTGTATTGGTATTTCGTACATCTCTGTACTTCACCTCTTCGAGGCCAGCTAGCAGCTGTTCTTGAATTGGTACTTCAGACATCCTGTCTTACGCCCTAAAGGGCCGACTAAAGTCGTTTTAATTCTTTCCCGAAGAATTAATGATCTTCATGTGCCATCGATAAGTAAACGATAGTCAGCATCATGAAGATAAACGCTTGTAATGGAATTACTAATAAGTGGAATGCCGCCCAGATAAAGTGAGCAGGAAGCTGCCATAATCCCATTAAGCCAGCGATCAAGATAAAGATCATTTCACCAGCATATAAGTTACCGAATAAACGTAACGCTAATGACATTGGCTTAGCTAATAATGAAATAAATTCAATGATGAAGTTGAACCAATATAACCATGGAGTGTTAAACGGGTGAGCGTATAACTCCTTCATGAAACCACCAAAACCTTTGATCTTAATTGAGTAGTAGATCATAAGAACGAATACACCTAATGCTAGTGCAGCCGTAAGGTTAAGGTCAGTTGTAGGTACAACCTTGTGATATACGTGAGAGTTGCCAGAAGAGATAACTTCCCAAGATTCACCAGCAATTAATGCTGCTGCAGTAGGAAGCCAGTCTACTGGTACTAGATCCATAAAGTTCATTAATAGAACCCAAACGAAAATAGTAAGTGCTAATGGAGCGATTAGCGGGTTGCGGCCGTGGAACGTGTCTTTAACACTTTGACCAACAAATTCCACAATCATTTCAACGAAACACTGAAATTTACCTGGAACCCCTGCCGTTGCTTTTTTAGCTACTGCGCGGAATGAAAGAATGAACACCAAACCTAAAAAGATCGACCAACCTAGCGTATCTACGTGCCAAGTCCAGAAGCCTTCGCCTACTGTGCCGTTCGTTAAGTGGTGTTTAATGTAACCTGTTACATCACCAGCCATTGTTTATTTCCCAAAAGTTTAAAGTTATTAAAAGAAAATCGGTTTTGTGAACTGGCTCAATTTCATTATCAAAAATCCAATCAAAAGGGCGGGAAATACCACCGGGACAAATTTGATAATGGCAATAACCATTGCACCAGTTAACATTATTTTTACTGTCTCACCGCGATAAAATGACGCTGCGACATATTTTAATTTTTGTGCTCCACCAAAACGAAATGCGTATATGGTAAATACAAAAGAGGGAAGTACATCTAACATCACGCCAAGTAAAAACGACTTAGCTGTTTGCACTTCCCAAATAATTCCTACGAAAATTGTCAGTACCAATCCCAAAACACATTGCCAAGCTAAAAACTTAAATGCCTTTTGCCTATTTGAACGAGTGATCTGTTGGACCAAAAATCAATTTTCCTAACTTGTTAAATCTTGCGTAAACCGCATAAAACCTGACTATGTCGACAATGCGTTGTTGTTTACATAATAAACAAGCCCATTTGTCAGGCGAAAAACTCGCGAAATTATACGTTTATGTCATCAATTTGCAACCTTTACAGCCGTTGATTCATAAAGTCTTACAGCGGAAAAAGTCACACTTTGTAGTCATTTGTTTTCAGATTCAGAGTAATTACTCAAAGAGACAGTAATAAGTTGGTAATTTTGCAACATCTTTGCGCAAATAACTCAAACTAAACCAACATTCTCTAGACTAAAGTTTTAAAAAGCTGTCAAAGAATAGTTGAATCTGGCAACTTTGCAGAGAAAGCGGAAAGATAATTGAACACTAAGACTATGTAAAAACGAAAAAACCGAGGTTTAACTCGGCTTTTTCTGATAGTAGAAAGATCGATTCAGATCGCAGCGGATCTTTTAAGATTCATAATCAGGATTGATATGCGAGATAATTCCATCTAGCTCTTCCAATGAAGCATAAGAAATTACAAGTTTCCCTTTTCCTTTACGGTTGTAAGAGATATCTACTTTGGCTCCTAACTTTTCAACAAGTTGTTGCTCTAGTAATTTAACATCTGGATCTTTCGCCTTTTCAGCCTTTGGCTTTTCACCTTCGGCGATCGCATTGACTAATTTTTCAGTTTCACGAACCGTTAGATCTTTAGCTACAACTTTACGAGCTGCCAATACTTGCTCATCACCGGATAAGCCAAGTAATACTTTGGCATGACCAAACTCTAAATCACCGTGTTCCATCAACGTCTTAACATCTGATTCTAATTTATTTAAACGAAGATAGTTAGTTACAGATGTTCTCGACTTACCAACAGCATCAGCAACTTCTTGGTGAGTCAATTCAAACTCGTCTTGCAAACGTTGTAATGCAATAGCTTCTTCCATCGCATTTAAATCTTCACGCTGAATATTCTCGATTAAAGCGATCGCAACAGCTGCTTCATCAGGTACATCTTTGATAATACAAGGAACAGTATCTACTTCAGCTATCTGCGAGGCTCTCCAACGACGTTCACCTGCGATGATTTCATATGAGTTTTCAGCAATAGGGCGAACAACAATAGGCTGAATAACACCTTGCGTTTTTATCGATGATGCCAGTTCTTCTAGAGCATCAGGTGACATATCTTTACGTGGTTGATATTTACCAGGTTGTAACTGTTCAATTGGTAATTTTACTAAGCCAGCTTGTGCTTCTGTAGCTGGAACTTGTTCTGCACTCTCAGGCGTTGCAGTTTGATTTGATTGAGTTGCGAGCAAAGCATCTAAGCCGCGACCTAATCCACGTTTACGAGCAGACATTAGTTATCCTTTGAATTTTTAAGCAGCTTGGCTTTTATCTGAGCGGCGTAAGATTTCTCCCGCTAGAGCAAGGTAAGCTTTCGCTCCGGATGAAGATTTATCGTAATACATAACAGGCGCTCCAAAACTAGGCGCCTCAGCCAAACGAACATTCCTAGGAATAACAGTTCGATAAACCTTTTCACCGAAGTGGTGTTTTAATTGTTCTGATACGTCATTAGCAAGACGGTTGCGCGGATCGTACATTGTACGAAGAATACCTTCAATTTTAAGATCTGGATTCACCACACTTGCCAACTGACTAATCGTATCCATCAAAGCAGTAAGACCTTCTAGGGCATAATACTCACACTGCATAGGAACAATAACAGAACCCGCAGCAGCCATAGCATTTACCGTCAACATATTTAAAGAAGGCGGGCAATCAATGAAAATGAAATCATATTGCTCTTGGCATTTGGCCAGCGCGTTTTTAAGACGTAACTCTCGACCAAACATTTCCATCATTTTGACTTCGGCAGCCGTAACATCACCATTCGCAGCGATAAGATCGTAGCCACCACTGGTGTCTTTACATACAACTTGGTCAAAAGCAGTATCTTCAACTAATAAATCGTAAGCACTAAACTCAACTTCATATTTATCAACACCTGATCCCATGGTTGCATTCCCTTGAGGATCTAGATCAATAAGCAAAACTTTACGCTTAGTTGCAGCCATAGAAGCTGCTAAGTTTACTGCCGAAGTTGTTTTACCAACTCCGCCTTTTTGATTGGCTATTGCTATTATTTTTGCCACTTTTATCAACCTAACTAGATTTTATTGAGTAACACTAGATGTCGTTCCCCTTCCAACTGGGGTACATGCAATGAATGTATTTGTTCAACTTTAACAAAATTCGGTAAAGCTTCAATTTCTTCTTCGTCTACTTGGCCTTTTAACGCAAAAAACTTACCATTTTCAGCCAATAAGTGGTGACTCCAATTAACCATATCCGCAACAGACGCAAATGCTCGACTAAGTACACCTGCAAAATCTCCTGAAAACGCTTCAACACGAGATTGCACTGGAGTGATGTTATCTAATTTTAATTCATGTTTAACTTGAGTCATAAATCTCACTCGCTTACCAAGTGAATCAAGTAAAGTGAAATCTAAATCAGGATTAATTATTGATAGTGGAATTCCAGGTAAACCAGGACCAGTGCCAACATCAATAAAGTTATTTCCTATATCGGTCACTTCACGTAAGTAAGGACTAACTACTACACTATCCATTATATGCTTAATGATCATTTCGTTCGGATCGCGAACAGATGTTAAGTTATAAGCTTTATTCCATTTATCCAGTAGATTCACATAAGCCACTAACTGCTCAATTTGTTCTGCAGTTATAGATAAATCAGTCTTTGCGACTAGCTTAGTTAGTTTGTCAGTTAACATGTATTTAAGAAGTAGATTGAAAAGAAATTAATTATCGCAAGAGTATAACCAGCAATTCAGGTCATACCTAGCGATAATTTAAATTTATCTGCGGGAGCAGTTTAAGCTATTAGCCTGTTTTTCTCAGAGCGCCACGTTTTTTGAGATATACCAAGATCAAAGATATCGCAGCAGGTGTAATACCCGAAATGCGCGATGCTTGCCCTAAAGTTTCAGGCTTAGCATCAGTTAACTTAGCAACAACTTCATTCGATAAGCCACTTACCGAAGCATAATCAAAATCTGCTGGTAATATAGTATTTTCATGTTTTTGCTGTTTCGCGATCTCTTGTAGTTGGCGATCAATATAACCTTGATATTTGATCTGAATTTCCGTTTGCTCAGCAGCTTGCTCATTGTCACAAGCTGGGCCTATACCTTCAATAGCCATCAAGTCATTGTAGCTAACTTCTGGGCGACGAACTAAATCTTCTAAGCTTGCCTCACGAGAAATAGGGGTTTTCAATAACTCATTTACTTTCTCAACAGCTGGGTGATCTTTATGGATCCAAGTAGATTTTAAACGTTCTTTTTCCACAGCCACTTTTTCCATTTTCTCATTGAAAATAGCCCAACGTTTATCACAGATTAAACCAAGTTCTCGGCCTTTCTCAGTTAGACGAATATCAGCATTGTCTTCACGTAATAATAAACGATATTCAGCTCTCGAAGTGAACATACGGTATGGTTCTTTAGTGCCTAATGTTGCTAAGTCATCAATTAAAACACCTATGTATGCTTGATCACGTGTCGGTGACCATTGGTCTTTTTCTTGAGCAAGTAAAGCAGCGTTAGTACCAGCGATTAATCCTTGTGCTCCAGCTTCTTCATAACCTGTAGTACCATTGATTTGTCCTGCAAAGTACAAACCATTAATAAATTTTGTTTCTAAAGTTTGTTTTAGATCTCTAGGATCAAAATAATCATATTCAATCGCATAACCTGGACGAGTGATATGCGCATTCTCCAGACCTTTAATTGAATGAACCAGATCTAGTTGCACGTCAAACGGTAAACTAGTTGAAATACCATTTGGATAAACTTCATGAGTTGTTAATCCTTCTGGTTCAATAAAAATTTGGTGCTTGTCTTTATCAGCAAAACGAACAATTTTATCTTCAATTGAAGGACAATATCTTGGTCCTATTCCTTCAATAACACCTGAATACATAGGTGATCTATCTAAACCGCCACGAATAACATCATGTGTTTTTTCATTTGTATAAGTGATAAAACATGGGATCTGTTGTGGATGTGATCCTTTTTCACTAATGAAAGAAAAGTAAGGCGTTGGAGTATCACCTGGTTGTTCTTGCATTACAGAAAAATCAATAGTTCTAGCATCAATACGTGGTGGAGTTCCCGTTTTTAAACGATCGACTCTAAATGGTAATTCTCGTAATCTGTTTGCTAGAGCAATTGATGGTGGATCACCAGCTCTACCACCAGAATGGTTTTCTAAACCTATGTGGATCTTTCCGCCTAAAAAGGTTCCAACCGTTAATACTACTGATTTTGCTTTAAACTTAAGACCCATTTGAGTCTCAATACCAACAACAGTGTCGTTTTCTACGATCAAATCATCACAGGATTGTTGAAATATCTTTAAGTTAGGTTGGTTTTCTAAAACTTGACGTACATAGGCTTTGTACAATTGTCTATCAGCTTGAGCACGAGTTGCTCTTACTGCAGGCCCTTTAGAAGAGTTCAATGTTCTAAATTGAATACCACCAGCATCTGCAGCTAAACCCATTACACCGCCAAGCGCATCAATTTCTTTTACAAGATGACCTTTGCCTATACCACCAATAGCTGGATTACATGACATTTGACCTAATGTATCTACATTATGAGTAACTAAAAGGGTTTGTTGTCCCATACGAGCAGCAGCTAAAGCAGCTTCTGTTCCTGCATGGCCACCACCTACAACAATAACGTCAAATGTGTCAGCAAAGATCATTGATACCTCAATTATTTGTAAACCGTTAAAAAGGATCCTTTTAAAAAAGGGCGCGTATTCTATCTTTCTTTACTAAGGAATGAAACGGTTATTTTATCAACTGAGCTAAGATAGGGAAAAGGATTAAGGTCACTTAATATATATAAGATATATATAAAGATCTTTTATTGTTATTACTATTAAGATCGTGATTTCTGTTGATAACCAATTAAATTCTTTATATTTCAGGATCCTATTTGGATCATAAATTGTGATCTAATTTTGATCTAAGTGGGAAAAGTCTGGTGATAACTAGCCTATTTATCCACAAGCAATATAGCTTTGAAAGTTATATTCTGGATACTTTCAGTTAGATCAAAAGATCTTAACGATCTTATTCACAGCCGTTTAAGGTGATCAGTTAAGTTGTGTGAATAATGTGGATAATATGAGAGTTATTTGTGATGAGGTGATTTGTTAAGCAAAAATGCTTATCTATTGTTATTAAGATCTAAAGTTAACAGGATCCAAGCTTTAGATCGGATCCTGATGTTTTATTTATTTAAACATTGAAAGCTGTGGTGTTAGTTGAGAAATAATGATGTCTTCAGGCAATTCATCTGACATTGCATCTGCCTTTATTGGCGCTATAAGCTCTTGTGCGCCCATATCTTTTAATTTGTCAGAGAAGTAGTTTGCTGCACCGCAGTATGTGTCATAGCTACTGTCACCTAACCCTACAACTGCATATTTTAACTTGGATAGATCTGGATATGAGGTTTCAAGGTATTGTTTAAAACCACTTAAATTGTTCGGTGTATCTCCTGCACCATGAGTAGAAGTGCATATAAGCCATATATCATCGGTGGTTAATTCATTCACATCTATATCTGTATTAACCTGTGCATCTATTTCATTTTGTTCAAATAGAGCTTGTAGCTCATCTGCTACATATTCTGCAGTGCCTGTTTCTGTTCCTACGATTATTTGGATCACAATAACTCCTATTTACTCGTTTATGTGAGTATTTTGGATATTTGATCATAATTGTTTGTATCTAACAAGGGAGAATAACGAAGAGGTAGAAATGAGGGGGCCGGTGCATGTTATAACCACTACTGCTATTCAAAGTGCAATAGTGGTTATGTTGACTTATTATTTACCGATACAAAAAGAACTGAAGATCCTACCCAGTAGATCATCCGAGCTAAATTCACCTGTTATCTCATTTAGATGCTGTTGAGCTATTCTTAACTCTTCCGCAAGGATTTCCCCTGCGGCATATGATTGTAGTTGGTCTCTGCCTGTATAAAGATGATGAGCTGCGTTATCTATGGCATCGAGATGTCTTCTACGGGCCATAAATGTGCCTTCAGTTGTTCCTTGAAAGCCCATTGCCTTTTTCAAATGTGATTTTAGTTCTTCTATTCCTAGTTGTGATTGCGCAGATATAGACAAAATCGGAATTTCGCCTGTAACTGAAATTGATCTTTCCTGTTCTGGTAATAGATCAACTTTGTTTCTAACAATACTAACTGGCATTTGTTTCGGAAGTTTTTCTATAAACTCGGGCCATATTTGATCAGGTTGTGTTGCTTTGTTTTCATTAGCGTCAACCAGCAGTAATACTTTGTCAGCTTGTTCAATCTCTTGCCAAGCTCGTTCGATACCTATTTGCTCTACCTTGTCAGGGGACTCTCGTAGACCTGCAGTATCAATAATATGCAATGGCATACCATCAATGTGAATATGCTCTTTAAGCACGTCTCTGGTGGTTCCAGCAATATCTGTAACTATCGCTGACTCTTTACCCGATAGGGCATTTAATAATGATGATTTACCTGCGTTTGGACGACCTGCAATAACAACCTTCATGCCTTCACGCATAATAGAGCCTTGTTTAGCTTGGTGCTGCACTTGTTCTAACTGCGTAATAATGCCTAATAGATCATTTTCGACTTTACCATCTGATAAAAAGTCGATTTCTTCATCAGGAAAATCAATTGCTGCTTCAACATAGATCCTTAACCTGATCATTTGCTCAACTAAATCGTGAATTTTATTGGAAAATTCACCCTGTAATGATTGTAATGCTGATTTTGCTGCTTGTTCGGAGTTACTCTCGATTAAGTCTGCAATAGCTTCTGCTTGTGCTAGGTCTATCTTATCGTTCAAGAAAGCTTGCTCTGAAAATTCACCAGCTCTAGCTAAACGAATATCTTCAATTTTTGTAATCTGTTGCAGCAACATGTCTAAAACTACTGGACCGCCGTGCCCTTGAAGTTCCAGTACATCTTCACCGGTAAATGAATTAGGACCTTTAAAAAATAAAGCTATACCTTGATCAAGTAATTCACCTTCTAGCGAATTAAATGACATAAATTCTGCATAACGCGTTTTAGGACACTTACCTAAGATCTTTTCTGCTACTAATGTCGCTTTTGGCCCTGAAACTCTAATAATGCCAACACCCCCTTTACCTGGAGCTGTAGCTTGAGCTGCGATAGTTTCATTAGTGTGGGCAAGTACCGTCATTAGAAGTTTCCGTAAAGTATTTCTTAGATTGTTGTTACTAGTCGAAGATTAATGCTTCTTGCTGCTTCGACATAGATTCATCCATGGCTAAAACTGCTTGATATTATATAGAGTATTGAGCATTAGGGTAGTGATATCTAATTGCGGCTCGGTTTGCTGGAACTATATTCAATAACTCCTAGAGTAAGAATATCTAGGAGCTAATGATAGATTGGAAAATTGATGCTTATAATTTTCTACCTAAGCGCTTTTCAATGAGCTTCTTTTCCCATTTTGCACTAATAGGTGTGAAAATTTCAAAAGCGTACAAAGCGTGGAAGATAATACTTGCGCCCCAGCTTCCAGCTAGCATTAGAAATGTAGGATTGTAAAAGCCAAGTACGATACCGGCTAATAAAGTAAAAATTACAAAAGTTATAGCATGTGCATAGAAGCCCATAAGACCTCGGACGTAACTAAGAGCTGCTTTTTCTTCGTCTGTTATAGTTATTTGAGTTGGTTGTAAATTATCAAAAGATGTCATGTTTACGTCTCCTGGGATGAAAGTGTTAATATCCACCTCAAAGACAGAAGCTAATGCTTTTTGAGTATCTAAACTAGGCTTTTGGCCTTGTTCAATTCGTTGAATTGTTCGTCTTGTCAGCCCGGTAAGTTCGGCTAAATGTTCCTGTGACCAGCCTTTTTGTAAGCGCAGTTTTTTTACTATCATTATGTTTTTCCGACTTTGAAGTGACCCCTAGTATTGAGTATTCAAAGCATAGCACCACGTCATTGTCGCGACTTTTATGTGACATCAATTGTTTATTCTAGTTAAAAAGCTACTCATATGAATTTCACTATTCGAATTCAGACTTCTATTGTCGGAAAATAGCAAAAAAAAACGTACACATGATAGATGTGTACGTTCTTATAGATTTAGCTATTTAAGCTTAAGACTATTTGTTAGCTCTTTTTACCGATGCCTTTCTTATCTATTTGTTTGTAGATGTAAAGCATTTGCGCAATAGAGATAAGGTTTGATACCAACCAGTATAGTACTAGACCTGAAGGGAACCACAGGAAGAATACAGAGAAAATTACTGGCATCCATAACATCATCTTTTGCTGCATAGGATCCATAGTTGGTGTCGGAGTTAACTTCTGCATTAAGAACATAGAAGCACCGAATAACACAGGTAGGATGAAATACGGGTCTTTTGCAGATAAGTCAGATATCCACAGGCCAAATGGTGCATGGCGTAATTCAACACTTTCTAAGAATACCCAGTATAACGCTAAGAAAATTGGCATTTGCAGCAATAAAGGTAAACAGCCACCCATAGGGTTAACTTTTTCTTTACGGTATAACTCCATAGTTGCCTGACCCATCTTTTGGCGGTCATCACCATAGCGTTGTTTCAATTGCTCCATTTTTGGTGCCAATGCACGCATTTTTGCTGTTGATTCGTATTGTTTCTTAGTTAATGGATACAGCAATGATTTTACAATTATTGTGATAATGATAATTGCAATACCCCAGTTGCCAACAACACCATAGATAGCAACTAAGCCAGAGAACAAGATCTGACTAACAAACCAAAGGAAACCGTAATCAACAGTTAGATCTAGAGTTTCATGGATTGTATTTAGTTCATCTTGATCTTTAGGGCCTGCGAACAAAATAGCTTCTGCAGATTTAGTTTCTCCTGGTGAAACTGTGAATACTGGCTCTTTAACACCAATAATTGCACTAGTACCATTTGCTACAACGCGAGTATAAAGATTATTGTCTGTATCTTTGCTTGGGATCCAAGCACTTACGAAATAATGTTCGATCATACCGATCCAACCACCTACGGTATTTTTCACTAAAGGTGCGTCAACCATATCTTCAAAGTCGTATTTTTCGTATGTTTCATCTGCTGTAGAATAAGCACCACCGCGATACGTCGGCATCATCATACTTGCTTCTTCACCAGCAATTTGTTGCTTAAGCTGGTAGAAAGCTTGAAGCTCAGCAGTTTGTGAAGATTGGTTTGTAATATCAAATTTAACTTCGATCGAGTGCTTACCCTTTTCAAAGTAGAATGACTTAGTTACTTTTAAGCCTTCAGGTGAAGTAAAGGTGAAAGGAACAATTAATGAGTTGTTCGTCATTGTCCATTCTGTGCTTTCTACACTATAAACCGGACGACCCATGTTAGAAGCATCAGGACCTTGTCTACCAATTAAACCTGACTGAGCTATGTAATTCACAGGTGTTTGGCTTAACAAAACAAACTTATCTTCTGATTTATGTTCAGCGTCGTGATCAAGCAAAATTGCTGAAACTACATCACCACCTTTAGTGTCGATTAATACTTCCAACATGTCAGTTGTTACTTTCACTAACTGTTGGTTCGCTACAGTCTCTACCAGAGGTTGTGAGTCAGAGCTTGGTAGATCTAAGCTTGAATCTGATGAAGGAACCCCATCAATTTGGTTATTAACAGCTGCACTTTGTTCTACAACTGCAGGAGGAGTCTGTTGTGGTGAGTTATCAATTACCCAGTTTTGATACAACAGAAATGTAACAAATGCCAAACCAATGGCTAAAAACGAACGTTGAGATTCCATAGAGTTTATTTCTCTTTGCTTTCTATATTTGAATTTGTTGAGTTTGGTACAGGATCAAACCCACCTTCACTAAATGGGTGGCATTTTAAAATACGTTTTAAAGATAACCAACTACCTTTTAACGAACCATGATGATCAATTGCTTCAATTGCATATTGTGAACAGCTTGGATAGAACCGACACTTAGCCGGAAACATAGGACTGATAAAGCGTTGATAAAACCTTATCGGCGCTTTGGCGATTGTTCTGAGCGCTGTGCTATTTTTTTCCATAGTTTATTCAGTTGTTTATGCAATTGTTGATTATCGGCGTCACCAACTTTATCTCTGGCGAGCACTACTATATCAATATTGGGCAAATTATGCTGATTTAAACGGAAACTTTCGCGAATAATTCGTTTTATTCTGTTTCTGCCTACGGCGGTTTTTTCTTTCTTCTTGGCAATAGTTAAACCAAGTCTTGGATGATCAACATCATTGATTTTTGCAAGAAGTGTAAAGTGATCTGAAACAGCTTTAACAGGATGATCAAATATGCGGGAGAATTGAGAGGGAGTTAAGAGTCTTAACTCCCTTGGAAAAGAATAACTTTTCACGATTATGCAGAAAGACTTGCACGTCCTTTAGCACGACGACGCGCTAAAACTTTGCGGCCGTTCTTTGTTGCCATACGAGCACGGAAACCGTGTGTACGCTTGCGTTTTAATACGCTAGGTTGAAATGTACGTTTCATACTAAATCCATCCGATCGGTTTATTACGATTAAATAACTTGATAACCCGCAGGTCGCGACCCCCGCAGGGCCCCTTTAAAAAAGGACGCCGAATGATATAGATGGATCATTAATTAGTCAACCCGATCACAGAAAAAACATGTAAATCACAGGATATGCACATTATTATGAAAAAATAGCCCTGTAATGTGGATAACTAACAGGCTAACTTAAGGCTTTTAAAAACCTTGCATAGGCTTGTAATTAAAGGCTTCTGGGAGGATTTTAACTAAAGTTAAAAAGAGACAAAATTATTAAGAATTTATTCTAGAAATCTACAGTTTCTTGGTTGTTTTTGTGGATAATTCTAAGGCATAATAGCTGCTTGCTTTACATTTTCTAATAATAAATATAACCGTACATCAATTTTAGGATTTTCAGTGTATCAATCTCTTTGGCAAAGCTGTTTACAAGTACTTGAACAGGAACTGTCGCAACAACAATTCAATATGTGGATCCGCCCACTTCAGTTGCATAGTTCAGAACAGCTTATTACTTTATATGCCCCTAACCGTTTTGTACTTGATTGGGTTAGAGATAAGTACATGGATCGGATTTCCGATTTGTTGAATCAGTTTGGCCAGCCTGGAAACATTCCTAATGTTAAGTTTGATGTAGGCTCTAAAGCTTCATTAGCTGCTTCAACAATAGAAACTCAAGCCAAAGAACCAGCTGAGAATAATTTGAGTTCAGCAGCTAGTACGGTTGAAAGAAGTGTTAAAAAAACGGTTACACCAAGAGCATCTCACAAATCTAATATTAATGACTCTTATACTTTTGATAGTTTTGTTGAAGGTAATAGTAACCAGTTAGCAAGAGCTGCGGCGATGCAGGTTGCTGATAATCCAGGAAATGCGTACAACCCTCTATTTCTTTATGGCGGAACTGGTCTAGGTAAAACTCACTTATTGCACGCTGTTGGTAATGGCATTATGGCTAATAAGAAAGATGCCAAAGTTGTGTATATGCATTCTGAACGTTTTGTTCAAGATATGGTTAAAGCATTACAGAATAACGCGATAGAAGAGTTTAAGCGCTATTACCGTAGTTTAGATGCTCTTTTGATTGATGATATTCAATTTTTTGCCAAAAAAGATCGCTCGCAAGAAGAGTTCTTCCATACGTTCAACGCGTTATTGGAAGGAAACAAGCAAATTATTTTAACTTCGGATCGTTACCCTAAAGAAATTGAAGGTGTTGAAGATCGACTTAAGAGTCGTTTTGGTTGGGGCTTAAATGTTCCAATTGAGCCTCCAGAATTAGAAACTCGAGTTGCTATTCTTATGAAAAAAGCGAGTCAGAGTAAAATTAAATTACCAGAAGAAGTTGCGTTTTTTATAGCTAAGCGATTGCGTTCTAATGTTCGAGAGCTAGAAGGTGCACTGAATAGGGTGATAGCGAATGCTAACTTCACTGGTAGGCCAATTACTATCGAGTTCGTTAAAGACGCACTTAGAGACCTACTTGCATTGCAAGATAAGTTGGTAACTATAGATAACATTCAGAAGACAGTTGCAGAATACTTCAAGATTAGAGTTGCTGATATTTTGTCTAAGAGAAGAAGTCGTTCTGTGGCTAGGCCAAGACAAATTGCTATGTCACTGGCAAAAGAATTAACAAACCATAGCTTACCTGAAATAGGCGATGCGTTTGGCGGTAGAGATCATACAACTGTATTACACGCTTGCCGCAAGATAAAAGAATTAAAAGAAGAAAGTCACGAAATTAAAGAAGACGTACAAAATTTAATTCGTATTTTGTCTTCATAATGGGAAAAGTAAGATGCACATTATTATAAGTAAAGAAGCATTATTAAAGCCTTTAACACTAGTTTCCGGCGCGATTGAGCGCAAACATACCTTACCCATTTTATCCAATGTACTAATTGAAACATCATTGGAAGAAGTGAAGATGACAGGCACAGATATGGAAGTAGAACTTATAGCGTCTACTCAGCCTGGTAATGTGATTCAAGCGGGTGCTATTACAGTTCCAGCTAAAAAATTATTTGATATTTGTCGTTCTTTACCAGATCAATCAGAGATTGAATTTAAAGTGGAAGGGCATTCCGCTATTGTTAAATCTGGAAAAAGTCGTTTTAGCTTATCAACATTACCTGCAAGTGATTATCCAAATTTGGAAGAATGGGCTAGTGCAGACGAAATTGAGTTAACGCGTCATACTATTAGAGCATTAATTGAAAGTACTCACTTTTCTATGGCGAACCAAGACGTTCGCTATTATCTAAATGGTATGTCATTTGAATTCGAGCCTAACATTATCAGAACGGTAGCGACTGATGGCCATAGATTGGCATTAGCTCAGCAACCAGTGAATAATGGTGTAAGCGAACAAAAACAAGTTATCGTACCTAGAAAAGCAGTGCTAGAAATTATCCGTTTATTGGAAGATGATGATGCCGTTATTCAGTTATGTTTAGGCAATAATCACATTCGTATTTCAGATCAGAGTTTTATTTTCACTACTAAGCTAGTTGACGGCAGATTCCCTGACTATCGCAGAGTTTTACCGCAAGGTGGAGATAAGACAGTAGTCGCTGATAAACACATGCTGAAAGATGTATTTCAACGAGTGTCTATTTTGTCTAACGAGAAATTCAAAGGTGTTAGACTGAATTTATCTGACGGTGAGCTTTTAGTTTCTGCAAATAATCCAGAACAAGAACAAGCCGAAGAGTCCGCAGCTGTAGACTATGCTGGGGCGTCTTTAGAGATTGGTTTTAATGTTTCTTACATCATAGATGTGCTTAATAACATTAAGACCGACACAGTTAAAATTATGTTGGCTGACTCTAACAGCAGTGCATTGATTGAAGGTTATGATGATGCTTCAAGTTTGTATGTTGTTATGCCAATGAAACTTTAATATTAATTAATAACGATGTTAATAAAGCAGCTTTATATTGCTGGTTTTAGAAATATACAAGCTGCAAATATAAATACTGAAGAGCGGGTTAATATATTCTTTGGTAAAAATGGTAGCGGTAAAACGAGTGTGTTGGAATCTCTGTTTTACCTTGGTAGAGCTAAGTCTTTTAGAACTAATAAAAAACAGGAAGTGATTAACACTGAACAATCAAGTTTAGTTGTTAGTGCTCAAGTAGAGCAGAAGGACAATGAGCATAGACTAGGTATTCAGCTAGACGAAAGCGGTAATAATAGGCTTAAGCTAGATGGCGAAATGATAACTCGTCTCTCAGAAGCTTCTAGCTTAGTCCCTTGTCAGATTATTACTCCAGAGAGCTTTGATGTATTTTGGAGTTCACCTAAGGCTAGAAGATCGTTTTTAGATTTTGGCTTGTTCCACGTGGAACATGAATACCAAAAGAATTGGTTGGAATATTCGAAACTCTTAAAACAAACTAATGCGTTACTTAAGTTAGGTAACGCGGACAAAAGAGAACTGGAGTATTGGTATAAAACTTATCTAGCTGCAGGAAATAAAATTGATAGTTTGAGAGAAGCGTTTTTACAAGAGCATTTCTCTGAAGCTATTCGTTTGCTTACTTCTGAGATTAACGATCCTGATAAGGCTGAGTTGATTAATGGAGTTGAAGTTCGATACAAAAGAAAAAATATCGAACTAGATATTCCAGAGCTTAAGTTTAAACAAACTCTCGATAGAGATATGCGTTATAAACAGGTAAGTTATGGTCCTAACAGAGCAGATATAACTTTTGTTAAGGATGGAGTAGACATCTCTACTATGTTGTCCCGTGGACAGGCTAAGATGATGTTTTACTTGCTTGAAATGGCAATGGTTAACATTGTAAGTAAAGTGACAAATAAGAATATCGCGATACTTATTGATGATTTACCATCAGAGGTTGATCCTGAAACAAGAAGTACCATGATAGAAATGTTACTTAAAACGAAAGCACAGATTTTTGTCACAGGGATAGAAAATAAAATAGCAATGGAATTTAACAAATACACTGATTCTGTAAATGTGTTCCACGTGGAACATGGAACAATCAGAGCAATAGATATGGAGCAGTTATGTCCGTAGAAACTGAATACGATTCGTCGAGTATCAAAGTACTGAAAGGTCTTGATGCTGTTCGTAAACGTCCAGGTATGTACATTGGTGACACTGATGATGGTTCAGGCCTACATCACATGGTGTTTGAGATTTTAGATAACTCAATAGATGAAGCCTTAGCTGGACACTGTAGTGACATAGTTGTCAAAATTCACTTAGATGGTTCAGTGTCGGTTAAAGACAATGGTCGTGGTATCCCAACAGAAATTCACCCTGAGGAAGGGGTTTCTGCTGCAGAAGTTATCATGACAGTTCTACACGCAGGTGGTAAGTTTGGTGGTGAAGACTCAGGCTATAAGGTTTCTGGTGGTCTTCACGGCGTAGGTGTTTCAGTTGTAAACGCACTGAGTGATAAGTTGGTTCTTAGCATTCGTCGTGACGGTAAACTACACGAGCAAGAGTATCATTTAGGTGAGCCTAAAGCGCCTCTAGCTGTTGTTGGAGATGCAACTGAAACTGGTACAGAAGTACGTTTCTGGCCTAGCCCTGAAATATTTTCTGACATTACTTTCCACTTTGATATCTTAGTCAAGCGTATCCGTGAGTTATCATTCTTAAACTCTGGTGTATCAATTCGCATTATTGACGAAAGAGAAGAAGATAAAAAAGAACATTTCTTCTTTGAAGGTGGCATCAAGGCATTCGTAGATTACCTAAATACAAACAAAACACCTGTTAATGAAGAGGTATTCTATTTCTCTCTAGAAAAAGAAGATGGCATTGTTGTTGAAATTGCGATGCAATGGAATGACTCATTCCAAGAGAGTATTTTATGTTTTACCAATAATATTCCGCAGCGAGATGGTGGTACTCACTTATCTGGCTTTAGAGCAGCCCTGACTCGAACGTTAAATAACTACATGCAGTCAGAAGGTTTGAACAAAGGTAAAGGTAAGAATTCAGTAGAAGTTTCGGCTTCTGGTGATGATGCTCGTGAAGGTTTAACAGCTGTTATATCTGTTAAAGTGCCAGATCCTAAATTCTCTTCTCAGACTAAAGATAAACTAGTTTCTTCTGAAGTTAAGCCAGCTGTAGAACAAGCAATGGGTGAAAAACTTCAAGAGTATCTACTAGAAAACCCTGGTACAGCTAAGAGTATTGCGATGAAAATCGTTGATGCAGCAAGAGCTCGTGAAGCGGCGCGTAAAGCTCGTGAAATGACTCGCCGTAAGAGTGCATTAGATATTGCAGGCCTACCTGGTAAATTAGCGGATTGTCAGGAAAAAGATCCTGGTAAGTCAGAACTATACATAGTGGAGGGTGACTCAGCTGGCGGTTCAGCTAAGCAGGGTCGAAATCGTAAGAACCAAGCTATATTGCCTCTTAAAGGTAAGATTCTTAATGTAGAGAAAGCTCGTTTTGATAAAATGATTTCTTCACAAGAGGTAGGTACTCTAATTACTGCACTTGGCTGTGGTATTGGTCGAGATGAATACGATCCTGAGAAATTGAGATACCACAATATCATTATCATGACCGATGCCGATGTCGATGGTTCTCACATCCGTACTTTATTACTAACTTTCTTCTATCGCCAAATGCCTGAGTTGGTAGAGCGTGGTTATATTTATATTGCTCAACCTCCTTTATATAAAGTTAAAAAAGGTAAGCAAGAACGTTACATTAAAGATGATGAAGTACTAACTGAATACTTAACTACACTTGCTATTGAAAGTGCGACTCTACATGTAAATGAGCAAGCACCTGCTATTAATGGTGCAGAGTTAGAGAAGTTAATAAATCAATATCATACTTCTGAAAATGCTACTTCTCGTTTAGCTAAGAAAGTAAATCCAAAAATACTATCTGGTTTAATGTTCCAACCTTTAATTGCTGGTGCAGATTTAACAGATGCAGCTAAAGTAGAATCTTGGGTTAACAACTTTGTTAAATACTTAAATGAAGTAGAAACAGAAGGGGTTGTATACACAGCTCTAACTGAAAAAGATGAAGAGCGTGGCTTAACTCTACCTAACATCAGAGTTCGTCAACACGGTGTAGATAGAGATTACCCATTCACTAAAGACTTTATTGAGTCATCTGAGTTTGCACAAATAGCTCAAGTTTCAGCAATTAACTTAGACCTGTTGGAACAAGGTGCGTATGTGAGTCGTGGTGAAAAGCGTATGCCTATTGCTAATATTGGTGAAGGCGTAGAGTGGTTAATGAAAGAATCTAAACGTGGCCTGTATATACAGCGCTATAAAGGTTTGGGTGAAATGAACCCTGAGCAATTATGGGAAACAACAATGGATCCTGAAACTCGAAGAATGCTACAGGTGACAATTGAAGATGCAATAGCTTGTGATCAGCTCTTCACCACTCTGATGGGTGATCAAGTAGAGCCACGTCGAGAGTTCATTGACCAGAACGCATTGAAAGTGGCTAACTTAGATGTTTAATAGCTAACCAAGCCAAAATTATTATATCTCGGGGTGAATTTCTTCTCCCCGAGATTTTGTTTTTTAATACACAGTAAAAATTATGAGCAAATACGATATCAATACTTTCCAAGGCTTAATTTTAGCCTTGCAAGAATACTGGGCCAGACAAGGTTGTGTGATTATTCAACCTCTTGATATGCAAGTTGGTGCTGGTACTTTCCACCCTATGACATTTTTGCGCTCACTAGGCCCTGAGCCAATCAGTAGTGCATATGTACAACCATGTCGTAGACCTACCGATGGACGCTATGGTGAAAACCCAAATCGTTTACAGCATTATTACCAATTTCAGGTAATGTTAAAGCCGTCCCCTAAGAACATCCAGGAGCTTTATTTGGGCTCTTTAGAGGAACTAGGTATCGACACTCTAGTTCATGATATTCGCTTCGTAGAGGACAACTGGGAGTCTCCTACGCTAGGTGCTTGGGGTTTAGGTTGGGAAGTATGGCTCAATGGTATGGAAGTAACTCAGTTTACTTACTTCCAGCAAGTTGGTGGTTTGGAGTGTTCTCCTGTTACAGGTGAGATCACTTATGGTCTTGAGCGTTTAGCTATGTACTTGCAAGGTGTCGACAGCATTTATGATCTTGTTTGGACTGATGGTCCTATGGGTAAAGTCACATATGGTGATGTTTTCCATCAAAACGAAGTAGAACAATCAACTTACAACTTTGAACATGCAAACGTTCCAGCCTTGTTTAATGAATTTGATGAAGCTGAAAAAGAAAGTCAAAAGCTAATTGAAGCTGGTTTGCCTTTACCTGCATATGAGCAAGTAATGAAGGCATCTCATGCATTTAACATGCTTGATGCTCGTCACGCTATTTCTGTTACCGAGAGACAAAGATACATCTTACGCGTGCGCACTTTAGCTAAAGCATGTGCTCAAGCTTACTATGATGCTCGTGAGGCTTTAGGCTTCCCTATGTGCAATGAAAAGGTAGATAACTAATATGACTACTGAAAATTTACTGATTGAATTAGGTACAGAAGAGTTACCACCAAAAGCACTTAAGAAATTAGCTTTAGGATTTAGAGATGGCTTAGTCGCTCAATTAGAATCTGCAGAATTAAGTTTCGACTCAGTTGAGTGGTTTGCAGCTCCAAGACGTTTAGCTGTTCGTATTAATAGCTTACAAGCTAAGCAAGCGGATAAACAAGTTGAAAAACGTGGCCCTGCTATCCAAGCTGCATTTGATGCCGATGGTAACCCAACTAAAGCAGCAATGGGGTGGGCAAGAGGTTGTGGTATTGAAGTTTCAGAAGCTGGTCGTCATAAGACTGACAAAGGCGAATGGTTACTTCATGTTGCATCTGTTGCAGGTAAAACTCTTGAAGAGTTAGTAGAAGGTTTTATTGCTCAAGCTATTAAGCAATTACCAATCCCTAAGCCGATGCGTTGGGGCAGTGGTCGAGAAGAATTCATTCGCCCTGTTCACACTCTGATTGCTATGTATGGTGATAAAGTATTGCCTGCTTCTGTTCTAGGTTTAGAGTCTGGAAATTTATCTCAAGGTCATAGATTCCACCATAGAGGTCTAGTTCAAGTAGCAAATGCAAATAGCTATGAAGCTGACTTGGAAGCGGCACATGTTGTTGTAGATTACAATAAACGCCAGGCCATGATTGTAGAGCAAATGGCGGCGGCAAGTGCTAAACACAGTGCTAAAACAATTGAAGATGCAGACTTACTAGATGAAGTTACATCATTAGTTGAATGGCCTGTAGCACTAGTTGGTAGCTTTGAAGAACGCTTCTTAGATGTACCTGCTGAAGCGTTAATCTATACAATGAAGGACGATCAAAAGTACTTCCCATTACTTTGTGAAGGGCAAGACGAAAGCGGAAATTCAATTGATAAATTGATCCCTAAGTTTGTTTTCATTTCTAACATTGAGAGTAAAGACCCAACTCAAGTTATCGAAGGTAATGAAAAGGTTGTTAGACCAAGATTAGCGGATGCTGAATTTTTCTATAACACAGACAAAAAGCATACGCTTGAATCTCGTTTAGAAAGTCTTGCAACTGTACTATTCCAAAAGCAACTTGGTACTTTAAAAGACAAATCAGAGCGCATTGCTAAGCTAGCTGGTTTTATTGCCGAAAATATCAGTGCTAATAAAGCATTAGCTGAGCGTGCTGGTTTACTATCAAAAACTGACTTAATGACAGAAGTTGTTATGGAGTTTACTGATATTCAAGGTGTTATGGGTAAATACTACGCTTTGAATGATGGTGAAGATCCAGTCGTTGCTGATGCTTTATATCAACAGTATATGCCTCGCTTTGCTGGTGATGAACTACCAAGCTCATTAGAAGCTTGTGCAGTGGCGCTTGCTGATAAGTTTGATTCTTTAGTTGGTATCTTCGGTATTGGTCAGCACCCTAAAGGTGATAAAGACCCGTTTGCTCTTAGAAGAGCAGCGATAGGTATTATTCGTATCTTGATTGAGAAAGAATTAAACATCGACTTTAAACAAGTTGCTGAGTTTGCAAAAGGTTTATTCGGTGACAAGTTAACAAATGAAAAAGTTATCGATGACGTAATCGACTTCATGCTAGGTCGTTTCCAAGCTCACTATCAAGAGCAGGGCGTTAAAGTTGAAGTGATCAGAGCGGTGGAAGTTAAACGTCCAACTTCAGCTTTGGATTTCGAGCGCCGTGTAAATGCAGTGGTTAACTTTGCCAAATTAGATGCAGCTGTCGCTTTAGCTGCGGCTAATAAGCGTGTAAACAATATTCTTGCTAAAAATGGTAAAGGTGAGTTCACGGATATTAACCAGAGCCTATTAGCTGACAATGCAGAGAAAGCGTTGGTTGAACAACTTGTTACTGTAACCCCTGCGGTTAAAGCTGCGTACGAACAAGGTGATTATCAACTTGGTTTAGAAAAACTAGCTGACTTACGTAGCGTTATTGACGAGTTCTTTGATAACGTGATGGTAATGGCAGATGATGAAAAAGTTAAGAATAACCGACTGGCTATCTTAGCTGAGCTGCAGAGCTTATTTATGCATACTGCTGATATTTCAGTTCTTTAGAAACTAAGATTTATTGGATGAAGGCCAGCGTTATGCTGGCCTTTTTGTTTTATAAGCTTGATGTTATTCACTCTGGTGTAACTTATGCTTAAATAAATACTGAGACGTTGACAAAACAATACTAGGGGAGTGTATGCGTTTATTTATAATTTTTACCACTGTATTTTTGTTAGTTGCTTGTACGATCCCTTCTATGCCTAGAGCTGAAAATAAGAAAGAAAGTCCGTTGTTCTTAAAGGGAGAGTTCACGTATTGGCAAGCTTTACCTGAATTTGCTTTTAAGACTAATGAAGAAAAAGGAATAAAGTTTTTAATTACTGATATTAAATACGATGGCAATCCGTATCAAATCGTTATTGCCGATAGGGCTTGGAGCGCAGATAAAAACTGTGGCTATACCAAACCTAAATTAAGAACCGTAGTCTTAAATAATTGGCTTGAATTAGATTGTGATTATGACAATGAAAATGATGCAGTAACACCAATTCAAAAGCCTCTTGAATTTGATTTGAAGTACTCGGGGCGATATTTGTTTGAATTAAAATTAAATGAGCAGGGCAATCCTACTCACTTAAGAGTTAGCTCATTAAAGTCTAAATCGAAAACTAAAAAAGCTAAGTATTAATCAGCTTTTTTGATTAAAAAAGAATAAGGTAACTCTTCGGCTTGTTGTTCAACCAGTTCATGTCCCATGAATCGACAAAATGAAGGGATATCTCTAACCGTGGCTGGATCATCTGCGGTAATTAATAATGTTTGTCCTACTTCCATCCCCCTAATTGCTTTTCTAACCATCATAACGGGTTCTGGACATCTTAATCCTAATGCATCGAGTTGTTGATCTGGGTTTAAACTTGAAGGAGCCAAGATTGCTTTTTCCTCAATTAAAGAGTTGGTAACAGTAAAAAGTTGTTTTGATTATTCTACCTAATTATACCAATTGAAGTAAAAGCTTGAGTTAATAAATATCAATATGAGAAGAGCACAGCTCTAGTAAGTAAAGGGGTGAGATAAAAAAGAGCAACAAAGTTGCTCTCTTAATCTAAGTATTAAATTAAACTGAAATTTGGCATTGGTCGCATGAGCTATCTATCCAGCACCAAGGAGAATTACAGCCGCCAGCATATACATAACCTGATGCACCTATTAAAGTTGAAAAAACGACTGTCCATAGGATTTTTTTAGATTTATTTTTCATTATTCTTCCTTTCTATTTTTTTGTGTTTTATGTTCAACACTATTGTTAACACTCAATATTATTTATGTCAACTTTCTTCAAGTTATGAAAGGAAGTGTTAGGTTGGGATATAGGTTCATGCTGTGGTTAATTATCCACAGCATGGTAAGTTGATGAAGACTAAGGTCTTTCGAAAATGGTAGCGATACCCTGACCAAAGCCGATACACATAGTTGCCAAGCCGTACTTGGCATCAGCTCTTTCCATATTGTTTATTAGAGCGGTAGAAATTCTAGCTCCTGAACAACCTAATGGATGGCCTAGTGCTATAGCTCCTCCGTTAGGATTTATATCGTCCATACGATCTTCAATACCAAGACCTTTCACAACTGATAATGCTTGAGCAGCGAAAGCTTCGTTTAACTCGAATTGACCGATTTCATCTATAGAAATACCTGCGCGTTTCAATGCAATCTCCGTTGCTGGAACTGGACCCCAACCCATAGTTGAAGGTTCACATCCGGAAACGCCCATTGCTTTGATTTTCGCTCTGATTGGTAAACCTAATGCATTCGCCTTTTCTTCACTCATGACTAACATGCCTGATGCACCGTTAGAAAGTGCTGAAGAGGTGCCTGCTGTTACTGTTCCATTTACAGGATTGAAGACAGGGCGCAAACCAGCCATCGTTTCAGGTGTGCTTTCTGGACGAATTACTTCGTCATAGTCACACATAGTCAATGCGCCATTTGCATCGTGCCCTTCAACAGGAATAATCTCATTTGCAAAGCGACCTTCTAGTGTTGCTTCATGAGCGAGTCTGTGAGAGCGAGCTCCAAACTCATCTTGCATTTCTCGGCTGATGTCGTGTTTACGAGCAAGAGCTTCAGCTGTTAAGCCCATTGAGCCGGCAGCTTTAGCCGTTGTTAAATTTAACGCAGGGTGGAAGTCAATTCCGTGAGTCATAGGTACGTGAGTCATATGCTCAACGCCACCAATAATAAACATGTCTCCTTGGCCAGACATAATTTTTGCCGCTGCATCGTGCAGAGCTTGCATTGATGAACCACATAAACGGTTAACCGTTACAGCTGGAACAGATGTTGGGATACCTGCTAACAAAGCTGCTTGACGACCTACGTTAAAACCTTGTTCCAGAGTTTGCATTACGCAACCCCAAATAACGTCATCTAACTCAGCAGCATTAACTGCTGGATTACGTTGTAATAACGATTTCATAACGGCAGCTGATAAGTCTTCAGCGCGAACATGTTCGAACATGCCGTTTCTAGCCTTTGCCATTGCGGTACGTACGCAATCTACAATAACTACATTACTCATGTTTTCTCTCCTAACTTACGCTGAATATACTTGATAAAAAGTTTGACCATTGGCCGCCATTTCACGAGTCTTATCGGTTACTTGATAAATCTCACCTAAGTCTGCATATTTGTCTGCTTTAGTAACAAACTCAGCCAAACCTACAGTATCAACGTAACGGAATATACCGCCTCTGAATGGAGGGAAACCTAAACCATATAAAAGTGCTAAGTCAGCTTCAGAAGGAGAAGCAACAATACCTTCTTCTAAACAACGAATTGTTTCATTGATCATAGGGATCATCAGACGGTCAATAGTTTCTTGCTTATCAAAGTCTTTGTTACCTGGCGCAACAGCTGCTAATAATTCTAAAGTTGAATCTTCAACTGACTTTTTAGGTTTGCCTCGTTTATCAAGAGTATGGGTATAAAAGCCTTTGCCATTCTTTTGACCGTACATATCATTTTTATAAAGAAGCGTTACAGGGTCTTTATCTGATTTTGGCATACGAGTAGGGAAGCCATTTGCCATAACATCTGTACAGTGATCAGCGGTATCAATACCAACAACATCTAATAAATATGCTGGACCCATTGGCCAGCCAAACTCACGCTCCATTACTTTATCAACTGCAGTAAAGTTAGCTCCATCATTCAATAATAAGCTAAAGCCTGAGAAGTAAGGGAATAATACTCGGTTTACAAAGAAGCCTGGGCAGTCGTTAACTACAATTGCTGTTTTACCCATTTTACTAGCGTAAGCAACGGTCGCTGCGATAGTTTCATCTGATGTTTTTTCGCCACGGATAACTTCAACCAACGGCATAAGAGGCACTGGGTTGAAGAAGTGCATACCACAGAACTTTTCAGGACGTTCTAGACTCTCAGCTAGTTTATTAATTGAAATTGTTGATGTGTTGGAAGTTAAGATTGTATGTTCTGAAACTGTTTTTTCTGTCTCAGCCAAAACACTTGCTTTAATAGCTGGGTTTTCTACTACGGCTTCAATAACAAAATCTGTGTCTTTAATCACGTCCATGCTCAATGTAGGAGTGATGTTTGTTAATGTTTGCGCAAGCTTTTTGCCATCTAAGCGACCTTTAGCTAGTTTCTTATTCAAGATCTTAGAAGCTTCGCCCATACCTTGATCAAGCGCACCTTGATTAATGTCTTTCATCACAATAGGTGTGCCTTTGGAAGCAGACTGATAAGCAATGCCTCCTCCCATAATGCCAGCACCTAATACTGCTGCCTTTTCAAGTTTGTGGGTACTAGCTTTTGCTGCTTTCTTAGCTAGGCCTTTCACGTACTGATCATTCATGAAAGTACCGATCATAGCGGTTGCTGTGTCGGTTTTTGCTAATCTCGCAAAGTTAGCATTTTCAATACGCATTGCTTCATCACGAACTAATGGAGCGCCTGATAATACTGAATCTACCGCGGCCATAGCTGCTGGATAGTGTTTACCTGCTTTTGCAGCAACCATAGTTTTAGCTACAACTACTGCATTCTCTAGTTCTGTTTCAGAGTAGGCTATTGGTGACAGTTTGCGCTGACGTTTACTTTGCCAGTCCAGCTTTCCGTCTATTGCATTTTGCAGCATAGAGGTTGCTACTTCGATTAACTTGTCTGAGCTTGTAAGAGCATCAATAGCACCAACTGCTAATGCGGCTTTAGGCTTTTGAGGTTTACCTAAAGTAACCCATTCTAAAGCGTTATCTGGACCAATAAGTCTTGGTAAACGAACTGTGCCGCCAAAACCTGGAATTAAACCTAAATTAGTTTCAGGCAAACCAACTTGTGCTGTTTCATCAGCTACACGCATATCTGTTGCCAAGCATAGCTCAAAGCCTCCGCCTAATGCGAAGCCGTTAATTGCTGTGACAGTAGGTACCTTAATATCTTCAATGCTATCGAACATGTCTGAGCTAGCTTTTACCCAACTTACCAGTTCTTCTTCACTTGCTTGGAATGATTTTAAAAATTCTGTGATATCGGCACCAACGATGAATGTTGATTTACCTGAAGTGAAAAGAACCCCTTTAACGTCTGCGCTTGCGTTGATTGCGGTTACGGCATCGCGACAATCTTGAATGGTTTGTTGATCAAACTTATTTACTGAGCCAGCTGCATCAAACTTGAATTCGGCAATACCATTTTCAAGTAGTGAAACTGTCAGCGATTCACCTTTAAAGAGCATGTTTTTCTCCCTTGTTTTTATTCTAAACCTCAACTGATTAGACCAGTTAGTGTCGCTTGGCTTTTATCAAAAAGCAACTAAATTAATTGGTAACTCTCAACATACTGGTATAAGCATTGCTTTTAGCTAATTGTTTACGAATTGTATTTAGTCAGTTATAACGAGTCAGCAAAGCAACAAAGTCATATACTTTGATAAAGTGTTTTTATCATTTAGTATTAATTGCTACTCGCATTGTATTTTAGTCTGGTTCGGTCAGAAGGGTTTGTGTAGGGTTTTCTATGTTTAATAAGGCTGCAAAAGTAAAGTTAGGTTTACTGATATTGTTATCAGCCTTTACTGCTAAGGCTTCTACGCCACAAGAACTCTCTGAAATTAGGGAAACTTTTCTCAAAGCTGAACATGAAGCTCGGTATGGCACTAAGAGTAGTTATCTGTCACAAGCTCTTAAAATAAAAGATTATCCCCTTGCTCCTTATGCCGAAGCTGTGTACCTACAAAGAAAGCTCTCTTTGGGAAATAAACGCCGAATTAAACGCTTATTGCAACAGTACCCTGACGCACCATTTAGTCACCGTTTGCGTAAGTCTTGGCTGAGTTACTTAGCTAAGAGGCAATTGAGGCAAGCATTTTTAGAAGAGTATGTTGATACTGGAGATGCAAAGTTAGCCTGTTTGAATCTTACTTGGCAATTGCAAAATGGCGCTGGCAAGTATGCTGTTTTGGAAAAGGTTGAGGAACTTTGGCTAGCTCCTTATTCGCAACCAAAAGAATGTAATTACATATTTGATGTTTGGAAAAAAGATGGAAATCTCACTAGCCATGTTGCGCTAAAACGCATTGAGTTAGCTGCTAAGGCAAAGAATTATCGGCTATTACCGTACTTGAATAAGTTTGTTGATAAAAGCAATAAACACCTATCTAAACTATGGAAAAAGGCGGTCTCTCGACCAGCAAACATAGCTAAAACCTCTTTTTTTAAAAACTACGACCGCAATGAATTAAAAGTTTTTTTATACGCAATAAATAAACTCGTTTTTGTTGCGCCAGAAAAAGTAGAGCATTTATGGCAGCAGGTTGCTCATCGATTTCCTGTAACTCAAGAACAAGATATTACTACAAGGAAAAAAATTGCCATTGCGTTTGCCGTATCTTCGCATGAAGATGGCTTAGACTGGCTACTCAGAGTACCTGAAGAGGTAGTCGATGAGTCGGTCAAACAATGGCGTTTAGCGTACAGCCTTAAGCATGGAGAATGGCAAGATACTCTTAATATTGTTAATACGTTACCAGAGCACATGCAGGCAGATGAATCAATTCTGTATTGGAAAGCTAGAGCGTTAGAGCAACTAGGTGATACTGGTTGGTCTCAGAGAGCATTTAATGAGTTGTCTGAGCGTAGAGATTATTATGGCTTTTTAGCTGCGGATAAAGTGGGATTACAAGGTAATCTACGCCACGTTCCGTTGAGTATAACGGATTCTGAGTTTGCTAACGTGGGCAAAAATGAAGCGCTACAAAGGGCTTATGAACTGTTTAAGTTAGAACGTTTTACTGCTGCAAGAAAAGAGTGGAATCTACTGAGTAGATCTCTCACTGATAGAGAAAAATTAGCTGCTGCAAAGTTAGCGCATAATTGGGGGTGGTATGACAGGCCTATTTTCACCTTAGCTGAAGTAGGTTATCTAAATGATGTAAATTTAAGATTTCCACTAGCTCATAAAAGCTTACTGTTGAATTCTGCACAAAAAAATAAGTTAGATCCCGCGCATGTGTTTGCAATAACCAGAAGAGAGAGTTCATTTATGCATGATGCTTATTCTTCAGCTGGGGCTGCTGGTTTAATGCAAATTAAACCCAGTACGGCAAGTTATATGGCAAAGCGTAAAGTTAAACGTGGGCAGTTATTTAAACCTGAACAGAATGCCAAGTTTGCAACGAATTATTTAGCGTATTTGATTGAAAAGTCTAAGGGGAATCCAATCGTTGCAACGGCAGCTTATAATGCCGGTTTTGCGAAGGTTAAACGTTGGTTACCAAAAGAAAATATGCCAGCTGATGCTTGGATAGAAACTATACCTTACAAAGAAACTCGCAACTATGTGAAAGCAGTAACTGCTTATACTGAAGTTTATCAACAGTTGTTGGAACGAGATTCTGAGGTTTTTTCTAATTTAGATGAAGTTGAAATTACCCCAAGTTTTTAACTTAGAGACTGTTTATCTTTCATATATTTATCCTACTAGCCATAAGTGCTAAACTCGCTGAAAAATAACAGGAGAGGTGATTCATGTCTCTACAACAGCAACTAGCTGAACTTTATCCAGCTCACATTAGTCGTCTACAGCAACTGACATCAAAAGTATTAAGCAATGAAAGAATTGATGCTTTAGTTATTCATAGTGGTCAACCTATTCGCCAGTTTTTGGATGATATGGACTATCCATTCAAAGTTAATCCTCAGTTTAAGGCGTGGTTACCTGTTATTGATAATCCTCATTGTTGGCTAGTTGTTGACGGTGCTTCAAAACCAAAACTTATATTCTTTCGACCTGTCGACTTTTGGCACAAAGTACCTGATGAACCAACAGATTATTGGACTAAAGAGTTTGATATTGTTTATCTGAAAAATCCTTCAGACGTAGGGCAATTACTTCCGTACGACAGAGAAAATATTGCGTATTTAGGACAAAATGTCGATGTGGCACAGGCTTTGAGCTTTGGTCATATCAATCCTGATGAGATTGTGCATTTTCTACATTATTACAGAGCATATAAGACAGATTACGAAAAAGTATGCATGAGAGAAGCTAACAGACTTGCTGTTACCGCTCATCAAGCTGCGAAAGATGCTTTTTATGCTGGAGAGTCTGAATTTGGAATTCAGCAAGCATACTTAGCTGCGTGTCAGCATATGGAGACTGAAACACCATATGGCAACATCGTAGCGCTAAACGAAAATGCTGCTATTTTGCATTACACTCACTTTCTTAGAACTAAGCCTAAGAATCCAAAAAGCTTCTTGATCGATGCTGGGGCTGGATTTAATGGCTACGCAGCAGACATTACTAGAACTTACTCTTTTAATCAGAAAGATGAGTTTTCTGAAATGATCCAGGCGTTAGACAATGTAACGTTAGAAATGGCTGCGGGGTTAAAACCCGGTGGTTCATATGTCGACTTGCATATTGCTACGCATGAACGTATTGCCGAAATATTATCGCAATTTAATGTTATCAAAGTACCAGCTGAACAAGCTGTAGAGAGCCAGTTGACTCGTACTTTCTTCCCTCACGGCTTGGGTCATCACCTTGGTTTGCAAGTTCATGATGTTGGTGGCTTTATGGCTGATGAAAGAGGCACTCACATAGCGTCTCCAGAGTCACATCCATATTTACGCACAACTCGTGGCATCGAAGCGGATATGATTTTTACAATTGAACCAGGGCTTTACTTTATTGACTCTCTTTTAGCTGACTTAAAGGGTACTGACAAAGAGCAAATGGTGAATTGGGCCAAAGTAGAAGAGTTCAAACCTTACGGTGGAATTCGTATTGAAGATAACATCATAGTGCACCGTGAGCGCAATGAAAATATGACTCGAGATCTTGGTTTAAAATAGCAGTCTAATAGTAGGAAAGTCATGCAATACCGTACCATTGTCAGAATTCTGGGGCTTTTGGTTGCAATGTTTAGTGTCGCTATGTTGCCACCAGCACTTGTGTCACTGATTTATGGCGATGGCGGTGGTTTGCCTTTTGTTATTGCATTTTTCTTTAACCTTATTGCAGGTTTAATGATTTGGTACCCAAATCGATTTCAAAAAGCGGACTTAAGAGCAAGGGAAGGGTTCTTAATTGTCGTCTTTTTCTGGTTGGTATTAGGCTCATTCGGTGCCTTACCTTTTATTTTTTCCACCACTCCGCAGATAGCGCTAACAGATGCATTCTTTGAATCATTCTCTGGTTTAACAACAACAGGAGCTACAGTTTTAACAGGGTTAGATTATCTGCCGAAAGCATTTCAGTTTTATCGTCAACAGTTGCAGTGGCTAGGCGGTATGGGAATTATTGTATTGGCTGTGGCCATCCTACCTATCTTAGGAGTTGGTGGCATGCAGCTTTACAGAGCCGAAACTCCTGGGCCAATGAAAGACTCTAAGATGACGCCTAGAATTGCCGATACTGCGAAGCACCTTTGGTATATTTACGCTGCATTAACACTACTTTGTGCTGCTGCGTACTGGTTAGCTGGAATGGACGTGTTCGATGCTATCAGCCATTCATTCTCCACCGTTGCCATAGGTGGTTTCTCGACTCATGACGCAAGCATGGGGTACTTTAACAGCTCTGCTATTAACTTAGTTTGCGTTGTGTTCTTATTGATATCTGCCGCAAATTTCTCTCTGCACTATGCAGCAGTAACTAATCGTTCAATTAAACAATACATTAGAGATCCAGAATTTAGGATATTTCTGTATATACAACTAGCTTTAGTTTTACTTTGTTGGTTTGTGTTAATGGAGCAGGACGTTTTTGACAGTAAGGTAGTTGCATTAGACCAAGCCTTATTTCAAGCTGTTTCAATTTCGACTACAGCAGGTTTTGCCACCACCGACTTTGCATCTTGGCCATTGTTTTTGCCTATACTTTTGATCTTTAGTTCTTTCATTGGAGGCTGCGCTAGTTCAACAGGCGGCGGCTTAAAGGTAGTTAGAGTTATCTTATTGTTTAAGCAGGGGATGCGTGAAATAAGCCGTTTAGTTCATCCTAAAGCTATGTTCTCGATTAAGCTGGGTAAGAAAGCTTTGCCCGATAGAGTAGTCGAAGCTGTTTGGGGCTTTTTTTCCGCCTATGCACTTGTGTTTGTTGTAATTATGCTCGCTTTGATTGGTACTGGCTTAGACAACATCTCGGCATTCACAGCAACAGCCGCTATGCTAAATAATTTAGGTCCTGGTTTAGGTGATGTTGCTTCGAATTATGCGTCAGTGACCGATAGTGCGAAGTGGGTATTGATGTTGGCCATGGTATTTGGTCGATTAGAAGTATTCACTCTTTTAGTACTGTTTACCCCTGTGTTCTGGCGAAGTTAATAACCTACTTCGCATGTTATAGAAAAAGCCCTTAATTTATTTTAGGGCTCCATTCCTTCTCCATTTTCATTTGGTTTAAGTAAGTCTCTTGAGCTAGCTATAGCTGAATGTTGTTTTTAGCTATAGCTCGTAACCGCAGCAAATATGATCTCATCCGACCAAACAAAACTTGCCTAAATAAAAATCTAGAACTAGCTTTATTTTAAGTTTCTTTTTTGGGTACTCGAAGGTTTGTTTACTCAAACTGAAAGCTTAATAGTCGCTAATTTTTTGTGTTTTAAATTATGCGCTTTAGGGATAACAGTGTTTGTTTCTAGTGTATAGCAACAGCACTAAATAGAATTTTCTAATAATGCTTTGTGCTTATTAGAGAATAGGGAGCTGATTATAAAGCTTGCTAGAGCAAGCTCTAGAGTTAGCCTATTAACCGCTAATGGAAATTAGCATTTAAATAACCCAATTTATTTCTTAGGGAAACAGATTGGATAAAAGGAGTTTATATTATGCGTGAATTAAACGTAAGTGAAGTAGAGCAAGTTAACGGTGGTATTGCTTGGTTCAAAGCAATTGAAATTGCGCTAGTAAGCATTGGCGCTGCAGATGCAGTTAGAGATGCATACAATGGTTATAACGATGGATACGACAGTAAAAAATAAGGAGAGCATTATGCAAGAATTATCTAAACAAGAAATCAATCAAGTCTCTGGAAGTGGTATTGTTTATGATGTTTTCTATTGGTTTGGTTCAATCCAAGCTGAATGGGATAGCATAGACTGGAGTGAAGTAGATACTTCGGGTTACCACAGAGAGTAATCTAGTTAGTTGCCTAATAGATATTAGGCAACTGCTTAAAATATAAGGAATTAAAATGTTAGAGACTTTAAAAGACATATTGTTTTTTGTTGCGCTATTTTTACTGATTCGAGGTTACAAAACCGAACGTTCTCAGCTTGAAGAGCGAGTAGTAATGATATTACTCGTAACTATGGGGATTTTGATCGGTATGAAGTATCTTCTACCAGATCTTTTTTATCGATATTAGTTGCCTGTATATCTAAGCGCTTTGCTTTAAAAGTTAGGGCAATGAGTGGGACTAGAGAGAGTATTTAGTTGTTTCAAAGACAAGCTTAGTTTGAACAACGAAATAGGGCTAACGCCCAATTTCGTTAATTTATTTTACAAACGTACTCAAACTCTACTTTTTCTGAATCATCATCTATTTTAATTAGAGTGATATCACACAACCAATTTGGTGAGAAACGAAATCTTAGAGTGTGCCCAACGTGGAAAAACATTAAAGCATTACCTACGTTGATTTGAGCTGAGCCTGTATTTAGTATTTTTTGCAAACCAATACGCGATGATGAGTCGTCTAAGATCTGGAAAGAGTCGAATACACTTACAGTGAAAGTTTTAACTGAGCCTTGAACATAAGACATTGCTTCTTCTAATTCTGCAACTTGTGTCTCTAACTCTTGGTTATGAGCTTGTAATGCATCAATCTGGCTTTGATAATCATCATTAATTCTAGCGAGTTCTGTCTTTACCTTTTTTAGTTCGGCCTCTGAACTTGCCAAGCTTGTTTTATGAGTTACTAGTTGATCTAATAGGTTTGTCAGTCTATCTCTTTCATTTTTAGACAGCTTTATATCCCTGCTAATTGACTGGAATTGAGAAACTATACTTTCTAAGGACTCGACTTCACCGTAAGTTTGTAACTGCTTACTTAATCTATTAACTTTGCGTTGGTTTTCATTACTTCCAAAGTTATAAGCCATGTATGCTAAGCCAGCTATCATAACAAAGCTCAATACTAGCCACTTCATAAAGTGACCAGAGCTATAACCTGGTACTAAGTATTCGTTTTGTTGTTCGTTATTATTGTGGTCGTTCATAGTTATTGTTATAGGAAGAACGCGTTCACCTGGAACAGTTTCTCCACTTCCGTTATGTATTTTTTATCGACTAAAAACAAAATAACATGGTCGTTACTTTGAATTACTGTATCATCGTGCGCTATTAACACTTCGTTGTCACGTACAATCGCACCAATTGTTGTTCTTGGTGGCAATTTTAGTTCTTGAATTGCTCTACCTACTACTTTTGAACTGTTCTCATCACCATGGGCTATAGCTTCAATTGCTTCTGCAGCTCCACGGCGCAATGAATAGACATTTTCAATATCAGCTCTTCTAACGTGGGTTAATAATGCAGATATTGTTGCTTGCTGAGGTGATATCGCTATATCGATTTCTCCACCCTGCACCAAATCAACATAAGCACTACGTTGAATCAGTACCATAGTTTTTTGAGCGCCCATACGCTTTGCTAACATAGCTGACATAATATTAGCCTCATCATCGTTGGTCACGGCAATGAAAACGTCGGTTTGGTCAATTTTTTCTTCTGATAATAATTCCTGATCAGAAGCGTCTCCTGTAAATACAACGGTGTGCTCTAATCTTTCAGAAAGATAAGCTGAGCGTTTTGGATCTCTTTCAATCAGCTTCACTCTGTATTCTCTTTCTAAGATTCTAGCTAAGCCGGCACCAATGTTACCGCCTCCAACTATCATAATGCGCTTGTAACTGTCCTCGAGTTTTTGCAACTCGTTCATAACTAAACGAATATGCTTTGATGCTGCAACAAAAAACACTTCGTCATCTGCTTCGATAACAGTCGTTCCCAGTGGCTTAATTGCTTTACCTTTGCGATAAATTGCCGCTACACGGGTTTCTACTGTTGGCATGTGTTCTTTCAAAGCAGATAAAGCATAACCAACTAATGAACCACCGTAATAAGCTTTTACTGCTACTAAAGATACTTTGCCGCCTGCGAATTCGAGTACTTGCAAAGCCCCAGGGTAGGCGATAAGTCGGCGAATATTCTGAATAACTAATTGTTCTGGGGCAATATAATGATCAACTGGTAACTCATGATTGTGGAACAGTTGTTCTTTGTACATTAAATATTGTTGTGAACGAATACGTGCAATTTTTGTTGGGGTATTAAAGATGCTATACGCTATCTGACAAGCCATCATGTTTACTTCGTCACTGCGCGTTACGGCAATAACCATATCTGCATCTTCTGCACCAGCTTGACGCAATACTTCTGGGTGCGAACAATGACCGTTAACAACGTTTAGGTCATACTTGTCTTGCAATTCATGTAAGCGTTCAGCATCTAAGTCGATAACTGTAATTTCGTTTTCTTCACCAGCTAAGTTCTCCGCTAGTGTCGCACCTACTTGTCCTGCGCCTAAGATAATTATCTTCATAGTAAGGTAGTAAAAGACCCAATCGTTATTGTTACTTTGCTAACTTTTGTAGTCGGCAATAATAGAATCCATCCATATTATGCTGACCCGGTAGTATTTGCCAACCCGGATTATCAATAGTTTCATCTTCTTTGATAGCTATCAATTGAGCATCTGAAGTCTGTTGTAAAAACTGTGACATTTGTTGTTTGTTTTCTTCAGGCATTATTGAGCAAGTTGCGTAAAGCAAAGTGCCACCAGGTTTCAACTTACTCCATAAGTTTTGCAGAATTTGTTTTTGCAAATCTGCTAGTTGAGCAATGTCTTCATCTCGTCGAAGCCATTTTATATCGGGATGTCGCCTGATCACACCTGTTGCAGAGCATGGTGCATCAAGTAAAATTCGATCAAATACTGGAAATTCAGAAACAAACTCTTGGTCGGATAAATCACCTGCTACTATATCTGCTGACAGCTGCAAACGTGTAAAATTCTGTTGTACTCGCTCAAGACGACTTTTATCCAAGTCAGTAGCAACTAAATTACAATTAGCTAAATCTAATACGTGACATGCTTTTCCACCTGGGGCTGTACATGCGTCTAGTATAGTTTCTCCAACTTGAGGTTCTAATAATTGAGCTGCTTGTTGAGCTGCTGCGTCTTGTACTACGAACCAACCAAGTTCGAATCCAGGAAGAGCTTCGACTGGCTTTGGAGAAGATAACAATATACTAGCTTTATTAGTTAATGGTTGAGCGTACTCAATTCCTTTTTCGTCTAATTGTTTAGTAAATTCTTCAATCTCAACGTTTGATGTTTGAACACGCAGCCACATAGGGGAGCGAAGCATATTGTTTTCTAAGACTTGCTGCCAGTCGTCTGGATAAGCTGTTCTAATTCGGTTAATAACCCAACTTGGATGACTGTGTTCAGTTACTTGATTCTTTGTCTTCTCGAACAGCTGTTCAGTGTTGCGCATAAAATTACGCAAACAAGCATTAACTAAACCTTTCAAGCCTGGAGCTTTAAGAGATGAGGTTGCTTTAACCGTTTCTGCTACTGCTGCATGTTCAGGTATGCGCATTTTGTCTAGCTGATATAAGCCTACGATGATCAAATGATGAAAAACTCTCTGTTTTCCTTTGAGTTTTTTGCTCAATAACTGATTTGTAATAGCGTCATATTGTGGAAAAAAGCGCAGCACGCCAAAACAGATCTCTTGCAGTAAAGCTTGATCTTTGTCTGCGACCAAAGCTTGAGCTTTTGGTAAGGCCTCGGATAAAGAGTTACCTCTATCCAATACTAAAGAAAGTACTTTTGCTGCTTGTGCTCTTACATTTGCTGCCATTAATCAGCCTTTATTAAATTCGTGCCAGGTGTTACCCAATCTTGGCGACCGTTTAAAAAGTCTGCAGCAAGCATTGCTTTTTTACCTGGGGGCTGAAGTTGAATAATTCTAATCGAGCCTTTGCCTGTTGCAATCACAATCCCTGTTTTGTCGGCTGAAATAACTTCGCCCGCTGGTTTATTCGATTCTTCTGAAACTTCTACTTGCCAAATTTTAACTGTGTTGCCTTGAATATCAGCATAAGCGACAGGCCATGGCTGATAACCTCTAACGTTTTGTGCTATTTGTTCAGCAGTAAGAGTCCAGTCTATTTGAGCTTCTTGCTTCGTTAACTTATGGGCGTAAGTGGCTAATTCATCATTTTGCTTTTCTGCTTTTACAGTACCTGCAGCAATTTGCTCAACAGTTTCTAACAAAGCGCCAGGGCCTATTTCTTCTAATTTCGAATAGATTGAGCCACTAGTATCTTGTTCTGTAATATCACAGGTTCTAATTAGCAACATGTCACCAGTATCTAAACCGACGTCCATCTGCATAATTGTTACTCCGGTTTCTTTATCACCAGAAAGTACTGCTCTTTGAATTGGAGCTGCACCTCGCCATTTAGGCAAAATTGAACCATGGACGTTAATACAGCCAAATTTTGGTGTATCTAGAGCTGCTTTTGGCAACAATAAACCATAAGCAACGACAATCATTAAATCGGCATCCCACTTAGCCAATTCAGCTAATGCTTCGTCACTCTTTAATGACAAAGGTTGGCAGACTGGAATGTTGTTCTCTAGCGCAACTTGTTTTACTGCACTAGGCTGTAACTTTTTTCCTCGACCTGAAGGGCGGTCTGGCTGCGTGTAGCAAGCAACAACATTGTACTCTTGCTCGATTAGAGCTGCTAAATGTTTAGCTGCAAACTCTGGTGTACCCGCAAAAATGACTTTTAAATCTTTCCCTGACATTTAATTAACCTTGTTTAGCTGCTAAACGAGCTTCTTTTTCCAGTTTCTTTTTAATACGTTCTCGTTTTAATGGAGATAAGTGATCAACAAATAGTTTTCCATCTAAATGATCTAACTCGTGTTGCATACAAATAGCCATTAAACCTTCAGCTTCTTTCGTAAATTCATTACCGTTTTTGTCCAGAGCCTTCATTGTTACTTTTTCCGCTCTTTCAACTTTTGCGTAGCAATGAGGTAATGATAAACAACCTTCTTCGTTTAACATTGAACCTTCTTTAGCAATAATTTCAGGATTAATGAATACGTAAGGCTCGTCGCCATCTTGTGAAACATCCAAAACAAACATACGAACGTGTCGGTCAACTTGAGTTGCAGCTAAGCCAACACCATTTTCGTCATACATGGTTTCAAACATATCTTCGACTAATGTTTTGATTTCGTCGTTCACTTCAGTGATCTCTTTAGCTACGGTTCTCAGTCTTTCGTCCGGAAATCTAAGTACGTCTAAAACAGCCATAATCTTGCTCTTAAATAAATGATCTAATTAGTTAGATTTTACTCTTAACTCAGTTGGATGAACAGTAAACAAGAGGAATAACTTAGTATCTCATTCAAAAACAGCTACGCTTGTAGATTGAGTTACCTTTATTAGGGAAATAATTATTATGGATGATAAAGTTTATTGGTTAGCTTTGCATAATTGCCCCAGATTTGGCTTTAAGCAATATGAAAAGTTATCACACTTATTAAGTGACGTATTTGAACTGTTCAGGATACCAACAAAGGAGCTTAAATATTTTGGCTTCAAAGAAGAACAAATTCACTATTTAAACTCAATTAATTGGTCAGAACTTGAAAGCGAAGTGAAGTGGCTAGAGAGAAACAATATTGAGCTTTATGCTGTAAATGCTTCCTTGTATCCTGAGCTTCTTGCTGAAATACCTAATCCTCCTTTAGTTCTTTTTGTTAAAGGAAATATAGATTATTTAAATCAGCCACAGTTTGCTTTTGTTGGCAGTAGAAATCCAACTCACTATGGCATAGAGGTTACCAAACGCTTAGCGACAGATATGGCGTATACTAATGCTTTAGTGACTAGCGGTATGGCAATTGGCATTGATGGAATAGCACATCAATCTTGTATGAATTCTGGTGGTAATACAGTTGCTGTTCTTGGAGCTGGTTTTAAGCATATTTATCCGAAACGACATATACAGTTGGCTGAGCGAATTTCAGAGCAGGGGACTTTGGTTAGCGAATTTGCCCCGAGTATTCCTCCTATTGGCTATAACTTTCCAAGAAGAAATCGAATAATCTCAGGTTTATCAAATGGTACTATAGTTATAGAAGCAGCAGAAAAAAGTGGCTCGTTGGTGACCGCTAAATATGCTCTGGAGCAAGGTCGTGAAGTCTTTGCTGTTCCAGGTAGTATTAATAATCCATTATCCAGCGGTCCCCATTTATTGCTTAAACAAGGTGCTAAACTAGTTGAGAGTTTGGACGATATAATAGAAGAGTTTTTATTTGTTACAAAAAGTAGACGTTTTGAACAAAAAAAGAACTTGGCAGAGTCTAAATTGTTAGCTAGTGTAGATCATGACACCACCCCTGTGGATGTCATAGTTCGACGCTCTAATTTGCCAGTGGATCAGGTGTTAAATGAGTTGTTGAATCTGGAAGTTCAGGGGTTAGTCGCTGCGGTACCTGGTGGTTACATCCGTCAGGCCTAAGCTACCCTTCCTAACAATAAAAACAAAGGGGCGGATAATATGTTTGATATCCTTCTGTACTTGTTTGAAAACATAGTGAACGACGGCTCAGAATTGTGGGTCGATGAAGATGAACTTACCAAAGAGCTGAAGAAAGCAGGTTTTCACGACGACGACATTTACAAAGCGCTAATGTGGTTGGAAGATTTGGCTGACTTGCAATCTAACGATATAGCTCCTTTTATCCATGGCCATACTTCTATCTCTACTCGGGTATACACGCGAGAGGAAGCATTAAAGATAGATGTTGAGTGCCGCGGTTTCTTACTATTTCTTGAGCAAATCAATTTATTGGATGTTGCGACAAGAGAGATGGTGATTGACCGAATCATGGAATTAGAAGAGCCCGAAATAGCATTAGAAGATCTGAAATGGGTTGTACTGATGGTGTTATTTAATGTTCCAGGCAAAGAGCAAGCGTTTGAGCAAATGGAAAACTTAGTATTTGATGAAGCTGATAGTACAGTTCATTAGTATTAATACTCATTGCTGCTAACTCTCCCTAAACTGCTTGCTTAATAGAATGGAGTGTCTAAAATCCACTCCATTCTTAATGTACGCATAAATCAAAGTCATGACCACAGATCAGGACAATCCTTTTTCAACGACAAAATCTAAAGAGTATTGCCCTGAATGCAGCTCAGAGCTTAATATTCGATCCAGTAAATCAGGGTCTTTTTGGGCTTGTTCTGCCTATCCTGATTGCCAATACACTCGCCCTCTGTCTAGCCATAACGATGTTCATGCAGTAAAAGTATTAGACGATGTTTGTTGCCCTGAGTGTGAAGGCGACTTAGCAGTTAAGACTGGTAAGTTTGGTATGTTTATCGGTTGTATGAATTATCCAGACTGCAACTTTACAGTGAAACAAACGGATGATGATGATTATGAACTTGTAGATTGTCCTGTCTGTAAAGATGGTCAGCTGCATATGCGAACAAATAAAAAAGGTCATAGTTTCTATGCTTGTGACCAGTACCCTAAGTGTGATTATTTAGTTAATCACAAACCTGTATATACAAATTGTGGTGAATGTAATTGGAGTATTATGGTTGAGCATCACCATAATGAGCTGCAATGTCCAAATTGCCATCATGTCTGTTCAAAGTAAGAGTAAAGTAAGTGGAACAAGAACAAGTATTTTCTGCTGAAGTCACAGCATTGAAACAGGGAGGGCTAGTCGTCTACCCTACAGAAGCAGTATGGGGCATAGGTTGTGACCCATTGAATGAAGAAGCGGTAATGTCACTCTTAGAAGTTAAACAAAGGCCGGTAGAAAAAGGCTTGATATTGATTGCTAAAGATTACTCTCAACTATTGCCTTTTGTTGATGATGACAAAGTCCCAATGGACAAACGCTCAGAGGTTTTATCTAGTTGGCCCGGGGCATTTACTTGGTTATTGCCGGCAGCTAAAGATGCACCGAAATGGCTCACTGGAGGCAGTGAACTAATTGCTGTTCGAGTTACTGCTCACCCGACAGTGATCAGAATGTGTGATGAATTTGAAGGCGCTATTGTTTCAACTAGTGCAAACATAACTGGTACACCGACAGAAGAATCGTTGGAAAAAGTAAAGCAAGTATTTAATAAGCAAGTCCAAGCATATGTAGATGAAGCCTTGGGTGGTAATACACAGGCCTCTACAATTATTAACTCAATGACTGGACAGGTAATTAGGAATTAAAATGCAACATCAAATGTTAGAACAAGTTAAGCAATTTTTTATGTCGTTGCAGGACAATATCTGTCAAACATTACAAGAAATGGATGGTAAAGAATTTGAGCAGGATGCTTGGCAACGAGAAGAAGGCGGTGGTGGCCGTAGTCGTGTACTGAAAGATGGTAATATTTTCGAACAAGCGGGAGTTAATTATTCGCATGTGTTTGGTGCTAATATGCCAGCCTCTGCTACCGCTCACCGTCCAGAGTTAGAAGGGCGCAGCTTTAACGCATGTGGTGTTTCCTTAGTAATTCACCCAAAAAATCCTCATATCCCAACTACACATGCAAATGTACGCTTTTTTATTGCTGAAAAAGAAGGTGCTGAGCCAGTATGGTGGTTTGGTGGCGGTTTTGATTTAACACCTTTTTATCCCGTAGATGAAGATGTGAAGTTATGGCATCAAACTGCTCATGATATATGTGCGCCTTATGGTGAAGATGTATACCCTAAATATAAGAAGTGGTGTGACGAATACTTTTATTTAAAACATAGAGATGAAAGGCGCGGTGTAGGCGGTTTATTCTTTGATGATTTAAACGAATGGGGTTTTGATAAGAGTTTTGAATTCACTCAAGCGGTTGGAAATGGTTTCACTAAAGCTTATTCTCCAATTGTTACGGCTAGAAAAAACGATGAGTATGGTGAAAAGGAGAGGCAATTCCAGTTGTATCGCCGTGGTCGCTATGTTGAATTTAACTTAGTTTTTGATAGAGGAACATTATTTGGTCTGCAAACAGGTGGACGAACAGAGTCTATATTAATGTCTATGCCTCCTTTGGTTCGCTGGGAGTATCAGTATCAACCAGAACAAGACTCGAAAGAAGCCAAGTTATCAGAGTATCTGGTGCCTCGCGATTGGCTTTAACAGTATCTAGACTTATTCGAGAGAAGCCATAAGTTTTTTCTTATGGCTTTCAACCATATTCTAGTCTAACTTAAATTCTCTTACTTGATCGTCCAATGCGCGAGCTAACTGTAATAGGTTTTCGCTTACTTCTTTGTTTTCTCTAGCGTCTTGGAACGAAGACTCTGCGTTATCGCTGATAGTGACAATGTTGTGGTTTATCTCTTCAGCTGCCAAATTTTGCTGTTCAGTTGCATCTGCAATTTGTAGATTAAGTTGATTTATCTCCTGCATATGTGAAGAGATGTTGCGCAGAGAGCCTGCTACGTTTTTAACTTGCTCTGCTCTTTGATCTGCTTCCTCACAAGAAGCATTCATTGCTTCCATTGTTCTATTGGCATCACTTTGTAGCTTTTCTATTGTTGCTTTTATCTCTGCTGTAGAGTCGTGAGTTCTGGTTGCTAATGTTCTAACTTCATCTGCTACGACCGCAAAACCTCTTCCTGCTTCTCCGGCACGAGCTGCTTCTATAGCTGCATTTAGCGCTAATAAGTTAGTTTGCTCTGCAATCGAACTTATCACCTCCAAAACTCGACCTACATCTAAAGTCTGGTTCTGAAGCTGATTAACTTGATCTGTTGCTTGTCTAACATCATTAGCCAATTGAACTATGCTGTTCTCTGTCACTTCTGCAACTTGCACACTCTCGCGGGCAATGGCATTAGAGTCATCTGACTTTTCCGAAGCAACATGTGTCGTATTTTTAACCTCTGACGATGAACTTTCTAATTCATTAATGGCTGCAGCCACAGATTCTGTACTGTTTTTTTGCTGCAAAATAGCTTGCTCTGTTGTCTCTGCTCCAGAATATATCTTCTCTGCAGATGAGATTAGAATTTTAGCGGACTCAGAAACATGAGTGATGTTGCTCTTAAAACTATTCATCATTAAGTTAAAGTTGTTAGCTAAACGACCTAGCTCATCATTCACACCATCATCTATAGTCAATGTAAGATCATTGTTCTGAGCAGCGAAGCGCATAGTTCTACCTAAATGCCTTAACCTATTTATAAATAATGACTTAAATAAATAGCCAAGAAGAGTAAATACAATGGCAAATATAGACGCTAGAATTAAACCGCCCACTATGACGTTTTTGGAGATAACGTTGTCGACTTCTTGTAAAGAATAACTAAGTTTTACAGCACCTAATACATCGCCTTCTTTTGCTTGGTGGCAACCTAAACAGTCGGTACCTTTATAATTAGCACTAGCAATAATAGGGCGCAAAAAAGTTAGTACTCTTTCGCCATTTACTTCGTCAATATGAAGTATTTCTTTGCCTTTTAGCACTAACCTTTCTTCGCTATTCATAGGCTTTTGATTATCAAAACCTGGGCCATACATAGAAGTGACCTTTTCAGATCTGATTATTCTGGCATCTCGAATATTAGGCTCATCTTTTAATTTAGTACTTAATATTTCTCTGTTGGCCATAGTACCTGTAAGCATCATGGTATTGATGGAGTCGAAATAATTATCTGCTAGTAAACGAATGTTAGACTCGATCGTTTCTTCAGCTAAGCTTTCTTGTTGATTTGTACTGGTGATCATACTGGCAATTAGCGCTAATATAGCTGTAAGCACTAATAAAGAGAAAATCTTACTTTGTATTGAAAGTGACTTCATAACCCGAATCCTAATTGCTTAATTATTCTTCACTGAACTAAGGGATAATATCCATAAGTTAAATACAGGTTTTGATTCAGCACAAGTTTATTACTTTATAGGTATACAGTTTTCGCAAATGTACCAATAAATAAGTAGTCATCAGCAGTTGATCATATGATTTGCAAGCTGATCAAAAGAGCGCCGTAAATGTTCCCTTGTTACTGGGTTATCGACTTCTTTGTTCAAAGCTTTATTCATGCAATACATCCACTGTTCTTTAAGTTCTTGATTTACTGTAAAGGGTAGATGACGCGCACGAAGCCTAGGGTGACCATATTTCTCTACAAATAAGTCCGGACCACCAGTCCACCCTGATAAGAATTCGAAAAATTTTTGTCTGATGTTATCTAGAGGCTTAGGGTGGAGAGCTAACAATTCTTTTGCTTGCTCATCAGACTCCATGATGTCGTAAAAAGTATTAGCTAGTCTTTTTACACCCACTTCTCCTAAATGATCATAAGGTGAAGCTGGCTTTGATAAATGGGACTTGTACTCTGTTTTGTTTTTCGACAACATGCGGTTTATTAATTTTTTAATCATAAAACTCTATTTATATATGAAATACTGTGCGGTTGTTGGCAATCCAATAGAACAATCTAAATCTCCTATTATCCACCAAGACTTTGCTTCTCAATTCGATATTGAATTGCAATACAGCAAAGTATTATCAACGCCAGAACAGTTTGAGCAAGAAGTTAAAGCATTTTTTGCTAATTCTGGACTTGGTTTAAATATAACAGCACCTTTTAAGCAGCAAGCTTTTGCAATGGCCGATCGATTATCAGAAAAAGCAAAAGTAGCTGGGGCTGTTAATACCTTATATATAGAAGAAGGGAAATTGATTGGTGATACAACAGACGGTCGAGGATTAGTAACGGATTTACTATTTCATAAGGTTGAGCTGAAAAACAAGGTGATTTTATTATTAGGAGCTGGTGGGGCTGCTCGAGGCTGTGTTAAAGATTTGTTGGAGCAACAACCCAATAAACTATTTATATGTAATAGAACATCTAGTCGAGCTGAAGAAATTGTGCATACTGTCAACGATGAAAGATGCCAAGCTGTAACATTTAATGATGCAGAGAATATAAAAGCAGACATTATTATAAATTCTACCTCATGTTCACTAACGAATGATGTACTCGACGTCTCAGCAAAGATCTTTAATAGTGCCAGTGCTATTTATGATATGAGTTATAAAAATGAAATAACGAGCTTTAATGCTTGGGCTAAAGAGCATTCCAATAATGCACTTATTATAGACGGCTTGGGAATGTTAATAGAACAAGCTGCCGAGTCGTTCAAAATATGGCATGGATTAAAACCAAATAGTGAAGGACTCAGACATTCATTAAGGGAAAGCTAATCGCTTATTGTTGTTCTAAATATTCGTTCTTTAATCTGACATAGTTATCAGAAGATATTTTAAGGAACTCTATTTCAGAATCTTTTAAAGCTCTTGCTTGTTTAGCTGGGTTACCTACATATAAGTAGCCTGGCTCTAACTTTTTATTTGGTGGAATTAAAGAACCTGCTCCGACTATACAATCGTCCCCAACAATTGCCCCATCCATTACAATTGCACCCATACCTATCAAAACTCTATTCCCAATAGTACAACCATGCAACATTGCTTTATGGCCTATAGTTACATCTTCGCCTATTACTAATGGATTACCTTCTGGGTTAGCAGGGGATTTTCTAGTTACATGAAGAACAGTTCCATCTTGCACATTTGTTCTTGAGCCAATTGTTATTGTATTAACATCCCCTCTTGCGGCAACTAATGGCCAAATAGAAACATCATCATTTAAAGTGATATCACCATATAAAACCGCGGAATCTTCAATAAATACACCTTTACCTAAATTAGGAGCGATTCCGTTGTAACTTTTAATATTGTTTTTACTCATATAGACCTCAACTCTATTTAAGCCCTAAATTAACACAAAAAACCTGCAATTAAGTCAATAAATACGCGTTCTGTAGAAAATATAGCCATACGGTAAAAAAAATGAAATAAACGCTTGCGTTAAATTAAAAACTCCCTAAAATGCGTCCTCGTTGTCAGGGAGACATCGAAACACTTAAAAGAACAAGTTTTCTTCTAAGGATTCGGTCAAAAAGCTTTGAGAAAACTTAAAAAAAGATTTCAAAAAAGTGTTGACAACAAAAATCAGGAGCGTATGATGCGCACCTCGGTTGAGACAGGCGCCAAGCGCTACCAACCATGACCAAAGGGTCTAAATCGTTCTTTAACAAATTGTAATTAATTATCTGTGTGGGCACTCGTGAATGAGTAGTAACAACATTAGAAGAACTTAGTTCTTCAACTTGTAACTAACATTGAGTGTCTATTCGAAGATTTATTTGAACAGAATTCAATGAGTAGTTGATTAAACTTTTTAAAGTGAAGAGTTTGATCATGGCTCAGATTGAACGCTGGCGGCAGGCCTAACACATGCAAGTCGAACGGTAACAGAAAGAAGCTTGCTTCTTTGCTGACGAGTGGCGGACGGGTGAGTAATGCTTGGGAATTTGCCTTGAGGTGGGGGACAACAGTTGGAAACGACTGCTAATACCGCATAATACCTACGGGTCAAAGGGGGCTTTTAGCTCTCGCCTTTAGAGAAGCCCAAGTGGGATTAGATAGTTGGTGGGGTAATGGCCTACCAAGTCAACGATCCCTAGCTGGTCTGAGAGGATGATCAGCCACACTGGAACTGAGACACGGTCCAGACTCCTACGGGAGGCAGCAGTGGGGAATATTGCACAATGGGCGCAAGCCTGATGCAGCCATGCCGCGTGTGTGAAGAAGGCCTTCGGGTTGTAAAGCACTTTCAGTCGTGAGGAAGGGTTAGTAGTTAATACCTGCTAGCTTTGACGTTAGCGACAGAAGAAGCACCGGCTAACTCCGTGCCAGCAGCCGCGGTAATACGGAGGGTGCGAGCGTTAATCGGAATTACTGGGCGTAAAGCGTACGCAGGCGGTCATTTAAGTCAGATGTGAAAGCCCCGGGCTCAACCTGGGAACTGCATTTGAAACTGGATGACTAGAGTGCGGCAGAGGGTGGTAGAATTTCAGGTGTAGCGGTGAAATGCGTAGAGATCTGAAGGAATACCGATGGCGAAGGCAGCCACCTGGGCCGACACTGACGCTCATGTACGAAAGCGTGGGTAGCAAACAGGATTAGATACCCTGGTAGTCCACGCCGTAAACGATGTCTACTAGCAGCTCGTCTCGTTTAGAGAGGTTTTGCGCAGCTAACGCGTTAAGTAGACCGCCTGGGGAGTACGGCCGCAAGGTTAAAACTCAAATGAATTGACGGGGGCCCGCACAAGCGGTGGAGCATGTGGTTTAATTCGATGCAACGCGAAGAACCTTACCATCCCTTGACATCCAGAGAATTTACTAGAGATAGTTTAGTGCCTTCGGGAACTCTGAGACAGGTGCTGCATGGCTGTCGTCAGCTCGTGTTGTGAAATGTTGGGTTAAGTCCCGCAACGAGCGCAACCCTTATCCTTAGTTGCTAGCAGTTAGGCTGAGAACTCTAAGGAGACTGCCGGTGACAAACCGGAGGAAGGTGGGGACGACGTCAAGTCATCATGGCCCTTACGGGATGGGCTACACACGTGCTACAATGGCAAGTACAAAGGGTTGCAAACTCGCGAGAGTAAGCGGATCCCATAAAGCTTGTCGTAGTCCGGATTGGAGTCTGCAACTCGACTCCATGAAGTCGGAATCGCTAGTAATCGTAGATCAGAATGCTACGGTGAATACGTTCCCGGGCCTTGTACACACCGCCCGTCACACCATGGGAGTGGGCTGCAAAAGAAGTGGGTAGTTTAACCTTCGGGAGGACGCTCACCACTTTGTGGTTCATGACTGGGGTGAAGTCGTAACAAGGTAGCCCTAGGGGAACCTGGGGCTGGATCACCTCCTTATAAACGAAAGTTACACCTTTTACGCAGTGTCCACACAGATAATTAATTACGAATTGTGAGCAAGAAGGTTGCAGGCGAAGGCATAAGCTGAAGGCTTGTGACTTGAATATAGGCCTGTAGCTCAGCTGGTTAGAGCGCACCCCTGATAAGGGTGAGGTCGGCAGTTCAAGTCTGCCCAGGCCTACCAATACATAAATGGGGCTATAGCTCAGCTGGGAGAGCGCTTGATTTGCATTCAAGAGGTCTGCGGTTCGATCCCGCATAGCTCCACCATTTACCACAAACACTTGACTGGCAAGTGGGCGTGATAAGTTACTTAATCGGAAGGAAACCTTCCTGATAACTTATCTACTCGCTAAAGTGGAAACCTTCTGCGTAAGAAAGTGCTAAATAATAGATTCTCAACGAGAAGTTATTCTTTAGTATTTTTAATAAAATACATTGCTCTTTAACAAATTGGAAAGCTGATAAATTAAGGTAAACATTATTGTTTATTGTAATTGTTATTCAACATGATTGTTTAATAAGAAACAAAAATAATTTTGATTATCACTGTAAGAGAAAACTCAAGCGTTATTTATGTCAACTGTATGAGAAAGATACAAGCTCATATGGATAAATAAGACACAAGATTAACGACTGAAAGTGCGAGAGCATTTAAGGTTGTATAGTTAAGTGAATAAGCGTATACGGTGGATGCCTTGGCAATTGGAGGCGATGAAGGACGTGTTAATCTGCGATAAGCGTGGTTAAGGTGATAAAAACCGTTATAGACCACGATTTCCGAATGGGGAAACCCACCCTTTTAGGGTATCACATACTGAATACATAGGTATGTGAGGCAAACCCGGAGAACTGAAACATCTAAGTACCCGGAGGAAAAGAAATCAACCGAGATTTCCTAAGTAGCGGCGAGCGAACGGGAAACAGCCGAATCAGTATAGTTTAGTGGAAGCTTCTGGAAAGTTGCACAATAAAGGGTGATAGTCCCGTACACGAAGAGCTATATTGGACACATTAAGTAGGTCGGAGCACGTGAAACTTTGACTGAAGATAGGGGGACCATCCTCTAAGGCTAAATACTCCCAATTGACCGATAGTGAACCAGTACCGTGAGGGAAAGGCGAAAAGAACCCCTGTGAGGGGAGTGAAATAGAACCTGAAACCGTATACGTACAAGCAGTAGGAGCATACTTGTTATGTGACTGCGTACCTTTTGTATAATGGGTCAGCGACTTATATTTTGTAGCAAGGTTAACCGAATAGGGGAGCCGTAGTGAAAGCGAGGGTTAACTGCCCGTCTAGTTGCAAGGTATAGACCCGAAACCCGGTGATCTATCCATGTGCAGGTTGAAGGTTGAGTAACATCAACTGGAGGACCGAACCCACTGTCGTTGAAAAGCCAGGGGATGACGTGTGGATAGGAGTGAAAGGCTAATCAAACCGGGAGATAGCTGGTTCTCCCCGAAATCTATTTAGGTAGAGCCTCGGACGAATACTTACGGGGGTAGAGCACTGTTTGGGCTAGGGGGCCATCCCGGCTTACCAACCCCATGCAAACTCCGAATACCGTAAAGTAATATCCGGGAGACACACGGCGGGTGCTAACGTTCGTCGTGGAGAGGGAAACAACCCAGACCGCCAGCTAAGGTCCCAAAGTGTATGTTAAGTGGGAAACGATGTGGGAAGGCTTAGACAGCTAGGAGGTTGGCTTAGAAGCAGCCACCCTTTAAAGAAAGCGTAATAGCTCACTAGTCGAGTCGGCCTGCGCGGAAGATGTAACGGGGCTAAACATACCACCGAAGCTGCGGCAGCGTATTTATACGCTGGGTAGGGGAGCGTTCTGTAAGCGGTTGAAGGTGAATCGAGAGGTTTGCTGGACGTATCAGAAGTGCGAATGCTGACATGAGTAACGATAAAGGGGGTGAAAAACCCCCTCGCCGAAAGACCAAGGGTTCCTATCCCATGCTAATCAGGGTAGGGTAAGTCGGCCCCTAAGGCGAGGCAGAAATGCGTAGTCGATGGGAAACAGATTAATATTTCTGTACTTCATATTATTGCGATGGGGGGACGGAGAAGGCTAGGTGAGCACGGCGTTGGTTGTCCGTGTGAAAGTGTGTAGGCTGAATTCTTAGGTAAATCCGGGAATTCACTAGGCTGAGACACGAGACGAGACTCTACGGAGTTGAAGTCATTGATGCCATACTTCCAGGAAAAGCCTCTAAGCTTCAGATAATATGAAACCGTACTCTAAACCGACACAGGTGGTCAGGTAGAGAATACTAAGGCGCTTGAGAGAACTCGGGTGAAGGAACTAGGCAAAATGGTACCGTAACTTCGGGAGAAGGTACGCCGACCATGGTGATGGGACTTGCTCCCTAAGCTGAGGTCGGTCGCAGTGACCTGGTGGCTGCAACTGTTTATTAAAAACACAGCACTCTGCTAAATCGAAAGATGACGTATAGGGTGTGACACCTGCCCGGTGCCGGAAGGTTAATTGATTGGGTTATCGCAAGAGAAGCTCATGATCGAAGCCCCGGTAAACGGCGGCCGTAACTATAACGGTCCTAAGGTAGCGAAATTCCTTGTCGGGTAAGTTCCGACCTGCACGAATGGTGTAATGATGGCCACGCTGTCTCCACCCGAGACTCAGTGAAATTGAAATCGCTGTGAAGATGCAGTGTACCCGCGGCTAGACGGAAAGACCCCGTGAACCTTTACTACAGCTTGGCACTGAACATTGAGCCTACATGTGTAGGATAGGTGGGAGGCTTTGAAACTAGGGCGCCAGCTCTAGTGGAGCCATCCTTGAAATACCACCCTTGTATGTTTGATGTTCTAACATTGGCCCCTTATCGGGGTTGTGGACAGTGCCTGGTGGGTAGTTTGACTGGGGCGGTCTCCTCCCAAAGAGTAACGGAGGAGCACGAAGGTTTGCTAAGTACGGTCGGACATCGTACGGTTAGTGTAATGGTAGAAGCAAGCTTAACTGCGAGACAGACACGTCGAGCAGGTACGAAAGTAGGTCATAGTGATCCGGTGGCTCTGTATGGAAGGGCCATCGCTCAACGGATAAAAGGTACTCCGGGGATAACAGGCTGATACCGCCCAAGAGTTCATATCGACGGCGGTGTTTGGCACCTCGATGTCGGCTCATCACATCCTGGGGCTGAAGTCGGTCCCAAGGGTATGGCTGTTCGCCATTTAAAGTGGTACGCGAGCTGGGTTTAGAACGTCGTGAGACAGTTCGGTCCCTATCTGCCGTGGGCGTTGGATGATTGAGAGGGGCTGCTCCTAGTACGAGAGGACCGGAGTGGACGAACCGCTGGTGTTCGGGTTGTGATGCCAATCGCATTGCCCGGTAGCTACGTTCGGAATCGATAACCGCTGAAAGCATCTAAGCGGGAAGCGAGCCTCGAGATGAGTCATCCCTAGAACTTTAAGTTCTCTAAAGGGTCGTTGAAGACTACAACGTTGATAGGTGAGGTGTGGAAGCGCTGTGAGGCGTTAAGCTAACTCATACTAATTGCCCGTGCGGCTTAACTATACAACGCTTAAGTGTTCTCAAACACATAATCAAATTATTTCCTTAATTATCCTTTCCAGTTTATTAAAGGCAAAACAGTTTATGCTTGGTGAAAATAGCATTGTGGTACCACCTGACTCCATTTCGAACTCAGAAGTGAAACGCAATTGCGGCGATGGTAGTGTGGAAGTTCCATGCGAGAGTAGCTCATCGCCAAGCTCCCATTAAAAGAAAGCCCGACCAATGGTCGGGCTTTTTTGCATTTGGACTTAAAAAGAGCTATTCCAGCATGAAATGCGACAAAAATGTCTGGAACATTTTTGGACTGCTGTAGAGCAGGCCCCTAAGGGGTGAGTATCATGGACGATATGAACAATATAGCTCATCGCCAAGGTCCCATACCAACCCGTTGCTCATTGAGCAGCGGGTTTTTTATTGTTTGTGATTTAGCCACAACTCCATTCTCTTCTACAACTCACTGCTGATCTACTTTAATTAAAAATATGTTGTTTCTGTCACTCATTTAGGCTTGATAATTGCTTATTGAAACAGTCTCAGAGTTGTTACTAACTAAGTGATAAGTCATATGAACCGTGGAAAGGTTTAATACAAATTTAGCTAATATGTGAAGAAATATTGGTGATTAATTCTGCTATTTATGATTGAATACTTTTTCGCTAAAAGTTGGAAATAAACACAAAAATAAAATTAAATCATGATTAAGTTGTTATCTTTATTGATGTTGGTCAATGTTTCCTTCTTTTGTTCTGCCAAATGGGAAGAAAATCTCTTTAATGTGAAAGCTTCATATAAGTTTTCTAATACTGAGCAATCAGATTTGTATGAAGACAAATCTGACTTTCATCAGTTTGAAATCTCTGCACATAAGCGAACCTTATTCCAAGGTGCAGGTGTTGATTTTTTAGGAATTGTATCGCCATATATTCTAAATCAATCAGAAGTTGAAGAAGATAGTGGGGTTAACCATAAAGTATCAATAGAAAGCGCTCTATTCTTGTCTCAAACTAGCGACCTTTCTATACAGTATCTTAATAGTAAAAATTTAGAACACTTCAGTAATAGAATTACTAATGTCTTATTAGGTTTGCCTGAAGAGCTAATAAGTGAGCAACAAAAGACGATAGTTAATTACACTCTTGGCAAAGACAGATCTTTCTTTTACCTAAACTTGCAATATTCAGATGCAGAGGTAAAAAAGTTATTTCTAATGAATGAATTAGAAGCCTACAAAACTAATAAAGAAGCGGTTCTTGTTGAAATGCTGTGGAGGCAAACTGAAGATACACTATGGGGATTAAAGTCAGAGATATCAAAAAATACTAGAGAAATTGACTTTCTAAATCAAAATTTTGATATTAAAAACTATTACCTATCAGCGGTGTCAGAGTATTTGGCAAACTCTCAGATTGCAATTAATCTGGGCAGTTCTGCTGTCAGAAACAATGACCAGTTTTCGTGGGACATAGAACATAAAACTTATGTATCAGAAAATTTTGATTTTAGTTTAAGGTCATATAGAAAATTCGACCAGTCAGTGGATGATTCAGAATTAGAAGAGTTAAACACTAGGTATCAAGCAGAAATTAATTACCGACCTTTGGACTATGTAGCTTTCGGTATAAACTTTTTTAGTGAGCGTAGAAAAAGAGATGACGTCCGCACTTATTCCAGACAAGAAGCAGCTGCTGACTTATCATTTGATTACGAGAAACATTGGCAGATCTCTATTGGTTATGTTTCAGAGCGCGTAAATGATGAGTTGAGTCTACAAGATATATCCCAGAATAAACTGCAATTTGCTATATCGAGAACAATCATATGAATCGATTAGCAACGTTCATTATAAGCGTTTTGGTTTTTTCTACTCATGCCCAGGTTCCAAGTCAATATTTGTTGGGAGCTGGTGATACCATTGAAGTTCTTGTATACCAAGAGCCTGACTTAAAAACTATTACTAAAGTTAATCAATCTGGTTTTATAAATCTGCCATTGGTCGGGCAAATAAAGTTGGAAGGCTTAACTATAAAGTCAGCAAGTAAAGAGATTGAAAATAAATTAAGAGATGGATATTTAGTTTACCCTGATGTTACTTTGATCATTAGGGAATATAGGCCTTTCTTCATACACGGTGAAGTCCAGCACCCAGGTAGTTATAAATACCAAGCAGAAATTAATTTAGAGCAAGCTATTGCGTTGGCTGGAGGATTGAAAGATCGAGCATCTACTTCTGAGTGGAGAATTTGGAGAGGGTTTCCTCAAAAGCCCTTTAAGGCGACTAAGGGCGAAAAAATACTACCGGGTGATGTAATCAAGATAAACAAGAGCTTCTTTTAATGGCTGAGTCATACAAGCAAACTTCGAGAGACAGTGAAGTTGATTTAGGCGAGCTATTTAGAGTACTTTGGCAGAGGAAGCTATTTATTGTCGTTTTTGTTATCTTAAGTTCTTTCTTGGCCTTTTCGTTGATAAAAAAACTACCAAATATTTATCGTTCAACAGTTTTGATAATGCTTAAAACGCCTTCTAAGTCTACTGACGCAATTCAGAGTTTGATGAATGGTGCATTAACAGCAGCCGATAGCACAGAGACTGAACTACAACTGATAAAGAGTAAAAATATTTTATCTCAAGTAGTCGATGATTTAGATCTAACAAACCATATCTATTTTAATTCTACAAATAACTCTGTTAAACAAATGGATAAAAATGTAGAGCCTCACGAACGTGTACTAAAAATCTTAACTAGAAACATTATTGTTAAACAACTACCCGGAACTGATCTGATTTCCATTTCTTTTGAATCACAAAATCCTGAGTTGTCAGCACTCGTAGCGAATAAAATAGGCGTTGCCTTCATTGCCTACAAAGAAACTCTTATGGCTGGAGAACATAAGCAAGGAGCAAAGTTTTTAGCCAGCAAGTTGGAAGAAGTTAAGAAGAGTTTAGAGTTAGCAGAATTAAAAATAGTGGAATATCAAAATACACACGAGTTTATTGATATAAGAAGTGCAGTTTCATTGGCTACTAGTAAATTAAGCCAGCTATATAATAAGAGAGATGCTTTACTTGCGTCGATAGAAAAACTTAGCATTTCGAAGTCTCATATTGAGTCAAATAAGGCGAATCTCGAAAGCCTAATGTTCTTGCCTATGTTTACCAGTACAAACGGTCTTACATCACATCAAGCTAACATTAAAAAACTAGATCAGAAGTTTGCTGAGGTTCGTTTAAGATATGGTCCAAAGCATCCTAAATACATGGCTGCAGAGCAGTTATTAAATGAGTCAAATGCTCAGCTTGATAATTTGATTAGTGAACAAGTTGACAAAATTAAAAGCCAGATAGAGGTTGAACAACAACAGGTCGATTTTTTTAATCAAGAGTTGCATAAGTTAAAGCAGAGACTTAACCAATTAGGCATCATAGAGTTCGATTATGAAAAGCTTAAAAAAGAATTTGAAGCCAACTTAGCTCTTTATGAAAATTTAGTAAAAAAGCAAACAGAATCTGAGTTGATGCAAGACCTAACAAATGCTTCCAATAGCATTCTAATTGAGTCAGCTGACGTCGAAAGGACACCTGTTAGGCCTAATCGGACTATGCTGCTTATCCTATCTATCATTGGTTGCTTACTATTTGGTTGTTTTGTTGTTCTTTTGGAATACTTTATGGGAAATAAAGTTATTAAATTTCGAAAGATAGCGGCTAGATATGATACTAAAGTTATTGGCTCTATACCTAAATTGAGCAAGTCAGGAAAAGGGGTAATAACAAATATAAACGAGAAGAAAAATAATGCCTTTATTGAGGGAATTAGAGGAGTGAGAACCTCAATTTTACTCAATAAAAATAGGTCAGAGCATGAAGTAATTGCTATCACTTCGATATCACCTAATGATGGTAAGTCGACATTATCATTTCAATTGTCTAAATGTTTTTCTGAAGTTGGGAGTGCCTTATTGGTTGATGCCGATTTGAGGTATCCTTCTATTGCCAAAGCCTTAAAAGAAGAGCTAGAAAGACCAGGCTTGACTAATCTGGTAGTTGGTAGCCATAGTTTTTCTGACTCTGTTGTTAAAGACCAAGGAAATAATTTTGACGTAATTACTTCTGGCCATATTCCAAAGAATCCGTTGGCATTTTTACAACATGCTAAATTTAAAAAACTGTTAGATGAGTTAAAGACAAAATATCAAAGAGTTATATTAGAGTGTCCACCGATCATGTCAGTAAGTGATGCTTTTGTTATTTCTAAATATGTAGACAGTGTTTATTTAGTTGTCGATGCTAGCAAAGCTCACGCGATGGATTTAGCTAGTGTGTTAGAAGAATTAGAACAAGCTGATGTCAAAGTTGGTGGCGTAATATTAAATAAGGTGAAGAAAAAAAGAGGCTATTCACATCAATACTATGGCTACCATAGCCACCCATCTAGAAGTGCTTAAAGCTAAAGCTGTGGCTTAAAATTCAGTTTACAGGTCTTAGTAAAGTGAGTTCCCTGAGTAATTAGTAATATCGTAAATAAGTGGAAAAACATATGTTTAACGTTGACCTTAGAATAGAAAAAGATTCGGTTTTGGTTACGGAGTTGGAGCTCTGCCAAGTTAGGTTGCAAAATGATAAGAGATTTCCTTGGTTGGTTTTATTGCCAAAAGTTTCAGGCCTAATAGAAGTACATGAGCTCACTGATGCTCAGCAGTCACAGCTTATGTTAGAAAGCAGTAAAGTCGCTAAAGTATTAAAAAAGATAACGGATTGTAAAAAAATAAACGTTGCTAATTTAGGTAATGTGGTTTCGCAGTTGCACTGGCATGTAGTTGCTCGATTTGAAAATGACGAAGCTTGGCCAGGGCCTATTTGGGGCGTGGGCTTGGCTCAAAATTACAACCAAGAAGAGAAAGATAAGTTTGTAAGTCGTTTATTGGCAGAATTGGAAAAATAGTCAAATTTAAAGCTGCTAAAAAAATGCAAAGTAAGTAAACTTAAGGCTTGATAAGAAGGCCAATTTTTATCAAACCTTAAGAGCGTTAACTTCGGTTAGCGCTTTTTATTTTGATACTACTTCAACAATCTCTGTGCCAGTATATTTAGTCTTTTCTTTTGCTGCTTGTTTGTTTGATAGTGCAAAATCAAGTCTCACTCGAACTCCATTAGAGCCTGCCGAACTGCTACTGTACTGCCAGTTTTTTATAGCGTTTAAGGCTGCATGGTCAAAGATCCCTGCAGGAACTGATTCTATTGCCTTAGGATTAGAAACTGTCCCATCTTTTTCTATATTAAATTTAATAACTACATGACCCTCTAAGTTTTCTACTTCAGCTTGTTGAGGATATTTAGGCGCTTCCCTATAGATAGGCTTAGGTTTTGCAGTCTCGTCATGAGCGAATACTGAATGCCCAGTAACTGCAGTTATCAGTAATATTAATAGGCTAGGTAGAGCTTTGTAGCCCCTGCTTACTTTGTGCTTATTGAGTAGTTTTATTCTTTCTTTCATATAAATGTCCTCATTATAGTTGAGATGGGTTAATGCTTTTGACTGATTCGCTGATGCTGCAATTAACATAGCGTAAGCGTATTCTTGTCTTTGTTTAGTACTCTTATGCTGCAAAACTCGTTGATCACAAGCCAGTTCTTGTTGTTGGCGAAAATTACGATAAGCCAGCCAGAACAGTGGGTTAAACCAAAATACTGCTAAAGTGAATAGTGCTATTAAGTTCCAGTAAAGGTCTTTATTTTGAATGTGACTTAGTTCGTGATTTAAGATCAATCTTTGTTGGTTGGGTTTATATAGAGAGTTGAAGTTACTAGGCATTAAGATAGCTGGGCTTTTTATTCCAGTCACCACAGGAGCTTTTAAGTGAGAGCTTTCGAAAAAGCGTAAGTGCTTAGTATTTACTATTGTTTCAGGCTGAGTTGTTGGTTTCAGTTCTAAGTTTTTCAGAGCTTTAAGGTGATAGAGTGTGTGATAAATGATTAAACTTATTGCACCAAATAACCAAAGCCAGACTAGGTAACCAGACAAGTCAGACTTTGATAGCTCACGAACTTGTGTGATGGCAAGGGTGTTTGTGTATTCGAATATCGCGATAGAGCTGGAGTTTTTAAGGTAATGATCCAATAAAGGCAATAGCAAAGTTATGGGAATGATTAGCCAAAGAGAATAGGTATTGTTAGCTCCAATTTTGCTATTGAGCCACTTATTCCCTAATAAGAATAGGACAATGATAATTGAACAAACTAAGCTTTGTTCCAGCAGCCAATTAATCATTTTTTTTGTCTTCCCATTTAGCAATTAATTGTTTCAGCTCTTCAATATCGTGCTCACTGAGCGCATCGTTTTCAGCAAAGCTCGCAACTAGAGGGGAAACTTTGCCCTTGAATAGCCTATGGATAAAAGATTTACTTTCTTGTTGTTGATATTCCTGTTTGCTAAAGCAAGGGCTATAAATATACTCTCGACCTTCTCTAACAAAGCTTATTGCCTGCTTTTTAAGTAATCTACTGATCAAGGTTTTTACCGTTTTTTCATGCCATTGCTGACTTTTATTTAGCTCTATAACAATATCATTTGCACTGCATGGAGCTTGCTGCCAAATCACATCGAGCACCTGAAATTCTGTTTTTGAAATATCCATTGTTTGCCTTCTTAAAAGTTAGATACGAAGTCCATGCTGCATGGCGCAGGACTCTATAATATTTGAGTTACTCAAAGGGTGTAGTGTTATCAACTCGACTTTACTTATTTGATCCACAACTTCAGATTGCTTTATTTCAAAATAATAACTGAAGTGACGAACACTATTTTCCAAAAGCACGTACGGGTAGCTAGTAATCGACCAACGCCCTGTCAACAGCTCGTTATTCTCTCTGCTGTATTTGAAGTATCCAGTTTTATCTAGAGTGAGCTCCATATCTTTTTCACAATCCTGAGATTGGTACGTATAAGCTAATAAATATGGGTTGTTTGCACTATAAGTTACCGTTCCAGAAGGGACGACGAATAGTCCCAGCGAATTCTTTGTATACCAATGGTTCGAAGAAACCAATGGAGACAGGTTATTGATTTCAAAACCAAGCTTCTTTAGTGAATCCTTGGTTATATCTATAGCGTCAGGTTGTTCTAGTAGAGGTGAATACAAAATGCTAGTTGTTGTTATGTTACTCGGAAAATTAAAGTTATTAGTTTCAACGTTTAAGTCCGCTTGTTCCAACTTTGTCCTGATAGAATCTGTGGTCCTGTCGTCAATATAGCGAGTATATAAGTGAACAGTTGCTTGACTAGTGCAGCCGGTCAAAATGAAAAAACTTAATAAAATCAATGTGGTTAAAGGTTTTTCTCTAAATATCATCACGCTATCCATATTAGTATTACAAGTGTAATCTTTAAATTAATATTACACTTGTAATATTAATTGGCAAATTTTTTTGAAAAATAGCAGTAGGAAATAGAATAAAAAAAGCCGGCTAATAGCCGGCTTTTAAATCTTTTATAACGAATTAAATGTTTTCGTTTAGAAACTCAACAAGTTGAGATTTGCTTAATGCGCCAACTTTAGTAGCGGCTACTGTACCATTTTTAAACAATAATAGCGTAGGGATACCACGTACACCAAATTTTGGTGGTGTATCTGGGTTTTGGTCAATGTTTAACTTAGCAATCGTTACTGAGTCAGACATTTCTTCTGCAACTTCATCTAAGATAGGTGCAATCATCTTACAAGGTCCACACCACTCAGCCCAAAAATCTACTAATACTGGCTTATCACCGCCCGTTACTGACTCAAAGCTGTCGTCTGTTACAGCTACAATTTTATCGCTCATCGATATCTCCACTAAATAATGAATTTTATACTGCTATTGTGAATTAACTGTTTCTTATTGCAAGGGTTAAGGTTATTCTTATCCGCTATGACAAAGACACATTTAACAGATACAAAATTTTCTGACTTTGCAATTCATTCTGATGTATTGAAAGCCTTAGAAAATTCAAACTTCGTACACTGCACACCAATCCAAGCTATGTGTATGCCACTGATTCAAAGTGGTGCCGATATTGCGGGACAAGCTCAAACGGGTACAGGTAAAACCATCGCCTTTTTAACAGCCACTTTTAATAGGCTGTTACAAAATCAAAACGCTAATGGCCAACCCAGAGCTATTATTCTGGCTCCAACTCGTGAACTTGCAATTCAAATTCACAAGGATGCTCTAGCATTTGCAGAAGCGTCTGGATTGACCCTAGGATTAGTCTATGGGGGCGAAGGTTATGAAACTCAACGCCAACAATTAGATAAAGGTGTCGATTTAATCATTGGTACTACAGGTCGCATTATTGATTATTTAAAGCAAGGCGTATTTAGCCTTGATAATATTGAAGCTGTAGTACTTGATGAAGCTGATAGAATGTTTGATTTGGGCTTTATTAAAGACATTCGTTATTTATTTAATAAAATGCCAGACAGCTCGAAAAGATTAAACCTGATCTTTTCTGCCACAATGAGTTTTAAAGTGAAAGAGTTAGCATTCGAACATATGAATGAACCAACTCACATTCAGGCAGAACCTGAGCAAATGACGGGTCACCGTATCCAAGAAGAACTATTTTATCCTGAATCAAACCATAAAATTAAACTGCTGCTATCTTTGATTGAAGAAGATTGGCCAGATAAAGCAATTGTTTTCACTAATACGAAACATGCTTGTGAAAAAGTTTATAACTGGATGAAAGCGGATAAACATAGAGTAGGGCTCTTAACCGGTGATGTTAATCAGCGTAAAAGACTCAATATCTTAGAGTCATTTGCAAAAGGTGATTTAGACTTTTTAATTGCAACTGATGTTGCCGCAAGAGGTCTACATATTCCTGAAGTAACTCACGTTTATAACTTTGATTTACCAGATGACAGAGAAGACTACGTCCATCGTATAGGTCGTACAGGCCGCGCAGGTGCGAGTGGTCACGCTATCAGTTTTGCTTGTGAGTCTTACGTTTATAACTTACCTGCCATTGAAGAATATATAGATCATTCTATTCCGGTTAGTCATTATGATGCGGATGCTTTATTAGATGATATCCCTAAACCTAGATATCAAAAGCGCAGACATCATCACGGTCAACGTAGAAGAAACAATTAGTACCGGAATCGTCCAGATGAATAAGAACGACAGTTACGCCATTATTGACTTAGGCTCGAATAGCTTTCACATGATGATAGTGCAGGTTATTGCTGGTAGCGTACAAGTTATTGGCAGAGTTAAAAGAAAAGTTCGATTAGCGTCTGGACTGGATAAAGACAATGTACTGTCTGATGAAGCTATGCAAAGAGGTTGGGAGTGTCTTAACCTTTTTGCTGAGCGACTGCAGGATATCCCAAGGAAAAACCTAAGAATAGCTGGTACTGCAACACTAAGGTTGGCACAAAACGTAGATAAATTTATTGCTAAAGCGGAAACGATTTTAGGCAATAAAATTAATATCATTTCAGGCTTAGAAGAAGCCAATACGATTTATCAAGGTGTTGCTTATACTTCTAGCAGCAAAGTGCGCCGATTGGTTGTAGACATAGGTGGAGCTAGTACTGAGCTTGTTGCTGGTGAAGCTGATGAACCTAAAGTTAGTAATAGCCTTAACGTTGGTTGTGTTACTTATCTAGAAAATTATTTTCCAGATGGGCAGCTTAGTGAGTCTAACTTTATGGACGCAATTGCTGCAGCAGAGCAAGAAATCTCTAAAGTTAGAGATCTGTATAAAGATTTTAACTGGCAAGAAGAAGTGGGGGCGTCAGGTACAGTTCAAGCTATTCAGGAGATATTAATTCATCAAGGCTTTGATGAAGTTATAAACCTAAGCCGACTAATTTCTATTATGCAGCAAGCTATTACTTATGGCTCAATTGATAAATTGAGTATTCCTGGCTTGGCGCAAGAAAGAAAGTTAGTGTTTCCAAGTGGCGTTGCCATTTTGATAGCTATATTCAGACAATTGAATTTAACTGGGATGACCCTTGCTGGTGGAGCTCTAAGAGAAGGTTTGCTTTATTCTATGCTGCCAGAGCTGACTGAACAGAACGTTCGAGAACGAACCTTGATGAGTGTAATGACTCGTTATCATGTTGATGTTGATCACGCGAACAGGGTTGCTGAGTTGTGTTCTAATATTGCTCGTCAAATTGAAGAACATTGGAATCTTGAGCAGTTCGATGCTGTTGGTATTTTAAGATCGGCTGCTTTAGTTCATGAAGTAGGATTGCAAGTAGCTTATAAAGACCAACAATTACATGCTTCTTACATTTTAACGAACACTAATCTTCCAGGATTCACTTCTGCACAGAAAAAACTATTAGTTGCGTTAGTCGGCAGTCATAAAGATCATATCAATCAAATTGAATTATCAAAGCAAAGTACAACCTCGGTTTTACTTGCTTGTAGATTAGTAAGAATCTTACGCTTAGCTGTTATTTTATCCATGCGTAGAGCTGACGAAGCTTTGCCAGAAGTAACAGTGGAAGTCAGCGGAGAAACGTTATCGCTGAACTTACCTGAAGGTTGGACCGAAGCTAATCCACTTACACAAGCAGAATTAACTCAAGAGTCTCAGCTGCAAGCCGAACATGGTTGGCTATTAGAAGTAAAATAGCCACGCAAAGTTATCTTTAACGTGGCTAATGAAAGCTTTATTTAGTTTTTAAATACCTAGCTGCTTCTTTAGCAAAATAAGTTAAAATCCCGTCTGCGCCCGCACGTTTAAACGCCAATAGAGATTCCATGATAATAGGTTCTTTCGCAAGCCAGCCATTCTCGATTGCTGCCATGTGCATTGCGTACTCCCCACTCACTTGATAAGCAAAAGTTGGCACTTTATAAGTATCTTTAACAGCCTTTACTATATCTAAATAAGGCATTCCAGGTTTTACCATTACCATGTCTGCGCCTTCGTCTAAGTCTAATGCAATTTCTCTAAGTGCTTCGTCTGCATTAGCTGGATCCATTTGATAATTCTTTTTGTCAGCACCTTTTAAATTACCTGCTGAGCCCACTGCATCTCGGAATGGACCATAATAGCTAGATGCGTATTTAGCGGAATACGCTAGGATTGATACATTGTGATGACCCGCAGCTTCAAGAGCATCTCTAATCTCACCAATTCGGCCATCCATCATATCCGAAGGTGCAACTATGTCAGCCCCTGCGTCAGCATGAGAAAGTGCCTGTTTAACTAGAATTTCAGTCGTCACATCATTAATGACATAACCGTTTTCGTCTATAATGCCGTCTTGGCCATGAATAGTGAATGGATCTAGCGCGACATCAGTGATCACACCCAACTCTGGGAAAGCCTGCTTTAATGCTCTTACAGCTCGTTGCGCTAATCCTTCTGCATTATAGGCTTCCTCAGCTAATTCTGACTTTTTCTCTTGTGGGGTAACAGGGAATATTGCGACAGCTGGAATACCTAGTTCTACCAGTTCTTTTGCTTCTTCTAGCAATAAATCTATTGATAAACGTTCTACGCCAGGCATAGAAGCAACTTGCTCTTTCCGATTTTCCCCGTCAAGAATAAACATAGGGTAAATTAAATCATTGGTAGTAAGAGTATTTTCTTGCATTAATCTTCTGGAGAACTCGCTTTTTCTCATTCTGCGCATGCGAGTATATGGAAACGCGCCTATATCATGGTGAGCCACTAAAATTACCTCGATTACTTGTATTGAACAACTCGATTTCTGCCTTCTTGCTTCGCTTGGTATAAGGCTTTATCTGCTTGTTCGATAAACTCAGTTGGTTGAATTGCTTGCTTTGACTGATGGCAGGCAACGCCTAAACTAATAGTGCAGTTTAGTGTTTGACCAGCACTATTAATGATTAACTTTTCTATTGTTTCACGAACTTTTTCTGCAATAAATAATGCACCTTCAAGTTCAGTATTTGGTAAAACAATAGCGAATTCTTCACCGCCATATCTAAATATTTCATCAGTTTCGCGGTTTAATTGCTTTGAAGCACTAAAGGCAACAGATCTAATCACTTCATCACCCGCAATATGGCCATAGGTGTCGTTAAACTTTTTAAAGTGATCAATGTCAAACATAATCAGAGATAGCGGCAGTAACTCTCGTCTGCCACGTCGCAGCTCCGCCAATAACCGCTTGTCGAAATATCTTCTATTATGTATACCTGATAACTCATCTAGGGTGCTTAGTTTTTCAAGTTGTTCGTTTTTTTCTTGCAACTCTTTGAGTGCAAACTGTAGCTCTAGCATCTGTTCGGATAGTTGCAAGTCTTTGTCTTGATAATCTTCTTGAGAACCAAAAGTGTCAGAACTTACAGTCGTACTCTTTATTGTTGATAACAGCATAAGACTAGCTAAAGCTAAAATACTAAGCTGTAACAGAGCTAAGTTAGACACGAACAAATCAACAGAACTGTATGTATTAATAGCAATGAACATCAGTGCTATGAATAGAATAAGTAAACCTAAATTTGACTCATACTGAGCATCTGCTTGGTTTTTCCAATTAATCACGGCAGTAAATATATGACCAGCAAAAGTAATGGCTGCGACAATAAGAATCAACAAGAAGCTTGTTTGGTTACTTACTAATAAAGTAATTGGGATCAGCAATAAACTAGATATAGCCGTTGCTTGGAAAAAGCGAATAATGCTTTGGTCATAAAAGTTCTGTGCTAAATTTTTACTGGTTGCTAGCGATGAAAATACAATTGCTAAACATGAAAACAAGTAAATTGCGTACTGTTGATACGATGGCTGGTTAAGCCACAGGTAGCGAGCTCCTATCCCTGAAAAAACAACCGAAACCATGAGCAAAGAAGATAAAAACAAGCTATTGAGTAACAAAAGAGAGTTTCTATTCAATGTATAGCTGATGCACATCACACACACCATAGCTAAAACAAGGCCAATAAAAATACCAGACTTTAAGTTTTGATAGTTGCTTTCGTCGATATTAGCGTTCTGCTCAGAGTGGGTTAGTTGTACTGAGCTGACTTGGGCTGATGGCTGTGCTTGGGCAGCGTGAACTTGCATAAACAAGCTAAGTAATATTAATACTAGTAAAGGTAAGTTCTTTACCACTGCCCGGCCTTTTAAGTTGAATTTTTTAGTACAATAGCAAGAAACAATTGTACTTGTTAGAAGCTAAATCAAGTATTACTTGATTCGTTTCACTCGCATTAGTTTTGCACTGCCAGGCTTAGCCATTAAATAGGAACCTAGAGATGCTTTTCTTATTTCTATTTTGTCTTTTGGCTTTAATCTCAACGAATCAGAGTTAACCTGTTTCCAGACTTGCCCTTGTTCTAAATATACGGTTAATTTGCCATATGGGTTTTTCTTTACCTTAACAACTTCAAGAGTAATGACGTCAGGCTCTTCGTTGATAACCACTTGTTTCAAACCAAAAGTTTGCTCTGGCTCTGCCTTTTGAACTTTAGGCAAAACAATTTCTTCAGGGAGTTTTATTTTATCAAAACATTGTAGTCGCTCAGTATTATCAGATAACGACTTACAGGCTTTCAGTTCATCAAGTAAATCGGCTGAGTTAGCTGAAAAAGTGCAGCTAACGAATATAGTAACTGCAGCAATGTTAATCTTGTTCATTGGTTCCTCCGTTTGGTTTGTTTACTGTGACAGACATTAGCAGTCCAAGTTCAAATAGCATCCAAATTGGTATTGCTAATAAGGTTTGGCTGATCACATCAGGAGGAGTAAGCAGCATTCCCGCTATAAAAGCGCCTACAATAATGTAAGGCCGTTTTTGCTTGAGGCTTTCAATATTGGTTACACCAGCCCAGCATAAAATAAACACTACAACTGGTACCTCAAACGCTAAGCCAAAAGCGATAAATAGTTTGAGCACAAAATCTAAATAACTACTGATGTCCGTTGCTATTGTTATCTGCTCCGGTCCAACACTAGTAAAAAAGGCAAAAACCAAAGGAAAAACAACGAAATAAGCGAAAGCTATACCACCGTAAAACAATAGTACTGAGCTAGCTAAGATAGGAAAAGCAAATCGCTTTTCATGTTTATATAGACCAGGTGCAATAAATCCCCATACTTGATGTAGTATGTATGGGAAAGCTAAGACAATAGACAGCATAAAAGCTAACTTAAATGGCGCGAAGAATGGAGCTGCAACATCAGTTGCTATCATGCCCGTGCCTTCGGGTAATACGTCTATAAGAGGCTGAGCTATTTGATGGTAAATGTCGTTAGCGAAGTAAGCTAATCCGGCAAAAACCACAAGTGTTGCAACTACGGCGCGAATTAATCTTTGTCTAAGCTCAATGAGATGTTCGACAATAGGAGGCGATTTACTTGTCATCTTTTTTTATGTTTGAGTCTTCTTCTGCAACTGGTTGATTGACACTAGCTGCGGCTTGCTTGAGTTCATCGACAGAGCGTTGAACGTCTGGAGAAAGATTCTCCATACCCATTTGCTCCGCTTTTTTGAGGTTTTCATGAAGCTCATGCACTCTAAGTTGCTCATTCACTTCATTGCTGAAACCTTGAAACATTTGGCTGATTTGCCGCTTCGTCTTGACCACACTTCTAATCGCTCCAGGCAATTTGTCTGGACCTAGTACAATCGTTGCAACAATTGCGATTAGAACGAATTCCCAAAAACCCATAATTGTTAGTCTTTTTTGGTTTCTTTTTGCTTAGTTTCTGAAAAGTCTGCATCGGTTTCAGTTTTGTTTTCAATGCTTTTATCTTGCTCATCAGACACTGAGTTTTTGAAGCCTTTTATTGCTGAACCTAAATCAGAACCTAGGTTTTTTAATCTTTTAGTACCAAATAATAAGATAACTATGACTAAAATTATTAATAATTGCCAAAGGCTAATGCCACCAAGACCCATATGAATTCTCTATTTTATTTTTCGATTTCGTTAGTATAGAGTTTTCTTTTATCAAAGAACACATCTTAATCAAGATCGATGGAATTAGATTAGGTAAAGGACGTAGTGAATGCGCAGATATCAATTTCTGGTTATAGCTGTATTAGTTGTAAGTTACCCTTACCAGATCTTTGCTGCGCAAAATAAGCTAGAACAGCCCCTCGCTGAAAATCTTGAGTGTAAGCGCATTGATCAATCATTAGAGCAAATCCGCCAAAAGAAGCAGCAAAAACAAATAGAGTGTGAAGATGAAAATCTCACAGAACAAGAACGTGAAAAATTAAAACAAGAACTTGCTGAGTTGGAAGAAATAGAAAGGAAACTAGAGGAAGAAAGACTCAAGTTTCTTTTTGTGGATATGAACTCAGTAATGGAGGCTATTGGCTCAGGTATGGACTGGACCGCAAATATGGTCGATAGCTACTTTGCAGATGATGATGCTGGAAAGAATCAAGCTAAGGCTTGGGGACATGTTGTATTTGCATGGGAGCCTAGGTCTGGTGAATTTATTGATGGCGATAGTTTCCCTGTTAAGTTCAAAGTTAAAGCAAAACTGCCTAATCTTAAAAATAAAGTAGAGCTTATTTTATCTGATAGTGAAGATGATGACTTTCAAACCTTACCTTATGAATCTGTTCGACCAGAAGCGCTTCGACTAAGCGAAAAATCAATAAGTGCGGCAATACAATTGTTGTCTTCTAAAGGCGAAAATACACGAGTGTCGCATCGCATTGGTATTGGTGATCGTCAGTTATATGCTCGCTCTAGTTGGATATATCGACAAAAGTTTCTCGATGATCTGGTTACTTTTAATGTTTCGCCAGCGATAGAGTATTACGCTAGTGATGGTTGGGGGGCTAGGGTGCTTTTCGATACTGGTTACAAGCTATCAGATACCTCTGAAATGCGCTTTGACTTTTCATTGCAAAATAGACAGTCCTTTGACGATCCCAAATTTCGCTGGGGTATATTCAATATTAAGTCGCTAGGTCAAAAACAAGCTTTAATCACGGGAGTTTCCTCGGCGGGGGAAATCGAATTACATGGGCAATTTGAAGCGTATACTCGACGTGTTAGTACTCGCTATCGCTTTAATGCTTTACGACGTTGGGTTTACTTTGAGATAGAGCCTTTCATTGAGTTTACCAAAGATGACCCTGATGACATGCTTGTTAGTGATGAAAGCTTCAACCATGACTTTGTTAGGGATAGGGGTATCACCATACGCTTTGAAGCGCACTATGGATTTTTGTAGACGGCCCGCTATTTGAGTCTAAGTTTAATAGCAGAGTATATTGTATATACAGGTAATAACCAGCTGGTTATCTGCCAATATGGATTGCTTAAATCAGCTAGTAACAAAATCAATAACAGAGATAATAAGCTAATACCTAAACCACCAAGGTGAATCAAAAATCTTTGGTGTTGCTGCTGCAGTTCTTTGTATTCATCAATTAACTCCTGTTTATAAGTAGGAAGCTTATTGATAGTGGTTAAGCTTGAGTGAATTAGTTCAGGAATCTGTGGCGCTTGTTCCAGCCAATATGGGAAATTTTGTTTTGTTTTATTCACAAAGGCTTTAAAACCGATTTGCTCGTTTACCCAGTTTTCTAAAAATGGCTTTGCCGTATCCCAGAGATCTAACTGAGGGTAAAGCTGCCTACCAAGTCCTTCAACGTATAAAAGAGTTTTTTGCAGTAGTACTAATTGCGGTTGTACTTGCATCTCGAATTGTCTGGCGGTGTCGAACAATCCTATAAGCACTTGAGCGAAAGAAATCTCTTCCAACGGCTTATTAAAGATAGGATCGCAGACTGTGCGAATTGCCATTTCAAACTGCTCAACATTAACGTGACTAGGCACCCAACCTGATTGCACGTGCAGCTGTGCGACTTTCAGATAATCTCGATTGAAAAAGGCAACAAAGTTTTCAGCTAGATATCTTTTATCTTCAGAGTTCAAGGTTCCTATGATGCCAAAGTCTATGCCTATGTATTTAGGGTCTTCTGGTCGCTGCTTTGAGATAAAAATATTGCCAGGGTGCATGTCTGCATGAAAAAAGCTATCCCTGAAAACTTGCGTAAAGAACAAACGAACACCACGCTCAGCGAGCTTTTTAAGGTCAGAACCTTGTTGTTTTATTTGAGCTACGTCGGAAACTGGAATGCCATCAATGCGTTCCATGATCAATACTTTAGATGTACTGTATTGTTGATAAATTTCAGGGATATATAAATCGTCTGAGTCTAAAAAGTTATTTCTTAACTGAATACCATTACTTGCTTCTACTGCAAGGTTTAACTCATTTAAAATGGTTGCTTCATACTCTTTTACAACTTCAACAGGCCTAAATCTGTGGCCTTCAGCTAAATTCTTAGCTGCCCATTTGGCTGCCGCATACATAAGGCTAATGTCAGCTTCGATTTGTCTTCTGATGTTAGGACGAGTAACTTTAACTACCACATCTCGACTTTGACCATCGATCATCAACTTAGCGCCATGAACTTGAGCAATTGATGCAGTGGCTATTGGCGTTGTTTCAAATTCAACAAATAAATCACTTATTTCGTTGAGTTCAAGTTCTTGTTTTATTCGAGCAACAGCTTGCTCACCGGGAAAAGGACTAATTTTATCTTGCAGCTTAGATAACTCACTGCTCAGTTCTTCACTCAGTAAATCTTTACGAGTTGAGAGCATCTGACCAAGTTTAATCCATACGGGCCCTAGTTTTTCTAAACCTACCTTTAGGTTTGCCGCTTTACTATTTGACTTGGCTGCTGCAGGATACCAAAACATCAGGGCTATAATGGCATTTAAATACCAAGGCCTTAGCTGCTCTGGTATTAAGCTATGAATTTTATAGTAGAAAAATATATGAAAAATTTGCCCTAGACGACGTAAGCGAGTTAGCACTGAGCGTTCCTCAACTGAGTTACTTGCGTAGATAGTCGATCAACCTTAGCGGTTAGGGTATCAACCTCATCCGAGAAGGTAGTAACTTCTTGTTCTGTAGGTGCAACTTTTAGCTCATCTGTCATTAATGAAGACAGTGTATAAGTTGCATCTGTTGATTTGTTTTTAAATAACTTAGCTAAACTTTCTACTTTATCGACTACTCGATAGGCCAAGCCGTCCCCTAAATATTTTGCCAGTGCACTTTGCCAATTGATGTCATTGTCCATTAATAAAGATGAAAAGCCTTGAGCTATAGATAAATCACCTTCGAGTTCAAGCTTATCTTCTCTGATAAGTTTGGTTAATTGTGATGCATCAGATAATTGTTTTAGCTGATCAGTACTGGTAATTACTGTGCAGTCAGAGTTTTCTAAATTATTAGAAAGACGCAGTTTATTGTTATATATCTGTAGTTTAAGTTGTATAGACAAATTAGTTAACTGAACTGAAAAACTCTTCCCATTCAGTTTAGTCATTTTATCCTTTGCACTAGCATCTTCCTGTAGCAAGTTATTAATTACAGGCTCAATAATCGAGTGTGCTAGTTGTTGGAATAACATCAAAACTTAAATCCTTTATGCAGAGCGACAATGCCACCTGTCATATTAGTATATTCAACTTGATCAAAGCCTGCTTGTTCCATCATGCCTTTAAGTGTTTCTTGATTTGGGTGCATGCGAATCGACTCAGATAGATATTGATAACTGTCTTTGTCATCGGCAATAAGGCCACCCATTTCAGGCAAAATTTTGAAAGAGTAGAAATCATAAGCTTTGTTTAGCCACTCTTGTTCAGGCTTTGAAAATTCAAGAACGAGTAAACGACCACCTGGCTTTAATACTCTATAGATCGAGCGTAATGCCTCATCTTTATCTGTTACGTTTCTGAGACCAAAAGCGATCGTAACAATATCAAATGTGTTTTCTGCGAACGGTAAGTGCTGTGCGTTGGCTTGAACGTACTCAATATTACCTACAGCTCCTAAGTTGTGTAGCTTTTCTCTACCAACTTTGATCATAGAGTCATTGATATCGGCTAATACCACTTGCCCGCTCTCACCAACGGCTTCACTAAATTTACGGGTCAAGTCACCAGTACCGCCAGCTAAGTCTAACACTTTATGCCCAGGTCTTACGTTACTCGCATCAATAGTAAAACGCTTCCAGAGTCTGTGTATGCCAAATGACATAACGTCATTCATAATGTCGTATTTAGCAGCTACTGAGTGAAATACATCAGCAACTAGTTTCTCTTTTTTGTTTGAGTCGACATTTTGATAACCAAAATGAGTTTGGTCGTCGGAACCGTTTTCTGATTTCATGATATTTACAGCCTTGGTTAAGATGGGGCTAGTTTACTGAAATGCTTGGTCAAAACCAAGAACTGGGTATTGATTTAGAGTAAGTTTAGGACAAGGACTAGGTTCTATCTGCGTAAACTTTATTGCGCCCTGTTGCTTTTGCCATTTGTAAGGCAGAGTTAGCCTTAGAAATTGTACCGTCCAACCCTAAGCGATGACTGTATTTAGTAACACCGATAGACACGGTTACCTTTGGCAACTTTTGCTTATTTTTAGCGTTTACAAACTGCAGTTTCTCTACACCATTGCGAACTTTTTCTGCTACTTCTTGAGCTGTTGTTAGATCCGCATCTGGAATAAGGACGAGAAACTCTTCACCTGCCATTCGTACAGGTAAGCCAGAGTCTTCGACATAGCTTTTCACTTTTTGCGCAACTTTTGACAAGATAACATTACCTATTGTCATCCCGTAGCTATCGTTAAACTGGCGGAAATGATCTAAATTAATTGCTAGGGCTGCAATATCTTGAGTTTCATTCGACAACCATAAATCTACAGTTTGATTCAGTACTGAGCGGTTAAATAAACCGGTTAGAGCATCTAACTGACGGCTGTTGTTAAGATCATCAACTTGTTGCTGTAGTTCTTCGGTTTTCTTTTCTGCCTGTTTCAGAGCTTTAAACAAGACATTTTGAGTTTTTTTCGCATAGCTGGTGGCTCGTAGCAACTTATCAATAACTTGTTTTGAAGTGTTGATATCTCTGTCGTTGAGTAAAACTAAACCTTCATCCAATAGGTTCATGTATTGACTTGAGTCGCGTTGTGCTTTTTGAGTGTGCTTTTGTGCACTCTTCATGATATTGCCAACGTCACCTAATATTTTTTCATTGGTTTCGTCAGGTTGTAGAACACAATGCTTGTAGAGTTGCTCCATTAAAAAGGAGTCTATCGTTTTGCCTGAATGAATATCTTCATCGATTAAGGTTTTAACCTCAACATTGTTGTTTGTTACGTATTCATAAGCGACACAATAATTGATTGGACTAGCTGGCAGACGAAATTGCTTGAGAAAAGCAATCGTCTTTTGCAGATTAATATCTGCCTGTTCAATCGTGTCTTGATATTTCATTAAAGGCTCCGGCAAACGACATAATAAACCGAATAAAGGTGCTGCATTGTAGCCAGAACTATAAGTTTGGCAATACGAGATTGGAATACGTATGTGCGTTTTATTCTTATTATTATGCTTTGCATAGACGTAAAAAATTGAATTTACGTGAATAAACTAAAATTCTTTTATTTTAAGGTCAAGAAATTACTGTAATAATCTAACCAATTAATTGCCTAAACCTGAGTTACTTTATGGAAGTTAAAAAGGCCAAAAGCCAGCAACAGAAACAACACAGAATTAATACGATTTTGAATTCGGCGGAAGACTTGTTCACCCAGGGTCCTATTGGTGAATTGCCATCAGCAATCCAAATAGCGAATAAGGCTGAAGTGGCGAAAGGAACGCTTTATATCTATTTCCGTACCAAAGAAGCTATATTTTTAGGTGTTTTAGAAAGACATTTACAGAATTGGATTGCTGATTTTGATAGGCAATTACGTCAGTATGAATCGGTCACAGGAATGGATATTGTGAACTATCTTGTTTCATATTGGCATGATCACACAATTGTTGGTGAACTCGCTCGTATGTTAGATGCCACGTTAGAACTAAATGTAGAAGAAAAAGTTTCTAATAATTTCCATACCAAAATAATTAATGACTTTAAGCGTATTACGCCTTCTTTTGGAGCGATCAATAAAGAAGTTGACTCTAGTGAATGGCTTAGAGTGTTGCAATTGTCTATGCAATTGCTCACTTTGGCTTGGCAGCAATCACATCCACGCCGAACATTAACTTCATCAACAACTCCAGAATTTGGTCAAGCTGCGGAAAAACTATTGTTACCTTTCTGGCAAGAGTTATTGGACTACAAAAAAGAACAGCCAAAAGCAAAGTCAGGCTGGCGTAAGCTATTAGGAAGCTAAACATGTTAAAAAAATTGAGTGTAATTCTTTTGTTTTGCACTTCGTCATGCGTCTTAGCAAGTCAGCACGATGAAGAGTTTACTAAATTGGCTGAACATATCTGGCAATATTCATTGCAGGCTTCACCAATAGCGGCTGGTTACGACGGGTTTAATCCAACACCAAGTAAAATGCCGGAAATATCAGAAGCAGCTCTAAAAGTGCGCTTTGAAGAAAGAACGGCACAATTAAAACTGTTGGAAAATATTCATCTTGACAAATTGTCTGAACAGAATCAGATCAATTATGAAATCATCAAACATAGATTGCAGAACGAAATTGATGGGTATGTGTTTAAAGCGTACCAAGTTCCGTTGACAGCGGAAGGTGGATTTCATACTACCCTTGGCTTTATTCCTCGATTTACTAGTTTGCAGTCTAGACAAGATGTAGAGCATTACTTAGCTCGTCTTTCATCTTTTCCTGAATACTTTGCAACTCAAATTTCTCATCTACGCGCCGGATTAGCTTCTGGTAACAGTCAACCAAAAGTTGTATTGGCAGGCTTTGAGACAAGTATTGACGGTTTTATTGTTGATAAACCTGAAAATAGTATGTTTTACCAGCCTCTACAAGATTTAAGCTTTTTGAGTGAAACTGACAAACGTAAACTTCAAGAACAAGCTAAGGCTGTGATAAAGAAAGCTGTGGTTCCATCGTTTGAAACGTTTCGCAGTTTTATGGTTGATGAGTATATTCCAAATGCTAGAACAACAATAGGTGTTGATAAAATACCAGACGGTGCTGCTTTTTATCAGAATCGAACTGAGTATTACACTACGACTGATTTGTCAGCTGAGCAAATCCATCAAATTGGCTTAGAAGAAGTAAAACGCATTCGTGCAGAAATGACTGATATCATTGAACAACTTGAGTTTGAAGGTAGTTTTGCTGAGTTTTTAAGTTTTTTACGAACAGATCCGCAATTTTATCCAAAAACAGCAGAAGAGCTATTAAAAGAAGCTTCATTTATTTCTAAAAAAATGGATGCGCAGCTACCTAAGTTGTTTAAATTACTGCCTAGAACTCCTTATGGCGTTGAGCCTGTTCCTGATCACATAGCTCCTAAATATACAACTGGTCGCTATATTGGCGCTTCAAAAGAAACAGATGCAGGCTATTATTGGGTAAATACCTATGCGCTTGATCGCAGGCCTTTATATGAACTTGAAGCTTTGACTTTGCACGAAGCTGTTCCTGGACATCATTTGCAAATATCTCTTGCCAGAGAAATGGCAGATACTCCGCTTTATCGCTCTTCTTATTATATTTCCGCTTTTGGTGAGGGCTGGGGCTTGTACTCTGAATGGTTAGGTTTAGAAGTTGGCTTCTACCAAGACCCTTATTCTAATTTTGGTCGCTTGACTTATGAAATGTGGCGCGCTGCTCGACTAGTTGTTGATACTGGCATGCACATGATGGGCTGGAGTCGACAGCAAGCAATTGATTTTATGAAAGAAAACTCTGCTTTGTCTGAGCACAACATTACCACTGAAATTGACCGATACATCTCATGGCCTGGTCAAGCCCTATCATACAAGATAGGCGAGTTAACAATTAAAAAATTGAGGAAAAAAGCAGAACGACAATTAGGAAATCGTTTTGATATTCGCGAATTCCACTTTCAAGTGTTAAAGAATGGCTCTGTGCCTTTATCCTTATTGGAGCAACAAATAGATGCTTATATCGAGCGAGAGCTCAAAATGGCAAAAGAGAAATAGGAGTCTGATTTGCTGTTTGGAAAACTAATAAGAGCTATTCGAAAGCATTTAACGGAAGTTTCTTGGTTATCTATTATCGCTTTGGTTGTATTACATGCCGGACTAAGTTGGTTGCTACTAACTCTAGTTGGTGAGAGTAAACTGACTAATCCTGAGTCGTTTATATATTATTATGTAGTGACAACAAGCACAGTAGGTTTTGGTGACTTAAGTCCTGACTCTTATTACGGAAAGTTAGTCGTTGCTTTAGTGCAAATTCCGTTGGGTTTAGCGTTGTTTGGGGCTCTATTAGGAAAACTTGGGCAGTCGGTAAGTAAAGTTATGAGGCAAGTTATGACAGGTGAAAAAGACTTTTCAGATTATGATGATCACATCATTATTTTTGGTTGGCATCCGAAACGTACAGGCAAAATGATCAATCATATATTGGGAGATAGTAAGAGACAAAATCGGAAGATCTTACTTTGCGTTGTTGAAGAAATGGAACATCCTTTTGCTGACAACCCTATGGTGGAGTTTGCCAAGCTTAAATCTTTTACCGACGACGCTGAATTAGTAAGAATTGCGGTTAAAGAAGCCGATAAAATTATTGTTGATGGCGATAATGATGACCAAACTTTCACTTGTGCTTTGAAGTTAAGCAACTTAATTGCAGATGATTGCCACATTAGCGTTTATTTCAATGACGAAACTAAAGTTGAGATGTTGAATCAGTATACTGACAACGTTGAGTGTAATTCATCAATTACAGCAGAGATTCTTGTTAGAGCTATGCAAGACCCTGGCTCTAGTCGACTGCATCAAGAAATGATGTCAACTTTGCATGGCGATACTCAGTTTTCGACGCAAGTTCCTAAGGATATAAAAGCGCTTAATTTTGGTGAGCTTTTTGTTTATTTCAAAACCAAACACAATGCGACAATACTAGCTGTAGCAGAAGATAGAATTGGTCAGAAAATGCACTTAAACCCTGTGAGTGATTTTGTGGTGCAATCAAATTATGTGCTGCACTACGTAGCAAAAGAGAGATTAACAGCTGCTGAAGTGAATTGGTCAGAAATAGGATAAAAAAGATGAGTAAAGTATTAACAGATTTACTAAATCACCTTGAACTAGAGAAAATTGAAGAAGGACTATTTCGAGGACAAAGTCAGAGTTTAGGTTTTGGTCGAGTGTTTGGTGGCCAAGTAATCGCACAAGCGTTAATCGCAGCGAAAGAGGATATGGAAGATAGAGTTGTACACTCTTTTCATAGTTACTTTCTGCGCCCTGGTGATGATAAAAAACCGATTGTGTACGATGTTGAAAATATAAGAGACGGTCGTTCATTTAGTACGAGAAGAGTGCGAGCAATGCAATTTGGCAAGCCTATCTTTTATATGACAGCGTCATTTCAAACAGAAGAAGATGGTTATAGTCATCAGTCTGCAATGCCTAATGTCCAAGGCCCTGAAGGACTGTTATCCGAGTATGAATTTTATCAGCAAAACCTAGATAAAATACCTAAACACCTGCACGAAATTGTTGCTTGTGAAAAGCCAATAGAAATTCGTCATGTACAGTTAAATAACCCATTTAAGCCTGAGAAAATGTCTTCTCGTCGCCAAGTTTGGATCAAGGCTAACGGCAGTTTGCCCGATGAAGCTCGTATTCATCGCTATTTATTGTCTTATGCATCGGACTTTAATTTCTTACCTACAGCTCTATTTCCCCACGGTAAAAGCTTATTACAACCAAATATGCAGGTGGCAACTATAGATCATTCTATGTGGTTTCATCGTCCATTTAGAATAGATGAATGGGTTTTATATGATATGGAAAGTACTAGTGCTAGTGGTGGTCGAGGCTTTGTCAAAGGACAATTTTTTAATCAAAGTGGTGAATTGATTGCTTCTGCTGCTCAAGAAGGGGTGATTCGAGACTACGGTAAATTCCCTAAGTAAAATAATTTAAGAAACTGATATTTGAATCAGCATTTATTTGAACCAGTACTGTTACTTAAGTTTATAGAGTGAGCTTAAGGTACCGGGCTCACTTAATAATTAAGATAGAGCCCGGTGGGAGAAAGCTTATAGTGCTTTAAAGCGAATTGCTGCACCACCTGAAGTGGCAAGTTTAAGTGTTAGTTTATCTTTAGCTGTTACTACGCGCTTTTCTATAACGTAATCATAAGGGTTGTGTTTCCACTCTGCCTTATCACCGTCGCGGTAGATTTGGGCTTCATACTTTTTATTCTCAGTTAAAAAGTCGAGTTTTATTTCTAAGGTACGAGCGTCTTCATTAGTGATAGCCCCTAAGTACCAATCATTACCTGAATACCTCTTTGATTTTCTCTCTTTACGGGCAAATACTACGTAATCACCTACTTCACCATCTAGAGCAATACTTTGTTCCCAGTCAGTTGGTACATCTACAATAAACTGGAACGCGTCTCTTTTTGCTTCGTAGTTTTCTGGTAAGTCTGCTGCCATTTGAATTGGACTGTATAAAGTAACGTAAGAAGCTAGTTGTTTAGCCAAAGTCGTTTGTGGACGATTAGTCTTATCACCTAATTCTTCACCTCTAAAGCCCATATCAAAAATACCAGGAGTAAAGTCCATAGGGCCTGATAGCATTCGTGTGAACGCTAACATAGGTAAATGTTCAGGTGGATTTGGCGGTGTACCCCAAGCGTTAAATTCTTGGCCTCTAGCTCCTTCTCTTGCAATCCAGTTAGGATAAGTACGACGTAGACCTGTGTCTTTTATTGGCTCATGGGTGTTAATGCTGATTTTTCTTTTTGCGGCTTCAGTCACATTGTATAGATATTCATTAACCATAAACTGACCGTCATGCCACTCTTTACGCACAATACCGTTTTTGTCTATACGTTTGATATTTCCACCGTCGGCCACATAACCCGTTTTTATTTGCTCTACACCTAAGTCTTGATACAAATCTAAAGCGTCATGCATTTGATCACGATAGTTACTGACATTACCTGATGTTTCGTGGTGACCAATTAGTTTTACCCCAACTTTTTCTCCATATTGGCTTAAAGCTTTAATATCAAAGTCAGAATAATTTTTAGTGAAGCTGAACACATCACCATTAAAGAACCAATCTCCATCCCAGCCATGATTCCAACCTTCAACTAGTACACCATCAAAGCCATATTTCGCAGCAAAATCCATATACTTCTTAGTATTTTCTGTTGTTGCACCATGAGGTTTATTTGGGTCTGTTGTCCCCCAGCCAGCCTTATCTATATGCATTTCCCACCAAATACCTACGTATTTACCTGGGTTTACCCAAGAAACATCACCTAATTTATTCGGTTCGTTAAGATTTAAGATTAAATCTGAGTTTAATAAACCTTTTGCATCAGGAGAAACTTGTACTGTACGCCAAGGAGATTTGAAATCAGTTTTAGTTTTTACTGCGGAACCGTCGTACCAAGGAGTTAAGTCTGCAGTATAACGACCTGGGCGTCTTTGGTTTAATGTCATAGCTGCATAATCAACTAATGCAGCCTCATGTATACTTAAGTGAATACCTTGCTCTGTTTTAAACGTGGCAGGTGTATGAATATGTTGAGCTGCAAATACAGGCGACTCTTCGTAAGTATACTCATATCTATTCCAGCCTCTTGCAGGGATCCAATAAGCTGTTGTGCTATGTGCATTTGATAGAGCAAACTCAGTCGACTCTTTAACTATTTCTACTTGATCGTAACCCTTTTGTTTAGGAACTTCGTAGCGAAAACCAAATCCATCGTCAAACACTCTAACTCGAACAGAATAATGTGCTGAATTTAACTCAGGATTTTCTAGTTCAATTAATAGTTCGTTGTGATTGTCATTAACAACTCTGCGCTCACCCCAAGGCTGCTCCCAACTTTCATTCACCGAACTAGTTTTGCTGTCATTGATTTTAAAACCTTCAGTAAATGCTGCTTGTTGCTTAAATACTAACCCCAACGAAGAGTTATCAATGATATTTTGGTTATTAAATTTTGCTGAATAAAAAGGTTGGTTTGCCTCATCACTTAATGTGATAACCAGTTTTCCGTCCGGTGAAGAAACTGATACTTGTTTTGCGTAGCCTGAGGCAGACGCAACTAATAAGCTGAGTAGTAATAATCTCATTTTTGATCCTGTTGGGTTTTCTTGTAAGCATATTGCCCTATGGCCCGAACATTAATCCCCTACATACGTATTCAACTTATGAGATTTAACTATTTTAGCTTCTAAAATTTAACTGTTTGAATTTAAATGTATTTTTAAATCAGATTGAACGCGTACGACAGAGAGCGAGCACTTAGGATTAAGGTTACAAGAAAAACAGCAATACCCATGAGGTTCTGAATTTTACTATTTTTATAAGCCCCTAATTTATGGCTATTCATTAAAAATAATAAGAAGCCAGTAATGACTGGTAGCATGATGCCGTTAGCAACTTGCGCAAACCAAATAATAGAAACTGGTTTAAAACCCATAGCAGCAGGTACAACACCAAGTATTAATATCACGCACCATATTGCTTTAAAGCCGATATCGTCTAGTTGCCAGTTTTTTTGCAAAATACCGTTCAACGCATAAGCAGCAGCTAAAGGAGCTGTGACGGAAGAAGAAATTCCAGCAGAAAACAACCCTATTGCCATTAACATTTCTGCTTTATCACCGAACAGAGGTTGTAATGCCGGAGCAATATCAGCGGCCGACTTTAACTCTATGGATTTACCAAAAAAAGCCATCGCGGCTGTCGATACTATTGCTAAAGAAATTAACCCCCCAAGAGGGATGGAAATATATAAATCCTTTCTAGCTTCAGGTAGTTGCTCAGGATTTTTCCACTTTTTGCTAACGCTACTGGCGTGGAGAAACAAGTTGTATGGCACGACAGTTGTGCCAATAAGGGCAATGACGGTTAGCATAGAACCATCTGGGAAGGATGGAATAAATAAACCAGAAAACAGTTGTGACAAGTCTGGTTTTATAAGAATAAAAGTTAGTAAAAAGGCAATGCTCATTAAGAAAACTAGAGCAATAAGAGCTGTTTCGATAACTTTGTAGCTACCTGTGGCTAGCAGTATGAATGCTGCTAGGCCAATGACAATGGGCCATCCGGATAAGCCTGCAAATTCAAGCTGAGAAAATGACGTGAGACCAAGACTTGCGCCTGCGATGTTGCCGCCTTCATAAGCTGCGTTACCTATCACTATGGCTGAAACAACTAAAAAGACGGAAAGATATTTAACTAAAGGGTTGTTGAGATGTTGGACTAGGTTTTCTCCTAATCCTTGCTGAGTCACTATACCCAATCTGGCGGTCATTTCTTGCAAAATAAGTGTAGCGATGACGGAAAATAAAATTGCCCAGAGCAAACTAAAGCCAAAGTTAGCGCCAGCTAAAGAAGCGGTTACAACAGTGCCAGGGCCAATGAAGGCTGCAGTGACAAGAAAAGCAGGACCAATGTTTAGAAATTTCATAATGAGCAATTTTATAATTATTATTTTGTTACTGATGCTAACTAAGAAGTGAGCTATCTTCTATAAAATTTCATTGTTTTTTAATCTTGCGGTATGTACCGAGCGATAATGTGATGCTTATGAATGAATCAGACGTTTTAAAACTATTAGAGCAAAACCAAAATCCCAGAGGAATAATGTCTTGGCAGAAGATGGAAAATACTCAGGGGCTTACCAGTTTTGGCATAGGTCTAACTTTGCACCGTAAGCTGGCAAAGCAAATAGGAAAGGATCACGACTTGGCTCAAGTGTTGTGGCAGTCAAACAATTATGATGCAAAAGTTATTGCTCTGTTAATTGACGAACCGAAAAAATTAACTAGAGAGCAGGTCGAGAAACAAGTAGAAGGTTTAGGCATAGGTTTGCTGACACACGTCTTCAGCTCTTGTGATGCTACGTTAGCGAAGGCTCCATTTGCATTTGAACTAGCTCAAGAGTGGCTAGAGCATGAAGATGATATTCGTCGCAGATGTGCATATGGGCTGGTTTATGAGTTGTCTAAAAAGAACAACAAGAAGATCAGCGATGAATTCTATATCGAAATGATTAACAAGATAGAGCAAGATATTTTTGTCGAGCCCATTAGCATGAGAGTATCTATGGGAGCGGCATTAATGGGAATAGGAAAGCGTGATAAAACACTCAATCAAAAGGCGCTTAGTGTTGCTAGGAAAATTGGACCTATAGACTTTAATGAAAATGGTAAAAAGTGTGACCCTATGGATATTGAAAAGCACTTAACCAGTGAGCACTTGAAGAAAAAATTCGGTTTATAAAAAAATACCCGCAAACTAGGCGGGTATTTTTATATGAACATTTGGTTTAATCCCAGTTAAGGATAACTTTACCTGACTCACCTGAGCCCATTGTATCGAAACCTTTTTGGAAGTCGTCGATATGAAATTGATGAGTGATCACTGGTGAAATATCTAAACCTGATTGAATCAAACTTGCCATTTTGTACCAAGTCTCAAACATTTCTCGGCCATAAATACCTTTGATAACTAGGCCTTTAAAAATAACTTGGTTCCAATCTACCGCCATATCTGATGGTGGAATACCTAACATTGCGATTTTGCCACCGTGGTTCATGTTGTTCAGCATACTATTAAAGGCTACAGGCACACCTGACATTTCTAGACCAACATCGAAGCCTTCTGTCATGCCTAACTCAGCCATCACATCTTCAAGTTTTTGCTCAGCAACATTTACTGCTCTTGTAGCTCCCATTTTCTCTGCAAGCTCCAAACGATAAGGGTTGATGTCCGTAATAACTACGTGACGTGCCCCAACGTGCTTAGCGACCGCCGCAGCCATAATTCCAATTGGTCCTGCACCTGTTATAAGAACATCTTCCCCAACCAGATCAAAAGATAAAGCGGTATGAACAGCATTACCAAAAGGGTCAAAAATTGAAGCTAACTCATCAGAAATATTGTCTGGGATTTTAAAAGCATTGTAGGCAGGAATAACCAAATACTCTGCAAAAGAGCCTTCTCTGTTTACCCCAACACCTATTGTGTTACGACATAAGTGAACACGACCAGCACGGCAGTTACGGCAGTGACCACAAGTGATATGACCTTCACCTGAAACTCGATCACCAATATTAAAGCCTCGAACTTCTTGGCCCATGTCTACCACTTCACCAACATACTCGTGGCCAACAACCATAGGCACAGGAATGGTAGCTTGTGCCCAATCATCCCAGTTGTAGATATGCATATCTGTACCGCAAATTGCGGTTTTACGGATTTTGATTAATAGGTCGTTATGACCCATTTCTGGCTTTTGGGCATCTGTCATCCAGATACCGGTTTCAGCCTTTAATTTAGATAAGGCTTTCATTAAGAAATAACTCCAAGCTCTTTACCAACTTTGATAAATGCAGCAATAGCCTTGTCCAGTTGCTCTTTCGTGTGAGCCGCTGAAATTTGTGTTCTGATACGAGCTTGCCCTTTAGGTACAACAGGGAAACTGAAGCCGATTACGTAAATACCTAGCTCTAGCATCTTGTCTGCAAAGTCAGAAGCTAATTTTGCATCACCTAACATCACAGGAATAATTGCGTGATCTTTACCTGCTAATGTGAAGCCCGCTGCTGTCATTTGCTTGCGGAAGTAATTAGCGTTTGACCATAATTGATCTCTTAACTCACTGCCTTGTTCAAGCATATCCAATACTTTTAGAGAAGCTGTAACAATTGATGGTGCTAATGAGTTTGAGAATAAATATGGACGTGAACGCTGACGTAGCCAGTCAATGATTTCTTTTTTACCTGATGTGTAACCACCAGAAGCTCCGCCTAGAGCTTTACCTAAGGTACCTGTGATGATATCTACGCGATCAATTACATCGCAATATTCGTGGGTACCACGACCGTTTTCACCAACAAAACCAACAGCATGAGAGTCATCCACCATTACTAGTGCATCGTACTTGTCTGCTAAGTCACAAACCGTTTTAAGATCACAGATAACACCGTCCATTGAGAATACACCGTCAGTGGCGATCAACTTGAAACGAGCGCCATCAGCATCAGCTTGTTGTAATTGCTTCTCTAGCTCAGCCATATCGTTGTTGGCATAGCGGTAACGCTTACACTTAGACAGACGAACACCGTCGATGATCGAAGCGTGGTTAAGTGAGTCAGAAATAATAGCGTCTTCAGCAGATAAGATAGTTTCAAATAAACCGCCATTAGCATCGAAGCAAGAAGAATAAAGAATCGTATCTTCCGTTTTTAAGAAGCTGCTAACTTTTGCTTCTAATTGCTTATGAATATCTTGTGTACCACAAATAAATCTAACTGATGCAACGCCAAAACCGTGTTGATCTAAACCCGTTTGCGCGGCAGCAATAAGTTCTGAGTTGTTTGCTAAGCCTAAGTAGTTGTTCGCACAGAAGTTAATTACTTGATCGCCATTAACATCAATTTGAGCTTGCTGTTGCGATGTGATCACTCGTTCTGACTTAAACAAGCCATCTGCTTTTACTTGTTCTAAATCTTGTTGAAGCTGTTTAAAAAAACCTTCTGCACGCATTTTTAGAGACTCCACTTGTCTGTTTAATCAAATTCAATAATGAAGAATAGATGACTATTCGAATATGGCTGAGATTGTATAGCGTTTATTGAGCTAAATCAGCTCGGAGGTGCTGCTAAGTAGACAAAAGTTACTAATCCGATTAATTAGATTTGTTAACAAATAATGACGTTATTGAACAAAACGGTATCGAACGGGCTACAACTTAGGCTAACCATCACAATATATTTGATTTTTACTTGTTGTAGCCGATATAGGTAGTCTATGTTTACGAATGAATAGTTTGATACGGAGTTCTATATGCTAGTAAAAGATCAAAGCATACAAGCAAAGGTTACCTTTCTGTTTGTTTTCGTGGTGGTAATTTGTGCTTTGTTATTTGGCGCTTTGGCAATGTTCAGCTTATCTTCTTTATCAGACAAGCAAATTGGTATGACTGAGAATGAGCTGAAAAAGTCAGTTATCAACTCGATGCAGGATGCTGGAAAGTTATCAGGCGAAAGAGTTAGCAAACTGATTGAGCAAAGTTTTACTCCACTATTTGTCGTTTCCGAAACACTAAAAAATACAGCTCGTCCTAACGAACCTATGGGTAGAGAGCAAGTTAAGTATCTAGCTGAAAACACTTTAACAGCGGTTAAATCCTTAAGTTCTGTTTATATCCACTTCGAAGCCAATGGCTATGATGGCAAAGACCAACAATTTATTAATTCAACCGATCATTCGACAGAAGCTGGCTCTTTAGAAATTTACTGGGTTAAAGAGAATGGTGTAGCAACTTATTACCCTATTGAAGATCCAAATGAAAAATACGGTAGTGCGACAGACGAAAACGGTATTCGAGAAGCTGAATGGTATTTGTGTAGTATGGATAGTCTGCGCCCTTGTGCATTAGATCCATATTTATATGAAATCGAACCTGGCCGAGAAGAACTTATGACGACTTTGACTGCTCCTGTTGTTGTTTCGGGGCAGTTTAGAGGCTTGATTGGTGCTGACATTAACTTACCAGTGGTGCAAAGTTGGATCGAAGAACAAGCGAGTTCACTATTTAACGGTAAATCATCAATCACTTTGATCAGCCAGAAAGGTTTGTTGATAGCATCAAGCAAATACCCAAATGACTTATCAAAATCGGCTAAAGATACAGACCAAAAGCTTGCTGATGTTTTACAAGCTAACTCAAACATTATTACTAATGAAAGTGAATGGTATGTAAAAGTACCAGTGAAGATAGAAGAAGCTGACGTTGAGTGGACATTAGTTGTGTCTGTGCCTAGAAGTGTAGCTATGGCAACAGTAGATAAGATGCTAGAAAATGCAGATGATAGCTTTAATGGTGCAATATTCGACTTTGTTTTATTTTCCGTTCTATTTGTTGGTGGTGCCATTGTCTTTGCTATGTGGCTAGCTAAATCAATCAGCTCCCCTATCAAGGTTGTTTCTAAAAGTATCCAATCTTTAGCAGAGCAAGAAGGCGACTTAACGCATAAAGTTGATATTGAAAGTCATAGAGAACTCATTTTACTTGCGCAAGGCTTTAACAAGTTTGTTAATAAGCTGGCAGAAATGATAGGTGCGTCCAAAGGATATTCTGAAGAGTTAGTCCAACAGTTTTCTCGTTTAGGTCAAATTTCGGCGAGTGTTGAAGTCGATACAAAGTCGCAGCAAGCGGAGCTAGATAACATAGCGACAGCGATGACAGAAATGGCAGCAACAGCAACTGAAGTTGCTCAGCTAGCAGCAAGTACTGCGGAAGGTGGTGCTCATGCAAATGGTTTACTGGCAGATACTCAGGGTCTGTTAAGTGAAAGTGTCGATGAAGTTCGTAAGCTTGAACAAAACATGACAGAAACATCTGAGCAAATATCAAAAGTTGCAGAGCGCAGTAGTGATATCACTAGTATTGTCGAAACAATACAATCTATCGCAGAGCAAACTAACTTGTTAGCATTGAATGCAGCGATTGAAGCGGCTAGAGCTGGTGAACAAGGACGAGGCTTTGCTGTTGTGGCCGATGAAGTTCGAAGCTTAGCTGCACGTACTCAAAGCTCAACACAGGATATCAGTGAATTGATCAGCAACTTACAAAGTGATGTTGAAACTGCGGTGTCAACTTTGGAACAGATTCAAGCTACCGTTTCAGGAACGGTGGATAAAACCAACGTTAGCTTTGAACGCTTAACTGCGACTATGGGAAGTATTCAAGAAATTAATGAAAGCTCAGCCCAAGTAGCAACAGCTGCGGAAGAGCAAAGTCAGGTTAGTGAAGACATAAACAAACGTATTGTCATTGTTACTGACAGTAGTACAACTCTCGCTGAGTTGGGGGAAGAGTTAAAAGATAATAGCCATGTATCAAGTGAACTGGTTCATCAAATAGAAGGCCAGCTAGGTAGATTGAAGTGTTAGCATTATGAAAGCATTAATTACAGGTGGAACGGGTTTTTTAGGAATCAACCTAATAAAACAATTAAGAGAGTTGGACTGGCAAGTGGTTGTTTTGCACCGTTCAACATCAAATTTAGAAGACTTAAAAGATTTAGATGTAGAGTTTCTCGAAGCAAGTTTGTCAGATCGAGAACAGTTGCTTGTTACCATTCCATCAGATTTAGATGCTATTTTTCACTTGGCGGGTGATACCAATATGTGGAAAAAGAATAACGCTAGGCAATACGATGCCAACGTACTTGCTAGTCGTAATATTGCAGAAGTGGCAGCTGTTAAGAAAGTAAAACGCTTTATTCATACATCTTCTATATCTGCTTATGGTTTTCATTCTGATGTGATCAATGAACAAACACCAAGCACCGCACTCACTAGCGGAGTCAACTATCTAGTCACTAAACACTTAGGTGAGCAAGCAGTAAAGAAAGTGGCTGAAGAACAAAATTTAGATACTGTCTTTTTAAATCCATGCGCGATTATAGGACCTTTCGATCGCAATAACTGGTCACAATTATTTACTATGATCCAACAAGGAACCTTACCAGGAGTTCCACCTGGAGAAGGATCGTATTGTCATGTGAGAGAAGTAGCTGCCGCACATATTGCAGCCTTTCACAAAGGCAAAAGTGGTGAAAATTATATTCTAGCGGGGACAGACTGCTCCTTTTTGCAAGTGATAACCAAAATAGGTGAGCTGTTAAATAAGCCAACGCCGAAAAAGACTTTACCTACCTTTGCAATTAAAATGCTAGGTCAGCTTTCATATTTGGGCTCGTTGATTACAAACAAAGAACCTGAGATGACACCTGAAAAAGCACTAATGGTTACTGAAAGGGTTGTGGCCACTAGTGAAAAGGCAGTCAAAGAGCTAGATTACAATGACCAAGTGTCTATTGATGAAATGCTATTAGATTGCTTCAAGTGGATGAAATCGGAAAAGCTCATTTAAAACTTAGTTAAGTGATTAAATAGTCTATCCATAGCTCTATAATTCAAAGCTTCAGCGATGTGTTGCTGTTGAATATCTTGTTCTTGGGCTAAATCTGCTATGGTTCGAGCAACTTTTAAAATCTTGTGATAAGAACGAGCCGACAGTTGTAGTTTCTCGATAACTTTTTGCAGAAACGCCTGTTGCTGAGAGTTCAACTGGCAGTGTTGTTGAACTTCTTTACTGGTTAGCAGTGCGTTAGGTTTATTTGCTCTAGCTAACATTTTTTGCCTCGCTTGTTCTACTCTTGCTTTGATAACAACAGACGTTTCGCCACTTTGATGTTCAATTAGTTGGCTAGGCTTTATATTTGCTACTTCCAATTGCAGTTCTATTCTATCCAGTAAAGGTCCCGAAATTTTATTTAGATATTTTAAAACTTGGTCTCGTGTTGCTCGACCATCATTGTAGTGACCTGTAGGACTAGGGTTTAATGCCGCAACGAGTTGAAATTGCGCTGGAAACTCAGCTTGGTGTGCAGCTCTCGATATAGTAACTTTGCCCGTTTCCATAGGCTCTCTTAGTACATCTAGTACCTTTCGATCGAACTCAGGTAATTCATCTAAAAACAATACTCCATTTTGCGCTAAGCTGACCTCACCTGGTTTAGGGATACTTCCTCCTCCAACTAAGGCAACGCCTGAAACAGTATGATGTGGACTTCTGAATGGTCTTAGTTTCCAATCTTTAGAGTCGAAGTTTCTACCCGAGATTGAGTTTATAGCTGCTGTTTCTATTGCTTCAGCTTCTGTCATTTCAGGCAGTATTGTTGTTAATCTTGAAGCAAGCATGGATTTTCCTGTACCTGGGGAGCCGAGCAATAAAATGTTGTGCTGACCCGCAGCTGCTATTTCTAATGCCCGTTTTCCTTGCTCTTGTCCTATCACTTCACTAAGACAGTTGGTATCTGTATCTGCTTCGCCTCGTGAGTCGAGTTCAATTGGAACAACCTGCTTTAATGAATGCCTGCCAGATAAAAAATGAAATACTTCTAACAGATTCTTGCTAGCTAGCACAGAGCTGCCTTGTATTACATTAGTTTGCTCTGCGTCTGATGAAGACAAAATAGCAGTTCTATTGGCTTTATTTATTGCTATTGCAGAAGGTATTGCTGCTCTTGTTGGTTTTATTTCGCCATTTAAGCCAAGCTCTCCCAGAAATTCATATTCTTCTAATTTATTGGGTGGTAGCTGTTTTGAAGCTGCAAGTATGCCTATCGCTATCGCCAGATCATATCTTGCTCCTTCCTTTGGAATATCGGCAGGAGATAAGTTTACGGTTAACCGAATTTGTGGAAATTGCAGTTTGCTATTGAGTATCGCACTACGTACACGGTCTCTAGATTCTCTGACACTGGTATCGGGCAAGCCAACAATTTGAAAAGCTGGCAAGCCATTAGATAAATGAACTTCTATTTTAACTTGAGGGGCATCAACGCCAATGATGGCTCGGCTGTAAATCGTAGCAAATGACATAACTTCATCCATGAAATAGTTAAACTATTAATTAGCGTAGTCTAAATAGGTACAGATGCAATGATTTGAAAAATACTATGCTTCACTCCAAAGAGATGGATAAGTTCTAATCCATTTGTAAATGTGCAGGAGGAGAGCTAGTTATATTGCGAACATTAAATGAGCCACTACTTTCCTTGACATTAAAGATTATCTCACGAATAGAGTTTTCCACAGGGTTACCGATTCTAGAAATTTCTCCACATTTAAAAATAGTTTGTTTATCAGGAATGCAATTCCAAGATGTGCCGCCAGCATGCTTCATTATAAGAGCTAGCGTATCAATCTCTTTTTCTTTTAGAAAGTCAGGGATGGTTTTACTTATCCTCTTTTTAGAGTCCAAAACATGAGCTTTTCCTACCAAAACTAATGAAATTGATTTCTCTGAAGTTCCATAAGCATGTTGAATAATATTTTTACTCATTGCTTCTGTTTTGGTAATACCTCTGCTGAGTTGCTGTTTACTTGGCGATACTGCATAAACATTGATCCCTCCTTTATCAATATTTAGTTTTTTAAGCTGAACCAACAAATTCAGCATTGCGGCGCTACTTCTCCCATCTTGAATCTTTCTCTGCCAAAACTTAGTTTTTAAAAATTTATATAAATTTTCAGTATCAAAAGAGGACGATAGAAAATCATTTATACCTGATTGATAATTGGAAGGAATTTCCAACATCACATTTATATTTGATACATCTTTTTTAATTTGACAAATGAAGTCATATAAAAATTTAGGAGACTCATCCGTTCCATGGATTTCTCCAAAAAGAATAACTTTTTTGTCTAATAATCGTGGTTGAAAGTTAACTTCGTCATTAGAACACTCTCTTTCTTGAATAATAGGAGAGGCAACACCATCAAATGTGGTAATTGATATTATTAATAACAGTAGGCTACGTGTTACAACACGAATAGTTTTGAAGTTTATAGGCATAGTTGCTTTATTTTGTCTGCAAACATGGTGGTGATTAAACAATCTTTCGGCTCTTTTTCTAAAAAAGCCCATTGTCGATCTGAGTTACACTCTAAAAATACATACTTTCCTTCAGATGTATATATAAAATCAAAAACACCATACCTAGTTTTAACTTGAGGGGCATCAACGCCAATGATGGCTCGGCTGTAAATCGTAGCAAATGACATAACTTCATCCATGAAATAGTTAAACTATTAATTAATGTAGTTCAAATGGGTACAATTGGTTGTTTTTTGTTTTATTTATGAACAATTTTCAGTGTTTTTACGTTTAATATCGGCGCAGCTATTTTTTAAAAATGTGAGTCTAATGTAGACATTTTCTTTTAATTACAGCCTGTTAAGAGGTAATTAGAGTTCAGTTATAAATTTTTTTTCCTCAGGGGTTTTATTTTAAATCAAAAGCCAATACACTCACTGGTAAGACATCGTACCAGTTGAGCTGTCAGTCTACTATACTTAAAGACAGATTCGCGGTGAATAGAATAACAAACTGACTTGTCGGTCAGGGCATAGAGTAGAGAGGGGCAGATTATGAGCCTAAGAACATCATTTAGAAAAATTCTTCCGGAAATTTCTCGAACGGAACAAGAGGCACTGGACGCAGGTGATACTTGGTTAGAGGCATCAATTTATCAAGGTACTCCAGATTTCAATGAATTGCTAAACGTTCCAGAATCTAAACTTACTGCTGAAGAGCAAGCATTCATCGATGGCCCGCTAGCTGAATTATTAGAAATGCTAGACGATGTTGAAATTCAAAACAGTGTGCACATGCCTAAGCATGTACTAAAGCATTTAAAAGAAAACAAATTCTTCTCTTTCATTATTCCTAAAAAGTTCGGTGGTTTAGAATTCAGTGCATTCGCTGCTTCAACTATCGTAGCTTCAATTTCTACAAAGAGTGGTCCTGTAGCGACAACCGTTATGGTTCCTAACTCATTAGGTCCTGGTGAATTACTTGCTCACTACGGTACTAAAGAACAACAAGATCATTACCTTCCGCGCCTATCTGTTGGTGAAGAAATTCCATGTTTCGCTCTAACGAGTCCAGAAGCTGGGTCTGATGCTGGTGGTATTCCAGATAGAGCTATCGTAACTAAAGGCATGTACAACGGTGAAGAGGTTATTGGCTTAAGTTGTACTTGGGATAAGCGTTATATCACATTAGCACCAATCTCAACTGTACTTGGTTTAGCGGTTAAAGTATTCGACCCTGATAACTTATTGGGCAAAGAAGAAGATTTAGGCATTACTTGTGTACTTTTACCAAGTGACTATGAAGGTGTTGAAATTGGTAACCGTCACAATCCGTTAAAAGTAAATTTCTACAATGGCACAACTCGTGGTAACGATGTATTTGTTCCTATGGACTTCATTATTGGTGGCCAAAAGAACATAGGTAAAGGCTGGCAAATGCTGGTTTCATGTTTAGGTGCAGGTCGTGGTGTTTCTCTTCCTGCAACAGGTTGTGCAACAGGCCATGCGTGTTTGAAATCAACATCTGAGTACGCAGCTATTCGTGAACAATTTGGTATGCCAATTGGTAAGTTTGAAGGTATTCAAGAACAATTAGCGTTAATTGGCGGTTTGACTTACAACCTAGAAGCAATGCGTCAGTTTGTACTTAACTCTTTAGATCTAGGTCTTAAACCTTCAGTTGTTACGGCGATGGCTAAATACCATATGACTGAAATGGGTCGAGATGTATTAAAGGCATCAATGGATGTTCAAGCTGGTAAAGCTATCCAAATGGGTCCAAATAACGTTTTAGCAAGCGCTCATATGGCGACGCCTATTGGTATTACAGTTGAAGGTGCGAATATTCTAACTCGTAACCTGATGATCTTTGGTCAAGGTGCAACTCGCTGTCATCCATATGTACAAGACTTAATTACATCAATCCACTCAAACGACGCTGATGCAGACAAAGAATTTAATGCATTAATGAGAAAGACTGTTGGTTATAGTGTTAAGAACTTCTTAAGAGGTTTAGCTACAGCTTATATTCCTGGCATTGGTGCTGGTCAAAACCCAGATCCTATGGTTAAGAAGTTCGAAAAGCGTATTAAACGTTTGTCTACAGCACTAGCAGTTCACTCTGATTTTGCACTATTAGTTTTAGGTGGTGATCTTAAGCGTAAAGAGATGCTATCTGCACGTTTAGGTGATGTTATGAGCTACTTGTTCATGGCAATGGGTAACATCAAATTCTACGTACAAAGTGAAAACCGTGCTGAACATAAGCACTATTTCAACTACGGTACGACATGGGCATTAAAGCAAGCTGAAGATGCGTTACAAGCTTATACTGATAACTTCCCTAACAGAGTTGTTGCTGGCTTATTAAGTGGTGTGTTAGGCCAACCATTCTTAGGCCGTACTAAGATCACAGATAAAATGATTACGGACTTAGCTGAAGAAACGTTGAAAGATAACGCGGCTAAGAAAGAGTTAACTTCACTAGTACGAATGATAGGCCGTGATGGTTTCACAGTTCTTGAAGATGCGTACAAAGCTAAGCTAGAAGTATTACCTCTGCTAACTAGCCTTAAGAAAGCAGTAAGAGCAGGTACTATTACTAAGCAGCTAACTTTCTCTGAATTAGTAGATGTTGCTGCAGAAGCTTCAGTCGTAACGGCTGAGCAAAAGCAACAGTTAATGGACTACGATGCTAAGCGCAAACTTGCAATTGCTGTTGATGAATATACGTTCGACTTAGAGTTAATTACGAATATTGATGAACAACAACCTATGCTTAAATCAGCATAGTCAGTTTAATAAGTGATAAAACCTGCCTTTTGGCAGGTTTTTTTTTGCCTGAATTTAGCAAAACCGAAGAAAGTAGCGATTATCTTTGGTGAATAATTATACAAAAAATGTAGGTAATTAAGCTTTCAGCTGAGGAGAATGTAAAAAAACTAATCGCTAAATTGCTGCAACTCATCGTTCAAGCCTTTATTCATAGGGGATAGGCAATGAGGCAAAATGTAACCATGACATATTCCGTTACATCCATTCATCAACTTTTTACAACCTTTTTCGAAAAATTGTTCACTATATAAAGGCGACCTGATTACAACACACACTAGGAGAGCATCATGGGTATAGCAAAAAAAGGTTTAACATTCGTAGCTCTAACTTTCTCAATGGCATTATCTGCAAATGCAGCGACATACATTGCAGCAGATGATTCACCAGAGAGTCAATTATGCGTAACGGCAGCGACAGCATCTAAACTGAAAATGAACAGAGCAGTAAAAGATTTTCAACCAGGTACTTCTCATGCGGAAATTGGGAAAAGCTATCGTCTAGTAGCAAATAATCTATATTGTAACGGTATGGACGTTGCTGAATTCGCGTCACAAGCAGGGAATAAAGCGGTAGCTGATAAATTACAACAATATCGCAGCAGTGATGTAAGTATTCGTGATATTGCGCAAGTTAGCCAAGGTAATGTTTACGTAAGTGGAAGCAAATAATATGCGGGAAAAATAAAAACCGCTAACTCTTTGTTAGCGGTTTTGTATTTATCCATTTAGCTAGTGAATACACTGTTTAAATGAATAAGTATATCGACTTCCTGGGCCCAAGGCCCTTTAGTCGCTGAGGTGGAAGCCTCAGCGGCTTTTTTTATTCAGGTCTAATCTTTGCTCTTTACTCTACTCTTTATTAGCAGCAAAAGTTTGACCAAAGAAGCTATCTTCAAGCCAGTAAGGTTTTTGATCTTGGTTAGCAGCGGTTAAAGCAATGCGAATATTAACTTCTGCAAATACTTTGGCTGCATCATAGTTGATTGGCAGGCCAGTAGAATCTGACGGCTTATGATAGTGCTTAGCAAAGAACTCGCCCCAAACTTGGCCGCCATTTTCTCCTTCTGTTTTAGAAGTGAAACCTGTCATTAAAAATACTGCTGGAATGCCTTTTTTCACAAAGTTGTAGTGATCTGAACGAGTAAAGATTGCTTGTTCTGGCATAGGATCTGGGCTTAAACCAATACCTAGCTCACCAGCAGCTTGCTTAACTAAGTCACCCATAGAGCTGTGGTTTGCGCCAAATGCGATAACGTCTGCAAAGTCATACAGCAGTACTGGCATATCTAAGTTTACGTTTGCTACCATTGAATTAAGTGGCACAGTAGGATTGTTAACAAAATAACTCGCCCCTAATAAGCCTTTTTCTTCACCTGTTACTACAGTAAATAAGATTGAACGTCGTGGCGCTTTCGACTCAGCAAGCAAACGAGCTGTTTCAAGTAAAACCGCAACACCTGATGCATTGTCCATTGCACCATTATTCACTCTGTCTTTTGTTGTCACGTCTTTAGCTAAGCCGATGTGATCTAAGTGAGCTGTGAACACAACATATTCGTCTTTTAACTTTGGATCTGAGCCCGGTAACACTGCCAAAATATTTGGAGATGAAACTTGTTCGTGGCGTGAACTTGCTGCCAATTCTATTTGAGTGTTTAAGTCGAAACCTTTAACTGATTCATTATTGGTATCTAGCTCAAATACTTTATCTAGGCTAACAGGAGCGTTAGCAAATAGCTTTTTACCTGCATCTTGATTGAAGTATGCACCTACCTTGATTTCTTCTCGACTGCCGTGAGGTTTGCCATCTGCATCTAACCAGCGTAATGAAGGAGTGCCTAAATAGTTAAGTGTTGTAGTGTATGAACGTACTTTTTCTCGCTTAGGAGTGTGCAAAGAGATAATGCCAACAGCACCTCTTTCAGCAGCATAACGAGCTTTCTCTGCACTTGATGCTAAGTGAGCTCCTTCTTCAGAAGGCCAGCTCTCAGGGCGGCCTGACAGTAATACAACAACCTTGCCGTTTACATCTAAATCTTTATAGTCGTTATAATCAAATTTTTCAGCAACTAAACCATAACCAACGAATACTGCATCAGCTTTAACACTTGCTTCAGTTGCATTCATTACTGTACTTGCTATGTAATCTTGCGGATAGTTCAACTCAATTGCTTGTTCACCGGAATAAATAACCGCTTTGGTAGTTTGCTGATTTAAGTAAGCACGACGGAAAGGAACTCGTTGAAGATATCCCTCTTCACCAGCTGGCTTTAACCCTAATTTCTTGAATTCGGCAACAACATAGTTAGCAGCAATTTCATAGCCTCGGCTACCAGTGTCTCTACCTTCTAAATAATCATCCGCTAAGAACTCAAGGTGAGCTTTAATTCTGCTTTTTTCTACTTCTGGGGTCGCTTGCGATACTTGAGATTCGGTTTGTGAGCATGCTGTGATAGCGGCAAACAAACTAACAAGCGTTATACTTTTTATTGTTTTTATCATGGTATTCCCAATTAGTTAATGGTTGATGAGTCGTTGTTGGCACTTTTAAATAAGCCTTCAACATCAATGGCATCGAATAGGTAATTTGTTAAGCAAAACTGGCAAACAATCTCTATATTGCCGCGTTCTTCAATTAATGCTTTTGCGTCGTTATAAGATAACTTTAAAATTGCATCTGCTGTTTTTTCCCTTGAACAGCCACATTCGTAGGTTATTGGCTGAGGAGTAAATAACTGAGGATTATCTTCGTGGTAAAGTCTTGTTAAAACTTGTTCTGGAGATAAATCTAACATTTCAGCGTCTTTGATAGTTGCAGTTAACGCTTCTAAATGTTCGAAATCTTGTTCTGCTTTTTCTTCAACAGGTAGTACTTGCAACAACATTCCTGCAGCTTTGTTATCATTTTCAGTGATCTGAGTAGCTAACCAAACTCTTGTTTTTAATTGCTCTGACGTTTCAAAGTAGTGTTCTATACATTTTGCTAGTGAGTCATACTCTAAAGGCGCAACACCTTGATACTTTTCACCTCCTTCCGGAGAGATCGTAATAACCATGTATCCCTTGCCAACCAAGTCTTGGATAGTTTCACCTTGAATATTCTCGTCATAACGCGCTACTGCACGCATTTTCTGTTCATGGTTGCCATTAACTACTGCATATTGCAAAGGACCATCACCTTGTAATTGAACGCTGATATCACCTTCAAACTTCAAAGTTGCTGTTAGCAAACTGGTTGCGCTAAGTAATTCCCCCAAAAGCTTCTTAACAACATTCGGGTAATTGTGATTTTCTAACATGGAGTTAAAACACTCATTAACTTGCACAAGTTCACCACGTACGTGGTGCTGCTCAAATAGATAGCGGTGAAGAAGGTCTTGGTTCTTGATGTCTGTCATTTTGTTTACTCAAAGGAATCTGAATTTTTAAAGTTGATCAAAGTACGTCTTTGTTTTTTGTCAGGTTTTGTCTCAGGGCGTGGAGAAAATGCCGCACTTTGCTGACGGGCTAAAGACTCTGCCTCTCTAAGTTCAACGCTTTCAGGCGTTTCGCTATATAAAGTTTGAGCTATAGTAAAGTTCTGTCTTTTGGCTGATATAGCTTCTATAACGATAGTTTTTTCGTCATAGCCTTGGCGCAATTTTACCGTTGCACCAACTTCTACATTCTTAGAAGCTTTACATCTTTGACCGTTGTAGTGAACTTTTCCCCCATTGATCATGTCTGTAGCAATAGATCGCGTTTTATAAAAGCGGGCGGCCCATAGCCACTTATCAAGGCGGACTTTTTGATCTGACATAGTTACTGTTTGATTTAAAAATTGGCTGTTGAAAAAATCGCGAGGAATTTAGCATAAATAGTGATTTTTAGCCACTTGTGAGGTTATACTCCATGCCTCGTATTTTTTGCCTAGTTGAAAAACTGAGCCAAACAAGGGCTGGTTAGTAGTCTGGAGAATAGGAATAGATGGATTCATCTCGTGCATTAGAACAGGTAAATTTATTGGTGAGGAATGTACCCCACAAATTATTAAGCAAGTACATTGCTTGGGCTTTGGTTGTTTACTTAGCTTATTTTGTGGCGGCTATGGTTTGGCAATTGGTTCCAACAAAGAGTTCAGCCGGTAAAATAACTTTAGTAACTAACACGCAGTCGAGCCAAACCAGTAGCAAAGTAGATTTGTCTTCTTTATTAGGACTTCACTTATTCGGTGAAGAAGGTAAAGTTGAGGCTCCAAAGCCTAAGGTAGTGGTAAATCAAAACGCTCCAAAGACGAGATTAAATGTAACTTTAACTGGTCTTGTTGCTGATAGTTCTGACCCGATATCGTCTACTAGTGTTGCGATTATTGAAAGCAAAGGTGGGCAAAATACCTATGGTATAGAGGATAAAATTTCAGGTACTAGAGCGTCCATTTATCAGATCTTTGTTGATAGGGTAATTCTGCTTGTTTCGGGCCGTTATGAAACTCTAATGTTAGATGGAATAGAATACTCAACCAAGCCGCCATCTTATCAAGAGAAAGAACAGGTGAAAGCGGCTGTGGTGGATAAAGCTCCACCAAAAAAGCGAGGCAAAGTTGATAAGCGAACAGATATAGAGCTTGCTAAATCGCTTCGTAAACAAAGAGAAGAATTATTCAGTGATCCAAAAAAATTGATGGATGTTATTCGCATTCGTCCGCACAAAGAACAGGGTGAACTGAAAGGCTATCGATTATCGCCAGGTAAAGATGCTGCGCTATTTAAGCAAGTTGGGTTAAAGCGCAATGACTTAGCAGTTAGCATTAATGGTAATGATTTAACTGATATGCAACAAGCATTAGCTGTTATGGCTGAATTAAAGACTATGACAGAAGCAACAATTACTGTCGAACGACAAAACGAATTAATAGATATTATCTTGGCATTGTAGCCAACGGAGTTAATAGAAAATGGGATTATTCAAAGCGATGAATAATGTAAAGTTACTAAGTAGACAGGTTAAAGCTGTGAGCTCAGCCTGTGTTATCACTTTTGCTTTACTCTCTTCAACTGCAGTAGTGACTCCAGTTTATGCTGCTGATACACAATACTCACCGAACTTTAAGGGAACAGATATCAACGAGTTTATTAATATCGTTGGTAAGATATTAGGTAAAACTATCATCATTGATCCATCGGTTAGAGGTAAGGTTAACGTTCGTTCATACGATCTACTTACTAAAGAACAGTATTATCAATTCTTTTTGAATGTTCTTGAAGTTTATAGCTTTGCGGTTGTTGATATGGGCGACAATATCATCAAAGTCGTAAAGGCAAAGGATGCTAAGAGTTCAGCAATACCTGTAGTTGGTGCAGAAAACCCAGGTGTTGGCGATGAAATGGTAACTCGTGTTGTTGAAGTGAAAAACGTATCAGTACGAGAGTTATCTCCTTTGTTACGTCAATTCAGTGACCAGTCTGGTTCTGGCCACGTTGTTCATTACGATCCTTCTAACGTAATTATGATGACTGGTGCTGCTGCAACCGTTAACCGTTTGGTTGATATCATTAATCGAGTAGACCGTGCTGGTGATCAAAAGGTAGAAATTATTCGATTAGAATTTGCTTCTGCTAGCGAAATTGTTCGTATTGTTGAGAGCATCTATAAGTCGAGTGGCAAAAAAGATCAGCCTGAATTTTTAATTCCTAAAATTGTATCTGATGATAGAACAAATAGCGTTATCGTAAGTGGTGAACCACAGGCTAGAAGTCGAGTAACAGAGTTAATCAAGAGATTAGATGCAGAGTTAGAGAGCACAGGTAATACTCGAGTTTATTACCTTAAGTATGCAAAAGCAGAAGAAGTAGTAAAAGTATTAACTGGTGTTTCTGAGTCTATCGCAGCAGATGGAAAAGGCGGTACAGCAGCTAAAAAACCTACTGGTCGTTCAGCTGGTAAGCGTGATTACTCAATCCAAGCCCATCCTGACTCAAACTCATTAGTTATTAACGCAGAACCAGATATGATGCGCTCGTTGGAGCAAATTATTCGTCAACTTGATATCCGTCGTCAGCAAGTTCTTGTTGAAGCAATTATTGTGGAAGTATTTGAAAGCGATGGTATTAACTTAGGTGTTCAATGGGGTAGTACAGATGTTGGTTTTACTCAGTTCAACAATGGGGTTGCACCGTTAGGCCAAATCGCCGCAGGAGCTTATGAAGCTCGAGATACAACCACACAGAGTATCGTAAATGGCTTTGATGAAAATGGTAATACAACGCAGAACGTTCAAGAAACGACAGAAGAAGGTGACTACACAACTTTAGCTGGCGTATTGAATGGTATGACTGGCTTTGCTACTGGTATTGTTAAGGATGATTGGGCTGTTGTACTTCAAGCTGTTCGCAACGATACCAATACGAATATTCTTGCAACACCTTCAATAACTACGCTTGATAACGAAGAAGCTTCTATCTTAATTGGTTCTGAGGTTCCTGTTATTACAGGTTCAACAGCTGGTTCGAATAACAACAATCCATTCCAAACTGTTGAGCGTACAGAGGTGGGTGTTAAGTTAGCCGTTACACCACAAATTAACGAAGGTACAGCGGTTCAGTTGTTGATTGAACAAGAAGTATCAAGCGTAAGTGGTACAACAGGTGTCGATTTAGGTATTAACAAACGCACAATTAAAACAAGTGTATTAGCCGAAGATGGCGGTGTAATTGTTATTGGTGGTTTGATTAATGATGAAGTTCAAGAGAGTGAATCAAAAGTACCATTATTAGGTGATATTCCAGTTCTAGGTCACTTATTCCGCTCAACATCGACATCTACTCGTAAGCGTAATCTTATGGTCTTCATTCGCCCAAGAATTTTAGATGATGTAGATACTCTACTTGGCGAAAGTCAAAAGAAATACAACTACATACGAGCTAAACAGCTGCAAAGAAACGAAGATGGTATTGCTCTAATGCCGCTAGAAGAACAGCCTGTGTTACAAGATTGGGATGAAACATTAGCTTTACCTCCTACGTTTAAAGAATATTTAGATGAACAAAAAGGTTCAGATGAGCAGATAAAGAAGGACAATAACTAATGTCTGAATTACCTGCTGCGTCGATAGACGAGGCTGAAGTAAGTAGTGATTCAGTAGCCAAAAGATTACCTTTTGGCTTTGCTAAACGCTTTGGTATTTTGTTTTCTGAACGCGAAGACGAAATTGTACTATTGACCAAAGCCAATGTTGAAATGTCGGCGTTAATGGAAGCGCGTCGATATTTAGGTGTTACTCCTAAGGTGGAGATTGTCAGCAATGACGAGTTTGATACTCAGTTAGAAATTGCTTATCAGCGAAATGCCTCAGAAACACAGCAATTAATGGAAGACATAGGCAATGAAGTTGATCTATTTTCTGTTGCTGAAGAGCTACCTGGTACTGAAGACTTACTAGAAAGTGAAGACGACGCACCAATAATTAAGCTTATCAACGCAACGTTATCAGAAGCTATCAAAGAAGGCGCTTCTGATATCCACATCGAAACATTTGAAACTAGATTGGTTATCCGTTTCCGTGTTGATGGTGTATTACGGGAAGTGCTGTCACCAAATCGAAAACTAGCTTCGTTATTAGTATCAAGAATAAAAGTTATGGCTGAGTTGGATATCGCAGAAAAGCGTATTCCACAGGACGGCCGTATTTCTTTGCGTATTGCTGGTAGAGCAATTGATGTGCGTGTTTCAACTATGCCATCTTCTTATGGTGAACGCGTCGTAATGCGTTTATTAGATAAAAATAACGCCAGACTTGATTTGGTTGATCTGGGGATGACAACTGAGAACACAGAGAAGTTTGCACAATTACTACGTAAACCTCATGGCATTATCTTAGTTACTGGCCCTACGGGCTCAGGTAAGAGTACAACTCTTTATGCCGGCCTTTCTGATATCAACTCTAAAGATCGAAATATATTAACCGTTGAAGACCCTGTTGAATATGAACTTCCTGGTATAGGTCAAACCCAAGTTAATGCCAAAGTTGATATGACGTTTGCAAGAGGCTTAAGGGCTATTTTACGTCAAGACCCTGATGTAGTTATGATTGGTGAGATAAGGGACTTAGAAACAGCAGAGATAGCGGTACAAGCTTCCTTAACTGGTCACTTAGTAATTTCTACTTTGCATACAAATACGGCTTCAGGTGCAATCACTCGTATGGAAGATATGGGGATTGAGCCATTCCTGCTTTCTTCAAGTTTATTAGCTGTGCTATCGCAAAGACTGGTAAGAACCTTATGTAATGATTGTAAGCAACCTTTCTCGCCGGATGAGAAAGAGAAAGCATTATTAGGTTTAGAGCCTTATGATGATGTGAGTATTTACCAACCTAAGGGCTGCGATAAGTGTAATTTCTCAGGCTATAAAGGTCGTGTGGGTATTCATGAATTGTTAATTGTGGACGAAGAAGTAAGAGATAAAATCCATAATGGCCATGGTGAACAAGCAATAGAGAAGTACGCACGCCAAACTACTCCAAGTATTCGCGAAGACGGGATGAAAAAGGTGCTCGAAGGCAAAACCACATTAGGTGAAGTGCTAAGAGTAACTAGAGAGGATGGTTAATGGCAGCGTTTGAATACAAAGCCGTTGATAATAAAGGCAAGAACAAAAAAGGGATTATAGAAGCGGATACGGCGAAACAAGTTCGTCAGCAACTCCGTGATAAAGGTTTAGTCCCATTAGAAGTTAATCAAGCAAGCCAAAAAGAAAAATCAGGGCAAGCTGGTTTTAGCTTATTTAAAGCGAAGATCTCTGCCAATGATTTAGCTTTGGTTACACGTCAATTAGCGACACTAGTAGGTTCCGCTTTGACTATTGAAGCTGCATTGTTGGCCGTTGCAGAGCAATGCGATAAAGCCCATATAAAAAGAACCATAATGGCTGTTCGTTCGAAAGTTGTTGAGGGTTATAGCTTAGCTGAGGGAATGAAAGAATTTCCTCATGTATTCGACCATTTATTCCGTTCTATGGTTGCTGCAGGCGAAAAATCTGGGCATTTAGATGAAGTTTTAGAGCGATTAGCTGACTATACAGAAAAGCGTCAAGCAACTAAATCTCAGCTTCGACAAGCTATGATTTACCCAGCCATGCTTATTACTGTTGGGATATTGATTGTTGGCTTTTTGTTGACAACGGTTTTACCTGACATCGTTAAGCAAATAGCAAAAGCAGATCAAGCGTTACCTGGAAGTACTGAGTTTCTACTTTCTGTAAGTGCTTACATCACGGACTACGGTTTACTAACAGCAATAATATTATTAACCGGGTTAATCGTAATACAAAGGTTATTGCAACAGCCTGCATTAAAATTACGTTTTCATCGTTCTCTATTGAACTTCCCATTAGTTGGTAAAGTCATACGTGGAGTTAACACCGCACGATTTGCTCGTACATTGAGTATTTTAACCTCTAGTGCAGTTCCAATTTTAGAAGGAATGAAAATTTCTGGCGAAGTGTTATCTAATACATATATCAAATCTGGTGTATTAGAAGCTTCGGATAATGTTAGAGAAGGGGCTTCACTGAAATCGGCGTTAGACCAAACTAAGATTTTCCCACCTATGATGATGCACATGATAGGCAGTGGTGAAAAGTCAGGTGAATTAGAGCAAATGTTAAAGAGATCTGCTGATAACCAAGACGCAGAGCTCGATGCCTTGTTAAAGCTAACCATGAGTTTACTATCACCATTAATCGTAGCTGTGATGGCGGGAATGGTAGTTTTTATAGTGATGGCAATTTTACAACCGATTATGCAGATGAATAGCCTAGTCGGATTATAAAGAATTAAATTTTAGGAGTTGTAACAGTGAAAGTAATAAATAGAAAAACAAACAAAGGCTTTACCCTTTTAGAAGTTATGATCGTACTTGCTATTTTAGGCATGATCATAGGTATGGTTTCTTCGAATCTTATCGGTTCATCAGATGATGCAAAGTTGCAAAGTACTGCTATTGAAATCAAAAACTTACAGTCTGTATTAGACATGTATAAATTAAAAGCAGGTAACTACCCTACAACTGAGCAAGGTCTTGAAGCTTTGGTTAGTATTCCTGAAATTGAGCCACTACCGCGTAATTATCCAGAAGATGGTTTTATGGACCGTGTTCCAGAAGATAAGTGGGGCAATCCGTATATCCTAGTAAGTCCAGGTGAAACAGGTAAGTATGACTTGTATTCTATGGGACCTGATGGTCAAGAAGGCACTGAAGATGATATAGGTAACTGGAACGTTCAAGATTACCTTTAATTGATTATTGTTTAACAACAGTAAAGTGCTCTATGGAGCACTTTATTTTTTTCCATTTCGCATGAAGAATAAATTAGCTAAAGGCTTTACCTTAATTGAATTAATGCTGGTTCTCGCTTTGATGGGCTTTTTGTTTAGCACCATTAGCTTGCCAGAATTGGGTAAAGATCCTTATGACAAAGTTGAGCATGAAGCCAAAAAAATTAGCACATTGATTGATATGCTAAGTGAACATGCTGTCTTTAATAATGTACTTACTGGCTTTGTTATCAGAGATAATGAGTATGGCTTTTTATTTTATGACGGTGATAAATGGTTAGAAATTATTGAACCTCCTTTTGCCAGAGTTGAACTGGATGAGAACTTAATTATTCAGTTGAGGTTAGATGGTCTGGAATGGCAAGAGCAAAATATGCTGTCTACAGTGCAATGGATTGAAGAAGAACAGTTGGAAGAATTGAGCGAAGAAGTTGAAGATGGTCAATTTGTATTTCCTCAAGTCTTTATTCTACCTTCTGGTGAAATTTCCCCTTTTGAGCTTGATGTAATTTATAGCGATGGCTTTGACACTGATATTTCATTTCGCATTCAAGGCGAGTTTGTTGCTCCTGTTACCTTGTTGACTCCCACACAAGTAGAGGCCTTGTAATGTTCAAACGTCGTTTAGGCTTCACCTTAATAGAAATGCTCTTAGCTTTGGCTGTTTTTGCTTATGCCGCTTCTTCAATTTTAGCCGTGCTAAGCCAGACGTCTCAGAATCTATCTGAAATAGAGCAAATGACTTTTGCGTCTTGGGTTGCCAATGACAAGTTAATTGAAATGCAAGTAGATAAAACTTGGCCGCCAAAAGATAAAGCTAAAGGAGAACGGGAGTTAGTTGGACAAAAATGGTATTGGCAACAGCGTGTTGAAAAAACAGAAGATCCTAATTTACGTAAAATCAGCGTTGAAGTTCGATTAAAGCCTGAAGATAAGTTCAGTCTCTATACGCTTTCTACTTTTGTTTCCAAGCAAAAGGAGAAACCTGGTGTTAACTAAGTCTCAAGCTAAAGGTTTCACTTTAATTGAAGTGTTACTGTCACTGATGGTTTTTGCCATGCTAGGTCTAGCTATTTATTCCGTGTTGAGCAACACCATTAAAGGACACGAAACCGTTCAAAGCCAAAATAATACACTTACAGCATTGCAGCGAACTTTCACCATGATGGAAGCTGACATTGTACAAATGTCACAAAGACAAGTTCGAGTCGATGGGGAAGAGCCGCAGAAAGTGTTTTTACGATCTGGGGAGTATATGTTTGACTCCGAAAGTATTGGATTTGGTTTTGTCAGAGATGGCTGGACTAACCCTGGATTAGTGTTGCCAAGAAGTGAACTACAACAAGTCGCATATAGGGTCATCGAAAATAAATTGCAAAGGCTGTACTTTAATTTTGTCGATCATGAGTCTGGTACTGAGCCAAGGGTACAAAATTTAGTATTAGGCGTTTCAGCAATTCAATTACAGTATTTTGCTAATGATGAGTGGGTTGATGATTTAGATGCTGAACATATTCCTTCCTTACTGAAAGTCGGAATTGAAACTGAAACCTACGGACTTATTGAACGTACTTTTCCATTAATAGCCACAGTGCAAGAACAAGAGCAGGATGAGCTAGATGATGGTAAGTAGAGCGAGGATAAAACAGCGTACAAAACAAGCGGGTGTGGCTCTAATTTCCGTACTATTAGCGGTAGCACTTTGTACTATTTTAGCGGCAGAAATGCTGACAGAACAAAGTTTACAAGTACAAAGGGTACAAAATCTGTTTCAGCGGCAGCAAGCATATTGGTATGCATTAGGCTCTGAGCAATTTGTAAAAGGCTTAATTACCAAAATAGCAGAAGACGACGAGGGAATATTTCACTTAGGTCAAGACTGGGCTATGGATGATATGAGTTTTCCCGTAGATGATGGCCTAATAGAAGGTAAGATATACGACTTAAATGCTTGTTTTAACCTGAACAGTTTATATAACTCTGAATGGGATGATGACGCTAGAGAAGCACATAAAAAAGTATTTGTGCGCTACCTGAATTTATTAGAGTTAGAGTCTGAAATCAGTGAAGATGATCTAGCTAACAATCTAGTTGATTGGTTAGATAAAGACGATTATCCAACTGGGGCAGTTGGTTACGATGGTGATATGTACACCAGTTTAGATTTTCCATATTTATCTGCTAATAGTCCTATGGCAGCAGAGAGTGAGTTAAGGCTGGTTTATGGCTTTGACGCACAATTGGTCGAACAGCTGAAAAATAAATTTTGTGTTATTCCTGATTCACAAATGTTTATTATCAACGTAAACACTGTAGATGAAGATAATGCGGCTTTATTGGCTGCAATGCTTGATGTTGATGTTGCAAAAGCAGAGAGCGTTATTTCATCGAGACCAGAAGATGGTTTTGAAAAAATTGAAGATTTTTGGGATTCAAAGGACGTAGCCGCATTAAAAAATGTAGCGGACTTGGACAAAAGCCAATTTACCGTGAACAGTAAGTTTTTTAAGCTTATAACTAATGCCTACTATAACGAAGTAAGATTTGATTTAACGAGTGTGCTGCAGTTAGATGAACAGAATGCTGTTCATGTCTTAGCTCGCCGTTTTGGAGGAACAATTGAGCGAAAAGCTGATCCTGAGACTGAGCAGTCAGAGCAATAGCTCAGTACCTTGGTTAGTCTGGTCACTTGCAAATAAAGAAGTGATCGCTTCTGGCGAACTAATAAGTCAGTCGGAATTAGACAAACTAAGTGAATACAGTAAAGGTAGAAAAGTCACTGTGCTAGTTGATAGTGCAGATGTTCGTTTGTATCGTCATTTTATGCCAACTAAGCCGAGTCGACAGATTCTAAAAGCACTTCCTTATATGTTGGAAGATGAACTAGCTGAAGACATAGAACAATTACATTTTGCTACGGGCGATACTGGCTTCGACAAAGACAAAAGTCAGTATTGGATAGACTTAGCGATAGTTAATAAAGTGCTAGTTAATAGCTGGCTAGAAAAGCTCGCTGAAGCAGGAATTCAATGCAAGGCTATGCTTCCTGAAATCTTGTGCTTGCCTATGGCGGATGAAGCAGACTTTGCGGTAATTCAATTAGGTAATAACTGGTTGATTCGTGAGTCAAGTTGGCAGGGTAGCAGTTTAGATCCATCATGGCTCGAAATGTATTGGCAAAACGTATTAGCCAATGCTGAACACAAGCCTGTAAAAATATCTATGTTATCTGAGCTGCCAGAAAGCATTCAGTCTATGCTAATTGGCTCTGGAGATGCAGAGTTTTTATCTACCGATCCTGAAATGGCTATGTTGGTTCTAGCGCAAAGCGCAGAAGCTGTAAATTGGAACTTATTACAAGGCGATTTAGCTCCCAAAAAAGTTGTGAGTGCCAATTGGATGATTTGGCGCCCTGTTATAGCGCTTGCTGCAATTGCATTAGTGGTTAATTTATTAAGTGCTTTTGTTACATGGAAGAGCAATCAGAACCAACTTATTCAAGCAAAACAAGAGTTATCTAACTCCTATAAAAAAGCGTTTCCAAAAGAAAAATTCCGCGCCAACATAGTGCGTAGAACATTAAACCGAAAGGTTGCAGAAGCAACAGGCGGAGCAGCGTCAGGAAGTGCGAGTTTTATTTCTTATATGCAAGAGTTATCGCCAGTTTTTGCTAAGCATAAAACTGCAAAGATAGATTCAGTTAGATTCGATGGTAAGAGACAAGAGTTACGTCTAGCAATTATCGCAACAAGCTTCCAAAATTTTGAACAATTCAAGACAGCAATTGAAAAGTTAGGATTTGTTGTTACTCAAGGTGCGGTAAACAATGAAGGTGGTTCTGTTACAGGCTCTTTGAGTATTAAGGAGCAACAATAATGTCAGCACAAATTACGATGTTAAAAGAGAAGCTAGAGGCTTGGTTTCAATCGCTATCGGATAGTGAACAAAAGTTAGTTAAGTTTGGCTCAATATTTTTTGCTATTTTTGTGGTTTATTTGATTGTTTCATCGGTGAGTACCGGCGTTTCAGAATCACAAAGAAAATTAAAGCAACAGCAAGAGCTTAACGACTGGGCTACACAACAAATTGCCATTATTAAATCTAAAGGCGGTAAAAAAGTATCAAGTTCTGGTTCTATAACTCAGGTTATCAATTCAACAGCGCGCAAATTTAATATTAGTGTGGCTCGTTTACAGCCACAGAAAAATGATTTAGTTAAAGTTGGTTTGGAAGATGTAGGTTTTAATCGGCTGATGGAGTGGCTGCTCGAATTACAGAGTAAACACGGAGTGAGTGTACAAAATATTGATTTTGATAAAGCAGACGAGCAAGGAAAGGTAAAAGTTCGTCGTTTAGATTTAGCCAGAGGTTAAGATGTCAGTTCGTAAATCATTGATCTTATTTATTGTTTTTACACTTATTTTTGTCATCGTTAAGATACCTGCAGCATTAGTTGTGAATCTATTACCTTTACCTAAAGGTGCTGCTTATCAAGGTTTAGAAGGAACTTTGTGGCAAGGAAGTGTCCGCCAGATACAAGTTAATAGGCAGCTTATCTCAGATGTTAAATGGCAATTTCAACCTTTAAGATTATTTACCGGTGCTGTGGCGTACCAAGTTAGCTTTGGCAAGCCTAGAATAAGCCAGACAATTAGCGGTAGTGGACTTGTATCAATTGGCATCACGGGTAAAAAAATCAAAGATGCAACCTTTCGCATGGCTGCTGCTGAAGTTAAACCATTCCTACCAATTCCTATTGGTCACTTAGCAGGCAGAGTTATTGCTAATATTAAAGAATACGAGTTAGGTCAGCCTATTTGTCAGGTGGCTAACGGTGAAATTAGCTGGAATAAAGCTGGTGTAGATATAGGTGGCAGTATTGAATTTGGCTCTATAGATGCTAATTTAAGTTGTGAGGAAGGGAAATTGCTAGCGCAGTTTGATGGCCAAAATAGCTTAGGGCTAACTGGTCAAGCCCGCATTGAATCGTCGAGTAAGTTTGGTTTTGATGGCTTTGTTAAACCATCTGCAGACTTACCTGCTGTTGTGCATCAAGGTATTTCTGCAGTGGCGAAAATGGACGCGCAAGGAAGGTATAAAATTAACCTCTAGCAGGTAGGATATGAAAAGTGTTTCTAAAATTTCAAAGCTAAAGTTGTTGGAGTTCTTGAATAGGATCTCGTTGTTTAAGTCGTTGGCACCAAAAGAACGTGAACTTATAGCTGATATTCCTCAATTAGTTGTTGTTATTGAAGACGGAGACACTTTTATTAAGAAAGGACAGTTCGACTCTGACTTTTATATCATACTCAACGGTGAAGCCAACATTACTATAGATGGCCAATATGTTGCTTCTGCTAAGCCTGGTCATTTCATTGGTGAAGTTGGTTTCATTTGCAATGAGCCCAGAAGTGCTACCGTAACCGCAAGTTCAGATATTATTGCGATGCGGATAACCCGAGACTTATTTGATTTATTACCGATAAAAGTCAGAGAGTCGGTAAAGCAAAAAATCATCAATGGCTTAGTCGATCGGGTGGCAAAGCAAAATACCAAAATTATCGACCTAGAAGAACAAGTCGTTGATTTACAAGAGCAGTTAGGCCCTGATGAAGACTCAGAGCCTGAAAGTGAAGGTCACGTGCTTGATATTAAGCCAGTGGACTAAACGATTTGCTCTAATAAGTTTCGATAGTCAGTAACGTTCTCAAATCCAACAATTTCCTTACTTGGTTTTTTACTGTCAGGATTGGCAACAGCTAATAAATGTTTAATACCAAATGTTTGAGCTGATTTTAAAATTCGCTCTGAGTCGTCAACAAATAATGTTTTTTCTAAATCGAAACTCAATTCCGCATGTAATTGTTGCCAAAGCGACTGACTCTCTTTACTTGCTCCATACTTATGACAAGATATTAACTCATCTATATGGCTATCTAGCTGAGTTCTTTCTACCTTTAAACTTAAGGAGTCAGGGTGAGCGTTAGTAACCAGTACTACTTTTTTACCTGCTTGTTTTAGGGCATCAAGAAATGGAATAGTATCCGGTCGTAGTTGAATCAAATGCTGTATTTCTCTTTTCAGCTCTACAATCGGAAGATCGAGTTCTTTTTGCCAGTAATCTAAGCAGTACCACTCTAATTGGCCTGCAACCGCATCGTTTTGTTGTTTTAACTCGGCTTTAGCCTGTTCTAACGGAATATTATGCTTTTTAGCTAAGGCTTTAGGTGTGTGCTCTAGCCAAAAGTGATTATCAAAGTGGAGATCTAGTAGAGTTCCGTCCATGTCTAATAAGACAGTCTCTATGTTTGACCAATTAAGCATAGCTTTTTGCTCTTTGTTGGTTATAGTAAGGAATATGATACCAACACTTTCGATACTGTCCAAAAGGCGATAAATGTCGGATCTAAAAAAACAATTACCTAACCAATTACCACAAATACATGACACTGAATTAGTTGCTCAAAGTCGTTTTTTCAAAATTGAAGAAGTGAATTTAGAGTTTTCTAATGGTGAAAAACGAGTGTATGAGCGCATGAAAGGTTCCGGTCGTGGAGCTGTTATGGTTGTGCCATTAGTGAATGACGATGAATTTTATCTAGTTAGAGAATATGGCGCTGGAACTCATAGTTATCACCTTGGCTTCCCAAAAGGTCTAATTGACGAAGGGGAAACACCAGAGCAAGCTGCAAACCGAGAATTAAAAGAAGAGATTGGTTTTGGTGCGAAAAAGCTGATCAAACTCAAAACATTGACTGCAGCACCGAGTTATTTTGACTCTAAGATGCATATCTTTGTAGCTTTAGACCTATACCCTGAGAAGTTAGAAGGCGACGAACCCGAACCTTTAGAAGTTATTTCTTGGTCATGGGATAAAGCTCAGCAGCTGTTAGAACGTGATGATTTTAGTGAAGCTCGTAGCGTTTCTGCGCTGTTTATGGCTCAACAATTGTTGAGTAACAAGTAGTTAAGTGTAAGTAACAAGTAAACATAGGAGAACGAGTGTCTGTGATATTGGAAGAACTTGCTCCACATGCAATTAAAATCGCCCATCAAGCCGGTCAGGCTATTATGGAATTTTTCGAGCAAGGTGATTACGAAGAATTTAATAAAGAAGACGAGTCACCTGTAACTAGTGCTGATTACGCAGCTAACGAAATTGTGTTGGCTGAGTTAATGCGACTAACGCCAGATATCCCAATTATTTCAGAAGAGATGGAAGGTTTAGCTTTATCCGATAGAAAAGGTTGGTCAAAGTATTGGTTAATCGATCCTCTAGATGGTACGCAAGAGTTTGTGGCTGGACGTAGTGATTTTGCAGTAAATATAGCATTAGTCGAAAATGGCCAACCTACTTTGGGGGTCATTTATGCTCCTGCTACCAACACTACGTATTGGGCCATTAAAGGTTCAGGAACTTATAAGATATCGAATGGCAAGACGAAAAAGGTACAAGCTAAACCGATTAATCCTGAAAAGCCGTATTTAAGAGTTGCCATTAGCCGAGTACAAACGTTAGAAACGATTACCAAGTTCATTAAGCCAGACATAGCTATAGAATTCGTATCCTTAGGTAGTTGCGCTCTTAAATCATGCTTAGTTGCAGAAGGTACAGCTGATATATATTTACGAGTTGGTCCAACAGGAGAGTGGGATACTGGAGCACCACAAGTGATAGTCGAAGAAGCTGGTGGCTGTATTATTGATTCAGAATTTCAGCCATTGACTTATAATAAGAGAGAGTCGTTAATGAATCCAAACTTTATGGTTACAAGCGACGCCAAGTTTGATTGGACTGAAGTTATAATTCCGCATTCGTCTAGAAGAGATTAAGTATGCAAGAGATAAGAAATTTAATGGGATGTGCCATGTCACTGCTCAGTGGCCAAGAAGCAACGTTCGGTGATGGGGTAATGTTAAGCCCACAAAGTGAAGCTGATATTCTAAAACTAGCGGGTGACATTAGTGATTGTTTAGGTAGTAGTGAAATAAAATCTGAAGGCCAAATGGCTAAGCTTGAGCATTATAAAAATACGCTAGAAGCAATAGCTCCATTTGGTAGCCGCTATATTTCTAATCGCCACGATAATTATTTTATTGTGCAATGTGAATTCGATTTTGATCAATTAGAAGATGCGTTAGAGCACGAGTCTTTAGATGATATGTATGATTCTATGTCAATTGCACATGATATTGAGCGAGACAAATTTGAATCCAGTGCAATCATTGTTCGAGAAATTAACAATAATGTGCAAGCTTGTGATCTACGAGGCTGTTGGAACCCATTAGCTAACAAGTTTGCAGTAACAGTTGAAAACTGGGTTGATACTTACACTATCTAACCAAGTTAGCTTTGCTGCTTAAATTCATCGGCCAGCATCATGTTAACCGTTTCATGCAGTTCGGAGTAGACGATAACAACGTGACCTGATTTGAGTTGATTAATCAGGTCTTGTTTTTTTCGTTCTAGAGACATTTCTTCCAATCCATAGTCTGTACCTTCACGCATTATAAACTCTTCAATAATACCGTTAAGCGCTTGTTCTGATATGTCTTGCCAAGGAATGATCATGCTTGTTCCAATGATTTAATAAAGTTAACGCTGCGGGTCTCTGCCCAAAACTCCGGTTTAAAAGGATTGCTACCACTTAAAAAACCAACGTGTCCGCCAGCTTCACTAAGTTCAAACACAACATGTTCTGATAACTCTTCTTCACTAGGGATAACTTTCTCATTCATAAAAGGGTCATCTTTGGCGTGAATCACTAATGTCGGTGTTGCGATATGTTGTAAGAACTGTTTTGAACTAGACCTCTGATAATAATCCATTGCGTTATCAAAACCGTTTAATGGTGCTGTAATACAATCATCAAAGTCTCTAATAGTAGTCAAGTTATCTAACTTGTCTTTATCAACAGGGACTGGTTCTGCGCCATTGAGAAAGTCGATTTTTTGATGTGTACTTGCCACTAACTTATTGATTAGGTATTTCTGATAGACTTTAGAAAATCCTTCACCAATAGATTTGGCACATTCGTCAAGTTGCAGAGGTGCTGAAATAACAACGCCTCCAGCAATAGGGTTATTCACCTGCTCCCCTAAATATTTAGCTAAGACATTGCCGCCTAAAGAAAAGCCAACCGCATAAATAGGTGAGTCCGGATAATTCTTAGCTAAATATTGCACAAACTCTGCTACATCAGAAGTTTGTCCAGAATGGTAAGAGTGGGCTCGACGGTTTGGCTTAGCACCACACCCTCTAAAGTGCATTAACACCGAAAACCAACCATTGTTATGCATAGCGTTCATCATACGTTTAGCATAAAAACTATCAAATGAGCCTTCTAAACCATGAAGAACTAACACTATCGGCTGGCCCAATTGAACTGACTCAGGTGCTCCAGTCCAAGTTAATTCAACAAAGTCACCGTCTAACAACTCAAAATCTTGAAATCTCGGTTTAAAGTCACAAGGTTTGGGATATACCCTAGGTAGGATAGTTTGAACATGACGGTTTTTAAGCCACCAAGATGGTTTGAAATCTGAATTAATTAACATATTGCCCTCTACGTTGAACTTTATAAGGGTTGATTGTCTAATTTCAAGTGGCGTAATTTGCAAGTAGGATTCTATGGCGCTACTGTACCGCTAATATCGGAGTAACAAGGGGCTCAACTATGGCTGCATTATTTTCTCTAGACACTGGCTGGAAGTTGGTTATTCATGATTTGGGGCTTGAAGTTCAACCATTGTTGAAAGCGGCAGGACTACCTCTAGATATATTTCAACGTGATAAGCCTATGGTTACGGCCAAGCAGTATTTTAACTTATGGAAAGCATTGGAAAATAGCGTCACTCAGCCAGACTTTTGCTTAGTAATTGCTACTTCAATTTCTGTAGAAGCATTTAGTCCGCCGTTGTTTGCTGCTTTGTGCAGCGATAATTTGGCGATGGCAATGCAGCGTTTGCAAAAGTACAAAAAACTTATTGGCCCGATTCAATTATCTATAGATAAGCAAAAAGATAAGTGGGAGTTTTGTTTTGATTCTACTAGTGTCGAAGTATTACCTGATAGTTATCAATTAGTTGAATGCTTATTTATTACTAATTTACTTAGAATAGCGACAAGACAAAAACTGTCGCCTATGTATGTTGAATCACCAATTACAGATCAGTTTTCTCCTGCGACTAGAGCTTTTTTGAACTGTGAAGTAAGGCAAGCTGAGCGAGCAAAACTGGTATTTGATAAAGCCACTCTAAATCATGAATTTTTAAGTAAAAACTCACAGATGTGGGAGTTCTTTGAACCTCAACTTAATTCCAATCTGCAAAGGTTTGAAACCAAAGAAACAACGACAGAACAAGTAATAGCTTTACTATTGAATCTGATCCCAACGGGAAAAGCTCATGCGGAAGAGGTGGCAAGCAACTTGTGTGTGAGTAAGAGAACTTTGCAAAGAAAGTTAGCAGATGAAGGTGAAACATTTCAGAACTTGTTGAATACGGTAAGAAAAAAGCTGGCTATTCACTACTTGAAAAAGTCGCAATACGCCAATTCAGAAATCGCTTTTTTACTTGGCTTTGATGACCCTAACTCTTTTATTCGAGCGTTCTCAAGTTGGATAGGACAGAGTCCTGAGAGTTATCGACAATCTCAAAACTCTAACTAGTTATGGCAGTGCCAGTGACGATTGTGAGGCCAACAAGCGCGGCTTTTAGCTGGACGGAAGTTTACTATAGTAACTAAATTCATTTGGTGTTCTCTGTCCAAAGCTACTGTACTTTTGAAGTTGTATTCATGTTGGTGTGGAGTAGATGCAGAGCAGGCGGTTAAAGTTACAGTAGCTAAGGTAAGAACAAGAGATCTCATGTCGACTTCTTTTGTTTGACTAGGACGCTAGTTAAAACGCTAGAAGTCGAGTTTGGTTGACAATCGATTTGGTTTATCTTTTTTGCATTGGAAGATATTAACGTTTAGACAAATGTATACCTGCAATCATGCATCGAATTGAACCACCTGCTAATTCTATAGCTGATACGTCAATGGGCAATAGTCTGCAGCTTTGCTCTATCCTATTTTTTTGCTCTTCAGTTAAAGAGTTAAATGCAGTTTGTGAGATGACTAGCACTCTACCTGCTTTACCGGTTAGCTCAATAGCATTACCTGCAAATTGGTTAATTTGCTGCTCCGTTAATGAAATAACTTGTCTTCCTGATCTGCTGAGCCTGGTCAGTACTTCTCGTTTACGAACTTCACTCTGCATCATAGTGTCGCCAATGAGTGCAAATTCAGTTGCAACACACATGAGCACGTTGGTGTGGTAAACTGGAATATCATTGGCATCACAAGCTTTAAATATCATAGGCTCATAATTGAAGTGAGCACAAAACCTTTCAAGAGCTACTGGACTCGTGCGATAAGACTCGGTGGCATAAGCAATGCGTTCTATGTGATCAAGTACCATAGAGCCCGTGCCTTCTAAGTACAACTGGTCGTACTCTAAACCTGAATAATCGACAACCTCTTGTACTATATATTCACGTTTTAACTCATCAATAATATCCTGCCTGCGCTCTAGTCGTCTGTTTTTAGCATACATAGGATAAACGCCAATGTACCCACCTGCATGTGTAGAAAACCAGTTGTTTGGAAACACAGAATCAGGAGTATCTTTTGTTTCATCTTCAAATAAATGAACTCTAATGCCTTCTTGTTCTAACAACTCAACGGCATTGCTCATTTGCTTATACGCTAAGGTGGAAAGCTGATTGTTATCCATGTCCCATTGCTGTGCTTGGAAACTGTTGTCGTCTGCGGTTTGTGGATTTGGTGAAAAATGGTGGGGGCGGATCATAGCAACAGAAGCTGGAGCTTGAGGATAAAAGTTCATAATGCTGTTCAAAAAAGAAGGTTACAATTGCCCCGTAGGCTACCAAAAAGGGCGAAATTTTGCATTTTTAACTTAGGGGCTGTTTATCTTTCATATGTTGAAATGTAAAGAGAGAAAATATTGATAATCGCGAAACAAATTATGCCGTTTAGTCGACTAAACAAATAATTTGTGACAAAGAGTAGCGATATTTTATCCTTTACCCAAAGGGCTGGGGCTATTTATTCCCCCAACTGAGTTGCCCCACATGGACGTGGGGTAAGATGACAATGCAGGAGCATATTGTCTTTGTAAAACACTTAAATAGGTTAACTATTCGCGTGTTTAGAGCCTTGCTGGATGAAATAAATATCCTCCAGCATTTACAATATCTGAAAGATAAACAGCCCCTAATAACCATGCCTTCTTTGAAGGCATGGTTGCAACGGATAAAGTTAGTTGCTGACTATTTCACCTTCTGACATACGAATAATGTTGTCTTCAGGACTAATGATATCTAAATGATGGCTGATGATAACTACCTTCATTTTTTCTGAAAGTTGTCTTAACAGAGCCATTAAGCTTAGCTTATTTTGCTCGTCCAAAGCAGAGGTTGGTTCGTCTAGCAATAGAACTTTTGCATCTCTCAATATGGCTCTTGCAATGGCAAAGCGTTGCTTTTCACCTCCTGAGAATTGATGAGCTTGTTCAGATACAGTTAAATTCAAATTGTGTTCGATTCGATTTAACCAAGCTCCAAGGCCTACAGATTCTAGAATTTGGGTAATTTGTTGATCTGTTATTTCTTCATTCAAGCCCAGTGTAAGATTCTCACGAATACTGGCATGCAGTAGCTTAGGTTCTTGGTCAACCCAAGCAATATTCTGGCGTATGGAAGACAAGCAGTATTGAGTTAAAGCTTTGCCATTAATGAACACATGTTCATACGTTTCTGGGTAAAAGCCTAAAAATTGATTTAGTAACGTACTTTTTCCACTGCCACTTTCGCCTAAAACTATCGACAGTCCTTTATCTGAGAATTGGTGACTCACATTGTTAAGGATATTTTTACCATCACGCATAAAAGTTAGGTCTTTGACTGAGAAGTCTGAAATCTCATTGAGAGTGAGTTCCGAACCTGATGGCTCAGTAGGTAATTCACTAATTTCTGACAGTCGAGTTGATGCACCAGCGGCTTTATTTAAATTGCTGAAAAACATAGCCATTGACATTAAAGGGAAGGTTAAACCAAACAAATACATTAAAAATGCAGTAACAGTACCTAATGTCATAGTACCTTGCTCTAGCCAGTAGGCAGAGAAGGCTAAAATTGCAATCATGCTGACCATAAGCACTAGATTAGATATTGGGCCAATAAGAGATAAAACTTTAGTAGCGCGCATTTCTTGCTTAAAGCACTCATTTAGTAAAGCTTCTGATTGCTCTTGCAGATGAGAACTTGCGTTATGAGATTTAATTAATTTTCCATATCTTAGCCACTCTGTTAAATACTTTAACAAGTTAGCTTCTGCTGCTTGTGTTGCTTTACCTATGTTAGTCATCAGCAAAGCAATTGGTGTGATAACAATAAAACCAACTAATACACAAGTTACAAGCACTAGTGTTAGACGCCAATCCATGACAAACATAATAGCTAATACTGCAATTAGAGAAATGACACCACTCATTAGGCCAATCAAATCTTCTGCTAGGATAGATTTTATTTCTTTTGAATCATTTACCACACGAGCGCTTAATTCTGCACTGTGTTCTTCATCCAAACTTTGGCTTTGGCTATTTAACAAGCGACCTATCAAGCTATAACGAAGTCGAAAACTAATTTGGTGACCCATTTTGCCACCGTACCAGCCCAAAATAGCTTCGAATACCGCTGCGATAAGCACTATTGCAATTAATCCAAAGATAATAAGCTTATCGAGGCCTTCACTTGTTATTGAGTCAACCAAATAGCTGGAATACAAAGGCAGCACTAGCTCTAATGCTGTCGCGATAATAACCAGCGAACCTAAATAGAAAAATGATTTTCTGGTCGGTTTATGAGGCGATAGTAATCGCCACAGTGATTGAGTATTACCCGATGTGTCTTGCATAAATAACTCCATTTGACCAGTTGGTCATTATTTTGACTTGATTTTTTAATATAATTGACCGATTGGTCATATGTCAACTGACTTGTTGGTCGATAGTGAATTTTATGGCACAATATCGCTAGTTCTGTATATCACTTAAGTAAGTTAATTATGTCGAAAACTCCTATATCAAAACGCGAATTGATCATGGCAACTGCAAAAGCTTTGTTTATAGAAAAAGGCTTTAGAGGCACGACTATAGCTAACATAGCTGAGACAGCAGGCATTGCTAAAGGGTCGGTTTATTCCTACTTTTCCAGTAAGTTGGAAATAGTTAAAGCTTTAGTTTTGCAGTCGAGTGAAAAGAGTCAATCATCAGTAGAAGTACTGCTAGAACAGAAAGATGAAGAAGGCATTGTACTTATTGAGAGCTACTTGGAACAAGAGTTCCAAGAAGTAATGAACGAGCGGTCATTCATCCAGTTGTTTTTGTCTGAAGATATGGTTCTCATGGATAGTGAAGTCATGGCTGCGGTACAAGAAAGCAGATTAAACTATCATTTATCGCAACAAAAAGTATTACTACAAGCTTATGGTGAACAAATAGAACCTTGGTTGTTTGATTTGGTATCTGTAGTAAATGGTTTGTTAAATGAATACGCTGTCTACTTAGCGTTAGACGAAGCTAGCTTTTCGTTAAAACGTTGCGCTAAGCTTATTGCTTATTTTGTTGATAATGCAGTACAAACATGTGGAAAGTCTGATTTAGAACCATTGTTAACAAAAGATAATTTCCCACTTACTCAAGGTGTTAACCCGGAACAAGGGCAACAAAGAAAAGCTTTTGAATTAATTGAAAGCGTTAAGCAAGAAGCAAATGACATGTCTTCTGAACAAAAACAATTAGTTATGGAAACTGTTACCTTATTAGAGCAGCAATTATCTTCTGAACAGATGAATACTACCTTGTTAAGAGCTTTGGTTGCTAACCTAAGACCATACCCTGAGTTAAATGTATACAGAAAACGTTTGGCTGATGCACTAGATATTGAGTTGATCTAGGCGAGTGTCCAAAAAGTAATTGCTTTTATCAGAGATTAGCAAGGAGTATCTGTTAGCGTACCGCAAGCATCGACTTGGCCGTTTATTGAGTTGTATATAACACCTAATTTAGCACTAGTTCTGACTTCTGTATCACCGCTTTCTCTATAAACAAAAGAACAAGAAGTGTTACCACTGTGTCTATAGCTTTGGAAAGGTTGAGATGTATTTTCATTTGCTCTTGGTGCGTTAGGCAATAGATAATTCCATAGCTCATAACACCCTTTTTCTCGTTGCCCCACATTGTCTGTGCCAGAGCCTTTATCCAGTCCTAACGGCCAACCGTTAGTACTCATGTCTAAAGTCCCGTCAGAAAACCCCGGCATATTTTGAATGCGACCTGGGGAACCAAGTAGTTGCCATCTCAAGTTTGCATCTTTAACTGATCTTTCTAGATTCGCAGCCAATGTTTGCATCACTGCTAATTCAGCATCGTCTGAAAGATCGATAAACTTAGGAGCGGCCACTACCGAAAGCACTGCCAAGATCACAATAACTATGATTAGCTCAACTAAAGTAAATCCAGATTGCGTTGTTTTTAACAATGTTTAATTCCTGAGTAGTGTGGCGACGGTGTTAAGACATTGGATAAGCCATAATCGTGCCATTATAACTTGATATTAAGTGAAGTTTGGTCTTTCTTGGGCATTTTATTTACAACCAACATAAATGAGTTGTCTATCATCCTCTCGATTTCACCTTGCGGTACTGAGTCGTCCAAAATAACCGTATTCCAGTGTTTTTTATTCATGTGATATCCAGCTATCACTGACGGGAAAATATCTCTCAGTGCTAATGCTTCATCTGGGTCGCATTTCAAGTTTAGCCAATAGTTCTCTTTGTCTTGCCCCCAAGCTAATGTTGCAAACATTTTTCCTTTCACTTTAAAAACGGAGACTTCAGGGCCAAAAGGAAAGTCTTCAATAGTTTCAGGTTTATCCATTAAATAGGTTTTCACCCAAGGTTGTAATTCATTCATATTGTTAGTCTTTTAATGAAAGTTGTATATTTTTAGCGCATTCCTCTTGTCCTACCAGATTCGGTTTTGAATCGTACTGTTTCTACTTTGTTGTGAAATGCGGTTAACTTTATTTAATTTATCAAACTTGCGATTTTGGAACATTCGGTTGATCTTTCTCAACATTTAGCCATAATCCGCGCTTGCTTAACTGTATTAAGTGAAATCTAAAATACATTAAGTATCAACAACAACACAACTTAGGGTAGTTATTAATGAAAAAGAAGGTAGCAATTTCGATATTGTCTGCTTTAGGACTAATGTCGACAGCAGCGAATGCAGAACTGCAATTTAACGGTTTTGCTTCAATAAAAGCTGGTGTATCACTGGACAGCGACGAAACACTATTTGGTTATGATGATAAGTTATCTTTAAAGCCAGAGAGTTTATTTGCATTACAAACAACAGCAGATTTAGGTGAAGGTTTAACAGCAACAGCTCAAATCATGGCTCGCGGCCGTGATGATTTTGATGCAAATTTTGAGTGGGCGTACCTAAGCTATGAATTAAATGAAAATTCAACAATTAGTGCTGGGCGTTTAAGAATTCCTCTTTTCCGTTATTCTGACTATTTAGATGTAGGTTACGCGTACAGTTGGTTGCGTCCACCTCAATCAGTTTACGATATGCCGTTTACTAACTTCGACGGTATTAGTTACGTTCACAACCACACAATTGGCAACTGGGACTCAAGTGTTCAATTATCTTTTGGCTCTTTCGACGGCGATATCAGCTTAGTTTCTGATGAAGATCCAACAAAGTTGGAGTCGTTAACAGGTATTAACTGGACGGTAAGTAATGACTGGTTAACTGCAAGAGCAGTGTACTTAGTTACTGAAATTAGCATCAGTTTTGAGAATGACCCAACGGGTGTTTTAACTGATGGTTTGAACTTATTCACTCAAGCATTCCCACAGCAAGGCAGTGCGCTTGAAGTACTTGAAGATGACGCTTCTTTCTGGGGAGTTGGCTTTAGTATCGATAAAAATGACTTCTTGGTTGATGTTGAATATACAACTTCTGAAGTAGAAGACAGTTTATTAGCTGAACAAGAGCAATACTACGTATCAGTAGGTTACCGTTTTGATGAAGTAACTGTATATGCTGTTTATGAAAATGCAGAAAACACACAAGATTACTCGCAAGCTTACACCTTGCCTGAACTTATGGAAGTAACAAATGCTGACGGCACAACTAGTCAAGTTGCGCTGCAAGATTCATATGCTGCTATTTTAGCAAGCCAAGAGTCTGAAGAAGATACTTACACAATTGGTGCTAAGTATAATTTCCACCCAGCTGCTGCGTTTAAGATAGATTATACGACTCGCGACCGTAAAGGTGGCGACGAAACAAGCCTTCTATCTTTCGGTGTTGATTTAGTATTCTAAGGTAAAAAATCATGAAATTTGTTAAATCAAAATTAGCAGTAGCAGCAATTGCTCTATTTGCTTCTGTGGCTCAAGCTGAAGTTGCAGTAGTAGTACATCCTTCAAATGCAGCTAGTTTAGACCAAGCAAGCTTGTCGCGTATATTTTTAGGCAAAATGAAGTCTTTCCCTGGTGGCGGTCAAGCGGTACCGTTGAATCAATCGGAAGGTAATGCAGCGACGGCTGAGTTTAATAATAAAGTACTTAAAAAGTCTGCTAGCCAATTAAAAGCATACTGGTCTAAGTTAGTTTTTACAGGTAAGGGTACACCGCCAAAAGCATTAGCTAGTGATTCAGAAGTTATCAACCTAGTAAGTTCTAATCCAAACGTTATTGGCTATGTTGATGCTTCAGCTGTGACTGGTGCAGTTAAAGTTGTTGCTAAATTCTAACAGCATCTAAACTAGCAATAATAAAAAAGGGTTACGTTTGTAACCCTTTTTTGTTGCGCTTGCGATTAGCTCTGTTTGAAATTAAAAGCTCTCTTTAAATCAAAAACTTTCTTTAAATTAGAAGCTACCGCGAATACCAACTGTATAACCTCTACCTGGTAGTAAGGTTGTTGATTTTAAGTAAGAGCTATGAACTCGAGCTTCTTCATCAGTGATGTTATTAGCTTTAAAGAAAGCTGTTAAATCTTGTTCACCAACATTGAAGTAGTAAGAAGCTGCTAGATTTACCATAGTGTAGGCATCAGTTTCAGTTTCATAAGTTGCGATATCGTCTTGCCTAAAGTTGTGACTGATCTCAACTTTACCGTCCCAGCTATTACCTGTGTAATCTAATGTTGCACCAAGTCTTGCTGGTGGAATTCTAGGTAAGTTACCACCGTCAGTAAGCTTACCTCTAATATAGTCAGATTGTAGCTTTAACTTATAAGCAGGTGTTACTTGCCAAATGAATTGAGCCTCGAAGCCATATAGTTCAGCATCAGCAGCCTGAGTTATGAAAATTGGTAAACCAGATTCTTCTTCATGCTCATCATGGCCTTCTTCTTCATGATGCTCTTCTTCTTCGTGGTGCTCTTCTTCCTCGTGATGTTCTTCTTCTTCGTGTCCGTGGTCATGCTCGTCTTCATTGAACAAACCAGTATTTGCTTGATAATAGAAGTTATCTACACGGTTGTAGAACACGTTAAAAATTACACCAAACTCATCATCAAATTTACGATAGCTGATATCTATGTTGTTTGATGTTTCTAATTCCAAATCATGATCTGAAATGTCGAAATGAGCCTCATCACCTTCTTGGTGAAGTTCATAAAGTGCGCCTACTTCAAAGCTATTAGTACCTATGTGTGGACCATAAGCAAATACTTCAGAAGCAGTTGGAGCACGTTCAGAACGAGATAATGAAACGCCAATATTCTGGCCTTCCGCGAAGTCCCAAACAAGACCAGCTGATAAGCTGATTGGGTGGAATGTTTCAGAGTAGTTTAACATCTCGTCGTGGTGCTCTTCTTCGTGATGCTCTTCTTCTTCGTGTTCTTCTTCATGCTCGTGATGTTCATCTGTAACGAACAGGTCATTCGCGTCAAGTTTCACAGACTCAATTCTTGCGCCTAATTGAACTAATACATCACCGAAGTGCTTTTCTTCTAGTAATGCAAGTGCAAAAGATTCTGTTTCTGAAGGAGGAGTGAATGCTTCTTCACCCATTGCCGCAAAGTCAGAAGATTTATAGTCAAAGCTAATTGCACCGTGCCACTCGTTCATTTCTTTTAACAATAAGTCTGTTTTGAACTGGTGTGATTCATTGGTAAACATAGTACCAACTTCGCCGTCTTCGATTTCAGCATGTTGGTAATCTGTGTAGCCATACTTAGTGTTAATCGCTGATAACCACTGACTATCAACGTTGAATTCACTGATGATTTGGACTCTATCTTGTTCCATATCACCCATTACTGCTTCTTCTTCGTGCTCTTCTTCGCCATGTTCTTCTTCTTCATGTTCATCGCCATGAGCGTGGCTATGACCAGTAATGCCGTATAGCTTGTTCAGCTTGCCTACTGAAATACCCACATAGCCGTTATCCATTAAGTAAGAAGCACCTACGTTGATACCGTCAGATTCTGAAGATGAGTTTTCTAACTTACCGTTAAATTCTGCTTCATGCTCTTCATGTTCTTCTTCAGTTTCGCCTTCGTGGATGCCTTCCTCTGGATTTCCAGGGATCTCATAGTCGTCACCGTCACGTTTGAAACCATCAATATGGAAAGCAAACTTCTCTGTACCAGTTGTTAGATTGAATGAAGCTTCGTTTTCGTTTGCTACAGTGTTGTGGCTTAATTCCCAATCTGCTTCAAAGTCGCTGCTTGTAGGAACGCGGTTATCTACCACGTTAACAACGCCGCCGATAGCGCCGTTACCAAAAATAAGGGTTGCTGGACCACGCAAAATTTCTACTTGTTTTACTGTTGCAGTATCTGTTGATACTACATGGTCAGGGCCAACACGTGATGCATCACCTACATCTAAACTGTTCTGTGCAACCATAACGCGAGGACCGTCTAAACCGCGAATAATAGGGCTAGAGCTCGCTGGACCATAATAAGTAGAGTGGATACCAACTTGTGATTTAAGTGTTTCACCTAAAGTTGGTGAATGATTGTGCTTTAAATCAGCATCGGATAAAACAGTAATAGGGCTTGCTGACTCAAGCATAGATGCGTGTAAAGGAGTACCGTATACGTCTAAGTACTCTAATACAGAGCTTTTCATGGTAATAGAAACATTCTGATTGTTTGCTTGGTGCAGAGTAATATGCTTGTAGCCTTTTGCGCTTACATGCAGCTCTAATTCAGAATTGTTTGCGTTTGTTGAAATTGTGAACTTACCGTTCTCATCAGTATAAAAAACGCCGTGTTGACCATGTAATTCAACCTTTGCTTTCGCGATAGGCTGATTGTTTTCATCTTTTACTATGCCAGTGATTTGATCTGCATATAAAGAATACGATGCCAGCAGAAGACTAGGCAGTAGTAGCTTTTTCATGAGTTACTTTTCCCAATGATAATTAATATAAATTTGTTGTTGTGCTAATGAAGATGGAATGTCTTAGCTCAGCGGGGGCGCTCTCGAAAGAAAGTTATTTTCTGTTCGTTGCGATAATTGAATATTGATTAAATTGGGTTTAAAGCTAGCCTTGACTAACTTTGCAGGTTTTATTTGTTGAGGAGTAGGCTTATCGTTATCGAAAGATTTCGAATGAGCACATAGGTCACATTGCTCAGCCGTTTGAATATGGTCTAGATGATCAAGCTGGTGTTGTGCAATAGCAATTGGCGCAGCAAAAAGCGCGCTAATCAATAGCCATTTACAAACCAAAGCCAGTACTTTATTCAACCCGATCACCAAAGTTCATTTTTTAGCGATGATATATTATATCTGCTGCTAATGAAACCTTAGTCGCCAATTTATGCCGATTGATATTACTATCTGGAGGTAATTTGGAAAAAAGGATAAAAGAAAGCCCGCTGGTCTCGGGTAAAACCAGCGGGCAAAGGATCAAGTTAAAGTCGAGAGGGGACGTTAACTTGAAGTCGGGAAACTATTGCTCGTTCTCTTCTTTGCTATTTACTACATTAGTAATGAAGTACCACACATAGAAAAGACAGATAAGAATAGTCAAGCCTAAAATCCCAAAGCTTAAATAAAGTACTGGATCATTAAAAAAGTCTCTAAACATGACGCTTCTCCTCATTTCGTCTATGAAGTTAATATAGGGAGAAGCGAGTTGTTCATTAATGATCCAGATCAAGAACAACAGGGCAGTATATAAGCGTTAGTGAATATATTGATTTAGATCACTTAATTTTAATGTGGAATTGTTTGCTTTTGATTTTTTTCCAGATAACAGGTCCTGATAAAGGGTGAGATTATCTGAGTGCAGTGCTGAGAAGTCAGAATATTGATTAAACAATCCGACTAATAAATCTTGCTCTTGTTGTTCTAACAAGAGTTCAGCATCGAGTAATAATTTTCTGAGCTTATCGTATTGTAATAACTTTGGCTGAGCAGCCTTAAACTCCAACCTTAATGCTCGTAAATGGCCTGTAAATTGATTGTTAAACTCTGTAAGTTCAAAATTTAACTGAATGAGTTGCTCTTCAGTTAAATAAACCTTCTGTTGATTCAGAAATAAGCAAAATAATGCCAAGTTAACGTTCAGGTTATGGCTACCCTGTGCTGAGAGTAAAGTCGTTTGTACTTGCTCGATTTGGTAGTTCGCTAGGCTAAACTGCCAAAAGGTTTGGGTTGTGATTTTCATGAATGACAAGGTAGATGAATTCCATACTTATGTGAATAACAATTTCTCTAGTGAACTGCAAGTGTGCGTCTTTATCTGTAAAGCTTCTCTTTATCCTTAAAGCCTCTTCTTATTCTTAAAACTTCTCCTTATTTTTTTAGTTGCTCTTCTTATCTGTTAAATAAAAAACTGCAGGTGACTATGTCAAAAATTGACAGTCTGCTTTGTTTTAAATCAAAGATTAACGACTTGGTTTAAACTTTAGCCAAAATCATTATAATGTCGCTCCCGCGCAGGAAGTCCTCTTCCTGTAATTTCTTAGGTTCCGAGTTTACGGCTCGATTGACTACAGAGACAAAAAATAATGAGTAATGTTGTTGTATGCGCAATGTACAAATTTGTGCGCTTAGAAGACTATAAAGAACTTCGCCAGCCTTTATTAGATGCAATGGAAAGCAATGGAGTACGAGGCACTTTGCTACTAGCCGATGAAGGTATCAACGGTACTGTTGCCGCTAGCCGAGAAGGTATTGATGGCTTATTGCAATGGTTAAAACAAGATGAGCGTTTAGCTGATATTTCCTATAAAGAAAGTTATGACGATGTAATGCCGTTTTACCGCACTAAAGTAAAACTGAAAAAAGAAATCGTGACTATGGGGATTCAAGGTATTGACCCTAGAGAAGTGGTTGGTACTTACGTTAAGCCAAAAGAATGGAATGCGTTGATCTCTGACCCAGATGTGGTTTTAGTTGATACTCGTAATGATTATGAAATCGAAATTGGTACGTTTGAAGGTGCTGTTGATCCAAATACTAAGACATTCAGAGAATTCCCAGAGTGGGCTGAGAAAAACTTAGATAAAAATAAGCACAAGAAAGTAGCTATGTTCTGTACCGGTGGCATTCGCTGTGAAAAGTCGACTGCATATATGAAAGAACAGGGCTTTGAAGAAGTTTATCATTTAGACGGTGGCATCCTTAAATACTTGGAAGAAGTTCCAGAGCAAGAAAGCATGTGGAATGGTGAGTGTTACGTATTCGACAACAGAATTACAGTAAACCATCAGCTTGAAAAGGGCAGCTATGATCAATGTCATGCTTGCCGTATGCCAATCACTGAAGAGCATAAGCAATCAGAACATTTTGTTGAAGGCATTTCTTGTCCTTTATGTATTGATACTATGACAGATAAGCAAAGAGAAGGTTTTGCTGAGCGTCAAAAGCAAATCAAACTAGCGGAGCAACGCGGTGAATCTCATATAGGTTGTGAAGCGAGGGAAGACAGTAAGCGCAGAATCAAGGAAAAGCAGCAAGCGAAAGATGAAGCTCGCGCTGCACAGAAAAAATAATCTTTACTCTTCTATTTTAAAAATCAGTTGGCTTGCATGTTAATTGACATGTCAAGCTGACTACTTTTTGCTCTAGCCTTTCATTATTACTCACTTCAATCTGTATTACTGATTAATACAAAATAACAGTAACCGCAGTGCCACAATAAATGTTATTTCGTTTCCGTATTTGAAACCAATATGGTTAAATGCTAGCTGTTTAAATAACCACTTTCTATGTAGTAAGGAATTTTTGATGAAAAGGAATTTGTTCTTAATACCAATTATTGGTGCATTGGTCTCTTGTGGCGGTTCAGGAGGAAGCAGTTCAGAAGAACCTATGCCTGTCATTACAGAAAACACAGCTCCAGTTTTATCAGGCGAACTCAATATTAGTGCAACCGCTGGAGTTGAGAGTCGTGTAGTTTACACGCTTGAAGATCAAGAAAACGACACAGTTACCGTGACGATTGATAATTTACCATCATGGGCAAGCTATAGTGTTAGCGCAAATCAGCTGGAACTAACAGCAAACGCCAGCTTATTTGATATTGCTACCCATGATTTTCAAGTTACTTTAAGTGATAGTGAAAAATCGACCAGTTATGACTTTAAAATTATCGTCGACGATAACCCGGATATCTGGCAAGACATTATACTGGAAGAGTCTGATTTGGCTGGTTTATGGCAAACGGCAAACGAAAAAGACGCATTTCAATTTTTTAAAGATGGTACCGGTGTTTATTTAGATAACGATGAGTTCAAAATTATAGAGTGGAACTCGAACCCTCAGTACGGCACTAGCGTTCAAGTGCTATCTTGTTTTGACTTTTGTAATGATCGCGATGACATAGATTTTCAAGTTATTGCCCATCAAGATAATCGACTTAGATTATATATCGTTGATGAAGAAGCAATAGAAACAACAATTATTGTAGAAAAGCGCCAACAGGTAGAGATATCTGATAATTACTATGCAGAGTGGGACCCTGGTCTTCTGCTGAGTTATGTGAGCAAGTTTGATTTAGATAACCAAACTGCGGTTTTAGACCTTGAACTACCACAAATTACATTAGGTGGAAGCCTTTACTTGAAACTTCCAGTAATTGTGAAAGGAGAGCTATCGGGTAATCAAATCATTGTTGAAGACCCTGTCTTGCGTGAAGATCTGACTAGCACATTTTCTTTGAAAAACGGTGATGAAGGGGACAGCTTATACTTTGATCTTGTTGTTAAAAATATGGAAGTGATCCCTAGTGTGCAAAATAATATTGCAATAGAAATTGATTATGAATTCGAATTGGCATCTGAATTGGGTGACTTGAGTTATGAAGAGTTTGTCGGTCAATATGCTTCTTTAGAAAACGTTTTAGAACAAGAAAGTACGACAACGGTTTTATTGACCGAAATAGAACCTGCACAGGTGCCTGCAAACTTATCACAGAATACTTTTCAAATGATGCCAATCTCACGTTATTTAGCAGATGCAAAAGCTGAGTTAGGGCTAGATTTTGGTGGCTACAATTATTACTTTTCAGATGATGCGACCGGTCACATTGAGATTCCTTTATCTCACTTAGAACAATACCAAACTGTCCCTTTCACATGGAGCAGTAGTGAACAAGAGCTGGAACTTACGTTTGCTGGAGAAACTTATTCTTTACCTGTTTTCCAACTACCAAGTGGACAGCTGGCAGTACTACAAACTGTAATTGATGCAGATGGTGAGCAGAGCCAGTATTTGCAAAGTATGACTCAGCTTGAGAATAAGCAAGCTAGAAACTTTAGCCAAGAAGATTATCTGCAAACCTTTGTTGACCTGACCTACGATGGTCAATTTGATAACCAAGACGAAGTATCTGTAGTCGGCGATAAAATATTTATCGGCTTTAGAGATTATTTTTATACATTTGAAGTAGATGGCAGCTTATCATTACTAAATGAAAACTATTGTCCAGGCACGAGTGATTATGAAGCTTGCTTAGCGATAGCTAAAGATCCTAGTAATACTAGCAACACTTATCTATCTACACTTCAGTTAGAGCGAATAGACGGAGATTTGTACTATTTCTCTAGGATTTCACAGCAATTAAATGTGGCTGAAGGTGGAACCATTAGTCAGTTTAAGAGAATTTATCAGAAACAATAATTGAGTAAGGGGGAGCTTACTCCCCCTTTTTATTAACTAAGTTCTGCTTGCTCTGTAAGTTGTTCCATTTGCTCTTGGCAATCAAACCATTCGAGTTCTAGCTCTTCTAAATTAGTTTTCAACTCAGCTTGTTCAGCTAGTAGTTCAGTTAGCTTTCCTTTCTGAGATTCTTGGTACAATTCGGTATCCGCCATCATTTCTTCAATTTCAGCCAGTCGAGTTTGTATCTTCTCTTGCTGCTTTTCTAGCTTGTCAGCTTGCTTTTTAATTGGAGCTAGTTGTTTCCTCAGTTCAGCTTCTAATCGTTTTTGTTCTTTCTTAGCTGCTGCCGAATTTTGTTTGTTCTTGCTCTGATCTGCCTGCTCCTTGTCAACTTCACTTGTTAGCAGCCAATTGTGATAATCATCTAAATCGCCATCGAATCTTTCGACCTTAGATGAGTCAACTAGATATAAATCGTCACAACTAGATTTTAATAAGTGCCTATCGTGCGAGATCAAGATCATGGCTCCCTCAAAACCTTGTAATGCCATGGTTAAGGCTTGGCGCATCTCTATGTCTAAGTGGTTTGTCGGTTCGTCGAGCAATAACAGATTCGGTTTTTCATAAACAATTAATGCTAATACTAAACGAGCTTTTTCTCCCCCTGAGAACTTATCTATTATGTCTAGTGCTTGGTCGCCGTTGAAACCGAATCCACCTAAATAGTTACGAGCTTCTTGCTCAGTCAGAGCGTTATTTAGCTGTTGTAAATGTTGTACTGGGGTGTGGCCTGTTTGTAATCTGTCTAATTGATGCTGGGCGAAGTAACCTATTTTTAGATGCTTCGAATGTTCAAGGTTACCCGAGATCGGCGATAAATCCTGAGCAAGAGTTTTGATTAAAGTCGACTTACCAGCACCATTTTTACCTAGCAAACCTAAGCGGCTACCGGGTACCAAGTTTAAATGAATGTTTTGCAATATTGGCGTTTGCGCATACCCGGCTGTGACTTGCTCCATTTTCATAATCGGATTTGGCAAGTTTGTGGTTGGCAAAAACTCAAAATGAAATTGTGAATCAACATGGGCTGGCGCTATCATTTCCATTCGTTCTAACATTTTCACTCTACTTTGAGCCTGTTTTGCTTTACTTGCTTTGGCTTTAAAGCGATCGATAAAGGACTGAATATGTTTGATTTCGTCTTGCTGTTTCTGATAGTTCGCTTGCTGTTGCGCCAGTTTTTCAGCACGTTGTTTTTCAAAATTTGAATAATTGCCTGTGTAAGCATTAATCTTATTTTGCTCTATGTGCAGTATGCCTTGGCAAATGTTGTCGATAAAATCTCTATCGTGAGAGATTAGCAATAGAGTTCCTTGGTAACGCTTCAGCCATTTCTCTAGCCAGATAACGGCATCTAAGTCTAAATGGTTAGTTGGTTCATCGAGTAGTAATAGATCGCTATCAATCATCAATGCTTGTGCTAAGTTGAGTCGCATCCGCCAACCGCCTGAAAAACTGCTTACAGGACGAGCCTGTGCAGCTTCGTCGAATCCTAAACCATTTAATAGTTCACTAGCTTTTGCAGGTATAGTGTAGGCATGAATTTCTTCTAATTTGTGATGGAAGTGAGCGATTTGCTCGCCATCATCGTTTTGTTCAGCGGCACTAAGCTGTTGTTGCAACTGTCGATACATCACGTGCCCGTCTAGAACATAATCAATAGCAGCTTGTTCTAGAGCTGGTGTTTCTTGTTTTACCCATGCCAACTGCCAACCTTTTGGAAAGGTAATATCACCGTCGTCGGTATGAAGTTCACCTCTAATTGCTCCGAACAGGGTTGATTTACCACACCCATTAGCGCCAACTAAGGCAATCTTATGACCGGGATAAATGGTCGCATTGGCCTGTTCAAATAATAATTTGTTCCCGAGTTGGAGGTGAAATCCTGAAACCTGTAACATTGTGGTCCTGCAGCCTGAAAATATGAAATGCGCAAATGGTATAGCTCATACTCAGAAACGCAAGCATAACAATGTTTATTATTGCTCAGTTCAGGTAAACTTAGGGGGATTTTCGTAACTCGGGAAGTGCTAAATGGCTAAAGCCAAAAAAAGATTCATTGCAGGCGCTAAATGTCCGTCTTGCTCAGAAATAGATACTATGGTTGTATTTATTGAAAACAATGTTGAAAAAGTACAATGCGTGAAATGCCAACATCAAATGGTGCAGCCAGAAGGAAGTGTGCAAGGTGCCACACGCCAATTTGAACAGGTAATTGGCGTTTTTAACCCAGACGATTAAAATTATTATCAATAAGAGCTTTCAATCGAGCTAGGTGGTATTTAATTAATGAAGTTGCGAAATCAGATTTTAGCAGTAGTGAGCCCAATAATATTTATTGGTTTGGCTGCGCTAGCATCAACTTCAGTCATCTTAATGAAAGAGCGTCACGAAGCTGAGTTTTCAAACGCAGCTTTTATGGCTCATAAAAGCCTAGTCCAATCCTTTTCTGATATTTTAGCTCGCAATGACAACGACGTATTTCTATTAACCCACGTAGAGAGAGTTAATCGGCTACTGCATCGATATGTAACTGGTCAAAAACAAGAAGGTTTACGCATTCAGTTACATCAAGCATTGACCTCTATGTACCAAAATCAACCTAATGACCCTCATTGGATTATTTTGACTGATAAAGGGGTCGAACTTGCACACTTAATTGCAAAAGATAAGCAGCTTGAAAATAGCACTAGCTTATTTCGGTACTTACCTGTAGACAGCCAACAAATTCAGGTTCAGAGATTAATCAACGATGATAGAAGGTTGAGAGCTCTGACTATTCACGACATGACAGATAGCCTAATGCAGCTATTTGGTGGCGATGTAAAAAATCGGATATATGTTGCTGTGTCTAGAGTTGTCCCACCTCCGTTTGAAATTGATCATGAGTATCAAGGTGTGGTTCACGCTGCACTCAATAGGGACGAGTCATTAAGCATGTACTCGCCACTGAATAATCCGCTAAAAGATATGTACAGCATAGAAGAAATGCACTTATTAGCGGATACGTCTAAGGATTCAGTATTTCGTCAGCATTGGAGCGACTTTGACGTATTCACTCTTGTTGATCTTTCCTACGCTTTTAACTGGAAAACCACGGGCATTTACATTGGCCTAGCGTTATTAGGAAGTGCAATTTTAGCTATTGCTATTGTGTTATTGGTACTCAACAGAGCGGTGATAACGCCGGTAACTTGGCTATCAAATCACATTTCTAGTGGCGAAGTTTTCAGAAAGCCAGACAAGTATCCACCTTTAGGCTCAAATGAAATTAAAGCGCTCTACCGAGGGATAGTGAAATCAACGCGAAAGCTAGAGTCCGTTCGTATGGCTATGGAGGAGGCGTCTTTATTGGATGAGTTAACAGGGCTAGGCAATCGTCGTCAATTCCATAAAACACTGGCTAGAGTTGTGGCAGCTAGTCGTCGCAAGAACAAAGAATTTGCATTGTTGTTAATCGATTTGGATAACTTTAAGTATGTAAATGATGCTTATGGTCATGAAGTCGGTGATAGATTGTTAACTAAATTTGCTCATTTACTCAATGAAAACACGCGCTCAGATGACGCTTTATACAACTTAGTTGGTGGTCAACATATTTCACGACTTGGTGGTGATGAGTTCGCTATTGTTTTAAATGATTTAGCGTCGCCAACAAATTCTGCGCTGGTTGCGGAGCGAATTGTTTCTGAAATGAATAAAGGCATAGTAGTCGATGGCGTGCAAATGCCAGTTACTTCTAGTATTGGTATCGCAATATTCCCTAATGATGCCAGCACATCTAAAGATTTGATGGTGTGTGTGGATGCAGCTATGTATAAAGCCAAACACCAAGGTAAGAATGGCTATTATTTCTACAGCAAACAAATCGCATCTCAGTTAGCGAAAGAGTTAGAGATAGAAGAAGAGTTAAGGAAAGATTTTCCTAATAACAAGTTGGAGTTGTTTGTACAGCCTTTTTACCATGCCGATACACTTAAAATGGCAGGTGGGGAAGTATTGCTGAGGTGGTATAACGAAAAGCTAGGAATGGTGAGTCCGACAGAGTTTATTCCGATAGCAGAAAAAATTGGCTTAATTCGCAACATTGATACCTGGGTAATAGAGCGGGTTTGCCAATACATCCAGAAAGTTGAACTTGAGTTTGGTTTTGCATTGAAGGGAATAGCAATCAATGTGTCCGCCTTGGAAACTCGTAACCCTAAATTTGCTCAAAATGTTGCAGATATATGTAAGCAATACAATGTAGATCCAACATTATTGGAACTTGAAATCACAGAAACCGCTTTGATTGAAGATTTAGAAGCCGCAGCTGAAGTAACAGAAAAACTTAAAGCTATGGGAGTCAGAATTGCGCTTGATGATTTTGGTACAGGTTACTCTTCAATTAGTCATTTGAAAGACGTTAAGTTCGATAAGCTGAAAATAGATAGAAGCTTTGTTGCCGAAATTGATGAGAAAAAAGAGTCATTTTTGGTAGCTGATATTAGCTTATTACTAGCTCATGGTATGAGTATGGAAATTACCGCTGAAGGCGTTGAAACGGATAGTCAGCTCAATTATCTACAACTTTCAGGCTGTGATTATGTGCAAGGCTTTAAATTCGCTAAGCCTATGCCGATGTTTGAATACATCGAACTTTCTAAACCCTAATCTCTATTTTTGCAGATTTATAGAGAGCAACAAAGCTCTCCCTTTATTCACTCTTTTGCGTCTGCCTAATGTGGCCATAATTAAGCAGGGCTACAAAAATACTGCCACCAACTAAGTTGCCAAATAAAGCGTGCGAGACAAAGTACAAAACGTTAGTAATGGTGTATTTGTCAGAAATAAAGTAACCGACAAACATTTCAACAGAACCCGCTATTGAATGGTGTAAACCACCAATGCCAATAACAAAAGTAACAATATAAATAATGACAATTTGGCTTAGTGTTGATGGAGTTGAAAGAGTGATCCAAGCCGCAAGAGCCATTAACCAACCAGCTAAAACTGCACTAATAATTAAAGATTTAGAGTCATACGCTAATAAATGATCTGCTATTTTAGTGTAACCATAACTTGCATGTATGACAGTATCAGCTTGCACTAGAAGTTGTGAGCTTGCTAAGCCGCCGACTAAATTTCCGCTAATAATAATAAGCCACAAAATGAACAATTTATGAACAGGAAAGCGTTTGTCTAAAATAGGGTAGACCGCAGTGGCTGTATGCTCTGTGAATAATTGAGTACGACTCAATATACATAAAACGAATCCTAACGGGTAAACTAAGGCAGTTAGCACCCTCTGAGTTAATGGTTCAGTACCTTGTAGCATAGTTGTAAATACAGCTACAGCCATAACCGTAAAACTTATAATTAGACCAGCCGCAGATGCGGACAAGAATAAAGACATGGCAGAGCGGCTCATTTGCTCTTCGCCTTCGGATATGGCTTTTTCTAAAATATCATCAGGGTGACGAAAAGATTCATCCGTTCGCTTGATAATGACAGGTAAGTAGTTTTTATCTTCTTCTTTTCTTTCTTCTACGCGACGAGTATTGGCAGTTTTGTCTTCCTGCTCCGTAGTAATGGTTTCACCGTCCGCTGTGACTATCCTAATTTCTTCATCGCTCATACATATACTCTCTAGTAGTGTGGTGGCGGCGTTTCCTCAGACTCACTAGCGATAATTGAACCTTTTTGAGACTTAAACTTTTCAGCCAACAAAACAATTTGTCTTGTCATTGTCTGTTGCTGCAAACTCAAACTTGTTATTTCCTGATTCAATTGCTCAATCACGTCTTCTTGAAATGCCAATTTACTTTCTAAATCTTCAACTCTTTGTTCTAATTCTGCTATATGGTTACTGCTCATAGCTTAATATCCCAAACTTCACTCAGGCCAGCAGAGCTTTCACTTACAATTTGCTGGTCTTGATTAATAAAACTTGCACTATACACAACCGCACTAGCTGGGCGTGAATTTTTTCTAGGCGTGACTAGCCATTCGTGTAATTTTTTACCATTGGAAGTCTGCCATAGCGTTAACTTTTGATTTGGCGAACCAGTTATTAATTGGTCACCCTTACTGCTGAATTTAGCTGTAGTGAATATTTGCTGGCGTCCCGTGATATCCAGTTGCGAAATTTTCTGACCGTTACTCAAGTCCCAAACAATCGCTGCTTTTTTACTATCGGATGTAAAGGCATATCGACCTTTAGGATCGAGCGCTACCATAACTACTCTAGCTTGATGTTGAAATTTATAGATAACTTGTCCTGTTTTGGTATCCCATAAATAAGCGGATTGATCACTGGAGCCTGATAAGGCATACAAACCGTTGGGAGAAAGGGCAACACTATTGATAGCATTGTTTAAGTGGAAAGTTTCGCCACTGTCATCTAAAAGAGTTTGTTGATGACCTAAAAACTCAATTCGTCTCCCTGTTGATAGCGTTATGTGAGTTGCGGTTCCATCGCTTTTGCCTAACAGAATATGCTTACCTTGGTTAGATACATCTATCGCTCTAATATCTGATGTGAATACGCAAACTTCGCCTTTAGACGCATCTGGGTTTGTACAGTTGTGTTCTTCAACCACATCATAAAGATCAGACTTTACCTCTCTTCCTGCCACTTCCTTGGTTTGATGGATTACTTTAGAAGGTTTAGTAGACCAGTAGCCAACATTCTCCCCTGTATCTAAACGCCATAATGAAAATCTATTTTTGTCTGCTAATAGAGCATGGCTATCGTCGTATGAAATAGCGGTAGCAAAAACAAAGTTATTATCGGCAGTAGCGCTTGCATCTCCGTCATTAAATAGTGAAAAGCTTTGCTCTTGGGGTGTTTGATACCAGTTGTATAGAGCCCCGTTTTGTTCTAAGTCCCAAGCAGAAATACCGTGATACAAGGACGAAATGACTGCATATTTTCCCGAATAAGAAACTGTTGCGGCAAATGAACCGTCTTGACTGTGAATATTTTGTTGCTGTGGTGTGGAACTAATTGGCTGACAAGCTGTCAGCATCAATGAAATGATCACTAATGCTGTAAGTGGTAGGTGAGGTCGAAACAATAAACTCAAGCTAATAGCCTTTTCTATAATTAATGTTTGTCTTTATTTATGTACTCGCTAGTATAGGCCACTTCGGAGCTAAATATGTAGCCTTTGCGACACATTCTTTTTTTCTAGGCTACTGAATAACAAATTAAATATGGAGTCAACTATGATCAAAGCGGTAAAGCTTTCAGCAGTTGCAGCAGCAGTTGCTTTAATGAGTGCTTGTGGTAACGCAGAACCAGAACAAGTAAAACCTGTAACTGAAGCGGATAAGCAAAGCTATGCAATCGGTTCATCTATGGGTAAATATTTAAGTGAAAACCTAAAACAAAATAAAGAACTAGGTATTAACTTAGATGAGAAAATGATCATAGGTGGTATTAAAGACGCGCTAGCTGGAAAAGCTCAGTTAACGGACGAAGAGATTCGTACAGTAATGATGGCACTAGAAACTCAAGCTCGTAAGCTACAAGCTGAACAACAAGAGAAACTAGCTCAATCAGCGATTGCAGAAGGTGAAAAATTCTTAGCTGAAAACGCTAAAAAAGAAGGGATCACAGTAACTGATTCTGGTTTACAATTCGAAGTATTAACTGCTGGAGAAGGTGATAAGCCTTTAGCAACAGATAGAGTAACAGTACATTACAAAGGTACTTTCCTTGATGGTACTGAGTTTGACTCTTCATATGGCCGTGGTGAGCCTTCGACATTTGGCTTAAATCAGGTGATTTCTGGCTGGACTGAAGGTGTACAACACATGCCTGTAGGTTCTAAGTACAAGTTCTACATTCCAAGTGAATTAGCTTATGGCACACGCGGTTCAGGCAGAATTCCTGCAAACTCAACATTGATTTTTGAAATCGAGTTGTTAGATATCCAAAAAGCAGGTTAATAACCCAAACAACAAAAAGGCCAGCAAATGCTGGCCTTTTTTATAATTTTAATAGTGTTAACACTATTTATGAGTAAATTCTTAGCTGTGATTCGAGTAAAGCGTGTGAATCAATTCGTCTTCAAGCTCCAGCCTTTCTTCTAAAATTTGTCCAACTTTAGATAAGTCGTTATCAAAGCCAGTTAAATCTGTTTTTGCTGAGATATTTGCATACTTATCATTAAAGCTAACTAGCAAATCAGTCGTTGCTGTGATTTGCGGATAAATAGCTTCAGCTAGCGCAGCACTTTTTGGTCCATGTTCTTGGCATTGTTTAACAATGTCGTTGTAAACCTCAAAGTGACCAGCTGAAAGATAATCAATTAATATTTGGCAGAATCCATTTACGTCATAGGCTTCGGGTAATGCTTTTGCCTCGGTTTCAAATGGTGGTAAGCCTGCTAACTTACAATATTTTACTAACAGTTCTTGTCGTTCGGTTAACCAAGAATCAATAACTGTATTTGCGCCGCCATACTTTTGTTGAGCTTGTTCTAATTTAGTTAACATCTAAATGCCTTTTACTTTTACCACTGTTACTTCTAATAACAAATGAAATTACACTAAAGATCAATCTCTAATTGAGAAAACTGAAAATATATTTAGAGTATATGACAATCTAAATCAATTGCCTCTAGGAATCATTGGGGTCAGATCTGTTATAGGGAGTATGAGTTGATCAATCACAGCATAGAGTTATCTGTTGAAGCGAATGGTTGGTGGTGTGTTAACTACGAGCAAAAGGTATTGTTACCGGCGCCAACTAATAAGTTGCCATGCGGTCGTTTTGATGAATTGAACTTAAATATTCAAACGCCAAAACAAGTACATCAGATAGGTTACAAGGATGAAGTTCCTGTTTATTTGATTCAAGCAACAGAAGTAGACTTTCGTGATAATGAAGCGGAGTTTTCTGGTTTACGCCAAGTGTTATTACAGCAACCTGATATGTTTGAATATGTTGCGCGAGCTTGCCAAGTTAACTTGTTTTTAAAAACCCATAAGTTTTGTGGTCAGTGTGGTAACGAAATGGAGCTGATTGACTGGGAGTTAGCTACCCAATGTTATCCATGTAACCATAGATGTTATCCAAGAATTTCCCCGTGTATCATAGTTGCTATACGCAAAGGTAATGAAATCTTACTCGCTCAAGGTTCAAAAAGTACATCTGGCCGATACAGCGTTTTAGCTGGCTTTGTTGAAAGTGGTGAAACGTTAGAGCAAGCGGTTCATCGAGAAGTCTTTGAAGAAGTTGGAATTCAAGTGAAAAACTTAAAGTACTTTGACAGCCAACCTTGGCCATTCCCACATTCTTTAATGGTTGGTTTTACCGCTGAATATGCTGGTGGGGAAATAACTATCTGTGAAGATGAGATTTTAGCAGCGGATTGGTTCAGTTTAGATAACATGCCAGAGACTCCGCCAACCCAATCTATCTCAGGCCAGTTAATTGAACGTACTAAAGCTATGATGAAGCTGGCGTAAATTTTTAGCAGTAGAAATAAAAAACCACTCATGATGAGTGGTTGAATTTGGTTAGCGCGTGAGCCTTAATTTTTTATTATTGTTCTTGGGCGCGAAGTATTTATAGCAAAGGCTATTTAACTGTGCAACAAATAACCATTGATTGATTTCGAATAAAGATTTTCTTTTTTAGTTCATTTCTTTCTATGGCGCGAACCTAGCTGCCCTGCTAGAATCTCGCCGTTAAAATTATGAGGTTTGCAATGGCAGAATTACAAAACGATCGTTACTTAAGAGCTTTACTAAAACAACCAGTTGATCGCACTCCAGTTTGGATGATGCGCCAAGCAGGTCGTTATCTTCCTGAGTATCGTGCAACTCGAGCTCAAGCTGGTGACTTTATGTCTTTATGTAAAAACCCAGAATTAGCTTGTGAAGTAACTATGCAGCCATTGCGTCGTTACCCTATTGATGCAGCAATACTGTTTTCAGATATCTTAACAATCCCAGACGCAATGGGTTTAGGTTTATATTTTGAAACAGGTGAAGGTCCAAAGTTTGAACGTCCTATCACAGGCAGAGCTGATGTTGAAAGAATTGGTAAGTTAGACCCAGAAGGCGAACTGAAATACGTAATGGACGCAGTTCGTACTATTCGCAAAGAGTTAAATGGTCAAGTACCTCTTATCGGTTTCTCTGGTAGTCCGTGGACATTAGCCGTGTACATGGTTGAAGGTAGCGGCACTAAGACTTTCTCTAAAGTAAAAGGCATGATGTATTCAGAACCAAAACTGATGCACCAATTGCTAGATAAAATTGCTGATTCAGTTATTGATTACCTAAATGGTCAGATTGCTGCCGGTGCACAAGCAGTACAAATATTTGATACATGGGGCGGTGTGTTAACACCTCGTGACTACAAAGAATTTTCGCTTCAGTACATGAGCAAAATCATTGATGGTTTAACTCGTGAAAATGAAGGTCGCAAAGTTCCAGTAACATTATTTACTAAGAATGGTGGTGCTTGGTTAGAAGCTATGGCAGCAACTGGTGCTGATGCTTTAGGTTTAGATTGGACTATCAATATTTCAGAAGCCAAGCAGCGTGTAGGCGATAAAGTAGCTCTGCAAGGTAACATGGATCCAGCTATGTTATATGCAACACCTGAACGTATTCGTGAAGAAGTTAATACAATCTTAACTGACTTTGGTCATGAGAACACAGGCCACGTATTTAACTTAGGTCACGGTATCACTCCTGACGTATCACCAGAAAATGCGGGCGCCTTCTTCAATGCGGTAAAGGACTTGAGTCCGAAGTTCCATAAATAAAAGAGCTCCATAAATAAGAGCTCCACAAGCAAACATTTCAAATGAGCAAAAAAAGCTAACTTAGGTTAGCTTTTTTTATTCCTGAAATTGGTCGATACTTTGAGTACGTGCATTAAGCAATTCGACTATAGTTGCATACTGTATTAATGGACAGAAGTCGCAATAGTCATTAATCTAGAATCAAACCCACGTGAAATGTGAGCTATGCCAGCAATATCAAAGCAAACCATCGAAGATATACTGTTAGACGCGATCGTCCAAACCAATGATGCCTTTGGTATTTTTGATGCCGATGACAGAGTTGTTTTTTGTAATCATCCCTTTTGTGAAATTTTTGCTCAAACCGAGCAAGGAGTTATCAACCAAACATTTGAAGATATGATCCGCAGTTGCTATGAACGCAAACTGGGAGTCAATGTTGAGTCTGATAACATTGAAGACTGGTTAGCTATGGCTCATTCAAAACGCAGAAGTGCGCCATACCGTTCGTTTGAAGTGGACACTTGTGATGGTCGTTGGCATAGATTGACAGAAATGATGGTTGGTGAATATATGATTATTTACGCGACCGATGTTACTGGTAGCAAAAAGTTAGAGTTGGAGTTAGTTGAAGCAAAAAACAAGCTGCAGCAGTTGGCGTCTACTGACTATCTGACCGGTATTTATAATCGCCGCCAGTTCAATAAAATGGCTGAGCAGGAATTGTTAAGATGTGATCGTAAAAACCTACACGCCACTTTAATGCTTTTGGACATAGATCACTTTAAAAATATAAATGATACCTATGGCCATGCTTGCGGTGATGCAATTCTTGTTAATTTCACTGACAGAATTCGAGGCGAATTAAGAAGTTATGACATCTTTGCTAGGGTAGGCGGTGAAGAATTTGCCATATTGTTACCAGAAGTATGCAATGAGACAGCAAATATAATTGCCGAACGTTACCTTAAAAAAATCGCTGAAGTACCTTTTTACTACGATGGTGAATATATTTCGGTGACTACTTCAATCGGCTTATCAGAAAGCTATCCTAAAATAAAAACGCTGGATTATGCTCTACAAAGTGCAGATAAATTTTTATACCAAGCTAAGCAAAATGGTAGAAATCGAGCTGAAGGTCCTATCTAAATCAAGCTTCTACTCAGCCTTAGTTATACACTCTTGAACTCTTTGCCTTAAGACTGGCAATACTTGTTCTACAAACCAGGGGTTTTTCTTCAACCAAATATTATTTCTCGGAGAGGGATGAGGTAATACTATTGTCGGTTCGTGAATTTTTTCTTCAATAGCTTGGTTTAACGTTTGATAGTTTGGTAAATAAGCTTTTGCAGCATAACTACCAATTAAAATCCGCAACTGTATCGATTCAAGCGAGCTAGTGATCTGATTGTGCCAAGTTTTATGGCAAATAGGTGGCGGTGGAGCATCGCCACTACCAGATTTATTTTTACCTGGGTAACAAAACGCCATAGGAGTTACTGCGAACAAATTACTATCGTAAAACTCTTGTTCACTAACTTCTAACCAATTTCTTAACCTATCTCCTGATTTATCTTTGAAAGGCATATTTAGCTTGTGAGTTGCTAAGCCCGGTGCTTGACCTATGATTTGAATTTTTGCGTGTTGAGATATTTGCAGAATAGGGTTGGGAGGTAAAGGCAACTTCGAATGACAAAGTTTGCACTGCTTGATTTTACTTTCTAATAATTCAGCACTCGATGTCATATCTAACTCCTAATGTAGTTTAGCCTATAACATAAGTAGAACGAGGTGAAAGCGATACGCTTTCACCTTATCAATTTTTAAAACAGTCTGTTCAAACCATTTAAGGCCGCGACGCGGTATGCTTCAGCCATTGTTGGGTAATTAAATGTAGTGTGAACAAAATACTCAATGGTATTTGCTTTACCTTTTTGCTGCATAATTGCTTGACCGATATGCACGATTTCAGCTGATCTTTCACCAAAGCAGTGAATACCTAAAATCTCTTTAGTATCGCAATGGAATAAAATCTTCAAACTGCCCACTGGTGATGCACCAATTTGTGCTCTAGCTAAGTGTTTGAACGAAGCTCTACCTACTTCATAAGGAATTTTCGCAGCAGTTAATTCTTGTTCTGTTTTACCTACAGACGACATTTCCGGAATTGTGTAGATACCTGTAGGGATATCTTCAATTAATTGACCTTCATGCGGCAGATTTAAAATATAGTCAGCTGCAATTCTGCCTTGGTCATATGCTGCACTTGCTAAACTCGGATATCCGATAACGTCACCAACAGCATAAATGTTATCTAGATTAGTCTTATAAGTTTTATCAACAGTTAATGAACCACGAGAGTTAGCTTGTAAGCCGATAGAGTCAAGATTTAGCTTATCTGTATTACCAGTTCTACCGTTAGCGAACAAAATACAGTCCGCTTTCATGCGCTTGCCTGATTTTAGTGTTACTACAACACCATCATCTAAACCTTCAATAGAGTCGTACTCTTCGTTGTGGCGAATTACTATGCCACTGTTCCAGAAGTGATAACTCAAAGAGTCAGTCATTTCGGCATCCATGAAAGCCAACAGGCGGTCGCGAGTGTTAATTAAGTCAACTTTACAACCTAAACCTCTGAAGATAGAGGCGTATTCACAACCGATAACACCCGCACCATAAATAATGATGCTCTTAGGTTCATGTTTCAGTGACAAAATAGTATCAGAGTCATAAATACGAGAATGAGTAAAATCAACATCTGCTGGACGATAAGGGCGAGAACCAGAAGCAATAACAATAGTTTTTGCCGTTAATGTTTCGCTTGTTCCGTCTGGGTAGACAATATTTAACGTATTTTGATCAACAAAAGATGCTTCGCCATGATAAATGCATACATCGTTACGGTTATAAAAACCGCCGCGTAATCTAACTTGGTCACGAATTACTTTTGTAGTGTGCTGTAAAATATTGTCAAAAGTTAACGTTTCCGCTTTTTCTGACTTATTAAATAAAGGGTTGTTATTATATTCAACCAAACGGCTAACAGAATGACGTAGTGCTTTTGATGGAATTGTGCCCCAGTGAGTACAGCCTCCACCTACTTCAGAGTGCTTTTCAACAACAGCAACTTTTTGTCCTGCTTTGGTAAGGTTCATTGCTGCACCTTCACCACCTGGGCCTGTTCCTATGACGATAGCGTCATACTGAAAATTTTCTACTTTTTTTGCTGTTTCTGACTTTTTACTCTTTGCTGCCACACTTAAGCCTTTTGAAATAAGAGGTAATAAAGGGAATCATAAAAACTTTTACCTGTAAGGCCAAGCTTTAATCCGTATTTACCGCTAATTTTAGCTAATAAAAAAGCGACCATAGGCCGCTTTTGTAGATTTATTCCAACAATTGTTCAATTTTTAGCAATTACGCATACTGTAATAGCACTTGTTGCCATACTTTTTGTTGTGTCGCTAACTGCTGCTTTAATTGTTCCGTTTTGTTCTTTAATTCGGTTAAAACGCTGCTAGATGCTTTTTCTTTTTTCGCTAATAGGTACTGTTTTTTAGCTTGAGCGTAGTGTTTCATTCTATCTACAAGTTCGTAATATTCCTGCTCTAGTTTCGCCATTACTTCTTGTTGATTTGGTAGTTTCAAATCCAACAATTTAGACTCAGTTTTAAACTTTTGCATTTTCACTTTAGCCGTTTGAATTTTTTCGTCAGGCACAATTCGTAAATTAGAGGTTAAACCAATCCAGCTAGACAACTTGATAAACCACTTACTTGGGTCAAACTGATACCAGCGAATACCATTACGATAATCACTTTCAAAAATGTGGTGGTAGTTATGGTAGCCTTCTCCGTAAGTAAAGAAAGCCAAAACACCATTATCTCTAGCTGTATTTTTATCAGTGTAAGGTTGAGAGCCCCAAATATGAGCTAACGAATTAATAAAGAAAGTAAAATGATGGCTTAATACAAGCCTTAATATGCCAACAGTTAGCAACATTCCCCAGATATCATTGAAAATGATGCCTAGTAGCAAAGGTATACCGAAGTTGGTAGCAATAGCCAACGCTAAATAATGCTTGTGCTGCCACATAACTATTTTATTTTTTTGTAGGTCTCGGCAATTTGAGTAATCACCGTAGGCATTACCTTGGTAATCTCTCAGCATCCAACCTATGTGGCTATACCAAAAACCTTTTTTGGCTGAGTACGGGTCTTTGTCATTTTGATCAACAAACTTATGGTGTACTCTATGATCTGATGACCAGTGTAAAGCGCTGTTTTGCAGAGCAAAAGCGCCACCCAGAGCTAGAATAAACTGCAATACAGGATGTGCGTCAAATGTCTTATGAGCCCACAGTCTGTGATAACCAACAGTAATAGACATGCCTGCGAAACCAAGCGTTAAAATAGTTGCAATCCAGTGCGCTGTAGAATATCCATAGTAGTAGCCATACATTGGTACACCAATTAAAGCTACGGCAAACGTAAGTGCAAAAACTAGGACGTTAGTCCAAAGAATAGGTGGTTTTTTCATGTGTTAAATTTTTAGCGTACAGTTGTAAGCTGAATTTTAATAGCATATGAAATAAGATCAACCAGAACTGAAAAATTTAGTGAACAAGTGTGCGCTAAATCAATGTGTAGAGTAGAAGATGCGTCAAACCAGAGCAGAACAAAAAGAATTAACACGCCGAGCAATTATTGAAGCTGCGTTTCGTTTACTTAGTGCGGAACAAAGTTATGCCAATTTGAGTTTGCGAGAAGTGGCTCGTGAAGCCGGCATAGCTCCTACTTCTTTTTATCGACACTTCAAAGATATGGATGAGTTAGGACTTACTCTTGTTGATGAAGCTGGTTTAACTCTACGTCAACTTATGAGACAAGCTCGAAAGCGAATAGCTAAAGGAGGCGGTAGCGTAGTTCGAACCTCTGTCGATACCTTTATGGAATTTATCGAAACCAATGCTAACGAGTTTAGATTGTTGCTCAGAGAAAGATCTGGCACTTCAAAAGCTTTTCGCCTCGCAGTACAAAGAGAATTACAACACTTCATTGAAGAGCTATCCGATTACATTGAAAACAAAACCGGGATGGATCACAAAAACGCTTATTATGAAGCTGATGCATTAGTAACCTTAGTATTTAATGCTGGAGCTGAAGCGCTAGACATTAAAACAGAAAAAAGAAAGCTGCTAGCTGAAAAAGTAATTCAACAACTTAGGTTTGTAGCTAAAGGTTCGGCGTATCTAAATAATAATATTGACTAATTTTTATCACGTTTAATTGAACCTTTACTGTTATAGCAAGACTAAATGCGTTGAAAAAGAAGAGAAAAATCAATAAGGTCTGCTTGTATTTTGATTTTTCGGTACACTCAGTTACGTACCCTTCCCAATGAATTAAGCTAGAACAGGATGTTATGTTAAAAATTGAAAATATTGAGAAGTCGTTTTCTAATGGCGATGAAGTTGTTCATGCATTAGCTGGAGTATCACTTAGTGTAGATAAAAATGAATTTGTTGCCTTTATGGGCAGTTCAGGTTCAGGCAAGTCTACCTTGATGAATATATTGGGTTGTCTTGACTCTCCTTCCGTAGGTAATTACTACTTAAACGACAAAAATGTTGCAGACATGTCAGATCAAGATTTGTCGCAAATTCGAAATCAACATATAGGATTTATTTTCCAAACTTTCCACTTATTGCCTAAGTTAGATGCAATCGGCAACGTAAAACTTCCCCTTAGATATGCTGATATATCAGAAGAAGAGGCTAACGAAAGAGCTATAGCTCTGCTTAAAAAAGTTGGCTTAGAACATCGGATGCATCATAAACCATTTGAAATGTCAGGCGGGCAAAGACAAAGAGTGGCAATTGCTAGAGCTCTAATTAATCAACCTAGTGTGATCCTTGCAGATGAGCCAACAGGTAATTTAGATAGTAAAACTTCTGAAGAGATCATGACTTTACTCACAGAGTTGCATCAACAAGGGCAAACTATTGTCATGGTAACTCATGAGGAAGATATTGCAGAGTACGCACAAAAGGTAGTGCGTATGAAAGATGGAAAAGTCATTGCTGTGGAGGAAAACAGATGAAAACTTTGATTTCGACAGTATTGGCAATCGGCCTTAGTTTTGCCTCATTCGCTGAACCTATGCTTATTACTGGGCAAATTTCTTCTATTGAACAACATATAGTTACTGCACCAAGATCTGACAGATGGAATATCCAAATTCAATGGTTGTTAGAAGAAGGAGCTATGGCACAAGAAGGTGACCTTATTGCTGTCTTCGATTCCGGTAATATTCAATCACAAATTCAACAAACAAAAGAGTCGTTGGCCGCTGAAAAACTTAAGCTAAAGCAACAAGAAGTAAAGCTAAAGCAAGCGGTTGTCGAAGCTCAAGGTAAGTTGGATATAGCTAAGTTAGAAGTAGAAAAAGCAGGTATAGAAGCTTCTATTTCCTCTATTGAGGTGAGTGAATATGACAAAGGTCAGTATCGTTTAACGTTAGAAAGAGCAGTATTCACTCAAATACAGGCTGAGCAAGATTTAAAGGTGAAGCAAAGCGAGTATCGCTCTGGTATAGAAAAGCAAAAAATTGAAATTACTAAGTTAGAAGAAGCATTAGCCCATCATGAAGTGATGCTAGAAAGAGTATCAGTGAAATCAAAAGTAACAGGCTTAGTATCTCATGCTTATCACCCTTGGAATGGAGAAAAAATAACTGCTGGCATAACCGTACAGCAAGCAATGAAAGTAATGTCTGTAGAAGGGCAGGATAATTACCAAGTATTAGCTTGGGTGCATGAAGTTGATGTTAATAAAATTGCAGTTGGAGACATGGCAAAGCTGACGCTGGACGCTTTTTCGAGTGAACCTTATCAAGGTAAAATTTCTTCAGTAGCAAGCCAGTCAGAGAAAAAAGCAGGATGGAGCACAAGTGCTTATCATCTTGTAAAAATTGACTTTATTAATCAGCCAGAGCAAACCCTGCTGCCTGGTATGAGTGTACGAGTTGTAATTGATAAGGAAGTCCTGTGAACAATCGTAAAACCCTATTTTGTGCGGTAATGCTGACGTTTTTAACAGCATGCAGCGATAAACAGATGTCTGAAATGACGGAAAGTGCAGACGACAGTAATTTAGTTGCTTTTGGTAAATTAGTTTCTACTAATAGTGCGACGATCTCGCCACCTCCAGTATCGACGATGTGGCAATACAAAATTCAGTATTTAGCTAGGGAAAATAGCCAAGTTAATGAAGGTGATGTTGTTATTCGATTCGACCCGCAGCCGCTTATGGAACGATTACTGTCTAAGCAAAGCGAGTTAGATACGGCAATAAAAGAAAAAGAACAGAAACAGCTGCAACAAGAGCAAGAACAACAAGATTTAACACTGGCGTTAGCTGAAGCAAAAATGAATTTTGAGAAAGAGAAGCGCAAAGCTGAAATTGTTGATGAAGGTCGCTCTGGTATAGAGAAGCGTAAGCAAATTAAAAGTTATGAAATTGCCAAGTTAAGTTTTGAACAAGCTCAGCAAAAAATGACAAGCAATGAAAAATTACAAGCTGTAGATGAAGTTGTAACAAAATCCAATATTAGTCGTTTGACGATAGAAGTAGACCAAATAAAAGCAGACATAGAAAAACTTAATGTCAAAGCAAGTAAAGCAGGCATAGTAATGTACGTTGCCAATCACGAAGGTGAGAAAGTCGCCGTTGGTGATACTTTGTGGTTTGGGCAAAAAGTAATGACGATTCCATCGTTAGAACAACTAGCGATTCAGGCAGAGTTTGATGAACCTGATAGTGCCAAGATTGCCATTAAGAACAAGGTAAAAATTACTCTAGATGCTTATCCTGAAATTCCATTTTCTGGCGAGATCTCTTCTTTGGGGCAAGCTTATAAAGCTAAATCAAAACAAAATCCTAAGATTATTTTTGATGTGCATATCTCAATCGATGACATTGATAGCAGCATAATGAGACCTGGTATGAAGGCTAAAGTTGAATTATTGAGTCAAAGTAAGAACAAAGGAGTAGCACATGGTTAAGAATATTCTACCTTTGTTGATAACTGGACTTTTGTTTGGTTGTTCAGAAACGAGTCAACAACTTCCTAGTTATGAAGTTCAAGCTAAGAGCTTGGTTATTGAAATTCCCGCTGCGGGAGAACTAGAAGCTGCTGAATCGGAAGACATAAATTCCCCTGGTCAGCAACCAATGACCATTGCATGGTTAGCAGAAGAATTCAAAGAAGTTAAAAAAGGCGAGCTGATCGCTGTTTTTGACGGTGAACAACTCAGTCTAGACCAAAGAAAAGAACAATTAGCAATGATGCTTATCGAACAAGACATCCAGCAAAAGTATGGGGAAAAGGACAAACAAGAATTTGAAGTAGCAAGTGAAAAGAATTTGGTGAGCCAAGAATTCGATTTTGCTAAGAGTTTTAACATTGATGATTTACGTATTTATTCGCAGTTAGAAATAATTGATTCAATGCAAAACACCGAGTTTTTAGAAGCAAAAGACTCTTTTTTAGATTGGAAAAAACAAAGTGTTAGTGAACAAAGTCAAAGTGCGGTAGATGTATTATCGATCCGCAAAAAAGGACATGAAGCTAAACATTCATTGCACAAAGAAGCATTGGCTAAATTGGAAATTAGAGCGCCTTATGATGGACTTCTTGTATATAGAAAGAACTGGCGAGGCGAAAAGCCGAGTATTGGTCAAACTATATTTCCAGGTGGCACCATTGCAAGCTTACCTAATCTCACTAAGTTGCAGGCTAAAGTTTTCGTTTTAGATAAAGAAGCTATAGGAATAGAACAAGGTCAAAAAGTAAGCTTTACTTTAGATGCTTTTCCAGATCGAGAATTTATCGGCGCGGTTGAACATGTCGATGCATTCTCTAGAACAATCAAACGCAGCGACCCAACTAAGTATTATGAGGTTATTGTCAGTCTAGATCAGGCTGCAAACTCCATGTTAGTTCCAGGCAGGAAGCTAACAGCAACAATTCACGTTGATGAAAAGTTAGATACTTTACTAGTCCCTCTTCAAGCTATAGACAACGATGATGGTAACAACTTTGTTTACTTAAAGTCAGGACTCTCATTTGAGAAACAAATAGTGAAAATTGGCAAAAAAAGTCTTCATTTCGTAGAAATTACTGAAGGCTTAAAAACAGGCGACGTTATTGCTCTTAGCGAACCAAAGGAACAAAAACATGGATAAGTTTAATACGCTGGTTATAGACGCGATTCAAGAGTTAGCTGCGCAAAAGCTAAGAACTTTGTTGACCTTACTCGGTATGATATTTGGTGTTGGTGCCGTTATCGCGATGCTTAACATTGGCAATGGTGCGGAACAAGAAGCGCTAAAGCTTATTGATTCCATGGGGGTACAAAACTTAATTGTAGAAGGGAAAACATATAGCAAGGATGAGTTAAAAGAAATTAGAGAAGACTCTCAAGGACTTAACTTATCTGATATCGATGCCGCGACTGCTACTCTGTCCTTTGTTACTGGTTACAGTGCAGAGAAAAAAATTAAAACTCATTCTATTTATAGTGATTTTGGCAATAGCTCTGCGCTAGCTGTCGGAGTTAGTGATACTTACTTTGAGTTAGCGAACTTAAATGCTTTATCTGGCCGCTTAATTAACCAAGATGATATGAAAAAAGTAGCTCAAGTTGCCGTAATAGGTGCTGACGTGGCTAAAGCTTTGTTTCCAAATCAATCAGCCGTAGGGCAGTTTATAAAGGTTAATCACGTTTGGCTGACGGTTATTGGGGTATTAGATGTACCTGAGCTGAACAAGAACGACTTTCAAGGAGTCAAAATTGGAGGTGACAGTAATAGAGTATTTGTGCCTTTATCAACGAGCTTGAAAAAGTTTAAATCGGAGTTTTTAGCGAGTGAGCTTGATGTTATTAAGCTGGCAATCGATAAAGATTACGATCCCACCATTGCAGCTAAAGCAGTTTCTCAATTACTTGAGCTTAGGCACGGAGAAAGCAAAGATTATAAGTTAGTGATACCTGTAGAGTTACTTGAGCAGCAGAAAAAAACACAACAGATATTTAATATAGTCATGGCTTGTGTAGCTGGTATTTCTTTACTTGTTGGCGGTATTGGGATCATGAATATCATGCTTGCTAACGTGTTAGAAAGAACTAAAGAAATTGGTTTGTTGCGTGCCGTTGGTGCGACACAAGAAGATATCAAACTGCAGTTCTTAACAGAAAGCTTTGTTATATCTGTTCTTGGTGGGATATTAGGTGTTGTTTTTGGATTACTGCTGTCAGAAATTATAGGATTCTATTCTGGGTGGGCGGTGACTTGGTCTCTGTGGGCAATTACCTTATCTCTGTCAATTTGTTTAATTGTTGGAGTGTCATTTGGGGCATTTCCTGCAGTGAAAGCGTCACGCTTAAGCCCGATTGAGGCTCTGCATTCTGATTAGAAGTACTGGTACTTTATTTATATATTTCATATAGATAACCTTACTGTCATATCAGTGTCATATGACAGTAAGAGGGACAGTCGTATAGCTGTCGTCGAGAAATTATCATTATTAAGGTTTATTTGATTGCGAGATGAATCAACGAGGAAAACTTATGAAAACTCAAAATCAAACAAATACAACCGAAGCAACAAGACTTATTAATTTCAGTACTTTGTTTTCTAAGGGCTATCAATTCACATTTACTGATGGCGATAACAAAATTGAATGTTGGGGGTCTGGTTTTAGTGGTAAAGAGATCGTTCACTTAAATGGTGAAAAGGTAAGTGAACTCAGAAATATGACTTCTCGAGAGTCGTTGCATAAGTTCAAGCAAGGTGAATGTGAATACGAAGTGGAATTTAATATGGTCAGTATTATTACGGCCGAATTACATTGCGTGTTAATTAAAGACGGTGTTCATGTTGCTACGCAAAAATCTATCCATACTAGTGCGTTTGGCAAAAAGCCGATGACCAAAAAACGTTTGTTTGCAGATATCCTATTATTTGGTTTCATTGGATTAGGTATAGGTATAACAGCCGCTAATTATGTTATTCATGACGAATCTCCATTTGTCTTAATCAATACATTTATCGATAAACTGTTTGGTTAGGATTAGTATCTATGGATGTAAACGCTAAATTAATCAAAGATCATCGAGTTAAAAATAACTGGACCCAACAGCATTTAGCAGATGCCTGTGGTTTGAGTCTGCGCACGATTCAAAGGGTTGAAAGATACGGTAACGCATCTAATGAGACTGTCAGTGCATTAGCTGCCGTTTTTGAAATAACTTCTGAACTGATAGTTGTTCTTGAAGTAATAGAAGAAAATAGCCAAGAAACAGCTTCTTCTTTGTGGATAGAAAGAGTGATATTAACAATAGGCTCTGGGATAACTGGTTACGTTATTGCGATGTTAACTTTGTGAATCAAATAGAGTCAGTCTTTATAAGACCGACTCTCAGATGAATATCATATTTTTGTCAGAACAACACCGCATTCTAAGTGATGGGTATAAGGGAATTGGTCAAATACAGCAAAACGTTCAACTTTGTGAGTTTTGGCTAATTCCTCCATATTGTTATGCAATGTTTCTGGGTTACAAGATATGTAAATAATATTTTTGTAGTTAGACACTAGTTTAACCGTATCTGGGTCTAAGCCTGCTCTAGGAGGATCTACAAAAATAGTTTCACAATTGTAGTCTTTTAAATCTATTCCTTCTAAACGACTAAATGTTCGAGTTCCAGCCATAGCCTCGGTAAATTCTTCAGCAGACATTCTAATGATCTTTAAGTTGTCTATTTTGTTTTGTTCGATATTAAACTGTGCTGACGCTACAGACGGTTTAGAGATTTCAGTTGCCAGTACTTTGTCGAACTTATCTGCTAGTGCAATTGAAAAGTTACCATTGCCACAATATAGCTCTAATAAATCACCTTTATAATCAATAGCGTTCTTTGCCCAGCTGAGCATATGCTCATTCACTTTTGCATTTGGTTGAGTAAAACTATTTTCTACCTGCTTATATATATAGTCTTTACCATCAACTGTGAGCTTCTCAATTACATAATCTTTATCTAATACTATTTTCTGTTTTCTAGCTCGGCCAATTAGGTCGATCTTATATTTGCTTCTAAGTCGCTCTAACAATTGTTTAGCTTCTTCTTGCCAAACATCATCTAATTGCTTGTGGTATAGAAGAGAAATTAGGATTTCACCACTGAGTGTAGAAAGATAATCTATTTGAAACAGTTTTCTTCGTAATACTTCATTAGGCTTTAATTCTTCCAATATGTCGGACATCAATTCAGAAATGAGTGTTGAAGCTGGTGGAAAATGATCGATTCTTACCTTTTCCTTTGTTTCTTGATTAAACATTATATGAAAAAGGTCATCACCATCGTGCCATACTCGAAACTCACAACGCATTCGGTAAGCTAGTTTTGGAGACTCAAAAATATCAATACTAGGAATATTAAACTGATTAAAAGCCTGTTCTATAGAAGTTACCTTATTAGATAACTGTGATGAGTATTGTTCTGGTTTAATATTAGATAAAGGCATGTGCTGTATTCATTAATAACTTTTGCTCTATTTTACTTTATATATGAGTAGTAAGTAAGCTTGCTTTAGTTTAGTTACTACTATTTATATAGCAGCTTATATAAGAGCAATAAAAAAAAGGCCACTATAATAGTGGCCTTTTTGTTAATTAGTGAATGATTATTTATCGTTAGCTAAGCGTACTTTTAAAGCACGTTCTTGAAACTCAAAATCATTCAAAGCAGAAATTACCTTTTTACTATCAGTCGTTGCTACTTCGACGAAACCGAAGCCGCGACGCTTTCCTGTTTGTTTATCCCTTAATAAACGAACTGAAAACACTTTACCATGTTCGCTAAACAACTCTCTTACACTACCTTCATTTGCACGGTAAGGTAAATTACCTACATATAAAGTAGTAGTGTCAGCTTTACCATCAGCTTTAGTACCTAATAAGGCTGAAATAAGACCAGCTAAAATTGCACCTGCAGCAAAAACTAACGGATTCGCTTCTAAACCAATTACTGATATTAAGATCGCACCAACGACAGCAACACCAGCAGAAGCTAAAAAAACAGAAGAATTAAATGACATAATTCAAAACTCTCAAAATATTATTATTAATAGAAAGAAACACTCATAAACAGTGTGTCATTGACATATTATTATGTATGAACTTGATTACAAGTCTTTTATATAACTAAAGCAGACACTTTTTGAGCTGTTCTTGTAGCTAAAACAGCTAGATCGAACAAAGATCCAACAAACGATCGGTTTTTACTAAAAAAGATCGAAAAAAGGGTTGCGCAATTTAGAAAACTCCCTAAAATGCGCCCTCGTTGTCAGGGAGACATCGAAACACTTAAAAGAACAAGTTTTCTTCTAAGGATTCGGTCAAAAAGCTTTGAGAAAACTTAAAAAAAGATTTCAAAAAAGTGTTGACAACAAAAATCAGGAGCGTATGATGCGCACCTCGGTTGAGACAGGCGCCAAGCGCTACCAACCATGACCAAAGGGTCTAAATCGTTCTTTAACAAATTGTAATTAATTATCTGTGTGGGCACTCGTGAATGAGTAGTAACAACATTAGAAGAACTTAGTTCTTCAACTTGTAACTAACATTGAGTGTCTATTCGAAGATTTATTTGAACAGAATTCAATGAGTAGTTGATTAAACTTTTTAAAGTGAAGAGTTTGATCATGGCTCAGATTGAACGCTGGCGGCAGGCCTAACACATGCAAGTCGAACGGTAACAGAAAGAAGCTTGCTTCTTTGCTGACGAGTGGCGGACGGGTGAGTAATGCTTGGGAATTTGCCTTGAGGTGGGGGACAACAGTTGGAAACGACTGCTAATACCGCATAATACCTACGGGTCAAAGGGGGCTTTTAGCTCTCGCCTTTAGAGAAGCCCAAGTGGGATTAGATAGTTGGTGGGGTAATGGCCTACCAAGTCAACGATCCCTAGCTGGTCTGAGAGGATGATCAGCCACACTGGAACTGAGACACGGTCCAGACTCCTACGGGAGGCAGCAGTGGGGAATATTGCACAATGGGCGCAAGCCTGATGCAGCCATGCCGCGTGTGTGAAGAAGGCCTTCGGGTTGTAAAGCACTTTCAGTCGTGAGGAAGGGTTAGTAGTTAATACCTGCTAGCTTTGACGTTAGCGACAGAAGAAGCACCGGCTAACTCCGTGCCAGCAGCCGCGGTAATACGGAGGGTGCGAGCGTTAATCGGAATTACTGGGCGTAAAGCGTACGCAGGCGGTCATTTAAGTCAGATGTGAAAGCCCCGGGCTCAACCTGGGAACTGCATTTGAAACTGGATGACTAGAGTGCGGCAGAGGGTGGTAGAATTTCAGGTGTAGCGGTGAAATGCGTAGAGATCTGAAGGAATACCGATGGCGAAGGCAGCCACCTGGGCCGACACTGACGCTCATGTACGAAAGCGTGGGTAGCAAACAGGATTAGATACCCTGGTAGTCCACGCCGTAAACGATGTCTACTAGCAGCTCGTCTCGTTTAGAGAGGTTTTGCGCAGCTAACGCGTTAAGTAGACCGCCTGGGGAGTACGGCCGCAAGGTTAAAACTCAAATGAATTGACGGGGGCCCGCACAAGCGGTGGAGCATGTGGTTTAATTCGATGCAACGCGAAGAACCTTACCATCCCTTGACATCCAGAGAATTTACTAGAGATAGTTTAGTGCCTTCGGGAACTCTGAGACAGGTGCTGCATGGCTGTCGTCAGCTCGTGTTGTGAAATGTTGGGTTAAGTCCCGCAACGAGCGCAACCCTTATCCTTAGTTGCTAGCAGTTAGGCTGAGAACTCTAAGGAGACTGCCGGTGACAAACCGGAGGAAGGTGGGGACGACGTCAAGTCATCATGGCCCTTACGGGATGGGCTACACACGTGCTACAATGGCAAGTACAAAGGGTTGCAAACTCGCGAGAGTAAGCGGATCCCATAAAGCTTGTCGTAGTCCGGATTGGAGTCTGCAACTCGACTCCATGAAGTCGGAATCGCTAGTAATCGTAGATCAGAATGCTACGGTGAATACGTTCCCGGGCCTTGTACACACCGCCCGTCACACCATGGGAGTGGGCTGCAAAAGAAGTGGGTAGTTTAACCTTCGGGAGGACGCTCACCACTTTGTGGTTCATGACTGGGGTGAAGTCGTAACAAGGTAGCCCTAGGGGAACCTGGGGCTGGATCACCTCCTTATAAACGAAAGTTACACCTTTTACGCAGTGTCCACACAGATAATTAATTACGAATTGTGAGCAAGAAGGTTGCAGGCGAAGGCATAAGCTGAAGGCTTGTGACTTGAATATAGGCCTGTAGCTCAGCTGGTTAGAGCGCACCCCTGATAAGGGTGAGGTCGGCAGTTCAAGTCTGCCCAGGCCTACCAATACATAAATGGGGCTATAGCTCAGCTGGGAGAGCGCTTGATTTGCATTCAAGAGGTCTGCGGTTCGATCCCGCATAGCTCCACCATTTACCACAAACACTTGACTGGCAAGTGGGCGTGATAAGTTACTTAATCGGAAGGAAACCTTCCTGATAACTTATCTACTCGCTAAAGTGGAAACCTTCTGCGTAAGAAAGTGCTAAATAATAGATTCTCAACGAGAAGTTATTCTTTAGTATTTTTAATAAAATACATTGCTCTTTAACAAATTGGAAAGCTGATAAATTAAGGTAAACATTATTGTTTATTGTAATTGTTATTCAACATGATTGTTTAATAAGAAACAAAAATAATTTTGATTATCACTGTAAGAGAAAACTCAAGCGTTATTTATGTCAACTGTATGAGAAAGATACAAGCTCATATGGATAAATAAGACACAAGATTAACGACTGAAAGTGCGAGAGCATTTAAGGTTGTATAGTTAAGTGAATAAGCGTATACGGTGGATGCCTTGGCAATTGGAGGCGATGAAGGACGTGTTAATCTGCGATAAGCGTGGTTAAGGTGATAAAAACCGTTATAGACCACGATTTCCGAATGGGGAAACCCACCCTTTTAGGGTATCACATACTGAATACATAGGTATGTGAGGCAAACCCGGAGAACTGAAACATCTAAGTACCCGGAGGAAAAGAAATCAACCGAGATTTCCTAAGTAGCGGCGAGCGAACGGGAAACAGCCGAATCAGTATAGTTTAGTGGAAGCTTCTGGAAAGTTGCACAATAAAGGGTGATAGTCCCGTACACGAAGAGCTATATTGGACACATTAAGTAGGTCGGAGCACGTGAAACTTTGACTGAAGATAGGGGGACCATCCTCTAAGGCTAAATACTCCCAATTGACCGATAGTGAACCAGTACCGTGAGGGAAAGGCGAAAAGAACCCCTGTGAGGGGAGTGAAATAGAACCTGAAACCGTATACGTACAAGCAGTAGGAGCATACTTGTTATGTGACTGCGTACCTTTTGTATAATGGGTCAGCGACTTATATTTTGTAGCAAGGTTAACCGAATAGGGGAGCCGTAGTGAAAGCGAGGGTTAACTGCCCGTCTAGTTGCAAGGTATAGACCCGAAACCCGGTGATCTATCCATGTGCAGGTTGAAGGTTGAGTAACATCAACTGGAGGACCGAACCCACTGTCGTTGAAAAGCCAGGGGATGACGTGTGGATAGGAGTGAAAGGCTAATCAAACCGGGAGATAGCTGGTTCTCCCCGAAATCTATTTAGGTAGAGCCTCGGACGAATACTTACGGGGGTAGAGCACTGTTTGGGCTAGGGGGCCATCCCGGCTTACCAACCCCATGCAAACTCCGAATACCGTAAAGTAATATCCGGGAGACACACGGCGGGTGCTAACGTTCGTCGTGGAGAGGGAAACAACCCAGACCGCCAGCTAAGGTCCCAAAGTGTATGTTAAGTGGGAAACGATGTGGGAAGGCTTAGACAGCTAGGAGGTTGGCTTAGAAGCAGCCACCCTTTAAAGAAAGCGTAATAGCTCACTAGTCGAGTCGGCCTGCGCGGAAGATGTAACGGGGCTAAACATACCACCGAAGCTGCGGCAGCGTATTTATACGCTGGGTAGGGGAGCGTTCTGTAAGCGGTTGAAGGTGAATCGAGAGGTTTGCTGGACGTATCAGAAGTGCGAATGCTGACATGAGTAACGATAAAGGGGGTGAAAAACCCCCTCGCCGAAAGACCAAGGGTTCCTATCCCATGCTAATCAGGGTAGGGTAAGTCGGCCCCTAAGGCGAGGCAGAAATGCGTAGTCGATGGGAAACAGATTAATATTTCTGTACTTCATATTATTGCGATGGGGGGACGGAGAAGGCTAGGTGAGCACGGCGTTGGTTGTCCGTGTGAAAGTGTGTAGGCTGAATTCTTAGGTAAATCCGGGAATTCACTAGGCTGAGACACGAGACGAGACTCTACGGAGTTGAAGTCATTGATGCCATACTTCCAGGAAAAGCCTCTAAGCTTCAGATAATATGAAACCGTACTCTAAACCGACACAGGTGGTCAGGTAGAGAATACTAAGGCGCTTGAGAGAACTCGGGTGAAGGAACTAGGCAAAATGGTACCGTAACTTCGGGAGAAGGTACGCCGACCATGGTGATGGGACTTGCTCCCTAAGCTGAGGTCGGTCGCAGTGACCTGGTGGCTGCAACTGTTTATTAAAAACACAGCACTCTGCTAAATCGAAAGATGACGTATAGGGTGTGACACCTGCCCGGTGCCGGAAGGTTAATTGATTGGGTTATCGCAAGAGAAGCTCATGATCGAAGCCCCGGTAAACGGCGGCCGTAACTATAACGGTCCTAAGGTAGCGAAATTCCTTGTCGGGTAAGTTCCGACCTGCACGAATGGTGTAATGATGGCCACGCTGTCTCCACCCGAGACTCAGTGAAATTGAAATCGCTGTGAAGATGCAGTGTACCCGCGGCTAGACGGAAAGACCCCGTGAACCTTTACTACAGCTTGGCACTGAACATTGAGCCTACATGTGTAGGATAGGTGGGAGGCTTTGAAACTAGGGCGCCAGCTCTAGTGGAGCCATCCTTGAAATACCACCCTTGTATGTTTGATGTTCTAACATTGGCCCCTTATCGGGGTTGTGGACAGTGCCTGGTGGGTAGTTTGACTGGGGCGGTCTCCTCCCAAAGAGTAACGGAGGAGCACGAAGGTTTGCTAAGTACGGTCGGACATCGTACGGTTAGTGTAATGGTAGAAGCAAGCTTAACTGCGAGACAGACACGTCGAGCAGGTACGAAAGTAGGTCATAGTGATCCGGTGGCTCTGTATGGAAGGGCCATCGCTCAACGGATAAAAGGTACTCCGGGGATAACAGGCTGATACCGCCCAAGAGTTCATATCGACGGCGGTGTTTGGCACCTCGATGTCGGCTCATCACATCCTGGGGCTGAAGTCGGTCCCAAGGGTATGGCTGTTCGCCATTTAAAGTGGTACGCGAGCTGGGTTTAGAACGTCGTGAGACAGTTCGGTCCCTATCTGCCGTGGGCGTTGGATGATTGAGAGGGGCTGCTCCTAGTACGAGAGGACCGGAGTGGACGAACCGCTGGTGTTCGGGTTGTGATGCCAATCGCATTGCCCGGTAGCTACGTTCGGAATCGATAACCGCTGAAAGCATCTAAGCGGGAAGCGAGCCTCGAGATGAGTCATCCCTAGAACTTTAAGTTCTCTAAAGGGTCGTTGAAGACTACAACGTTGATAGGTGAGGTGTGGAAGCGCTGTGAGGCGTTAAGCTAACTCATACTAATTGCCCGTGCGGCTTAACTATACAACGCTTAAGTGTTCTCAAACACATAATCAAATTATTTCCTTAATTATCCTTTCCAGTTTATTAAAGGCAAAACAGTTTATGCTTGGTGAAAATAGCATTGTGGTACCACCTGACTCCATTTCGAACTCAGAAGTGAAACGCAATTGCGGCGATGGTAGTGTGGAAGTTCCATGCGAGAGTAGCTCATCGCCAAGCTCCCATTAAAAGAAAGCCCGACCAATGGTCGGGCTTTTTTGCATTTGGACTTAAAAAGAGCTATTCCAGCATGAAATGCGACAAAAACGTCTGGAATATTTTTGAGCTGCTGCTCCGAAAGGGTGAGTATCATGGATGTACGGAACAATGTAGCTCATCGCCAAGCTCCCATACCAACCCGTTGCTCATTGAGCAGCGGGTTTTTTATTGTTTGTGATTTAGCCACAACTCCATTCTCTTCTACAACTTACTGCTGAGATATGCAGATTTACATCTTTTTTATTTCACCATTTACGCTGCTGAGTTAGACTTTCACTATCTTCATATAAGTATTTGTGTATTTTGATTTCAGTAAAATCTCTTCATTCGTTCGGGCTAGAAGCAAAAGTTCAAGACCTAATAGAAATTCATTCAATTGAACAGCTAAGCAAGCTTGCAGGAAAACAATTAGGTAAAGACTTCATTTTAATTGGTGAAGGTAGCAATATAGTTTTTTTAGAAGATTATCCTGGCTTGCTTGTTTCAATGAAACTGAAGGGAATTGAAATAAATGAGCATAAAGAAAGTTATACCCTTAAAGCTCAAGCAGGTGAAAATTGGCATTCACTAGTTGAACAGACTTTGTCCCAAGGTATTTATGGGTTGGAAAATCTTGCCCTCATTCCAGGTAGTGTAGGAGCTTGTCCCGTACAAAATATTGGGGCATATGGAGTTGAGATTGAAAGATTTATCGAAACCGTTCAATTCTTTGATCTAGAAACTGGTGATATAAAGCAACTAACAAAGTCGGAATGTAATTTTTCTTACAGAGACAGTATTTTTAAATCTGAGCTTAAAAATAAAGCAATAATAACTTCAGTTACTTTCAGTTTTCCTAAGGATTGGAAACCTGTGAATAACTACGGAGAGTTGGCTAAGCTGGAAAAGCCTACAGCAAAGCACATATTTGATATTGTGATTAAAACTCGAGTATCCAAACTACCTGACCCTAATGTATTGGGCAACGCTGGAAGCTTTTTTAAAAATCCAATTTTACCAAATGATAAACTTTCCAAACTAATTAAAAATTATCCAGAATTGCCGGTATACCCTTGGTCTGAATCGGAATCTAAAGTTGCCGCGGGTTGGTTGATTGATAAAACTGGATTAAAGGGCATTGAAGTAGAAGGTGCAGCTGTTCATATGAATCAGGCTTTGGTCTTGATTAATAAGTCTGGAACAGCAAAGAGTGAAGACTTAATTAAGCTTATCCAACTAGTACAGACTAAAGTATCAGCAAAGTTTGACATCACATTGGAGCCTGAAGTTAGAATGTTTGATCGGTCGGGCGAAGTGTCTTTTGACGAGTTTCTAAGGAAGTCGAATGGCTAAAGTAGAAACAAAAGTTGCGATAGCCAAAATCTTATCTGATGGAGAGTTTCATTCTGGTGAAACTCTCGGTAAACATTTAGGTATATCAAGAGCAGCGATAGCAAACCACATAAAATCTCTGTCTTCTCTAGGATTGGATATCTACTCTGTAACTGGTAGAGGGTATAAGTTATCTAGCAATATTGAGTTGTTGGACAGCACTAAAATCAACAGCTTCTTGAATAAGTTTCACGATATAGATACCTATTCTATTATAGATTCTACAAATGAATACTTGATGAATAAAATCCGAAGTGACGAAAAGCTCATCAATGGTCATTCTGTCATTGCAGAATGCCAAACAGCAGGAAGGGGAAGAAGAGGAAGAACTTGGCAAAGTCCTTTTGGCTCTCATGTTTACTTTTCACAATATAGAATCATAGAAGATGGCTTAAGTGCAGCTGCTGGACTTAGCTTGGCTGTTGGTATAGCTGTTCGCAGGGCATGTGCAAGAGTCGTAACTCATAATATAGAGCTAAAATGGCCTAATGATGTGTTAGCTGATGGTAAAAAATTAGCGGGAGTGCTAATAGAAGCTGAAGGTCAATCAGATGGTCAGTGCCACTTAGTAATTGGCATAGGAATTAACTTTGATATGCCAGCCAAATATGCCGAAGAAATAGATCAAGAGTGGACAGACTTAAAACTACTAGCAGGGAAGACTATTGATCGAAACTTCTTTGTAGCAGGCTTGTTAGAAGAACTTGATGATATATTAGATGAGTACAAAGAAAACCGGTTAGAAAACCTTGTTGCAGAATGGAATCTAGCAAATGCTTTTAAAGATATGGATGTAGAAGTAAGTTCCAACACTCTAGTTAAGTCGGGGAGCTGTATTGGAATTGATAGTAGCGGAGCGCTACTATTAGAATCACACCAGTCAGGAAAGATTGAGAAAATATTTGGTGGTGAAGTTAGCCTAAGAAAGGTGTAAAAGTGAGCTATTTATTAATTGATATAGGTAATACCAAAGCTAAATTTTGTCTTGCTAAAGATGAAACTTATGCAGAGTTAACTTATCAACAAGCGATGGACAGCTTTAGTGAAATTAAGGGTGTCGCTCTAGCGTCAGTTGCATCGGATACAGATACAAAAAATTTAATTGATACAGCTAAAAAACTTTCTATTCCAATTTCTGAAGCAAAAGTCGAATCAAATGCGTTTGGTGTAACTTGTGGTTATCCCGAGTACAACAATTTGGGAATTGATAGATGGTTAGCTGTTTTAGCTGCTGAGAAGTTGTTTCCTAACGAAAATCTCGTTGTCGTTGATGCTGGGACTGCACTTACAGTTGATTTTTTATCTTCAAGTAAAAAACATTTAGGTGGCTGGATAATTCCTGGCTTAGATCTAATGCAATCTTCAATTGTTGCTAAAGCGCCGGGAGTTTTTGCTGAAGAGGAAAAAACTAGAGAAAATTTTGGTAGCGATACACCATCGGCTGTATTTAATGGTTGTTTTTATGCATGTGTTGCTTCTATCGAAAGGGCTGTGAAACTTTTGCAAAATAAGTCGGGTGAAGAAGTAAGACTTGTATTAACAGGAGGCAATTCTTTACAGCTAGCTCAAGAACTTTCTACTCCATATAGCTATGAGCAATTTTTGGTTTTTGCAGGGCTGAAGCGTTTTCTAGACGACGAAAATTAGTCAAATTTATAATAAAACAGCAGTTTTTGATTAAAACATGTTCAAACAACTCAAAAATAGAAAAAAAGTGTTTTTTGGGGTTGCACTCTTAAACTCCTTACCATAGAATGCGCCCCACTTGATGACGTGCCGACTTAGCTCAGTTGGTAGAGCAACTGACTTGTAATCAGTAGGTCGCCAGTTCGATTCCGGCAGTCGGCACCATCAATACTTACTCGTGGAGGGGTTCCCGAGTGGCCAAAGGGATCAGACTGTAAATCTGACGGCTCCGCCTTCGGTGGTTCGAATCCACCTCCCTCCACCATTATTTCATTACTGAGATCAAAGTTATCTTGGTAATCCAAAAGGTCGGCTCGCGACCTTCTATGCTTGGGTCGTGAAGTCGTTTCAAAGCGAGCATCGTATAATGGCTATTACCTCAGCCTTCCAAGCTGATGATGCGGGTTCGATTCCCGCTGCTCGCTCCAAACAATTTTGCTGATATAGCTCAGTTGGTAGAGCGCACCCTTGGTAAGGGTGAGGTCGGCAGTTCAAATCTGCCTATCAGCACCACTTTTACTTCACTTCTCTCGCTATAAATAAACAAGTTTTTAACCCACGCTCTTATGCGTATTACTTTTAATAAATAAACTTATATAGGTCTGAAAATGGCAAGAGAAAAGTTTGAACGTACGAAACCGCACGTTAACGTTGGCACAATCGGTCACGTTGACCACGGTAAAACTACACTAACTGCGGCAATCACTAACGTATTAGCAAAAGTATACGGTGGTGAAGCAAAAGACTTCGCACAAATCGATAACGCTCCAGAAGAGCGTGAGCGTGGTATCACAATCTCAACTTCTCACGTTGAGTATGACACACCAACTCGCCACTACGCACACGTAGACTGCCCAGGACACGCTGACTATGTTAAAAACATGATCACAGGTGCGGCACAGATGGACGGCGCGATTTTAGTAGTAGCTGCAACTGACGGCCCTATGCCTCAGACTCGTGAGCACATCCTACTTTCTCGTCAGGTTGGTGTACCTTTCATCGTAGTATTCATGAACAAATGTGACATGGTTGACGACGAAGAGTTATTAGAATTAGTAGAAATGGAAGTTCGTGAACTTCTTTCTGAATACGAATTCCCAGGTGACGACCTACCATTAATCCAAGGTTCAGCTCTTAAAGCTCTAGAAGGCGAAAAGCAGTGGGAAGACAAGATCGTTGAATTAGCAGAAGCGCTAGATTCATACATCCCAGAGCCAGAGCGTGACATCGATAAGCCATTCATCATGCCTATCGAAGACGTATTCTCAATCTCAGGTCGTGGTACAGTAGTAACAGGTCGTGTTGAGCGCGGTATCATCAACACAGGTGACGAAGTAGAAATCGTAGGTATCAAAGAAACTACAACTACTACTTGTACAGGTGTTGAAATGTTCCGTAAGCTTCTAGACGAAGGTCGTGCAGGTGAGAACATTGGTGCATTATTACGTGGTACTAAGCGTGACGAGATCCAACGTGGTCAAGTACTAGCGAAGCCAGGTACAATCAACCCACACACGAAGTTCGAATCAGAAGTATACGTACTATCTAAAGAAGAAGGTGGTCGTCATACTCCATTCTTCAAAGGTTACCGTCCACAGTTCTACTTCCGTACAACAGACGTAACTGGTGCAGTTGAGTTACCAGAAGGCGTAGAAATGGTAATGCCAGGTGATAACATCAAGATGGTTGTTGAGCTAATCGCTCCAATCGCGATGGATGAAGGTTTACGTTTCGCGATCCGTGAAGGTGGCCGTACAGTAGGTGCTGGTGTTGTTGCATCTATCCTAGACTAATATTTCGTAAGAAATACTAGTAAGAAAAAGCTCGCTTCGGCGGGCTTTTTGCTTTTTAGGATAAAGCTTTTAGACTCTGATAAAGTTTGTGTTATAGAATTAAGCATTGCGCTCGATTATGAGAATTTAGATTATGAAGTTTATTTTATCTTTGTCGCTAATCTTTTTTTTAGTTTCTTGTTCTAAATCCCCAACAGGAAGAAATCAATTCGCTTTTATGTCCGATGAGAAACTTGCTCAGATGGGAGCAGAATCATTTGAGCAAATGAAGAAAGAAGTGCCAATTACCGAAAACAAAGCTTTGGTAAATTTTGTTCAGTGTGTTGCTGACGAGATTACGCCTAACGTTGCCAAATCAACTCATTCTGGCGATTGGGAAGTTGTTGTTTTTGAATCGGAGCAAATAAATGCGTTTGCACTGCCTGGAGGAAAGATTGGCGTTTATACAGGAATTTTGAATGTCACGGAAAATCAAGATCAGCTAGCTGCGATAATGGGGCATGAAATTGCTCATGTCATCGCTAAGCATTCCAATGAAAGAGCATCTTCTAGTCAAGCTGCAGCAGGTATTCAAGCATTAGCTAGTATTGCGCTAGGAGAACAAGATCAACAGACTAGAACTTATGCTTTAGCTGCTCTTGGTGCAGGATTGCAATATGGTGTGTTGATGCCTTACGGTCGTTCACATGAAAAAGAGGCTGATATTATAGGTCAAGACCTTATGGCCACTTCGGGTTTTAACCCTAAAGCAGCTGTATCTTTGTGGCATAACATGGCAGAAGCAAGCAAAGGCGCACCTCCTGAGTTTTTGTCAACTCACCCGTCTCACGACACAAGAATTGAGAAGTTAACGAAAAACCTAAGCACTGCGGAACCATTGTTCAACCAAAGTAAACAAACTCCGAATTGTAAAAAACCAAAGCTTTGATCATTTTTGTGATTGAGTACTAGTCTTAGCTTGCGTCATTATCTATCTTGAGTATAATGGCGCCCCCGCTTTTATGAATTCCCCAAACTAAGATTTCACAAAAGTGGTCTAACTAAAATTTGATGTTGCAGGGGCGTAGTTCCAATTGGTAGAACAGCGGTCTCCAAAACCGATGGTTGCGGGTTCGAGTCCTGCCGCCCCTGCCAAATTTAAGTTAGTAATTAACTAAGTTTGGATGGAACAGCGGTCTCCGCTCTTTCAAAATGGCGATGGTTGTGGGTTCGAGTCCTGCCGTCCCTGCCAAATTTAAGTTAGTAATTAACTAAGTTTGGATGGAACAGCGGTCTCCGCTCTTTCAAAATGGCGATGGTTGTGGGTTCGAGTCCTGCCGTCCCTGCCAAATTTAAGTTAGTGATTAACTAAGTTTAGATGAAACAGCGGTCTCCGCTCTTTCAAAATGTTTAGACAAAGAGTTGATTTAACTGATTAAGACTTCAAATAAGAGCAAACAAAGTGTTGTTATTTGAAGTTTTATTTTAAGTATAAGCAGTATTTTTAAGGTGTAATAGATGAATGCCAGTGTAGAACAGCCTAATAAAGGCTTAGATCTCGTAAAATGGATTGTTGCTATCGCGTTATTAGCAGGTGCAGTTGTTGCTAATAGCATTTTTGAACAAGAGTCTGTATTAATTAGAGCAGTAGCAGTTGTTGTAGCTATTGCAGTTGCAGCTGGTTTTGCTGCAACAACGAGCAAAGGCAAAACTTTCTTAGCGTTTGCTAAAGAGTCTCGCACTGAAGTTCGCAAAGTTGTCTGGCCAACACGCCAAGAAGCAACTCAAACAACTTTCATTATTTTCGTTGCTACTGCTGTTATTGCAATCATGTTGTACTTTATTGATATGGGCTTAAGAGCATTAGTTAACTTCTTAACTGGTGTAGGAATTTAATTCATGTCAGATACTGAAAACAAATTACGTTGGTACGTAGTACAAGCTTATTCTGGTTACGAAGCTCGAGTTGCTAAAGCACTAGAAGAGCACATTAAGATTAACCAGATGGAAGATTTCTTCGGTCGCGTTTTAGTTCCTACAGAAGAAGTAGTTGAAATGCGTGCAGGCCAGAAGCGTCGTTCAGAGCGTAAGTTCTTCCCTGGTTACGTTTTAGTTGAAATGGCTATGAACGAAGATGCATGGCACTTAGTAAAAAGCACTCCTCGTGTTCTTGGTTTCATCGGTGGTACTTCTGACCGTCCAGCTCCAATTACGCAAAGAGAAGCTGACGCTATCTTAAATCGCTTAGAAGAGAATGTTGATAAGCCGAAACCGAAAACACTATTTGAACCAGGCGAAGTGGTTCGTGTTATCGATGGTCCATTTGCAGACTTTAACGGTGTTGTTGAGGAAGTGGACTATGAGAAGAGCAGAGTAAAAGTATCAGTTCTAATCTTTGGTCGCTCAACTCCAGTAGAATTAGAATTCGGACAGGTAGAAAAAGACAAGTAATCTGTCAAGAAAATTTGTTCTATCCTGTTGTCAAGGGTCGCGATTGTCTATATAATGCGCGACCCTTTTGTATGTAATACATACAAGTTTGAGGAATTAACCGGGAAGCCGACAAGTAAGAATCCTCGTTCTTACTAGGCTAAGACCCACCAATGAGGAAGCTAAAATGGCTAAAAAAGTAGAAGCTCTTATCAAGTTGCAAGTTGCAGCTGGTATGGCAAACCCTAGTCCACCAGTTGGTCCTGCTCTAGGTCAACACGGTGTGAACATCATGGAATTCTGTAAAGCGTTTAACGCAAAAACTGACAGCTTAGAAAAAGGCGCGCCAGTTCCTGTAGTTATTTCGGTTTACAATGACCGTTCTTTCACGTTCGAAACTAAGACTCCACCTGCATCTTACTTACTTAAGAAAGCAGCTGGTATCAAGTCTGGTTCTGGTCGTCCTAACACTGAGAAGGTGGGTACAGTTACTCGCGCTCAATTAGAAGAAATCGTTAAGACTAAAGAATCTGACCTTACTGCGGCTGATATGGACGCAGCAGTACGTACTATTGCCGGCTCTGCTCGTGCAATGGGCTTGAATGTAGAGGGCTAATAGAATGGCTAAATTAACAAAACGCGCACGTTTAATCCGTGAAAAAGTTGACGCGACTCGCGAATACGGTATCGACGAAGCAGTATCTCTACTTCAAGAATTAGCAACTGCTAAATTCAAAGAAAGTGTAGACGTTGCTATTAACTTAGGTATCGATCCTCGTAAATCTGACCAAAACGTTCGTGGTGCAACTGTACTACCAAACGGTACTGGTAAAGACGTACGTGTAGCAGTATTCACTCAAGGTGCTAACGCTGACGCTGCTAAAGAAGCTGGCGCAGACGTAGTTGGTATGGAAGACCTAGCTGAGCAAGTTAAAGCTGGCGAAATGAACTTCGACGTTGTTGTTGCATCTCCAGATGCAATGCGCGTAGTTGGTCAATTAGGTCAAATCTTAGGCCCACGTGGTCTAATGCCAAACCCTAAAGTTGGCACTGTTACTCCTGATGTTGCTACTGCAGTTAAAAATGCAAAAGCTGGTCAGGTTCGTTACCGTAACGATAAAAACGGTATTATCCACGCTTCAATTGGTAAAGCTGACTTCGACGCAGCTGCTATCAAAACTAACCTTGAAGCATTGTTAGTTGCAATTAAGAAAGCAAAACCTGCTTCAGCAAAAGGCACATTCATGCAGAAAGTTTCACTTTCTACTACTATGGGTGCTGGCGTTGCAATTGACGTAGCGAGCCTTACTTTAGAAGGTTAATCGCATTCGGGTTGAAGCATTCTTTTAGAGTGCTTCCATCCAAGACCGTAGGTGTCAGATAAACTTGTTTTGAAGACTTAATTTCCTACGCAGATGGTGATGACCCCAGAAGAATTTACTTCTGGCTTTCACCGGAAACCACTCAAGGAAGTTTTATGAATGACCTTGAGTACAATGAAGCCAGGGCTTAGGCCCGACTTTAACCAGGAGAAAAGCTAATGGCATTAAATCTTGATGGCAAAAAAGCAGTTGTTGCTGAAGTCCAAGAAGCAGCCAAAGACGCTCTATCTGCAGTTGTTGCAGATGCTCGTGGTGTATCGGTAACTGATATCACAGCTTTACGTAAAGAAGCTCGTGAAGCAGGCGTTTGGATGAAGGTTGTTCGCAACACTTTAGCTAAGCGTGCAGTTGACGGTACAGACTTCGAATGTCTTTCTGATTCATTCGTAGGTCCGACTCTTATCGCATTCTCAAAAGAGCACCCAGGTGCTGGCGCGCGTATCTTTAAAGATTTCGCGAAGAAGAACGATAAGTTCGAACTTAAGACTGCATCATTTGAAGGCGATGTTGTAGACGTAGAATTGCTTGCATCTCTACCTACATACGACGAAGCTATCGCGAAACTAATGAGTGTTATGAAAGAAGCTTCTGCAGGCAAGTTAGTGAAGACACTAGCTGCAGTAAAAGAAGCAAAAGAAGCTGCATAATTTACCTTTACTCTTATTTTAAGAGAAATGTAACGCAGTTTTTAGGTGAAAGTTATTTTAAGCACAATCAATTATTAGAAAGTGCTTACCAAGTTAGGAAATTTAAAAATGTCTGTAACTAAAGATCAAATCTTAGACGCAGTTGCTGAAATGTCAGTAATGGAAGTTGTTGAACTAGTTGAAGCAATGGAAGAAAAATTCGGTGTAACTGCAGCAGCTGCTGTTGTTGCTGGTCCTGCAGGTGGCGAAGCTGCTGAAGAGAAGACTGAATTCGACGTAATCTTAGCTGCTGCTGGCGGTAACAAAGTTGCTGCAATCAAAGCGGTACGTGGCGCTACAGGTCTTGGCCTTAAAGAAGCTAAAGCTATGGTTGAATCTGCTCCAGTTGCTGTTAAAGAAGCTGTTTCTAAAGAAGAAGCTGAAGAACTTAAAGCACAACTTGAAGAAGCAGGCGCAACTGTTGAAATCAAGTAATCTAACGCAAGTTAGATTTGCTGCCTAAAATTTAGGCATGGGCTGGTGATAAAATATCACCGGCCTTTTTGCGCTATATCTGAGGAAAAACTTTTATAGTGCAAAAAATGATGGTAAAACTTTTCTTTCTACACAGGAAAAGCAAAATTTTGCTGTTAAAAAGGTAGTCTGCTCAATAATTTATCGAGTGTTATTGACGGGCTTATAGGGTCAAAAAATCAGCAAGCTGAGGAACCACATGGCTTACTCTTATTCTGAAAAGAAACGAATTCGTAAGGATTTTGGCAAGCGCGAACACGTTTTGGACATGCCTTATCTTCTACAAGTACAGCTTGAATCGTACAACAAGTTCATCCAACCAGATGTAGATGGTAACACAGGCTTAGAAGCTGCGTTCCGTTCTGTATTCCCTATTAAGAGCTATTCTGGTAGTGCGGAGTTACAATTCGTTAGTTACCGCATTGGCGAACCAGTATTTGACGTTAAAGAATGTCAAATTCGTGGTGTGACATACGCAGCTCCACTGCGTGTTAAACTTCGCTTAGTTCTTATGGATAAAGATGCTGCTCCAGGTACTGTTAAAGATATCAAAGAGCAAGAAGTTTACATGGGCGAAATGCCTTTAATGACGGACAACGGTACATTTGTAATTAATGGTACTGAGCGTGTAATCGTATCTCAGTTACACCGTTCTCCTGGTGTGTTCTTTGATCATGACAAAGGTAAAACACACTCTTCTGGTAAAGTATTATATAACGCACGTGTTATTCCTTACCGTGGTTCTTGGTTAGACTTCGAGTTTGACCCGAAAGATAATTTATATGTACGTATTGATCGTCGTCGTAAGTTACCGGCGTCTATTATTTTACGTGCATTAGAATACTCTACAGAAGAAATCATTGAGATGTTCTTTGATAATATCGCAATTGAAATCAATGGCGATAAGATCTTAATGGAACTACAACCACAACGTTTACGTGGTGAAACTGCAGTATTTGATATCAAAGATGCAGATGGTGAAGTAATCGTAGAAACTGGTCGTCGTATTACTGCTCGTCATATCCGTACAATGGAAAAATCTGGTATTACGCAAATCGAAGTACCACACGAGTATGTAATTGATAAAGTACTTGCAAAAACTTATGTTGACGAGTCAACAGGTGAAGTGATTGCAACAGCTAACGATGTTGTGACATTAGAATTATTAGCTAAGTTGTCTCAAGCTGGTCACAAGTCGTTTGAAGTTATCTATACGAACGAATTAGATCACGGTTCATACATCTCTGATACTTTACGTATCGATTCGACTACTAACCGTTTAGAAGCATTAATCGAAATCTATCGAATGATGCGTCCTGGTGAGCCACCAACAAAAGACTCTGCAGAAGCGTTATTTGATAACTTATTCTTCTCGTTAGAGCGTTATGACCTATCAAATGTCGGTCGTATGAAGTTCAACCGTCGTGTAAGTCGTGAAGACTTAACAGGTGAAGGTACATTAAGTAAGCAAGACATCATTGATGTTATGAAAGTACTTATTGACATTCGTGACGGTAAAGGTGACGTGGACGATATTGACCATTTAGGTAACCGTCGTATACGTTCTGTTGGTGAAATGGCTGAAAACCAATTCCGTGTTGGTTTAGTACGTGTTGAACGTGCTGTTAAAGAGCGTTTAAGCTTAGGTGATTTAGATAACACTACACCTCAAGACTTAATTAATGCTAAGCCTATTTCTGCGGCAATTAAAGAGTTCTTCGGTTCTTCTCAGTTGTCACAGTTCATGGACCAAAATAACCCATTATCAGAAGTAACGCACAAACGTCGTATTTCTGCCTTAGGCCCTGGTGGTTTAACGCGTGAACGTGCTGGCTTCGAAGTTCGAGACGTTCACCCGACTCACTATGGTCGTGTTTGTCCAATCGAAACGCCTGAAGGTCCAAACATCGGTCTAATTAACTCATTATCTGTGTTTGCACGAGTTAACTCATTCGGTTTCTTAGAAACTCCATACCGTCGTGTTGTTGATGGTGTAGTAACAGGTGAGATCGATTACTTATCTGCGATTGAAGAAGATAAATTCGTAATCGCACAGGCAAGCGCTGAAACTGATGAAGATGGTCGTTTAACGTCTGAATTAGTACCTTGTCGTTTCAAAAATGAATTTACAATTACATCTGTAGACCAAGTTCAGTATATGGACGTGGCGCCTCAACAGGTTGTATCAGTTGCTGCTAGCTTGATTCCATTCCTAGAGCACGATGATGCGAACCGTGCCCTAATGGGTGCGAACATGCAACGTCAGGCTGTTCCTACTTTACGTGCTGATAAGCCGTTAGTTGGTACTGGTGTTGAAGCTGTTGTAGCTAAAGATTCAGGTGTAACAGTAGTAGCTAAGCGTGGCGGTGTTATCGACTATGCTGATGCTTCTCGTATCGTAGTTAAAGTTAACGAATCTGAGTGTCTACCTGGCGAAGCCGGTATCGACATTTACAACTTAACTAAGTACACACGTTCTAACCAGAACACATGTATTAACCAACGTACAACAGTAACTAAAGGTGAACCTGTACAACGTGGTGATGTTCTTGCCGATGGTCCTTCTACAGACTTAGGTGAGCTAGCGCTAGGTCAAAACATGCGTGTGGCATTCATGCCTTGGAATGGTTATAACTTCGAGGATTCAATCCTTGTTTCTGAGCGTGTTGTTAAAGAAGATCGTTTAACTACTATTCACATTCAAGAATTAAGCTGTGTAGCTCGTGATACTAAGTTAGGTCCAGAAGAAGTAACTTCTGATATCCCTAATGTAGGTGAATCTGCGCTAGGCAAGCTTGATGAATCTGGTGTTGTATATATCGGTGCTGAAGTTAAAGGTGGCGATATCTTAGTTGGTAAAGTAACGCCTAAAGGCGAAACTCAGCTAACTCCAGAAGAAAAACTATTACGTGCAATCTTTGGTGAAAAAGCGTCTGACGTTAAAGACAGCTCGTTACGTGTTCCTAACTCTGTATCAGGTACAGTAATCGACGTTCAAGTATTTACCCGTGACGGTGTAGAGAAAGATAAGCGTGCTTTAGACATCGAAGAGATGCAATTATCACAAGCTAAGAAAGACTTAAACGAAGAGTTTTCTATCTTAGAAAACAACACGTACGCTCGTGCTCGTGACCTATTAATTGCTGGCGGTTTAAACGCTGATGTTGTTGCTCAGTTAACTGGTGACAAATTATTCCAGCAAAGCTTAGCTGATGAAGCTAAACAAGAAGAGTTAGAGCAATTAGCTGCTTCTTACGAAGAGCTAAAAGCTGAGTACGATAAGAAGTACGAAACTAAGCGTCGTAAGATCACTCAAGGTGACGATTTAGCACCTGGTGTTCTTAAGATTGTTAAAGTTTACTTGGCAGTTAAGCGTCGTATTCAACCTGGTGATAAGATGGCTGGTCGTCACGGTAACAAAGGTGTTATCTCGACAATCGTTCCTGTTGAAGACATGCCGCACGATGAACACGGTACTCCGGTAGACATCGTACTTAACCCTCTAGGTGTACCATCACGTATGAACGTGGGTCAGATTTTAGAGACTCACTTAGGTATGGCTGCTCGTGGTCTTGGTGAAAAACTAGATCGCATGATTAAAGAACAGCGTGAACTTGCGGAAATTCGTGAGTACCTAGGTAAGATTTATGCGTCAGGTACTTCTCGTCAAGAAGTAGATATTGATTCTTTCTCTGATGATGAAGTTCGTCGTTTAGCACAAAACTTACGTGCTGGTGTTCCAATTGCAACTCCAGTATTCGACGGTGCAGCTGAAGAAGAAATTAAAGATCTATTCGAACTAGCGGATATGCCTCGTAGCGGTCAGTTCACATTATTTGATGGCCGTACAGGTAATGCCTTTGAGCGTAAAGTAACTGTAGGTTACATGTACATGCTTAAACTTAACCACTTGGTTGACGATAAGATGCACGCGCGCTCAACTGGCTCATACAGCTTAGTTACACAGCAACCACTTGGTGGTAAAGCTCAGTTCGGTGGTCAGCGTTTCGGTGAGATGGAAGTATGGGCACTAGAAGCTTACGGTGCTGCTTACACGCTTCAAGAAATGCTAACAGTTAAATCAGATGACGTGAATGGTCGTACTAAGATGTATAAGAACATCGTAGATGGCGATCACCGTATGGAACCTGCGATCCCAGAATCATTCAACGTATTGTTGAAAGAGATCCGTTCGTTAGGTCTAAACATCGAACTGGAAGAAGAATAAGCACTGAGGCTTTGCCTCAGTACTCTTTAAATTGAGTGGTGGAGCGGTCGTCGATTAGATAACCGCTCTAATGTTTCACTCCGACAGGAGAACAAAAGTGAAAGACTTACTTAAGTTTTTGAAACAACAAAATAAAAGCGAAGAGTTCGATTCAATTCGAATCGGTCTAGCGTCTCCAGACGTAGTTCGCTCTTGGTCTTTTGGTGAAGTTAAAAAGCCAGAAACCATTAACTACCGTACGTTCAAGCCTGAGCGTGATGGCTTGTTCTGTGCTCGTATCTTCGGCCCAGTAAAAGACTATGAATGTTTGTGTGGTAAATACAAGCGTCTTAAGCACCGTGGTGTTATCTGTGAGAAGTGTGGCGTTGAAGTTACACTAACTAAAGTTCGTCGTGAACGTATGGGTCACATCGAACTAGCTAGTCCAGTAGCACATATCTGGTTCTTAAAATCGTTACCATCTCGTATTGGCTTGATGTTAGACATGACATTACGTGATATCGAGCGTGTTTTATACTTCGAATCATATGCAGTAACAGAAGCTGGCATGACGACTTTAGAAAAAGGTCAAATGCTAACTGAAGAAGAATACTTAGATGCATTAGAAGAGCACGGTGACGAGTTTGAAGCGAAAATGGGTGCAGAAGCTGTTTTCGAACTTCTAAAAGATATCGACATCAATCAGCAATACGCTGAGATGAAAGAAGAACTTCCAACAGTTACTTCTGAAACTAAGCGTAAGAAGCTAACTAAGCGTCTTAAGCTTATGGAAGCTTTTGTACATTCAGGTAATCGTCCAGAGTGGATGGTAATGACTGTACTTCCAGTTCTTCCACCAGATCTTCGTCCATTAGTACCACTAGATGGTGGTCGTTTTGCGACATCTGATCTAAATGACTTATACCGTCGTGTTATCAACCGTAACAACCGTTTGAAGCGTCTATTAGACTTAGCTGCTCCTGATATTATCGTACGCAACGAAAAGCGTATGTTACAAGAAGCTGTTGATGCACTATTAGATAACGGTCGTCGTGGTCGTGCGATCACTGGTTCTAACAAGCGCCCACTTAAGTCGCTTGCAGACATGATCAAAGGTAAGCAAGGTCGTTTCCGTCAAAACCTTCTTGGTAAGCGTGTTGACTACTCAGGCCGTTCTGTAATCACAGTTGGTCCTACTCTTAAATTACACCAGTGTGGTCTTCCTAAGAAGATGGCACTAGAGCTATTCAAACCATTTATCTATGGCAAGTTAGAGATCCGTGGCATGGCTACGACAATCAAAGCTGCTAAGAAAATGGTAGAGCGTGAAGCTCCAGAAGTTTGGGATATCTTAGATGAAGTTATCCGTGAACATCCGGTAATGCTTAACCGTGCTCCTACACTTCACAGATTAGGTATCCAAGCGTTTGAACCTACTCTAATCGAAGGTAAGGCGATTCAGTTACACCCATTAGTTTGTGCGGCATATAACGCCGACTTCGATGGTGACCAAATGGCTGTTCACGTGCCTCTAACATTAGAAGCACAGTTAGAAGCTCGCGCACTTATGATGTCTACTAACAACATCCTATCTCCAGCGAACGGTGAACCTATTATCGTTCCTTCACAGGACGTTGTATTAGGTCTTTACTACATGACTCGTGACCGCATTAACGCGCGTGGCGAAGGTCAAGTATTTAAAGATCCTAAAGAAGCTGAAAAAGCATATCGTGCTGGCGTAGCTGACTTACATGCTCGCGTTAAAGTACGTTTAACTCAAGTTTCATTTGATGAAGAAGGTAACAAGGTAGAAAACACATCAATTGTAGATACTACAGTTGGTCGTGCTATTTTATCTATGGTTGCACCTGATGGCTTCCCGTTCGAATTAATGAACCAAGCGTTAGGTAAAAAGCAAATCTCAATGTTAATCAATGAGTGCTACCGTCGTCTAGGTATCAAGGAAACAGTAGTTTTTGCTGACCAAATCATGTACACAGGTTTCCACTACGCGATGCTAGCTGGTAACTCAATCGGTATTGATGACTTAGTTATCCCAGAAGCGAAAACGCAAATCATCGGCGACTCTGAAGCAGAAGTTGCAGAGATCCAAGACCAGTTCCAACAAGGTCTTGTAACGCAAGGTGAGAAATACAACAAAGTTATCGATATCTGGTCTACAGCGAACGAAAAACTTTCAAAAGCGATGATGGACAACTTATCAACTGAAACGGTAATTAACCGTGACGGTGAAGAAGAAGTTCAACCATCATTCAACAGCGTATTTATGATGGCCGACTCTGGTGCTCGTGGTAGTGCGGCTCAGATTCGTCAGCTAGCTGGTATGCGTGGTCTAATGGCTAAGCCAGATGGCTCAATCATTGAAACGCCAATCACAGCGAACTTCCGTGAAGGTCTGAACGTACTACAGTACTTCATCTCGACTCACGGTGCTCGTAAAGGTCTAGCGGATACGGCACTTAAGACAGCGAACTCGGGTTACCTAACTCGTCGTCTAGTAGATGTTGGTCAAGATTTAGTTGTTAACGAAGTAGATTGTGGTACTGAAGAAGGTATTACAATGAAGCCGTTAATTGAAGGCGGTGACGTTGTTGAGCCATTACGTGAGCGTGTATTAGGTCGTGTAACTCTAAACGATGTTACAGCTCCTAACTCAGATAAAGTAATTGTTGAAGCTGGCGTAATGTTAGATGAAAAACTGTGTGATCTTTTAGAAGAGCACTCAGTCGATGAAGTTGAAGTACGTTCAATCATCACATGTGACAACGACTTCGGTGTTTGTGCTAAGTGTTACGGTCGTGACCTTGCTCGTGGTCACCTTATCAACCAAGGTGAAGCAGTTGGTGTTATTGCAGCTCAATCAATCGGTGAGCCAGGTACACAGCTTACGATGCGTACGTTCCACATCGGTGGTGCGGCATCAAGAGCATCAGCAGCAAACAGCGTACAAGTTAAGAACGACGGTACAATCCGCTTACACAATGCTAAGCACGTAACTAACCGTGACGGTAAGATTGTTATTACTTCACGTTCAGCAGAAGTTACAGTAATTGACGACCATGGTCGTGAGCGTGAGCGTTATAAGCTACCTTACGGTGCGGTAATGACGATTGCAGATAACTCAGAAGTTAAAGGTAACGACACTGTTGCTAACTGGGATCCGCACTCGCATCCAATCATCGTAGAACGTCCAGCGAAGATCCAATTCTCTGACGTTGAAGAAGCGAATACAGAAGTTCAAACAGATGAGCTAACTGGTCTAACTCGTACTGTTGTTAAAGACTTATCTTTAGCAAATGCGAAAGAACCTAAGTTAATCCTTGAAAGTGACGATGGTCATTTACAAGAAATTCGTCTGCCTTCATTCACTACTATTGAAGCAACAGATGGTGCGAATGTAGTAGAAGGTGACGTATTAGCACGTATTCCACAAGAAGGTTCGAAGACTCGTGATATCACGGGTGGTCTACCTCGAGTAGCAGACTTATTCGAAGCTCGTAAGCCAAAAGAGCCAGCTATTTTAGCTGAGATTTCTGGTCAAATTAGCTTTGGTAAAGAAACTAAAGGTAAGAAACGTCTAGTTATCACTCCTGAAGAGGGTGATGCGCATGAAGAGATGATCCCTAAATGGCGTCAGCTTAACGTGTTCGAAGGTGAATCAGTTGAGCGCGGTGAAGTTATCGCTGATGGTCCTGAGGCTCCACATGATATCTTACGTTTACGTGGTATTACTGCATTCTCGAACTACATTGTTAATGAAGTTCAAGAAGTTTACCGCCTACAGGGTGTAAAGATTAACGATAAGCACATTGAAGCTATCTGTCGTCAGATGTTACGTAAGTGTATCATCACAGATGCAGGTCAATCTGACTTCCTAGTTGGTGAACAGGTTGAAGTATCTCGCGTTAAGATTGCTAACCGTAAGTTAGCAGCAGAAGGTAAAGACCTTGTGTTCTTCGAACGTGACTTACTTGGTATCACGAAAGCTTCTCTTGCAACTGAGTCATTTATCTCAGCTGCATCGTTCCAGGAAACAACACGTGTACTAACAGAAGCAGCTGTTTCTGGTAAGCGTGATGAGTTACGTGGTTTGAAAGAGAACGTAATCGTAGGTCGTCTAATCCCAGCAGGTACTGGTTTCAGCTACCATCAAGAAAAAGCGGCAGCAGCTGCAGCATTTGATGAAGTTGAAGATACAGTGAGTGCGGAAGACGCAGAACAAGCTTTAGTTGATGCATTAAATGTTGAAACATCTGAAGAGAGTTCTGAAGCAGCGGAATAATATTCTTAAGCTTTAAAATCTTGAAAGCCCAGCTACTTAGCTGGGCTTTTTGCTTATATGGATATAAGTATGTCGTGGTGTCATGGATGACAGAGAGCGACGGTTTCGGGATGAAAGTACATCGAATTGCCATGGATGGTATAAATTCGTGTGCTTATATAACTATGTCTGCCGTAATTGTTCCCGACAATCAACCGGTACTCGCCACATCCGTGTGGGTCGTGGTGTCATGAATGACAGAGAGCGACGGCTTCGGGACGAAAGTGCATCGAATTACTATGGACGGTATAAATTCGTGTGCTTATATGGACATAAGTATGCCAGCCATGATTGTTCCCGGCAATCAACCAGCACTCGCCACATCCATGTGGGTCGTGGTATCAGGGATGATAAAGAAAGGCTGCTTCAGGAATGGAAGTAAATAGAATTGCTGCGCACTTGATCATATCCAGTGTTAATCATAGGTTTTGAAGATAAGTCAGAGTAAAAAGGTCAGGTAAAATCAGCCCCATGTAAGCTTTTTCGTAACTGAACTTGAGCGTACAAGAGTCTTCACCCCGATCAACAAAGATCTTTTTATTTACAAAAAAGGATCTTTTTCTTTTATCAGCTTAGCTTAACTAGGTTGACAGTCCATTTTATGAACATTAGAATACGCCACCCCTTAATTTAGGGGCGGCGCGTTTGTGCGCCAATGGGTAGAAAATCAACTAATCAGGAGCTTATTAATGGCAACTATTAACCAGTTGGTACGTAAGCCTCGTAAGCAAAAGACAAAACGTAACATGTCTGAAGCTTTGGATGCGTGTCCACAACGTCGTGGTGTATGTACTCGTGTATACACTACAACTCCTAAGAAGCCGAACTCTGCACTACGTAAAGTAGCTCGTGTTCGTTTAACTAACGGTAACGAAGTAACGTCTTACATTGGCGGTGAAGGTCACAACCTTCAAGAGCACAGTGTTATCTTAATCCGTGGTGGTCGTGTTAAAGACTTACCTGGTGTTCGTTTCCACACTGTACGTGGTGCACTTGACTGTGCTGGCGTAGCAGACCGTAAAGTTGGCCGTTCTAAGTACGGTACTAAGAAGCCTAAATCTTAATGGTTCTCCGTTAAGTAAGGCCAAGCAACTAGAAAATTAATTAGTTTTGGGTAATCCCTGAAGCAATCGGAGAATTTAAAATGCCAAGAAGAAGAGTCGTAGGTCAACGTAAAGTTCTTCCTGATCCTAAGTTCGGATCAGAATTACTGACCAAATTCATCAACGTAGTGATGTTAGATGGTAAAAAAGCAGTAGCTGAAAGAATCATCTATGGTGCACTAGACGTTGCAGCAGAAAAGTCAGGCAAAGCTCACCTTGATATCCTTGAAGAAGCACTAGATAACGTTCGCCCAGCTGTGGAAGTTAAGTCTCGCCGCGTAGGTGGTTCGACTTACCAGGTTCCAGTTGAAGTTCGTCCAGTGCGTCGTAACACTCTAGCCATGCGTTGGTTAGTTGAAGCTGCCCGTAAAAGAGGTGAGAAGTCAATGGCGTTACGTCTAGCTAGTGAATTAGCAGACGCTGCTGACAACAAAGGTTCAGCTGTTAAGAAACGTGAAGACGTTCATAAAATGGCTGACGCGAACAAAGCATTCGCACACTACCGTTGGTAATCACTTACTAACAAAAATATCTGGAATTATTAAGAGGAATCTATGGCGCGTAAGACACCAATCGAACGTTATCGTAATATCGGTATCGTAGCTCACGTTGATGCGGGTAAAACTACAACAACTGAGCGTATACTTTTTTACACTGGTCTTTCTCATAAGATCGGTGAAGTACACGATGGTGCTGCGACCATGGACTGGATGGAACAAGAGCAGGAGCGTGGTATTACTATTACTTCTGCTGCTACTACATGTTTTTGGCGTGGTATGGATGCTCAATTCGACGAGCATCGCGTTAATATCATCGACACACCGGGGCACGTTGACTTCACTATCGAAGTAGAACGTTCTTTGCGTGTTCTTGATGGTGCAACAGTTGTTTTATGTGCATCGTCAGGTGTTCAGCCTCAAACAGAAACGGTTTGGCGTCAAGCTGACAAATATGCAGTTCCACGTATGGTATTCGTCAATAAGATGGACCGTGCTGGTGCTGACTTCTTATCAGTTGTTGACCAAATTAAAAACCGTTTAGGTGCAACCCCTGTTCCAGTTCAATTGCCTATTGGTGCTGAAGATGAGTTCCGTGGTGTGGTAGACCTTTTCAAAATGAAGGCTATCAACTGGAGCGAATCTGACCAAGGTATGACATTCACATATGAAGACATTCCAGCCGAGATGGCTGACCAAGCTGAAGAATATCGCCAAGAGTTAATCGAGGCGGCTGCTGAGGCGAATGACGAGTTAATGGATAAATACCTAGAAGGTGAAGAGTTATCTGAGAGTGAAATCAAAGATGCCCTTCGTCAACGTACTTTGGCAAATGAAATTGTTCTTTGTGCTTGTGGCTCTGCATTTAAGAACAAAGGTGTTCAAGCTGTATTAGATATGGTTATTGAATTCATGCCAGGTCCTACTGATGTTCCAGCTATTAAAGGTATTAATGACGATGAGTCAGAGGGTGAGCGTCATGCAGATGATAATGAACCATTTGCTGCGTTAGCTTTCAAAATCGCGACTGACCCGTTTGTAGGTACCTTAACCTTTTTCCGCACTTATTCTGGTGTTGTAAATACTGGTGACAGTGTTTTCAATCCGGTTAAGGGCAAAAAAGAGCGCTTTGGACGAATTGTTCAAATGCACTCAAACAACCGTGAAGAGATCAAAGAAGTACGTGCTGGCGATATCGCTGCTGCCGTTGGTCTTAAATCTGTAACTACAGGTGACACTCTATGTGACCCAGATCACAAAATTACGCTTGAGCGTATGGAGTTCCCAGATCCTGTTATTTCAGTAGCGGTAGAGCCAAAATCTAAGCCTGATCAGGAAAAGATGGGTGTAGCACTAGGTAAACTAGCTGCAGAAGATCCATCATTTAGAGTTGAGACAGATGAAGAGTCTGGCCAAACTATTATTTCTGGTATGGGTGAACTTCACTTAGACATTATCGTTGACCGTATGCGTCGTGAGTTCAGTGTTGAATGTAACGTAGGTAAACCTCAGGTTGCTTACCGTGAATGCATCACTGAAAGTGTTGAAGTTGAAGGTAAATTTGTTCGTCAGTCAGGTGGTCGTGGACAATACGGTCACGTATGGCTGAAGCTAGAGCCTATAGACATTGAAGGCGAAGAAACTTACGAGTTCGTAAATGAAATCGTAGGTGGCGTTGTTCCTAAAGAGTACATCCCTGCTGTTGATAAAGGTATTCAAGAGCAAATGAAAAATGGTGTGCTAGCTGGTTACCCAGTTTTAGGTGTTAAAGCAACATTATATGATGGTTCATTCCACGATGTTGACTCTAACGAAATGGCGTTTAAAATTGCGGGTTCAATGGCATTTAGAAACGGTGCATTGGATGCATCACCTAAGGTTTTGGAGCCTATGATGAAAGTCGAGGTTATTACTCCAGAAGAAAATATGGGTGATGTAGTTGGTGATCTGAATCGTCGTCGCGGCATGATCGAGGGGATGGAAGAGGCGCCAGCCGGAATGAAAGCTGTAAATGCTCAAGTGCCTCTGGCAGAAATGTTTGGATATGCAACTGACTTGCGTAGTGCAACTCAGGGGCGTGCTTCGTACTCTATGGAGTTCTTGAAGTATGCTGAAGCACCTAACAATGTTGCTGAACAAGTAATGTCAGCAAGATAATTATTTATTTTAAATATATAGGTCTAAACTTTAGATCACTTTAATTTAAGGAAACTTAAAAATGGCAAGAGAAAAGTTTGAACGTACGAAACCGCACGTTAACGTTGGTACAATCGGTCACGTTGACCACGGTAAAACTACACTAACTGCAGCAATCACTAACGTACTTGCAAAAGTATACGGTGGTGAAGCAAAAGACTTCGCACAAATCGATAACGCTCCAGAAGAGCGTGAGCGTGGTATCACAATCTCAACTTCTCACGTTGAGTATGACACTCCAACTCGTCACTACGCACACGTAGACTGCCCAGGACACGCTGACTATGTTAAAAACATGATCACAGGTGCTGCACAGATGGACGGCGCGATCTTAGTAGTAGCTGCAACTGACGGCCCTATGCCTCAGACTCGTGAGCACATCCTACTTTCTCGTCAGGTTGGTGTACCTTTCATCGTAGTATTCATGAACAAATGTGACATGGTTGACGACGAAGAGTTATTAGAATTAGTAGAAATGGAAGTTCGTGAACTTCTTTCTGAATACGAATTCCCAGGTGACGACCTACCATTAATCCAAGGTTCAGCTCTTAAAGCTCTAGAAGGCGAAAAGCAGTGGGAAGACAAGATCGTTGAATTAGCAGAAGCGCTAGATTCATACATCCCAGAGCCAGAGCGTGACATCGATAAGCCATTCATCATGCCTATCGAAGACGTATTCTCAATCTCAGGTCGTGGTACAGTAGTAACAGGTCGTGTTGAGCGCGGTATCATCAACACAGGTGACGAAGTAGAAATCGTAGGTATCAAAGAAACTACAACTACTACTTGTACAGGTGTTGAAATGTTCCGTAAGCTTCTAGACGAAGGTCGTGCAGGTGAGAACATTGGTGCATTATTACGTGGTACTAAGCGTGACGAGATCCAACGTGGTCAAGTACTAGCGAAGCCAGGTACAATCAACCCACACACGAAGTTCGAATCAGAAGTATACGTACTATCTAAAGAAGAAGGTGGTCGTCATACTCCATTCTTCAAAGGTTACCGTCCACAGTTCTACTTCCGTACAACAGACGTAACTGGTGCAGTTGAGTTACCAGAAGGCGTAGAAATGGTAATGCCAGGTGATAACATCAAGATGGTTGTTGAGCTAATCGCTCCAATCGCGATGGACGAAGGTTTACGTTTCGCGATCCGTGAAGGTGGCCGTACAGTAGGTGCTGGTGTTGTTGCATCTATCCTAGACTAATATTTCGTAAGAAATACTAGTAAGAAAAAGCTCGCTTCGGCGGGCTTTTTGCTTTTTAGGATTTTAAAAAGTGTAAAGTGCAAAACTTGTTAAATAAAGCACACGTATCCCAAAATGGGTTAGTTCATAATCCGAGTTAATTTACGCGCATGAACAATGCGTGGGAACCTAAACGTCAGCAGGTCAGAGACTTTCTTCGAGAAATTAGAAAGAAGGCTGGATTGACTCAAACTGAGTTGGCGAAGAAATTAGACAAACCTCAAAGTTACGTATCTAAGTACGAGCTTGGAGAACGCAAACTCGACTTTGTAGAAACCGTAGAAGTGTGTGAAGCTTGCGGTGAGTACAATATTCAGTATCTAATTGGATTAGTAATTAAAGACAAGTAAATCAGATTACAGTCGTACCTTCTCTCTCTATCTATAAACTTATCTCTTTGTTTTCAAATATTAAATCCCATAAACTCGTTGGTTGAAATACATTTATCCTAAAATGGGTTAGAGGTGACTTCGAGTTAACTTACGCGCATGAACAATGCGTGGGATCCAAAACGTCAACAGGTCAGAGACTTTCTTCGAGAAATCAGGAAGAAAGCAGAACTGACTCAAACTCAGTTGGCGAAGAAATTAGACAAGCCTCAGAGCTACGTATCCAAGTACGAGCTTGGAGAGCGTAAGCTTGACTTTGTTGAGACAGTCGAAGTTTGTGAGGCTTGCGGTGAATACAATATCGATCGTTTGATTGGTTTGGTCACCAAAGAAAAAAAATAGGGAACAACTGTTCCCTATTTTATTATCTAGAAAGCTTCCTTTTCAGCAGCATAGAGTCTATGTACCTAGCCATTTTTGAAAGAAGTCGTTGGCACTTCTTCAGCCAAACTTTAGCCCAGTCATACTCTAAACTTAGTAAATAAAATCCCGGTATTAACAGTAATAGTGACGGTCCAGGAACGATAATAAATATTGCTCCTAGCAAGACCAAGAAACCACCGAATAAACTAATTAGTATTTTCTTCATTACAGCTCCTATGAGTCGATGTTAACTTCGCCTTTGACTTTAGAAATAGATACATCACCAGAGCCTGAGTCGAGAATTGTTAAGCTGCCTGCTTTAGTGACATTGATATCGCCTGAGCCGTCGTCAATGGTTACTGCACCGCTTATATTAAACACGCTTAATTCACCTGAACCATCATCAATATTTACGTTGCCAACTACATCTTGAACTGTTAATTCACCAGAACCATCGCCTAGTTGTAGATTTCCCTCTAAGTTCTTAATTGCAATGTTGCCAGAACCATCATCTATAGCTAAGTTGCCATCGATGTTTTCAAAATAAGCAGAACCAGAGCCATCACTTACTTGAACATTGCTGTTGATATCTGTCACTTTTAAGTCCCCTGAGCCATCTTCAATACTTAACATAAGATGCTTAGGCATTTTCACGGTGAGATTGATTTGTGGCGAAGAACCACTCCAGTAGCCAGCAGACGAATTGTGTTCAGCAACTAACTTAGCTGTTGAGCCTGACTTTTTTAAATATAATACGTAATCTTTCTCTTTAGTGGTTTTAATGTCGGCATCAACTTCGATACTAGTTGTATTATCAACACCTACAACAGTTAGGTAGCCAGCTCCTGCTTCAATCTCAAAAGAGGTTACGCCGTCAGTTGAAACTGATAAGTCTTCTTGCAGTGAAACATCTGCTTTTTGAGCTTTTACATTGATAACGCAACCAGAGATAGCAAGAGTAAGAAGAGATAGTGAAAGTAATTTAGCTGTTTTCATTTTATATTCCATTTCAGTTTTGTAAGTTAACCAAGCGACTTACTGTTTACTTGTTGGCTTATATCAAGTTTAAGGCCAAGTTTTAACTTATTGATAATATTGAAGAAAATAAAATTTAATGTGCTTCAATATTATCAATGTAGTTATATTTACTAATACTTAGTCGTATTGATTATTGAAATGGTTTAAATAGAAAATTATTTATTTGTTTTTGTTGAGTTAGCTAAGGCTTTGTTTAGTACTTTCATTTCTTGCGATGTTAAATCTCGCCATTGACCCACTTTTAAGTCCTTAAGGTCAACATTCATAATACGAGTACGTTTTAGTTTCGTAACCTCGTAATCTAAGTACTCACACATACGGCGAATTTGTCTGTTCAGACCTTGGGTTAATATTATTGAAAACTTTTTAGGGCCGAGAATCTTGACTTTGCATGGTTTGGTCACAGTTCCTAAGATTGGAATCCCTTTTTCCATACGTTTTTTAAATCTATCATTAAGCGGTTTGTCGACCGTGACTACATATTCTTTCTCATGAGCATTTTCAGCGCGTAAAATTTTATTAACGATGTCTCCATCGGAGGTAAGGAATATAAGCCCTTCTGATGGCTTGTCGAGCCTACCAATAGGAAAAATACGTTGCTTGTGCTTGATTGCATCAACAATATTGCCTTTAACGTGACTTTCGGTAGTACAAGTAATTCCTATAGGTTTGTTATATGCGATGTATACACGATCAGACTTGTTTTCTGGTGCAGCTTGGATAGTTTTTCCGTTAACAGTAACAACATCACCCGGCATGACTTTAGTGCCAAGTTCAGGAATTTTATTATTTATTTTTACTTTGTTACCAGCAATTAACTTGTCAGCTTCACGACGTGAGCAAAATCCTGTTTCACTTATGTATTTATTCAGTCGCTTACCTTGAGTTTCGGTCATTATTGTCTCTTATCTATTTGCTGCTGTTTAGGTCTGTATTTTGTGGGTGTTTATTCTTTTTCGTCCATGAAACCGTGACTCATCGAAAATTTATACATCCATGTAATTTCGATATACATTCATTCCTGAATGCAACCTACATCCTGTAGGCATCACTCTCTTTCGTCCATGAAACCGTGACATACCTACGTCCTGTAGGCAAAAAAGAACAGCATTATAGCTGTTCTTTTCTTGATTGTAGATGTGTTGTTATGGAATTAAGCGGTTTCCGGTAATTCTGTTTTCACTAACTGAGGGTCGATTAATAATGAATTGACATCGTTCTTGGTAATTAAGCCAGAAATCATACTAGGTAGGTTTAAATCCCCCATGAATTGAATCGAACCATCATTAGAAAATGATTTGATGTCCGACTCATCGATTGTCAAAGCATCATCAACGCTCTCTACCAAAAAGCCTAAACAAGGAGTTGAACCATTTAATGTAGTGTAAACAATAACGGGTTTGTATGATGAACTAACAGCCTCACGAGCGGCGGCAAAAAGGTTTCGAAGAGAATTAAGAGTTGTTCTTCTGTGGATTTGCAGTTCTTGCAATGCTTTTTCTTTGCCTTCTTTCTCCGCTATATCTAATAAAACATCAGCTAGAGAGTGAATTTGTACATGTGGCTCATCAAACTTTTTCAAAATGTGCACTAGATCATCATTTTCGCTTTCAAATGAATGGAACCATTTGCCAAAAGCACATTGCCTAGGGTCGCGAGCTTTTGTGAATAAGCTACCAGTTTCGATAGATTCTTGTAATGCATCAACCCAGTCAACATGATCTTGCTCACGTGCGTGTAATAACTCAATTAACTCACTCATTTTTTCTTGAGCTGTAACACCTTCCAATATCATCGAAAGATCATAGATAGGAGTTGGGACTTTCTGGTAGTTGATTACCCCCATTAAAGTACCATCACCTGATGGGACTTGAGTTGCATTTCCTTCATACTTTTCTGTCATCAGAATATTTAGGATCTCAAAAGAGATTTTGTAACGCCCTGCACGGAAGTTAATGATTTCTGTCATGTGACTGTTCCATCAATATTTTTATTTATTATCGGCTACTTTGGCTTAAGTATAGAGTAATTTATTTTAGCTGATTTTGCTTAGTCCAAATCAATTAAATTTTAAAATTGATATGTAACTTAAGCATATTGATGGGTTTAGCGGAAATTAGCAAATATTCGAAGCAATGAATAGAAACAAAAAAGGCTCGCAATAGCGAGCCTTTAAAATCAAATAAGATTACAAGTAGTAATTACTTATCTTCTTTTGACTTAGCAATAACTTCGTCTGCAACGTTTTGTGGACATGCATTGTAGTGGCTGAATTCCATAGAGAATTGACCACGACCTGAAGTAATAGTACGTAAGTGACCGATATAACCAAACATTTCCGATAGTGGAACGTCTGCTTTAATACGAACACCAGTAGCACCAGCTTCTTGGTCTTTGATCATGCCACGACGACGGTTAAGGTCACCGATTACATCACCAACGTTGTCTTCTGGAGAGAATACGTCAACTTTCATGATTGGCTCAAGAAGTTGTGCACCCGCTTTAGGGATAGACTGACGGAAAGCGCCTTTAGCAGCGATTTCGAACGCAACAGCTGATGAGTCAACTGCGTGGAACGCACCGTCGAATAATTCGATTTCAACGTCTAACACAGGGAAGCCAGCTAGAACACCTTGCTCCATCATGCCCTTGAAGCCTTTCTCAACTGCAGGCCAGAATTCCTTAGGAACGTTACCACCAACAACTGAAGAGCTGAAAGTGAAACCAGAGTTTTGCTCACCAGGCTTAATGCGGTAGTCGATCTTACCGAACTGACCAGAACCACCAGACTGTTTCTTATGCGTGTAAGAATCTTCGATTTCTTTAGTGATAGTTTCACGGTAAGCAACCTGTGGTTGACCTACTTCTAACTCAACACCGTAAGTACGCTTAAGGATGTCAACTTTGATGTCTAAGTGAAGTTCACCCATACCTTTAAGGATAGTTTCACCTGAATCTTCGTCAGTCTCAACTTGGAAAGAAGGATCTTCTGCAACCATCTTACCGATAGCGATACCCATTTTCTCGTTACCGCCTTTGTCTTTAGGCTTAACAGCGATAGAGATTACCGGCTCAGGGAAGATCATAGCTTCTAGAGTACATTCGTGCTTAGGATCACATAGAGTGTGACCAGTTTGAACGTTCTTCATACCTACAACCGCTAAGATGTCACCAGCTTGCGCTTCAGAGATCTCGTTACGGTCATCTGCTTGCATCTCAACCATACGGCCGATACGTTCTGTTTTACCAGTTGCAGAGTTAAGTACAGTATCACCCTTACGCATAACACCAGAGTAAATACGGATGAAAGTTAGTGCACCGAAACGGTCATCCATGATTTTGAACGCTAACGCTTTAAGTGGCTCTTCCGCAGATACAGTTGCAACGTCACCAGTCGCTTCACCTGTGTCAGGGTCTGTAAGAGGTTGAGGGTCAACTTCTGTAGGAGAAGGTAAGTAATCAACAACAGCGTCAAGAACTAACTGAACACCTTTGTTTTTGAATGCAGAACCACAGAAAGTTGGGAAGAATGCTAAATCACGAGTACCTTTACGGATACATGCTTTGATTTGCTCTTCAGTAGGCATTTCGCCTTCCATGTAAGCTTCCATTAAGTCATCGTCTTGCTCAACAGCAGTTTCGATTAACTCTTCGTGGTACTGTTCTACGTCGTCAACCATGTCCGCTGGAACATCAGTGATCTCGTAGTTTTCAGGAAGACCTGTGTCATCCCAAACGTAAGCTTTTTTAGTTAATACGTCTACTACACCAACGAAGTCGTCTTCACGACCAATTGGTAAAGTCATAACTAGTGGGTTAGCAGCTAGAACGTTCTTAACTTGGTCTACAACGCGGAAGAAGTCTGCACCTAAACGGTCTAACTTGTTTACGAAGATAAGACGTGCAACTTCAGATTCGTTCGCATAACGCCAGTTAGTTTCTGATTGCGGCTCAACACCACCAGAACCACAGAATACACCAACACCACCGTCTAGTACTTTAAGAGAACGGTATACTTCAACTGTGAAGTCAACGTGTCCAGGAGTATCGATAACGTTTAAACGGTGTTTTTTCCACTCACAAGTTACAGCAGCAGACTGGATAGTAATACCACGCTCAGCTTCCTGTTCCATGAAGTCAGTTGTTGACTCACCGTCGTGTACTTCACCAGTTTTATGAATTTTACCAGTTAGTTTCAAAATACGCTCTGTAGTCGTTGTTTTACCAGCGTCTACGTGAGCGAAGATACCTATATTTCTATATTTAGATAAGTCAGCCATTGTATTGCTCTATCTTCGTTAAATTAATGGTTTAAAAAATGACGGCGGATTCTATCACCAATTGATCAAAACCGCACACATTATATGCAAAAAAATAGTATTTAACGGTAATGATAAATTTGAGTCGGCTTGATATGGTTTAAATACAAGCAAAACCTCGAGGGAAAAGCATTGCCACAAAGTGTAAATATTTACCTTTTGAGACATGGAGAAATCACCCATCCAGACTCATTAGCAGGTCAAACTGACTTTTCTGTCACAGAGTTGGGTTACCAACAAATGCAAGAATCAATCAAACAACTGAAATTTGATTCTTGTATCAGCTCTCCTTTGTCGCGTTGTTCTATTTTTGCTCAAAATTTAATGCAAGAGCGCAAAAAGGATCTTTTCCTTGAACCAAAGATCAAAGAAATGAACTTTGGTGACTGGGATGGTGAACTTTATGAAAAGCTCTGGCAGTTACCTAAACCTAACATTGGGGATTTTTGGCAAAGTCCATTTAGGCACAGCCCTGTGAACGGAGAGTCTTTTATTGAATTCGTCACTAGAGTACGAGAGTGGTGGCAAGTGTTGATTAATAATAGGGAATTGAAAGATACCTTGGTTGTCACTCATGCTGGTGTAATTAAATGCGTGTTGGCTGAGTTGCTTTCGTTAACCAGTGAACAAGAGCAATATGAAAAGATAGCTACGCAAATTTCAATTGGATATGGACGACTGGTGAAGCTATCCGTGTATCAGACTGAAGGTTTTCCTGCCCATGTGCAAATTAAACTGTAGAATAGTCAATATTGTCCTTGTACGAAAATTATTTACATGGATAATAGCCGTCCAGAAGTCCATTTGGATTGCTGAAAATTAATACCTGTTGTTAGGTGTTGTTTACATTTCAACATATGAAAGATAAACGGCTCCTAAAACATCTATTATTAATAGATTGGGAATGCGGTGGCTGAGCACAAGCTAGATTTGTTCAGGAATCCGCAACTGTACCCGCAACTGTGATCAGAGCAGTTTACTAACCACTCGTCTAGCTAAGTCTAAATACTTAGTATGCATTCGGGGAAGGGGTAAACCGAGAAGCTGAGAGTCAGGATACCAAGGTGTTATTGTTGAATTTATGAAACCAGAGCGAGCGGGAAAACTCGATTTTAGGGCTATTACAGGTGAACTTACCTGCCTAGGTCTTTTTCCGTTACTAAATTGAGAAACTGAAATTGACCAAGTTATCTAACACTGATAATTCTCCACTACTAAGCGTTGAACATCTGCAATGGCAAGTTGGTTCGCGTTTGATATTAGATGATATTAGTTTTCAAGTTTCGAAAGGACAATTTATAGGCTTGTTGGGTCCTAATGGTTCTGGTAAGTCGTCATTATTACGCTGCTTATACAAATATTTATCTCCAAGTTTTGGCTATCTTCACTTTGCAGGACAGCCGCTAGCTGATATTGATAACAAAGAATACGCTAAACAAGTAGCGGTTGTACTTCAGCATACCCCACAGCAGTTTCATCTATCTGTTAGGGATATAGTCGCTTTAGGCTTAGTACCTCATTCCTCTTTTTCTTTAACTAAGAATTTCGATCAAGAACAAAAAGTTGTTCAAGCCTTAACGCAGGTCGGACTAGCTGATAAGCGGGACACGGATTTTGAGCTGTTGTCGGGAGGTGAAAAGCAAAGGGTAATGATAGCTAGGGCAATTGTGCAAGATCCTAAGTTGCTTATTATGGATGAGCCTACCAGTCATTTAGATGTTAAATATCAAATTCAAATAATGGAATTAGCCAAATCACTAGGGATCACAGTTATAGCGTCTTTTCACGATCTAAATCTAGCAGCTTCTATTTGTGACAAATTATTAATTTTGAAGCAAGGCCGTCTGGTAGCCGAAGGAACGCCAAATGAGGTTATTACCGAGCAAAATTTGTCTAACGTTTTTGATGTTTGTACCCAAGTTTCTCGTCATCCACAGAAAGATGTACCGCTGGTAACTTATTTTTATGGCTATGCAGGTGAGCAAAAAGGAGATAGCAGTGAATAAGAAGCAAATGGTACTTCCTATTCTAATTGTATTCGGCTTTTTCAGCTTTTTTGCATCTTTATCTTTTGGTGCTGCAGATATTTCTATTAGTTCGGTTATCGAATCTTTATTGGGAAATCAAGCAAATGCTGTAACTAACAGCATTATCTGGGAGCTTAGAATGCCTCGCTCTATTCTGGCGTTTGTAGCAGGTTGTGGACTGGCATTAGCTGGGTTGATATTGCAGGTGGTGACTCGCAACCCATTAGCTGACCCATATTTATTTGGAGTTTCTTCAGGTGCCATGTTTGGTGCTGTTTTGTCTGTGTCATTCGTAGGAAGTTGGCTTTGGTTACCGCTTCCAATAGCAGCATTTTTAGGCAGCTTACTGTCGATGATTTTACTCATTAGTTTTGCTCGAATTAATAGATTTCAACAAATAGAGACGCTGTTGTTAGCAGGTGTAGCTTTGTCATTCTTGTTTAGTGCATTTACAAGTTTATTACTGTATTGGAGTGATCCTCAGGCTGTAGCTTCAATTTTATTTTGGACTTTAGGTAGTTTTGCAAGAGCTGATTGGGGCTCTTTGTGGATACCTGCTGCTGTATCGGTTACTGGTTTAGTTCTATTAATGTTCTACCGTCAGCAATTGATGGCGTTGTTATTGGGTGATGAAAGTGCAGTGACCCTAGGAATTAATGTCACCAAGCTGAGAATAATCATGTTAGTGGTTAGCTCTACATTGACAGCTTCAGTTGTAGCTTTGTGTGGAGGTATAGGTTTTGTTGGCTTGATGATACCTCATTTAGTTAGGCAGTTTGTTCATATAGGCAGTCGATTAAGCTTTATCACAACCGCCGTAACTGGTGGAGTGTTTATGTTGTGGGTGGACGTTTTGGCCAGAACCCTTTTACCAAATCAAGAATTACCTATAGGTGTTATTACGGCGGCTGTTGGCAGTATTTTCTTCCTTATCACTCTTTACTCCCGAGCTAACAAGCAAGGGCAGGTTACGCAATAATAAAGGTATCTTATGGCAGAGCTGCAATCTTTATCTGAACATTTTGATCAACGTATCCTCGATAAAATAAACCATAAAACTAAGCCATTAGGTGCATTAGGCCAGCTCGAATCTTTGGCTTTGAAACTAGCGAAAATACAGAGCAATCGGTCATCAAAATTTGCAGAGCATTTAGCACTGTTTAAACCTAGTCTATTTGTTTTTGCAGCAGATCATGGCATTGCTCAGCAAGGCGTATCTATTGCTCCGAGCGAAGTTACTCAACAAATGGTGTTGAACTTTGTTAATGGAGGTGCAGCAGTCAATGTATTTAGTCGTCAATTTGGTTGGCAGTTTGAAGTCGTTGACGCTGGTATTTTGGTACCAATTTCTAATGATTTAGCAATCACAACTCAGAGATTGGGAGAGGGAACAAGCGACTTTTCAATTCAACAAGCGATGACGAACGAACAAGCTATTGAGGGATTGGAGTTAGGGAAAACATTAATTTCTAAAAGAATATCTGAAGGTGCAGATCTCATCGCTTTTGGTGAGATGGGCATTGGCAACACATCAAGTGCCGCAGCAATTATGGCAGCGATTTTATCTCTACCTGCTGAAGACTGTGTTGGGGCTGGTACAGGTATCACGAAGGAGCAACTGAGCAAAAAGGTACTGTTAGTCCAAAGAGCATTAGACTTACACCAGATGACGAATACTCAACCATTAGAAATTATGGCAAAGGTTGGTGGATTTGAGATAGCTCAAATATGTGGTGGCATTTTAGCAGCTGCCAAACACAAAGTTCCGGTTGTCATCGATGGCTTCATATGCTCAGCGGCAGCCATGTTAGCCAAATTACTGGAGACAAACAGTCAAGATTATATGATTTTTGCTCATTGTTCAGATGAGCAAGGACATAAGAAAATGCTGGAATGGTTCGATGAGAAGCCTTTATTAAATTTAGGTATGCGCTTAGGTGAAGGTTCAGGTGCAGCGATAGCATTACCTATTATTCAGGCCGCAATGTGCTTTTACAATGAAATGGCCAGTTTTGAACAGGCTGATGTCGAAGATGTGGTTAATTAACTATGGCAAAACATCAGGCTAATCACACTAACTGGCTTCTGCTGAAACTGGCAATCGTATTTTTAACGCGTTATCCGTTAACAATAAAAGAAAAGGTCGATGATCAGATGCTGAACTTAGCAACTGGTTACTTTGCGTTGGTGGGGCTTTTAGTCGCTTTTGTATCGACAATTGTTTTTTATTTAGCTCATTTGGTTTTACCTGCATCTATTGCTGTAGTTTTGATGATAGTCGCTGGAATCGCATTTACTGGGGCGTTTCATGAAGATGGCTTAGCGGATACTGCTGATGGTTTAGGCGGTGGTTGGACTGTTGAAGCAAAGCTTAAGATCATGAAAGACAGCCGCATTGGTACTTATGGTGCTTGTGCTCTTATATCCGCTTTGTTGCTAAAGTTTCAATTGCTGGTGGAGCTATCTTCAGTGTCGATTACTCTTCTTTTAGGTGCTGCATTTCTAGCGCATGGTCTCAGCCGAGCTTTTGCAGTCAGTGTGATTGGCAAATTGGAATATGTGCAACTTGATCAAGAGTCGAAAACAAAGCCTGTAGCACAAAACCTGTCCGATAGTAGTCGCAAAGTATTACTTATGACAGTTGCAACTGTACTTATATTATCTTGGATAACTGATTTTCTAGGTATTGGGCAAATAGCTGGGCTACTCCTTACCTTATTAGCTATACGTTGGTTATTAATTAAGTTTATTGCTAAACAACTAGGAGGATATACAGGAGATATTCTCGGTGCATTTCAACAGGTATTTGAGTTGAGTGTTTATGTAATTCTGTTGGTGCTATTAGGAGCTTGATGTGGCGAGGTTACACCTTATTCTTGGCGGTGCCAGAAGCGGTAAAAGTTCATTGGCTGAAACTAGAGCCATCGAAATTGCTGAAAATTCCAATAAGTCTCTCGTTTATTTTGCGACAGCTGAAGCTGGCGATAAAGAGATGTCGGAGCGCATCCAATTACATCAAGCCAGTAGAGGTGAAAAATGGCAAACCATAGAGTCTGTACTTGATTTGCCAGCGAAACTCCGTGAGTTAAAAAACGAGTCAGTTGTTATTGTTGTTGATTGTTTGACCTTATGGCTTTCAAACTACCTTTGCCAACATGACGTAACAGTTTGGCAATTAGCCAAAAAAGAACTACTTAATATTCTGCAAAACTGGAATGACTCTGTGGCTGACTTAATTCTTGTTAGCAACGAAGTTGGTCATGGCATTGTGCCTTTAGGTGAACTATCCAGACAATTTGTCGATGAGTCAGGGTGGTTACATCAGGATATTGCAAAGCTATCTGAACAAGTTGATTTTGTTATGGCTGGTATCGCTATGAACTTGAAATCAGCGGAGGTCGTAAGATGAAAACTCTAATGGTTCAAGGTACTACTTCTGATGCTGGCAAAAGTACTTTGGTGGCTGGACTTTGTCGGGTTTTTGCTGATTTAAAGCATAAGGTAGCACCATTTAAGCCACAAAATATGGCATTAAACAGTGCGGTGACTGCAGATGGCGGAGAAATAGGTAGGGCTCAAGCTTTGCAAGCTATTGCTGCTTATCAAGAGCTAAGAGTTGATTTTAACCCTATTTTATTAAAGCCCAATTCAGACACAGGTGCTCAAGTTATCTTACACGGTAAAGCTATCTCTAATATGGAGGCAGCTAGTTACCATGACTACAAAAAAGTGGCGATGCAAGCCGTGTTGGAGTCACACAATAGACTGGCCCAAGAGTTTGATTATTTGCTGGTGGAAGGGGCCGGTAGCCCTGCAGAGATAAATCTGAGAGAAAATGATATTGCTAATATGGGATATGCTGAAGAAGTGGATTGTCCTGTTATTTTGATAGCTGATATCGACAAGGGAGGTGTCTTTGCACATCTAGTTGGAACGCTTGAGTTACTTTCAGCTTCTGAACAAAACAGAGTAAAAGGTTTTGTTATTAATCGCTTTCGCGGAGATATCAGCTTGTTGCAATCAGGGCTAGATTGGTTGGAACAAAAAACTGGCAAACCAGTGTTAGGCGTTTTGCCTTATTTGCATGAGTTAGCGTTAGATGCAGAAGATGCTGTCAGCGTTAAAAACCTTGTGACGCAAGCTGAATTAAACATTGCTGTTCTAGTATTGCCACACATTAGCAATCATACAGACTTTGATGTGTTGCGACTCAACCCTAATGTGAGTTTGGAATACGTTCGGATTTTTGAAGATTTACCTGAGTGTGATTTGCTTATCCTTCCTGGCAGTAAAAATGTAATCGGCGACTTAGAGCAATTAGCAGTTAGAGGATGGAAACAAAAAATCCAACGTCATTTGAGATATGGCGGAAAAGTCATGGGAATTTGCGGTGGTTTTCAGATGTTAGGCGAAAGCATATCTGATCCATTAAGCATCGAATCTAATACAGGTTCAATAACTGCTCTGCAATTAGCAGAGTTTGATACTGAGTTAACAGAACAAAAAACGCTTACGCGTGTTGAAGCAACGACCTTATTTGGTGATAGCAAAGCTCAGGTAGAAGGCTATGAAATCCATTGTGGACGTTCCCAAGGTAAAGGATTAAAGCAAGCTGCATTTAGTTTAAAAAATGGTAGTCGGGTTTACAACGACGGATTCACCTCAGATGATGGTCTTGTTTTAGGCACGTATCTGCATGGTTTGTTTGATTCTCCGGCCATGTGCAAGGCAGTTTTTGATTGGGTGAAACCAGACAACAAGATCAAGGCATCAATAGATATTAACGAACATAGAGAACAGCAACTCAATGAGTTGGCTGATGTATGCAGGCAGTATTTGGATATAGAACAAATCCAGAAAATTTTGGAGCAGGGTAATGACTGACGAACAAAAACAGATCGAGAATGAAGAAAAGCATAAAAAGCGCCAGCAAAAAGTGAAAGAAAAAGTCGACGCGAAAATAGCTAAGGCAACAATAGAAAAGGGCATATTTCAAGTTATTACAGGAAATGGCAAAGGCAAATCAACGTCAGGCTTTGGTACGGTTGCTCGTTGTGTCGGACATGGTAAAAAAGCCGCAGTTGTCCAATTCATCAAGGGCGGTTGGGAATGTGGTGAGCGCAATTTATTACAACAGGTTGGTGTACCTTTTACCATAATGGATACAGGCTTTACCTGGGAAACACAAAATAAAGCTTCAGACACTAAGGCTGCACAAGCAACTTGGCAAGAAGCTAAAAAATATCTAGCGGATGAAAGTATTGATTTGGTGTTGTTGGATGAACTTACTTACATGATCAACTACGACTATGTAGATTTGGAAGATGTATTAGAAACGATTTCTAACAGACCTGAAATGCAGTCAGTGATCTTAACGGGGCGAGGAGCGCATCGTCGCTTAGAGGAATTAGCTGATACTGTGAGCGAAGTTCGTAACGTAAAGCACGCTTTTGATTCAGGTGTTAAAGCACAAAAAGGGTTTGATTATTAACATGATGAAGTATTGGATAATCGCGGTTGGCTTAGTTTTTAGTGCTAACTTGCTGGCAAAAGAAAGTTATCCGCAACGCATTATTGCGTTAGCACCACATATTGTTGAATCGCTTTACGAAATTGGCGCAGGTGACAAAATTGTCGCAACAGTTCAGTTTGCTGACTATCCGAAGCAGGCTTTGGATATTCCAAGAATTGGCGGTTATAACGGCTTACAAATGGAAAGGATACTAGAGCTAAAACCTGATTTAATCATAGTTTGGAAAAATGGCAGTCGGCAGGATGATATAGATAAATTAAAGCAGTTAGGTTTACCTATCGCGTACAGTGAAACCGGTAAACTAGCTGATGTTGCAAAGAGCTTAATCCACCTAGGTGAATTAACAGGACAACAAGTTCAGGCTGAGCGAGTTGCTAAACAATTTAGTGAAAAGTTACAAAAGATACAGTTAAGATATCAGGGCAAACAGGTTATGACTGGCTTTTACGAATTGTGGCCTCAGCCAATGCGTACGGTGAATAAGAACACGCTTATTAGTGAGCTTATGCAAGTATGTGGAATTAATAATGTGTTTGCTGATGCAACCGCTGACTATCCTCAAGTCAGTATCGAAAATGTAGTAGTAACGAAACCAGATGTGATCGTTTTACCTGATGAAAAGTCGAATAAGCCACAACCTAAGACAGATTGGACTCCTTGGCAGTTTATTCCGGCGGTGGCAAATAACGCCTTTATAAAAGTGAATGCAGATCATACTCATAGATTTTCCAGCCGCTTGCTAATCGGAATAGAAGCAATATGCCATCAGGCTGACCAATTTAGAGATGAATTGAGAGAAAATACTAAACAATAATTAAACCGAAATAGGTTAGGGGAAGTCGTTGAGATTACGACACTGCCCCCGCAACGGTGTTGATGTCAGTGAATGTTCACTGATGCTAAGTCCGAGTACCTAAGCTATTTCTTTTTTAACTCTGGAATTCCAGAAAACACTCGTGGCGCGGTGGGCACCACAGGAAGAGGGCAATGAAAACACAACTAACAACAAGTAAACACTTAATTTCTTTAGCTGTTCTAGCTGCAACTTTTAATGTGCAAGCACAACAGGCAGAAGATGTAGAAACCATTACAGTAACAGCAACTCGAACAGAGCAAGCATTAGATAGCACTTTGGCATCAGTCACTGTGTTAGATCGAGAACTTATCGAAGCGTTAAATCCAACATCAACTTTAGAGCTACTGTCACATGTAGCAGGTCTTGATATCAGTCAACAAGGCGGCCGAGGACAGAGTTCTTCGGTATTTATGCGCGGCACTAACGCCAACCACACTCTGGTATTAGTTGATGGCATTAGAATTAGTTCTGCAACTGTAGGCACATCAGATATTCAATCTATCGCTCCAGCGCAAATTGAACGTATTGAAATCGTAAAAGGTCCAAGAGCTGCGATTTGGGGCTCTGATGCGATTGGCGGTGTAATTCAAATCTTCACACGTAAATCAGAAGGTTTTAAAGCAGAAGTGAGTTTTGGTTCGGAAAGCTATACTCAAGCAACTGCAACAGTAGGTTTTTCTCATGGTGATGGTCGCTCTAGCATCACAGTAAGCAGAGAAGAAGCTGATGGTTTTGACGTATTGCAATCAGCTGAGCCTGATAAGGATGGCTTTGAACACCTTTCTTTAACGGCAACTGGTGAACAAAATATTTCTGACAAATTGCAGTTAACTTACTTGTTACAAGCAAATCAAAGTGACAATGAATACGATAATAGTTTTGGTGGCAACAACCAAGTTGAAACTGATAACTACGTATGGTCTTTAGGTGCAAATTACCAATGGTCTGAGCGTGATTTACTATCAGTAAAAATAGGACAAAATCAAGATTCTAACCTGAACTATGGGACTGGCGCTGAAAATGAAAGTTTATTTGAGACTGACCGCGATCAAATCTCTGTTATCAACACTCGTAGCTTAGATACAGATACGTCATTAACGCTAGGATTGGACTACAACAATGAGTCTATTACTACGACAGTGAATGACTTCAATCCTGCTTATAACGAAACTGAAAGAAATCTTATTGGCGTATTTGCTTACGGTCAAAAGTCGGTAGATAAGACCACTTTTGAAGTTGCTGTACGTTATGACGATGTCGAAGATGTTGATTCTGAAGTAACTTATAACTTAGGTGTTGGCTACGACTTTACTGATAGCACTAAGCTAGTGTTAAACCACAGCACAGGCTTTAAAGCTCCAACATTTAATGATTTGTACTATCCGTTTGGTGGTAATCCAGAGCTAAAACCTGAAACTTCTGAAACAACTGAAGTATTGTTAAAACAAAGCTTTGAGCTAGGACAATTCGGCATCAGTCTTTATCAAACTGAAGTAGAAAACTTAATAGCATGGGCGCCGCAAGAAAATGGTATTTGGGCTCCACAAAACATTAACGCTGCGGATATTCAGGGCGCGGAGTTTGAATTGAATCTTGCACATGGCAACTTTAGGCATGACTTCAGCCTTGCATATATTGATACGGAAGATAAAACCACAGGTGCGCAGTTAGTTCGTCGTGCAAGAGATCACTTTAACTACAGTGTTACGGCACAGTTAGGTGAAATCGACTTTAGTCTTGCATACAACTATAAAGGCGATCGTACTGACAGCGGAGACGTTAAACTAGATAGCTACTCATTAGTTAATGCTAAGTTAGGTTATGCAATTAATGACTCTGTGAAACTAAACTTCAAAGTAAATAACTTATTCGACGAAGATTACACCACAGCAAATGGCTACAACACTCAAGGACAAGTGTTCTATTTTGGTGTGAGCTACCAACAATAAACTTTTTATAACTCGATATTGTAAAACGCCATTCATTTAGCAATGAATGGCGTTTTTGCTTTATATAGCAGGTCGATTACGGGAAAAGTTACAGTTTAGTAAGCTGATAGCCCTTGTCTTCCAACATATTCAATAAGCTATCATCTCCAACTAAGTGAGCTACCCCGACAAGAACAAACTCAGTGTCTTTGTCATTGAACATTTGTTCAATTTGCACTAACCAATCCTTGTTTCTTTGTGTCATTAACTTGTCATAGAAATCAGGAGATTGAGCGATTAATTCATCGTTTAATAGTTGCTTTAATTTTGCCTCATTACCTTTACGCCAAGCCGATATGATGTCCGTTAGTTGTTGTTCAAACTTTGGCAATTGTTCAAGCGTATATTGCATTGTTTTGTCTTCTTTCCCAATTCCTTGGCTGGCCATTAGCTCCATTTGAAACTCTAGCGTTTCCAAGTACTCTTGAGGCTTATTATCCGATGCTGCCAACTTAGCAAAATAGCTATCTACACCAGCGCCCGCCATTCCGACTTTTTGTAGTTCAATTGTTAACATGGTAGTAGCTAAAAAGCTGGGCTTGAATTTTTCAAACTGGGCGAAGCTCATGCCTATGCTACTGAAATAAGAGTTCAATTTCTGATAGGTATCATCAGTAACATATTGGCCCAATGTTTCGCCTTTAGGATAAGACATGAACTGTAATATTTTTTGCTGAGCTGCTAAGTCTGTAGGCTCCGGCATATCAGCCTCTAATACTAAACTATCCGTTTTATTGTACGTATCAGTGAAAACTTGTGGCAACGGGAATTCTGATTCCGGCAACATGTGAATAGTGCCACCTATATAGACTGACTCGTCACCTTTTGTAACCTGCCAAACGGAATTAGCATTTGTTGCCATCGAGCTTAGCGCAAATAGAGTGCTGATTATTGTTTTATTTAAATTGAATTTTTTCATTATTCTTTCCCCGTATTACTCTGATAGTGTGATTTTTTTTGTTAGTAACTTAGTTAGGTCTTTTAGCATGTTGTAGCGGTAGTCATTGATTATTTGACTAGTAGTCATATCAATTTCTAATGCTAACGTTTCTTTAAATGACTTAGTGCTCGACTCAGAGTTTGATTCCGTGCTGGCACCTGCACTACTTGTAAGTAAAACAAATGCTGCAGTAGAGAAGATTCTGCGTAATCGTTGATTGTTTAGTGTTTGTTTCATACTTGCTCCAGTTAAATGAATACATTGTGTGTTGATGTTTGAACTCGAGCTCATCGTATGAAAGGCGCTGTAAAATGTCGCTTATGGCAACCTTAGCTATGAAAATAGTAAGAATGTTAAAATTAAACAATTGATTTCTATATGTTTTTTTGAAACCTTATGGAAGCTAAATAAGGTTTGTATTGCGTTTTTATTGGCACCTAGATAGTCTGGCAGGCAATATTTAATGTGATACAAAATCTATTAATAATTGATACCAATGCTTAATACTCAGTTTAGGTAAAAGTAGTGTTGTAATATGGACTTTATAAATACAGATTCGCCCAGCGCAGAGCTGCAAGCAACAGATGTAATATTTGGTGATTGCAAATTATCTCTTACCACTCAAACGATAATTAAGAATGAGACGGTGATTGAGCTTGAACCCCTTATTTTTTCCCTACTAACTTACTTTATTAACCATCGCGATAAAGTTATTAGTCGACAAGAATTGGTTGAACAAGTTTGGCAGCGCAGCTTTGTGGATGATAATGCCATTAATAGAGCCATGTCGGAGCTTAGAAAGGTTGTTAGAACACCAACTCATAGTGACACCATAAAAACCTATTACAGACAAGGTTATAGCTTTACTTTAGATGTTGAGTTCATTAACGACAGCAAGAGTGGCAATATTTTAAGACCTCAGTTTAATGGTTTTAAAAAACATCATCTTTATCTAGCTGCTAGTTTGTTGTTTATTGGCTTTATTTGGTTATTTTCTCAGTTTTTTATTAATACAGGGTCAGTAGAAAGTCGGCCTTTAGAAGATGCAGTCCAAATGGATAAAGCAATAAGTACTGAAGCGTTATCTTCGAATCAAAATGAAGTAAAGGAAACCTTGATCGGTACTAAGCGAGGTACATCTTTACTGCCTAAATTATCAAAAGATGAAAGGTTTTTGGCACATTCTAGCCTCACTAATGAAGCGGTCAGTTTATCGATTATTGATTTGCAGTCATCAGGGCAATCTCAAACTATTACCGAGCAATACGATCTGTTTCCGATAGGCTGGTCAGACAAAAACGAACTCTATTATCAGTTATCTAACTTGGGTGACCCGTTTGTTTGTCAACTTTGGAAAATGGAGGTGACTGAAGAATTAAACGCTGCAGAAAGGACAAAGATATTCGATTGCGACTCTCACCACGTATTAAGCGCTGACATTATAGATAAGGGTAATACTTTACTTTATACCAAGTTCAATTATCGAGGACATAAAAATTTATCGGCTATAGTTTCCTACGATTTAAACAGTAAGGAAGCGTTTCAAGTTACATCACCTAATATTGCCAATATTGGCGATTATTATGTTAGAGCCTCTCATAGTGAACAAAAAGTCGCTTTTCTAAGAGAAAATAACTCGAATATTAAAGTTTTTATCGCCAATGCGGATGGCTCTGAGTTAATGCAGATCGCTAGTGTAAACCACTATATATCTTCGTTAGCTTGGGGAGAACAAGATGAATCTCTATCTTGGTTTGATCAAAAGGATATGCGTTTGTATACGTATGACCTCAACACTAAGTTGACTAGCAGTCGATTAGTAAATACTGAGCACAAGCCAAAAGAGGCATTTGCTCTTGATTTGGTGGATGAACATAGAGCGATTATTACCACCAGTTATTGGGATTTAGATTTATTCCAAATTAGTTTAACGGCAGAATCTCAGCAAGTTACCGCTATTTCTAATACTCCTTTAGGTGAAGTTCATTTCGCCCCTTTCCACCATACTGAAGGCGGTATTTACTATGTTCAGGGCTCGGGAATATGGCAAGTAAAAGATAACAGTAAACAAAAACTATTTACCAATGACAGCATAGAAAGAAATTTATCTGCTACAGCACTCTCTCCAGATGACAGCAAGATATTGTTCACCACTAAAGAAGGATTGTCTATTTATCAACTGTCTGATGCGAATATGCGCTTGGAAACTCATATTCCTTTGTCTGACATTGCCACTGAGAGTTACTGGTTAACCAACACAAAACTGGTGCTCAGTTATAATAAGAATAACCAAGTCAATTTATATACTTACGATTTAACAACGGCTGAATTAGAAAAAATTAGTGAGGAAGTGGTAATCAGCTTTGAAGTACTTAATTCAGATCAAATTTTATATTCTAATGGTCGTTCCGAATTTAAGCGTTATACCTTTTCTTCAGGCTTGCTGGAAACATTAAATTTGTCAGAACAGTCAAAGACTTCACAGATGTGGGCTGTTGACAATGGATTTCTTTATTATGACGACAGTAATATGGGGATATATAGAGAAGATTTGGAACAGCTAGGTAATACAACTAAAGTTTACCAAGGACAGCAACCATTCGTAAGCTTTGAAGTGCGTAAAAACCTGGGTGAGGAAAAGCTTTATTTAAGTATCACACAGAAGCGAGACAACTTAATGTTAGATGTTGAGTTTTAATACATATGCAAGCGGAGTGGCTTTAATGGGAAAGCCCATTAGCTGATAAAGCCATTTAAACAAAAACGCCCATTTGAAATAAATGGGCGCTTGTATTAATTAGTTGAATTTAGCCTAACAACTGCTCAATGTAAGGTCTTACAGCATCTACCGTTGTGCAGCTATTTGGAATTGAAATGCTGCGATATCCGTCACCTAAGAAAGCTCTATCTACTTCAATCAATACACCCGTTGATGAGCCATTATCGACAAAAGTAACTTCAATTTCTTTGGCACTAAAGAAAGAACGAGATTCAGGTTTAAACTCATACTCTTGATAACAGGGTAAGTGGGATGCGAAATCACGAGCTTGTACTCTGCCAGACTCAATATCCGCTTTAAATAAACGATGACCACTATTTTGAACTGCTTCCAATACCGCTAGTTGTGTATCAGAAGGTAAGATATTCAATGGATCTTTATCTGAGCCATCAAGACCGTTTTTAATGTCTAAGCCAGTTTGTAACCAGACTTTGCCAACAGCTCTGCCAAAAAGATTCGTTGCCGGAATTTCTGGATGTAAGCTCAGAGTTGCTTCTTTGTGAATTGTTTCGCCAGGTTGAATAGTAACGTTAAGCGGCTGATGCCATTGCTGTAAAACGACACTCTTGTTGTACTCAACCTCGTCTTCACCAACACTGGCCTCTGCTTTAGCTGAAGCCATAACAGCCAGTTCAATAGCATTTAACTCTTGTTCAACATCACCGCCTTTGATGATAATTTCAACTCTAAACTCTTGACCTGCTTTTAAGCTTTCATCTAATAAAATTGTATCAACTTTCGCTTTGCCTATACCTACTGAGGCAAGTAACTTTTTAAACATTTTTCATCCTCTGATTTTTCCAATCAGTCATTAGACTGTCATGTGATAATACTCAACTTCTTCTTCAAACAAAGGATCAATATGTAACTCTTTTTTAACGAAGTGCATTCCCAGCTTCTTCATTACGCTTATTGACCCCAGGTTTTCTGAAACTGCGATAGCTGAAAATTTGCTGTAACCAATCTGTTCATGCAATCCTTTCAGTACCGACTGAGCCGCTTCAGTTGCAAAGCCTTTACCCCAAGTATGTTGTTTGAAACGCCAGCCGAGCTCGATATCTGTGTAGTCAGTGTTATCACTAAAAAAGTGCATAGGGCGAGCTAAAATCCAACCGACAAAGGCATTGTCTTGTTTTGTGTTAACCTGCCAGATACCCCAACCCTTGTCAGGGTTTCTGTAAGCTAATAAGCGTGGAATATGTTTTTCATCAATTTCTTCTTGTGTTGTTGGTCTGCCACCATTAATGAAACGCATTACTTCAGGGTCGCTATCTAAATCTAACAATAGCGCTCCATCCTCTTTGCTCATTAATCGAAAACAAAGTCGATCACTGTCTTTGATTGAAACTGTCATTTGTTACTCCACGCTTGGGTTAACGTTTATTGGAAATATTTTTCGTTAGCTTTTACTGTTAACGGGTGATACCCCACCTTAGCTTGGTCGAATACTCGCTTACCGAATGCTTTACCTTCTTTAGTTTTACTTAACTCTTGGTATAGAGGCTTAACTAATTTATTACGACCTATAGTTAGCAAATATTGCTCTAATCTACTCCAGGCTGGTTGATAATTATTACGAACTGCAATCATTAACCAACTGTGAGCAATCTCATTATTCGAACTTTGAGTTAAAGCAAATGCCGCATCTAAATCTCGCAGTTGAGTATCTGTTAATTGCTTAGGTAAGTTGTTTAAAAAGTGAAGCCATTGGTGTACATGCCAATTTTTTGTATCAATTTCGTTAGCAGGTTTCCCCGACAACCAAGCATTTCTGGCATCGTCTACTAATGTGAATGCATTTGATTCTGGTATTGCGTGGTTTGCTGGTACACCCGGTTGGTAAATCCATTGTCCAATTCGCTTCTTATCTAGCTTGTAAGGCTTGATAAGCTGCTCATCGATATAAGCCATAAAGGTTTCAGTGTCTAAGCTTTGGAATGCGAAGTCTTCAAAGTATTTAATTAAGAAAGCATCAAAGTTTTCTCTGCCAACTTTGTGCTCAAGCTCTCTAACAAATAAAGCGCCTTTTTCATAAGGGATGTTACTGAATACATCGTCTGGATCACGGCCTGTTAAATCAACAGTTAGTCTTTGATCTGGTTTATCTAGAACAGATAAATCACGTTCTAGGTCTTGGTAACCTAGCAGTGCTTCCATATCAAATCTGTCTTTGCCGTAGATCACTTCCATAATTCGGTATGTAAGGTAAGTGGTGAAACCTTCGTTTAACCAAAGGTCGCGCCAGCTTGCATTGGTTACTGTATTACCAGACCAAGAGTGCGCCAGTTCGTGGGCTATCAGTGCAACTAAAGACTTATCTCCAGCAATAACCGTTGGAGTAATGAAAGATAACCTTGGGTTTTCCATGCCGCCGAATGGAAAAGAAGGCGGTAAAATTAATAAGTCATATCTGTCCCAACGGTATTCACCGAACATTTTTTCGGTAACTTCTAGCATTGCTTGAGTATCTTCAAACTCTTTAACTGACGCTTCAAGCATGGATGGTTCAGAGTAAACGCCAGTGCGCTCGCCTATCGCTTTAAACTTAAGATCGCCTGCTGCGATAGCTATTAAGTACGAAGGAATAGGTTGTGGCATATCAAAGTAATAGTCACCATCTCTTTCGGTTTGAGGGTCATTACTTGCGCTCATTACCGCCAATAAATTTTTAGGCGTTGTGATGTGAGCTTTATAGGTCACTCTTACACTTGGAGAATCTTGTAATGGAATAAAACTACGAGCATGAATCGCCTGAGCTTGGGAAAATAAGAAAGGCTGCTTTTTCCCAGCAGTTTGCGCAGGAGTTAGCCACTGTAAACCAGAAGCTGTTGGTGATGTTCTGTAATAAACCGTCACTGAAGTTGCTGATTTAGGTATTGTGATTGTTAAAGCTTGGCCTAGGTTAGGATCTGCTTTGCCAAGATTGTAAGGTAGGCTTGCTCCATTAGTTGCAGTCACGTTACCTATAGTTAAATCTCTAGTATCTAACACCAACTTGGTGGCATTTTTTTCTAAACGATCAAAATGCAAAGTGGCACTGCCAGCTAATGTTGACGAAGAGAAATCAACATTTAAGTCAAGATCTATGTGGTTTACTTTAACTTGATTGAAGTTCGCGAAGGAATGAGGGTCTGTCGTTTGTGCTGCAACTAAGTTGCTCAAAAACAAAAGGGTTACATAAAACAAAGCTCTGAAAAGCATGCGCTTACCTTAGAAATTATGGTCCAAAAAAAGTGGCATGATGATGGCACAAAATTTTGCCTTGTGCATTGTTATTGATCGGCAAATAGTATCCAATTAACTAAGGTAAAGATTGATAGAGAAGATGGATGGCTGCGGATTTCAAGTTGTTAGATGGTATTACGGCTTTTGTTGAAGTTGTATCAAGTGGAAGTTTTACAAATGCAGCGAATAATAGTGGCCATTCGACGTCTTATATTTCTAAGGAAATTACTAAATTAGAGCAAAGGCTTGGGGTTCGTTTATTGAATAGAACGACACGCTCTTTGGGCTTGACCGCTGAAGGAGAAGCCTATTATCAGCAGTGCCAACAAATTGTGGAAGATGCTTTGTCAGCTGAACAGTTGATGGGAGGCAGGCAATCTGAACCGCAAGGGCTTCTTAAAATTAGCTGTCCAGCTTCAATTGGACTGAGTCGACTGAGCAAAATTTTACCTAAGTTCTCTGAACAGTACCCTAAGGTAGAGCTAGAAGTTGACTTAAGCGATCATAAAGTTGATTTGATCTCAGAAGGTTTTGATCTAGTGATCAGAGCATCAAAAAAATTAGATGACTCTAGCCTAATTAGCCGCCGGTTCGCTCGTTATCCGATTGCGACTGTTGCTTCTCCTGAATATATAAAGAAACACGGCAAGCCTTCTCATCCGAGCGAACTGTCCGAACATAAGACGATAGGCTATTCCAATGTTAAACCGAGCGATGTTTGGCAATATATAGATGCTGACAATGAAGTTAAAACAGTCAATGTTAACAATGTGTTAGTGACTAACAACTCAAGTCTAGAGTTAGCACATGCCGTCGCAGGGCAAGGAGTTGTTAGTTTGCCTAAATTTTGTTTTAGCGATGAGATTGAAACTGGTAAATTGATTGAGTTGTTTACTGATTTGCCAAAAACTTATGTTGATGTCTTTTTGGTTTACCCAACTCGAAAACATCTTTCTTCCAAAGTTAGAGCTTTTATTGATTTTATTGTGGAACAATTGGGTGAATAAAACCTACTGATTTCACTCAAATTAATACACTTTTAGAGAAATTAAGGAAAACTTCTTGTCTTGGATTTTTTTTACTCTTCTTGCTGCTTTTATGCAAACTTGGCGCAATGCTTTACAAAGCAAATTGAGCGGACAAGTGCATACTTTAGGAGTGACTTTAGCTAGGTTTTTGTTTGCTTCTCCTCTTGCTGCTTTGTACTTGTTTATACTCTATCAGTTCCAAGATGTTCAGTTACCTCACTTTTCTCTAGAGTTTTCTGTTTATGTTGCGATAGCTTCAATTCTACAAATAACGGCAACGGCGCTTATGGTGGTGCTATTTAAACAGAAAAACTTTGCTGTTGGCGCTGGTTTGGCAAAGAGTGAAGCCTTAGTTGCTGGAGTGTTAGGAACTCTCTTTTTTGGCAGTCAACTGACCTTGCTGGGCTGGATTGGTATTTTAGTAGGGACTATTTCTATATTTGTGCTAAGTGGCTTGTTGCAACGAGGTAACTTCAGTTTGAAAACCGTGCTGATTGGCTTAGCTTGCGGTACTAGTTTTGCTCTCACATCGCTGTTTGTAAGGGAAGCGTCACACGCACTGGATGTGCCATTTCCATTTAGCGCAGGATGGGTTTTACTTTGTGTTTTAGTTATACAAACTTTAGTTTTATCAAGTTATATATTATGGCAAAAGCCTGAAGTATTTGAGCAGCTAAAGCAAAACAGCAAGTTAACTTTAGCAACAAGCTTTACTAGCTGTATAGGCTCAATTGGCTGGTTCAGTGCTATGGCTCTACAACATGTGGCTTATGTTAAAACACTTGGGCAAATAGAAGTATTATTCACTATCTTGTTGTCGGCACTTTGGTTAAAACAACCAGTCAAACGCAATGATATGTTGGGGTTGTTACTTATTTCTATTGCTGCTGTGATGGTAATGTGGAGTTAGTGGTAAGTTTTTTCTTAGTCGTTATTTGTCATTATTAAAATTATGTACCTATAATGTCAACAGTGACACAAATAAGGAGAATGAAAATGGAATTACCTACTGCACTACACAATGTTGAAGCGCTTGCTAATGGCGTAAACCCTTGCACAGGAGAGTTGTTTCAGCCTGACTCACCATATAATCAACCTGAAGTTATCAGAGCGCTGTATACAGTTTTAACAGCAGCAAAGCAGCGTAATAAAGTAAAGAAAACCAGAGAACAAAAGCAGCAAGAAAACATCAGTAGAGGGTTGCCAAAAAATGCAGGGTTACCTTGGGGGGACGAAGCTAGAGCTGAGTTGATTGAACAGTTCAAAGCTGGTGGACATATACAGCAATTAGCTGAACTGCACGAAAGGACGCAAGGTTCTATAATTGCAGAACTCAAAAAACAAGGATTGATTCAAGACACTTAACAAAGCTAAGAAGGTTAAACGAGCTTTAGTATCAGAGCAGAAATAGATGGCTCTAGTTGTTAAGACTAGAGCCATTATGTTACTTGAGTGGCTTTTCCCAGAACATAGCTTGACCCATTTTAGGATCAAGTTCATAGCCTGAGAAACCAAACTTGAGATAGGAGCCTTGAGCTACTTTGTTGCCTTCAAGTACTTCTAGGGTGATCTTACATGCACCTCGCTCGCGAGCAACGTCTTCTACTTTATCCATTACTCTTAAGCTTAGGCCTTTGCCTCTGAATTCAGACACTACTGTCATATCATGGATATTAACGATCGGCTTACATTTAAAGGTAGAAAAGGTCTCAAAACAGTTAGCCAAAGCAGCTGGTTGACCATCAACAAATGCTAACACTGAAAACGCATGAGGAATGTTAGCTAAGTTTTTGACCAAGTTCTGTTGCGTGTACTCCTGTAATGATTCTCCACCACCCATAGGATCTTCAGCATATGCATTAAGTAGCTCAAGCACAATCGCTGCATCGGTTGGATTCTGGTAATCAGCAAGACGTATTTCAATGGACATAATTGTAACTCTTAAATAAAGGCAAACGCGTCAGCGTGCATTTGTTCTTTTATCGCACCGTGTTGGATAAAGTCTTCTCTTGCAACTCCTGCCATTTTAAACGGACCTGCTAGATAAATTTCGTAAGGCTCTAAGCTAACGATATCTTCCATCACAGCTTTATGAACATAACCGGTTTTACCTTGCCAAGTATCAGAAGGTTCTTCAACTACAGGGATAAATTGAAAGTGTTCATGTTTTTCTGCCCACTTTTCCATTTCTTCCTTAGCATATAACGATCCTTCTTGCTTTACTCCCCAGTACAACAACACAGTTTGTGCAGGTTGAGTCTCTGCTAAGAAGTCAGCTATAGATTTAGTATATGAGAAGCCAGTGCCGCCAGCCATTAGGATGATAGGTCTAGATACATCTTGTTTTAACTGAGCATTACCTAAACCAACTTCCAAAGTAACTATTTGGTTTTCAGCCATATGATTTAACGCACCGCGAGGGTATGAGTCTTCAGGACCTGCGCCAATATGAAGTTCAATGAGTTCTGAGTTAGGGCTTGAGCCAACTGAAAAAATGCGCTTATCTTCATCGCTGAGTACAATTTGTAAGTACTGACCAGCTTCAAAAGCTATTTCAGATAACGGTTTTAATTTAACTATATTAACAAAGTCTGTAACCGCTTCAATGGATACTACTTCTGCTTGAATAGTTTGTGCAGACATTTTGGTTTTCCTAACTGATTAAATTATTTAATAAAAGGGTGATGCAATGTCATATCTGTTAACGGGTAGCCAATACAAGCATAAGTATAGCTTTGTTCATTGTCAGTTTCGGTTAATAAAGTACTAGTATCTCTATCGCCGTAACTGACTTCACCATTAACCGTTTTACATACACATGAAGTGCAAACACCTTGTCGGCATCGATAAGGGAAGCCTATACCATTTCTTTCTGCTGCTTCTAATATTGTTTCTTGCCGATCTGGCTTTACATCAAACTCCAAACCAGCAGGTAAAATGGTAATTTTTGGCATTATCTTCCGCTCTTTGCATCGCCAGGGAGAGGTATTCCTAGTTCATGCCACATTTCGTCAACTCTATCTTTGACAGCCTGTTCCATGACAATTGGTTCACCCCATTCTCTATCGGTTTCACCTGGCCACTTATTCGTTGCATCTAAACCCATTTTTGAGCCTAAGCCCGAAACTGGAGAAGCAAAATCTAAATAGTCAATTGGCGTATTTTCTATCATAGTGGTATCTCTTGCAGGATCCATTCTAGTAGTAATGGCCCACATAACATCTTCCCAATTTCTTGCATCCACATCGTCATCACAAACGATAACGAATTTAGTATACATAAACTGGCGAAGGAAAGACCACACGCCTAACATGACTCGTTTAGCATGTCCTGGATATTGTTTTTTCATTGTCACCACAGCCATGCGATAAGAGCAGCCTTCTGGTGGAAGATAAAAGTCTACAATTTCCGGGAATTGCTTTTTAATAATAGGCACAAATACTTCGTTTAGTGCTACACCCAGAATTGCAGGCTCATCTGGTGGCCTGCCAGTATAAGTGCTGTGGTAAATAGGGTCTTTTCTATGGGTGATATGAGTTACTGTAAATACAGGGAATTCATCAACTTCATTGTAATAGCCTGTGTGATCACCATAAGGTCCTTCAGGTGCAGTTTCTTCAGGATCGATATAACCTTCTAAAACAAACTCAGCAGAGGCTGGAACTTGCAAGTCGTTAGAAATACATTTAACTACTTCTGTTTTTTCGCCTCTTAATAAGCCGGCGAAGCCATATTCCGATAAAGTGTCTGGAACTGGGGTTACTGCACCAAGAATAGTTGCAGGGTCGGCACCTAGTGCGACGGAAACTGGATAGTTTTCTCCAGGGTTGCTCTTCTTGAATTCTGCAAAATCTAACGCGCCACCACGATGAGACAACCAACGCATGATAAGCTTGTTTTTACCTAATAGCTGTTGGCGATAAATACCTAAATTTTGTCTTGGCTTGTTAGGGCCTTTAGTTACTGTTAGTCCCCAAGTTACTAAGGGTGCTACATCACCTGGCCAACAATGTTGGATCGGAAGCTTAGTAAGGTCAACGTCTTCGCCTTCTAACACGTACTTTTGGCAAGGCGCTTTTCTCACTTCTTTCGGTGATAGATTCAATGCTTGTTTGAAGACAGGTAACTTAGAAAAAGCATCTTTTATTCCTGCAGGAGGTTCTGGTTCTTTCAAAAACGCTAACGTTTCACCTACACCTCTTAGTGCAGATACATCTTCTTGACCCATACCCATAGCAACTCGTTTTGGAGTGCCAAATAAGTTAGCTAATACAGGAATGTCTGAGCCTTTTGGATTTTCAAATAACAGAGCAGGGCCTTTAGCCCTCAATGTACGATCGGCTATCTCTGTCATTTCTAAGTAGGTATCTACTTCTTTCGTGACTCGAACTAGCTCACCTTGTTGCTCAAGCTGGCTGATAAAGTCTCTCAGATCTTTGTATTTCATCTATTGCCTTAGAATTAGCTGATTGATGCTGTTGAGTTTATTGCAGGTATTTTATAGACAAGACAAGTAAATTACAGAACTTTTTATACAATGATATAACGTTAAGGTGATTCATTCTGCTAGTTACTCCCAATCATTTACCATTCATCATCAGATTTAAATATCAAGAGATTAACCCAATTGGCGCAATGCACTCTCAATACTTGGCTGCAATAATTTTAAGCGGTCTATATTATTGCTAGAAGTGAGGCGGTATAGTTCTAACAGAAACGCGCGGGTATTGTGCAACTTATGTAACCCTTGCTCAGTTCTATACATATCTTGCCAGCTGGAAAATGGCGTAGGGTTCATGAGTTTATCAAGGTTTCTTTGCCAAACATCAATGTCATAACTTTCCGATAGCCAAGAATACAGAATAGGCATAGTTAAGCGTTTGCTTTCGCCAAATACGTAACTATGGTTCGATGGGCTGGCTTGATCAAACAGCTTATCGGTTAGTAAAACGTGTTGCTTAGGTGTTAATCTCTTATTCAAAACTAATTGGAGTGCGATATCTGCGCTATGAGCTACGAGGTGTCGCCAACCAATAGTATTTTCAAAGCCTCGATAGTCTTTGACCTCAGCTAACAACTTAGCGGTAATAGAGACCGCATTATCCAACTCTTGTTTTGATAGATAAGCTGTGATCCTATCGGCCCTAACTACTTCAGAAAATACCAGCGCCGCAAAAGGCAAATATACACCTTGTTCGTCGTTCATTTGAGACTTTATGTCAGTAGAAAGTTGAACGTAGAGGGTTTGTTTTGCTGTATTGGACAACATATCTTTCCTCAGCCAAGTAGAGAAAGCTGTATAGGCTATGTCATCTCTGATTTTGGGATTGGAATGAGCTAAACAGTCGAGTGTGTCGATTGCCAGTTTGTCAGGTGTTGAGTTTTGTAGCACAAACTCTTGGTCTTTAAATTCTTTAAGCTTGGTTGGTGACCAAGTTTCTAAAGGGCAATAAAAAGTGCGCGTTGATTCTGCTATGACTATGCTAGGTACGATTAGTAGTAAATAAACTAAGAATTTCATGAGTTGCTCTTTTTTTATTCTATTCTAACTCGCTTTTATCTAATGAATAAATACAGATTGGTGTTATCAGCCTTTGTAATTGGTTGTTGGTCTTAAAAACAAAAAGCCCAACTTAGTTGGGCTTTTATGATTTACTGTGTCAGCGGATGACTAGCTGTTCTTTTGACGTTTCATCGCGTCAAAGAACTCATCATTTGTCTTAGTCATGGCTAATTTATCAATTAGGAATTCCATGGCTTCAACTTCTTGCATAGGGTTTACAATCTTACGCAAGATCCACATTTTCTGTAGTTCGTCTTGTGATGTCATTAATTCTTCACGACGAGTACCTGAACGGTTGAAATCGATTGCTGGGAATACGCGGCGTTCTGCAATCTTACGATTTAAGTGCAGTTCCATGTTACCAGTACCTTTAAATTCTTCGTAGATAACTTCGTCCATCTTAGAACCTGTGTCTACAAGTGCTGTTGCGATGATAGTTAAACTACCGCCTTCTTCAACGTTACGTGCCGCACCGAAGAAACGCTTAGGCTTATGTAATGCGTTTGCGTCTACACCACCAGTTAATACTTTACCTGACGAAGGAATAACTGTGTTGTATGCACGTGCTAAACGAGTGATTGAGTCTAATAAGATAACGACATCTTTTTTGTGTTCAACTAGGCGTTTCGCTTTTTCAATTACCATTTCAGCAACTTGAACGTGGCGACTTGCTGGCTCATCGAACGTTGAAGCAACTACTTCACCTTGAACTAGGCGTTGCATTTCTGTTACTTCTTCTGGACGTTCGTCGATAAGTAGTACCATTAATGTAGCTTCTGGATGGTTTGCTGCAATTGAAGTTGCAATATTTTGCATCAACATTGTTTTACCCGCTTTTGGCGGAGCTACGATAAGACCACGTTGACCTTTACCGATTGGTGAAGCTAAGTCTAAAACACGGGCTGTAATATCTTCAGTTGAACCATTACCACGCTCCATAACAAAACGGTCTGTTGCGTGAAGTGGCGTTAAGTTTTCGAATAAGATCTTATTACGAGAGATTTCTGGCTTGTCGTGGTTAACTTGCTCGATTTTTAATAATGCAAAATAACGTTCTGAATCTTTAGGCGGTCTAATTAAACCTGAAATTGAATCACCGGTTCTTAAGTTAAAACGTCTGATTTGACTTGGTGATACATAAATATCGTCTGGGCCAGCTAAGTAAGATGAGTCAGCTGAACGGAGGAAACCAAAGCCATCCTGCAGGATCTCTAACACGCCGTCGCCATAAATTGACTCACCGCTTTTTGCGTGTTTTTTAAGGATTGAGAAAATGATGTCTTGTTTACGAAGACGGGCCATGTTTTCTAAACCCATAGACTCGGCTAGTTTAACCAACTCGTTAATAGGCTTATTTTTTAATTCTCTTAAATGCATATGAAATGTCTTTAATATTTGGATGGATTGATTTGAAGTTTGTTGATATTTTCAAGTTTAAGCTAATACATTGGCAGGCAGAGCCCTACCAGAGCAAGCTAAAGTTAGCAGTATTTTTAACCAGCGTAAAGCTTCGATTAAGACTAATTTGGATTTTAATCAATAAACAGCTAATTATTTGCCAATATTCGATTAAATAAAACACTATATGATAACTTTTGGTTATCGATCTCCCCTTATTATTCGTATACAGTCATATCAAATTAAAGTATTTATTCAAATTTTCTCATGGCAATGCAAGATTGGAAAAACTGGCAACGAGCAGTAATTAAAGTAGGAAGTGCATTAATTGCACCTGACGGTCAGAAGGTGAGCGGTCAGCATGTATTGCCTATAGCTAAATTTATAAACAGCGCGAAAGCACAAGGCAAAGAAGTTATTCTTGTATCTTCCGGCTCAGTTGCTGCTGGTAGAGGCAATATTCAAAGTCATGAGTTGGGAACTACTATAGCTGAAAAGCAAGCGATGGCTGCGGTGGGACAAGCGAAAATGATGGCAAATTGGCAGCGTTTTTTTGATTTCTCCTGTGCACAGTTGCTGATCACTCATGGTGATTTAAAAGATAGACGACGTTATGTGAATATTAAAAATACGGTCAGAGAGCTACTCGCAAATAATGTATTACCCGTTTTCAACGAAAACGACACGGTTGCTACAGCAGAACTAAAAGTTGGAGACAACGATAACTTGGCTGCTCTGGTCGCGTTGGTGTGCGAAGCAGATGTGATGTTTATATGTAGTGATATAAACGGCTTATACGAAGCAGATCCTAGAATTAACCCCAAAGCAAAGTTGTTACCTGAAGTTAACGAAGTCAATGAAGACATTTATAAGTTAGCAGGCGGTACCAGCAATAAAATCGCAACAGGTGGGATGAAAACCAAACTCGAGGCCGCAGAAAAAACAACAAATAATGGTATCCATACTTTTATTGTTAATGGCAAAGATGACCAAGTGTTTGAAAAGTTAGCCAAATCAGAACACGTAGGAACTTGGTTTAAAGCCGTTGAAAATAAAGCAACCGCAAAAAAACAATGGTTGAAACATACATTGAAGGCTTTGGGAACAATTGTCATTGATGAAGGAGCGGCTAACGCACTATCAAGTAATGGTGCATCGTTATTAGCAAAAGGTGTTATTAAAATCAGTGGCAATTTTATTCGAGGTGATGCTGTCGATATCGTATTTAACGATCAAGTCATTGGTCGAGGGTTGTGTCAGTACGCGCAATCAGAGCTGAGTGTAATTGCAGGTAAAGAAAGTAGTCAGTTTGAAGCTATTCTTGGCTTTAAACATAAAAATGAGGTCATCCATAGAGATGACTTAGTATTATTCAATTAGAGGAGAACAGAGTGAGCTTTTCAATTAAGGCCATGGCTGAGCAAGCAAAGCAAGCTTGTTATCAAGTGTCACAGTTATCAACAGAAACCAAAAATCGCGTTTTACTTACTATAGCTGAAAACCTTAATGCTCACGTTCCCAAAATCTTAGCAGCCAATCAGCTTGATATTGAGGCTGCTCAAGAAAACAATTTGTCTGCTGCTATGGTCGATAGATTGCTATTAACTTCAGAACGAATTCATGACATTGCCAATGCGGTTTGTCACATTGCTTCCTTACCAGATCCCGTTGGTTTAGTAACAAAAACAGATAAGCTTGATAATGGTTTGCAAGTATCAAAACAGCGGATTCCACTTGGCGTTATTGCAATGATTTACGAATCTAGACCTAATGTCACTGTAGACGCTGCCGTACTTTGTTTTAAAGCTGGTAACTCAGTTGTACTTAGAGGTGGCAAAGAAGCACTAAACACCAATAGAGCTTTAGCTGAATCGATACATCAGGCATTGGAGCAGTTTGATATTGATGTGGCTGCTGTTTCATTAGTCCCTGATCCTGATCGAGCGATCATGAACGACCTGCTAACTTTAAGTGATGAAATTGACTTACTCATTCCTAGAGGGGGTGAGAACTTGATTCGACATGTGACAAAACACAGTCGTATCCCGGTTATTCAACATTTCAAAGGTGTATGCCACTTATATGTCGACGAGTTTGCCGACCTAACTAAGGCTATGGAAATCCTGTTAAATGGCAAGGTTCAACGACCTGGAGTATGTAACTCCTTAGAAACCTTACTTATTCACCAATCTGTTGCAGATAAGTTCTTACCTGTGGTGGCAAAAGTTTTTGCAGAACAAAAGGTAAAAGTTCACGCTTGTGAAAACTCAATTGGTTATTTTGAATATGCAGATGCTGCATGTGACTTAGATTACGATGCCGAATATTTAGCGTTAGAAATAGCTATAAAAGTAGTTGATGACATGCCTGAAGCAGTTGAACATATTCATAGATTTAGTTCAGGACATACGGAAGTTATTGTTAGCCAAGATATTTCAAGAACAAGACAATTTGTTCAACAAATTAATTCTGCGGTAGTAATGGTAAACGCATCATCAAGATTTAGTGATGGTGGAGAACTTGGCTTAGGTGCTGAAATCGGCATATCAACAAGTAAGCTACATGCTTATGGCCCTATGGGATTGGAGTCTCTTACAACAGAAAAGTTTGTTGTAATAGGTGATGGTCATATCAGGGGATAACAAAACAGCTTGTATCTTGCTTAGTCATCCTGACGAAGGTTAGGATGACTAAGCTTATTCATTTAAAAGTTCTTAACTGCTAAACATTATGTAGTTAGACTCTTTTTTAATCTTTTCTTTCGTACTCACCGTCTAAGGTTGTAGGTTGATGAGGCGCTTGTTTAATTTCACTTTTTTCTTGTGACTGATGCTCGTAAGTTTGGCCATAACTCTGCTGTTGGTGAAAGCCTTGCTGCTGGTGGAATTGTCCAGCTGTTCTTACCTTAATTTTAGAACCTAGTTGTTGGTACATTAATGCTCTAAATGGAGGAGTGACTAACAAGAAACCTATAGTATCTGTAATAAATCCAGGAGTGATAAGAAGAACACCTGAAATCAAGATACAAATACCATCAAATAAAGATTGAGCAGGCAACTGACCAGTAGCCATTTCTTGTTGAATATTGCCCCAAGTTTGGAAACCTTGTTGTTTTACCAAACGCGTGCCAATTAATGCGGTAGCAATAATAATGATAAAGGTCCAAGCTGAGCCAATGATGCCACCCACTTCGATTAATAACATCAATTCAATCAAGGGCACTAAAACAAAAATTAAAAATAAAGGCATAAATTAGTTCTCAAATACATGACCGCAGTAATAACTAGTCACTTATTAACGTTTCACTTTGACCTGCGGTGGTAATCAAAAGTTCAAGTACCGTCCCTATACTTCACACTACCTATAAATATGGGACAAGTTAAATCATATCAAGTAGAGTATAACCTCCGTTTTTGTAACTGAATGTGTAAACCTTATGTCTTTTAAGTTTGTACTGACCACTTGTCCCGATTTACCTACGGCTCATGCGATAGCTGAAGGTTTGCTAGAACAGGATTTAGCTGCTTGTGTTAACTTAATGCCAAATGTCGTGTCTATATATAAGTGGCAGGGAAAAATTGAGCAATCGGCAGAGGTTCAACTTTTTATTAAAACGGATGAAATTAATTATCCAAAAGTCGAGTCTTATGTAAGCCAGCACCATCCCTACGAAGTACCAGAAGTGATAGCGTTAGATATCAAGCAAGGTCATGGTGCCTATTTAAATTGGCTAGCTGAAAATTTATCAACGGGCGAGAAGTAATGCTTTTAAAATCAAGTTTTAAATTGTTAATGCGTTTTTGGTTGTTATTGACCATAGTATCTTTTTCTTCGTTTGCGAGTGATCCACTCGATGCGATCTTTAAGAAACAACAAGAGTTTTTGGATGTAGATGATGCATTTCAATTTAGCTATCAACAAAAAGGCAACAAAGTTGAGTTAAATTGGTTAGTCGCTGACGGTTACTACATGTATGCGGACAAATTCCAATTTGCGGTTGAGCATGCGGAGTTGGGTGAAGTAAAGAAACCATCTGCAACCCAGATTGAAGATGAATTTTTTGGCGTAACCGATGTTTATTTCTTTAACGCTGATCTTGAAGTTGAGGTTTCAGACATTCAAGAAAACGCAGTATTGAGCGTTAGGTATCAAGGCTGTGCTAAAGCAGGTTTATGTTACAATCCAACGGTTAAGAAGATTAACTTAGAAACTGTGGCTGACAACCAAGATATGGTGGCAGCATTAGCATCTGCAGAAGAAACGTCTTCACAAAAAGAATCTGCGAATAAAACTGAATCAGTATCAAGTCAAAACCAATTAGCGGATGCTTTATCTAACCAAAGCTTACTTTGGACTTTATTAATTTTCTTTGGTTTAGGTGCGGGTTTAGCTTTCACTCCGTGTGTATTCCCTATGTTCCCAATCTTATCGGGGATTATTGCAGGTCAGCAAAACTTAACTACTAGAAAAGGTTTATACCTAGCTTTCATCTATGTACAAGGTATGGCGTTAACGTACTCGCTTTTAGGTTTAGTCATTGCCAGTATGGGTAGCCAATTCCAAGGTTATTTGCAGCACCCATCAGTACTTATTGCAGTGAGTATTCTTTTTGTATTCTTAGCGGCTTCTATGTTTGGTTGGATTAATTTACAACTACCTCAAAGTTGGACAAGCAAACTTACTGAAGTAAGTAATAAGCAGAAGTCAGGCAATGTTACTGGTGTATTTTTGATGGGGGCACTAAGCGGATTGATCGCTTCTCCATGTACAACAGCTCCGCTAACAGGTGCATTACTTTACGTTGCACAAACTGGTGACTTATTCATAGGCTTTATCACCTTGTATGTACTGAGCTTAGGTATGGGCTTACCACTATTACTAATCGGTGCGTCTGGCGGTAACTTACTACCTAAAGCTGGCAATTGGATGAATGTAGTTAAAGTAGTATTTGGCTTTATCTTATTAACTATCCCACTAATTTTATTAGACCGTATCGTTGACGAACAATGGGTTATGCTTGGTGCTGGTGTATTAGCTCTTATATTTGCTGCTTATATGCACTCACAATATCTACAAACTGAAAAACCTGGCGTTAAGAGCGGCTTCTGGCTGACTAAGAATGCAATTTTAGTATTAGGTTTGATTCTAGTATTTAAGCCACTTATTGTTTCAGAGAACACAACGCATACTGCTGTTGCGGCAAGTGCTGAAGAAGAAGGACATTTCAAATTAGTAAAGACAATAGCAGATATTGAACAAGCTGTAGCCGAAGCTGGTCAGCAGAATAAGATTGTAATGTTAGATTTATACGCTGACTGGTGTATTGCTTGTAAAGAGTTTGAAAAGTACACATTCCCAGACCCAACAGTGAAAAGCCAAATGTCGAGAATGGTGTTACTTCAAGTTGATATGACTGAAAATAGTGATGCGGATATTGAGATTCTTGAGCAATACAGCGTATTCGGTTTACCAACAATTATGTTCTTCGATACCAATGGTAATGAATTAACAGCAAATCGAGTTACTGGCTTCCTAGGTCCTGAAGAATTTAGTCAGCATTTGAATAACTTGCTGTAATAAGCTGTACTTAACAACCTTTATTGAAGCCTCGATATTGTCGAGGCTTTTTTGTATTTCTCTTCTAATTCCCATTAAAAATTCTTATTTTTCCCTATCGCTCTAGAGAAGTGCTGTGATTAGACCAGTATTTTGCTGCTAATTGTCTTGATTTATCTATAATGTGGCATTAACGTTTAACTTGGTCGGTTAAAAGTAGATTTTTAACTGTAAAAACTAAGTTCTATGTTTATAGCGTTAAATGCGCGAAGAAGGCGGTAAGATGTCAACAAATAAGAAAGTTTTGTTATTAAATGGACCTAATTTGAATTTATTAGGTCGACGTGAACCAGAGATTTATGGCTCACAAACCTTAGATTTGGTTGTCGATGACTTAGATAAAGTGGCAAAAGAACTATCAATTGAGCTACAGCATTTACAATCGAACTCGGAAGCAGAACTTATTAATGCGATCCATCAAGCTATGGGCAGTGTTGATTTTATTATTATCAATCCGGCGGCATTTACGCACACTAGCATCGCTTTAAGAGATGCGCTGTTAGGGGTAAACATTCCATTTATTGAAGTTCATATTTCGAATGTTCACGCCCGAGAAGAATTCAGACATAAGTCATATCTTAGCGATAAAGCACTTGGAGTGATTTGTGGTTTCGGTGTTGAAGGTTATGAGTTTGCATTACGCAAGGCGTATTCAGCACTAACAAATTAATAAATTTAAAATAATCAGTAGGTAAGGTTATGGATATTCGTAAGATCAGAACATTAATTGATATGGTTAAAGAGTCAGGCGTTGGTGAGATTGAAATCACTCAAGGTGAAGAGTCAATCCGTATCTCTGGTGCTCCAACTCAAGTTGTACAAGCAGCTCCTGTAATGCAAGCAGCTCCAGTAGCAGCGGCTCCTGCAGCAGCACCAGCTCCAGCGGCAGCAGAAAGTGCAGCTCCTGCGGCACCTGCTGGTCATCAAGTTAAATCTCCAATGGTTGGTACTTTCTACCGTGCATCTTCTCCTTCTGCTCCAGCATTCGCTGAAGTTGGTCAGCAAGTTAATGTTGGTGACGTATTATGTATCGTTGAAGCGATGAAGATGATGAACCAAATCGAATCTGACAAAGCTGGTGTAATTAAAGCAATCCTAGTTGATAACGAAGAGCCTGTTGAATTTGATCAACCGCTATTCATCATTGAATAGTAGAGGCGCGTTATGATAGATAAAATTGTCATCGCAAACCGAGGTGAGATTGCACTTCGTATTTTGCGCGCTTGTAAAGAGCTAGGTATTAAAACTGTAGCAGTTCACTCTGTTGCGGATAAAAACCTAAAGCACGTTTTATTAGCGGATGAAACTATTTGTATTGGTAAAGCTCCGGCAACTGAGAGTTACTTAAACATTCCTCGTATTATTGCAGCAGCAGAAGTAACTGACGCAGTAGCGATTCACCCAGGTTACGGTTTCTTAGCAGAAAATGCTGACTTTGCTGACCAAGTTGAGCAAAGTGGTCTTATCTTTATCGGTCCTACAGGCGACACAATTCGTCTAATGGGTGACAAAGTTTCTGCAATCGAAGCAATGAAGAAAGCTGGTGTACCATGTGTACCGGGTTCTGACGGTGAATTAGGCGATGATGCTGACACAAACAAAGCAATTGCTAAACGTATTGGTTACCCACTAATCGTTAAAGCAGCTGGCGGCGGCGGTGGTCGTGGTATGCGTGTTGTTAGAAGTGAAGATGAACTAGTTGAATCTATCGCTTTAACAAAAGCAGAAGCGGGCGCAGCGTTCGGTAATGACATGGTTTACATGGAAAAGTTCCTAGAAAACCCTCGTCACATCGAAATCCAAGTATTAGCTGACGGCCAAGGCAACGCAGTACATTTAGGTGAACGTGACTGTTCAATGCAGCGTCGTCACCAGAAGGTTGTTGAAGAAGCGCCAGCACCAGGTATCACTCCAGAATTACGTAAATACATCGGCGACCGTTGTGTTCGTGCATGTATCGAGATTGGTTACCGCGGTGCAGGTACATTTGAATTCTTATACGAAAATGGTGAGTTCTACTTCATCGAAATGAATACGCGTATTCAGGTAGAACACCCAGTAACTGAAATGGTTACTGGCGTAGACTTAGTAAAGGAGCAAATCCGTGTTGCAGCGGGCCAGCCTTTATCACTAACACAAGAAGATATTCAAATTCGTGGCCATGCTATTGAGTGTCGTATCAACGCAGAAGATCCAAACACATTCATTCCATGTGCTGGTGAAATCACACGTTTCCACTCGCCAGGTGGTTTAGGTGTACGTTGGGACTCTCACGTATACACTAACTACAAAGTTCCACCTAACTATGACTCAATGATCGGTAAGTTAATCACTTACGGTGAGAGCCGCGGTATCGCGATTAAGCGTATGGAACATGCCCTAAATGAGTTGTTGATTGGCGGTATCAAAACAAACGTACCTCTACAGCAAGACATTATGGCGGATGAGCACTTCCAAAACGGTGGAACTAATATCCACTATTTAGAGAAGAAGCTAGGTATCCACTAAGCTGAAATCATTAAAAAAGCCGCTCCACTGTAAAAGTCGAGCGGCTTTTTTGTTGCCGATATTGGGTAGAAAATAATCAAATCTTCGCTATACTGTTATATGGGGTTAGAGGTAAAGCAAAGATGAATATTAGTAATTCAATTCCAGTTACAGTAGGTATTGAACAAACTAAGGTAACCAATCAAAAGGTTGCTAGGACTCAGTCTGCGCAAATCATAGATAGAAGTAGTCAAATCCCAACTGCAGCAGAACTTTCAGTTATCAACTCTGACTCAACAGAAAGAGCAAACAACCAACCTGAAGATCCTAAAATTGCAGCCGAGCAAATCAGAGTTTCGGTCACTACAGGCGAAAGCAATATCCGTGGTAATCTAAGCCCAGTTAAAGCTGCTGAAATTTACGAAACCATTTCTAAGCTTTTGTAGTTATACCAATCATCATAAATAATTAACCAATTTCACTGACCAAGTGAAATGGATGTAGCCTTTTTCAGTTATGTATTGCTTTGATAGCATTTCTGATAAATAAGTACTGCAGTAACAAAAGCTAAAATACTAGCAAGCAAATCTAATTGATCGAATTGACCATGAGTCCAAAGTTGGCTTACCTCATATGCGCAAGCTCCAGTCGTGAAAAAAAGCCCAGCTTCAAATAATTGTGAAACAGTTAAGTTCGGTCTAATAAGAGGGATCATGACTAATGAACCTAACACATATAAGAAACTTGGAGCTGAACCTAGCAAAGCTGCTAACAGACTATTTAATTCACTCGTTTGCCCCCGAGTATTTTGTATGGTGATTGCTAATGAAAAGCAGATAACAAATAACGTTAGTTGAATCATAGGATTAATCTTAAGCATAACATTTTCCTAAATATGGGAGCCCTTCAGGGCTCCGCTTTGTATTACGGTGCCAGATTGGTGTCTGGGTTATCTGATGCATCACCCCAGTCTGCCTCTAAAGCTGCATCTGCAACCTTGCCGAAGATATAGCCACCTACCATCCACGCTAGATTTCCCCAGCCTCCATTTACTGTTTTCACTTCATTTTCTGTAAGTTCTTTCATAACTTATTCCTTGTTAAAAAGCGTATCCTTCCTAAGCTTCTCAGGCGTTGAGAAGCTTATAATCAATGATAGACCTCTAGTAAAGCGATCCTTCGCCTTTAAGTATCTCTACCTCTAACAGTTTCTACCTTTGATTATCCCTGACTTAATGTCTTACCTAAAAATAGTACAGGGGCAGACTTTGTCACCTGCTGCTTAGGGTAGTTTTTGTATATAGCGAATAATTAATTCTACTCTAGAGTTAACACTTAATTTTTTGTAGATATTTTTGCAATGAAACTTAACCGTGTTTTTGCTAATGAACAGTGTCGACGCTATTGTTTGATAGCTTTGACCTGAAATTAGCAGTAAAGCGACTTCTTGCTCTCGTAGAGACAAACTAAATATATTTTCTTTAGTCATGGTTAGCCTTAATTATTTAACCTTAGTTAAGCAACCATGTTTGAGCAGGTAAACGCAGTCAGCCATGGCTATGGTTTGTGGTCTGTGCGCTATCATCACTCTGGTGATTTTTAGGCGTTTGATATTGCTGGTGATTACTTTCTCTGTTCTTAAATCTAAGTGCGAAGTAGCTTCATCTAGGAATAGGATTTTGGGTTTTCGGTAGAGGGCTCTAGCTAATAATATTCTTTGTTTTTGACCGCCTGAGAGTGAAGCACCCATATCGCCGATTAACGAGTGGTAATTCATTGGCATATTTATGATGTCATCATGAATTGCCGCTTTTTTGGCGACAGCTACAACCCGTTCAAAATCCATTTGTGGATCAAATTGGCAGATGTTTTCGGCGATACTGCCTGTTAATAAGTCATCATCTTGCATGACAGCTGCAATTTGCTCTCGAACGTGCATTTGATTGAGCTGATTCATTTCCAATCCATCTAGTTTTATTTTTCCGGATGATGGTTGCAGTAAACCTAGCATAAGTTTTAACAAAGTAGACTTGCCACAGCCTGAAGCGCCAATGATGGCAATGGAAGAACCAGCAGTTATTTTCAAGTTTAAATCTTGCAGCAAGTAAGGCTCAGAATTGGCATATTTAAAGTTGAGTTCCTTGAGTTCAATATTACCGAACAGTTTAGGCTTGATGCCTTGTAAATGTAGCTCTTCGGGCTCAGTTTGAGTGATATCTGATAGTCGCTGAAAATGCAGTTTAGCCAGTCGGTACTCAATAAGTTTTTCCACCAATGAAGCAAATCTTTGAGTTAATTGAGACTTATAAGCAATAAATGCAGTCAGCATACCCAGGGTGAAGTTGTCGCGAGCTAAAATTAGCTCTGCTGCTAAATAGATGACAATGACATTTTCTAGCCCAAATAGCAGATTGTTGGCAAATCTATAGCCTGTTTGCAGCCTTTCTATTTTTACTTCTTGGTTTAATGCCGCTGTATATTGGTTTCGCCATAGAGCTTGGCGTTCAGCCTCTATACTACCTAGTTTGATAGTCTGGATTCCACGGATTGACTCCATGAATTGACTTTGTTCTTTAGCTCGTTGGACTATGGCTTCTTCTGAGCAAAAGTAGAGCGGTTTGTACCAGATAAGACGAACAATCAAATACAAAACTAAAACCGCAGAAACCACCATAGCTAACTGAGTGTGGTACAAATAAATAAGTATTAATGTAGTTATCGCCATTAGACCATCGATAACGGCTTCTACCATGCTTGTGGTTATCAATTGCTTTAGATATTGCAAAGATGAAAAACGTGAAACTACGTCTCCCATATGACGTTTTTTAAAATATTCCAGTGGCAGGCTTAACAGATGCCGGAATAAGCTAAAAGATAGCTGTTGGTTTAAGCTAGCTCCTAAATGAATAACAATAAATTGCCTTAACAAAGAAACTAGGGCGTTAAATATCGCAATAGCGAAAAAAGCGATAGCTAAAATAGTGAGCAAATTCGAATCTTGATTAAGTAGTACATCATCTATAGTCAATTGCAGATAATAGGGAGTAGCTAAAGAAAATAGTTGAAGTACAACAGATAAGCACAGTAATTGAAGTAAGAAACCCGAACTACCTTTTACTGAACGTAACAAAGAGAATAACGAAGTTTGTTGCCTGTGATCTCCAGCTTCAAAGCTTTCGTTAGGAGTTAACTCTAGCGCTACTCCAGTGAAATGCTCAGCGAATTCTTTTAGTGAAAATTGGCGCTTTCCTGTTGCAGGATCTTGAATCGTAGCTTTATTGCTTTGCACTTGTTCCAATACGACAAAATGATTCATATCCCAGTGTAATATGCATGGCAAGCGAAGTTTGGAGAGGTGCTCAATATCTAGTTTTAATGCTCTTGAGCCCAATTTTAATTGATCTGCAACTGCCATTAATTGCTGTAGGTTCAAGCCTTTTAGAGATTGAGGAAAAGACTTTCTAAGCGTAGTTAGATCAGATTTATAACCGTAATGCGAAGCAACCATAGCTAATGACGCTAAACCACATTCAGCTGCTTCCGATTGCAATATTGTTTCCATTGCTTACTCCTTCAAGCTGTACAAAGGCGCTAGTAACCACTCAATAAGATTTCGCTTATCTACCAATATGTCAGCAGTTAACCGCATACCAGAAAGTAGTGAAACCTCTTGTCCATATGCTGTGATAGTTTGTTTATCCAACTTTACTCTGATCTTGTAGCTATTGTCTGACTGTGGTTGAGAGTCACCAGATTGAGTACTGATATGAGTTGATTTTTTATCGACTATGCCAGTCATAGAGCCAAATTTTTCAAAAGGAAAAGCATCCAATCTTATTCTTGCTTCTTGACCTTTTTCAATAAAACCATAGGCACGAGTGGGAACATATAACTCAGCATATAATGAAGATTTCTCCGGCAAGATACTTAACATGTATTGTTGTGCCTTAATCCATTGATTTTCATGTACTTCTAGTGAAGCAATAATGCCACTGACGGGAGCGGTAATGAGTACATCTGAGGAAGCCTGCAATCTAGTTAACTCTTGTTCTCGCTCTGAAATAGATAGGGCAAACTGATCTTGCTCTTGATGGCTTTCAATAGGAAGTCTAGATAATTCGAACTCGGTTTGCTTTTGTTGCAACAACAGTTGTTTAATTTGTCGTTTAATCGACATAACTTCTTGCTGCAAGCTATGCTTTTGTTCTTGCAATTGGGTTAAAGCGCTCTCGCTAATATGCCCTTTGGCCATCACCTTTTTATGTTTATTCAGTAAAGTGTGATTGAGCTTAGCTCTCGCTACCGTAGAGGTGAGTTCTTGGTCGAGCAAATTATGTTGTTCTTTTTGAGCTAGAAGTGCTTTGTTTAAGTATTGTTGGTTTTGTTGCGCAAGTTGCTTTGCTCTATAAGCTTGTTGCTTTAATAGAAGTATTTGTTTTTGCAGCTCTTCGACTTTTAATTTAGTTTCGTTTTCACCGGTTTCTAAATTAACAGGAGCTGATAAACGGAAAAGAGCTTGGTCTTTTACAACCACTTCTCCTTGTTCAACCAATTGCTCTGAGATAAGCAATCTGCTTGGAGAAAAGAGTTGGATAACACCACCTTCGGGTAAAATGAGACCATGAACTTGCTCTTTGCGGTGATAATCAGCAGTGAAAAGAAAAACCAGCGCTGTTCCTACGATTATAGTAAATACAAAGGTTAAAACAGAATATGAAATAGGCTGGGATAAATTAACTTGTCCCCAGAGTTTGTTGTGTTGCTTTTCTATCGCTTGTTTTCTAAAAAGTGACATCCTGTCATTCCCGAAATCCGTTTCAGGTTTAAGTATAGATTAAGTTCCTTAAATGGGTAATTAAAGTGCAAAAAAATGGCTCAGAAAATTCTAAGCCATTATTTTATTGAATGTTTTAAAGCGATTTTGTTAAGTACTATTGCTTGTAAACGGCACCGTTTTTCATCACTAAGCTGACTTTTTCCATAACAGTAATGTCTTCCAAAGGATTACCATCTACGGCAATAATGTCAGCTAATTTACCTTGTTCTAGAGAGCCGAGTTGGTCATCTATTTTCAATAAAGTAGCCGCTCCCATAGTCGCAGATTGAATTGCATCCATTGGCGACATACCAGCTTCCGTCATGTAAACAAACTCTTTCCAGTTGTCACCGTGTGGGAAAACACCTGCATCGGTACCAAACGCTATTTTTACACCCGCTTTATATGCTCTGCTGAAAGTATCCTGAATTTTAGGGCCAATTGCTGCAGCTTTTGGTTGTACAACTGCTGGGTAATAACCGTCAATAGCAGCTTTCTCACCAACGAACTTACCTGCGGTAATAGTTGGAACATAGTAAGTGCCATGCTTTTTCATCAGTTTCATGGTCTTTTTCGACATGTAAGTGCCATGCTCAATTGAATCTACGCCTGCTTCTATTGCTCTTTCCATCCCTTCTTTACCGTGGGCATGAACTGCTACTGTGAAACCATAGTCTTTTGCAGCGTCGACAACTGCAGCAACTTCTTTGTTGGTGAATTGAGGGTTTTGCCCATTTTTAGCAACACTCAATACTCCACCTGTGGCTGTAATCTTAATTAGATCAGCACCATCTTTATATCTTTGTCTCACCGCTTTATAGGCATCTTCTGGACCATTGATAACACCTTCTTTTGGCCCCGGGTCTAGATTAAACCTTGCCGCATGACCATTCGTTGGATCTGCGTGTCCGCCTGTCGTGGCTATAGATTTTGCTGCAGTGTAAATTCTAGGCCCCTCAACTAAACCTTGGTTGATGGCATTTTTTAGCGAAACGGTCACATTGTATTTATCACCTAAGTCTCGTACCGTCGTGAACCCTGCGTCTAACGTTGTTTTGGCATACCCCACAGACTTATAAGCGTAGTCAGCCGCATTCAGTTTGAAGCCATCGGAATAACTCGATTTATTAAATTCCATGCTTAAGTGAGTATGCATATCCATCAAACCTGGCATTACTGTTTTATCTTTAGCATTGATAACAGTATCTGTTGCACTTGGTGTTAGATATCCTGACTTGATGGATGTAATTTTATTGCCTTCAACAACTATAGTTTGTTGTTTTTGGGCTTTGTTTGTAACGCCATCAATAAGCGTACCTGCGTGAATATATGTTGCAGCGTCAAGGTTAGTACTTACGCCAGCTAGTAACACAGTTGTTACTAGAGTTAGTTGTGTTTTCATGCCCCTTCCTAGTTTTTATTAGTTCTCATCAACACAGCCAAGCGAAAAGTCTTGCCCTGAGCTCGTTATGATTAAATGAGATTTGTTATTTATATTTTTTTCTTCTGCTAACTCTACCCATTGATAGTAAACATTACGGTGAACCTTAGCTTTTAATCCTCGGTGTAGAGTAACCACAAGTTGTGGCTCTTCATTTTGCATTTCCACTTTAAGCGGATGCTGTTGTGAAAGTATCGATTTGTGACCTAAGTTCGAAGTGATCTCTATTGCTGGTCCTTGCTCGGTTTGATGCAATTGCCATTGGGTGATCACAAACGGTGTGCTCTCTACTTTGATTTGCATCTTTTCGATGGGGGTTTTCAAAAAGTGATGACCGTCTTCAAACACTAGTACTTTAGCGAATAGCTTCACTAAGCCTATGCGTCCTATCGGACTGCCATTATGAAACCAATTGCCATCTGCTTTTATTTCTATGTCAATTTCGCCACAGTTTTCAGGCTGCCAGCTATCAAAAGGAGGCTCTTGGTCTAAACTTTCTATTTGCTTAGTAAGGGCTTGTAAATCCATAAAAATATTTCGATTACTTCTTTAACTAGAATTGTTAGCATAGACTTACTACTGATAAATGTGAATTGATAAATACTCAGTGAGTTACAGAAAGCTAGGATATTTTATAGTCGGTTGGGTCAGCCTATTCCTCGGAGTATTAGGTATTGTTTTACCACTATTACCAACCACACCATTTGTATTGCTATCAGCGTTTTGCTTTTCAAAAAGTTCAAAGCGTTTCCACTTGTGGTTGCTCAATCACAAACTATTTGGCCCTTTGGTTACTGATTGGCAACGTCATGGAGTAATTCAGCTAAAAGCAAAAATATTAGCAACTATCTCTATGTTAGTAATGGTCAGTATTTCTTTGTACTTCGTGAATATTCCATTGCTGTATGTGGGCATTATTTTATTGAGTATATCTTGCGTGCTTGTTTTTATTTGGAGTAGGCCATCGAAACCAAAAGGGGAAAGAGTTGCAAAAGTTTAGTTATAAAAAGCAGTTAAGACCAGAGCTAAACATTGCACTATTGGAAGTAACGCCATTTCCCGACTGGCAAGCCTTCCCTGAATTTGTGGAAGAGTTTATTGCTGCAGAAAATGCCGAAGTTGTAGTTCAAGATTATGGAATGGATAGATACCAAATTCGATATCGAAAAAAGGGCAAGCAATATATTCTGCAATTTGAACATTACACAGACTCTATTTGGATAGAGCCTGATTGTTAACTCGCCCTTAGCTTGACTCGCTATTTAGCAAATGCTTTTTTAAGGAAGTTTGGCAATGCTTTTGCGCCTTGGTGAACTTCTACATTGTAATAGTTTAAGTTCCAATCGACGGATGCTTGTTGTGCTTGCTCTGTTCTAAAACCATCAAACTGACCTGATTTCTTCGCTAACGTAGCACTCCACCAACCTGATGGATAAATCATTTGCGGGAAGTTTAAGTGTTGTAAGTCTGTGAAGCCAACGTCTGTCATTGCTTCGCGGATCTCAGTTAGCAAATCTAAGTGTAACAATGGAGACTCACTTTGTTGTACGAAGATTCCGTCAGCCTTTAAAGCTCTTAAACAATTTGTATAGAAAGCATGATTAAACAAACCTTCGCCTGGACCTACAGGATCGGTAGAGTCGATGATAATAATATCAACTGAATCGTCTTGTGCTTCAGCCATAAACTTGATGCCATCAGCGAATTGGATGTCTGCTCTTGGATCGTCATTTGACTCGCATAACTCTGGGAAATACTTCTCTGACATCTCAGTTACTACTTTGTCGATATCAATTTGATGAACTTTTTCTACACCTGGGTGACGAAGTACTTCACGCAATGTTCCGCAGTCACCACCACCAATGATCACAACTGTTTTTGGGTCTGGGTGAGTGAATAGAGCAGGGTGGCTCATCATTTCGTGATATAAGAAGTTTTCACGAGTACTAACCATAGTACAGCCATCTAACATTAACAGATTACCAAAAGACTCTGTTTCATATACTTCGACTAACTGAAATTCAGATTGCTTAGAAGCTAACTTTGATTTGATTTTTAATGCAAAGGCACTGTCATCATAAATTTCAGTACACCATTGCTGATTCGATAAATTTGGATTTGTGTCAGACATCATGCTTCTCCATACAGGACTTACAATTTTCGCGCATTTTCTGACATAACAGATATAAGTGCAATCTATTATGTGGCAAGGCAGAAGGAATGTATAAATTATTCTTCTTCGCGGCTTCAAAAGCGTAGCTTATCTAAGATAAAATGCGCGCCACTTATTCAGAAATATCGGTTCAAAAAGAGAGCTCTGCCAGTGAAACAGATTGAAATTGCTAAATCTATATACAATGTTGAGCGATGGAGTGAAGGTTACTTCGATATCGATAACAATGGTGAAGTTGTCGCTACACCGTTAACAAAGAAAGCGCAAGGCGAGATAAACCTTCCGTCGCTTGTTGAAAATTTGAAACAGCAAGGATTGTCGCTACCTATTTTAGCTCGTTTTACCGATATTCTTTCCCATCGTGCAGACAACTTAATCAATGCATTTCGCAAGGCTAAACAAGCAAGAAACTTTGGCGGAAAATTCACTGCGGTATATCCAATCAAAGTGAATCAGCAATTTTCAGTGGTTGATAAGTTAGTTAAGCACAGTTCAGGAAAAGTAGGCCTTGAAGCTGGCAGTAAACCGGAGCTAATGGCTGTGCTAGGCGTAGCCAACAAACCTATTACTATTGTATGTAATGGTTATAAAGACAGTGAGTTTATGCGCTTAGCATGTATTGGCCAAGCCATGGGTCACAAAGTTCATGTCGTAATAGAAAAATTATCTGAATTAGAATTGCTATTGGAAGCAGCAGAAAAAATTGGGTTCACTCCAAGTATAGGTATTCGCATTAGACTCAACTCAATTGGCAAAGGCAAATGGCAAAACACCGGTGGCGAGAAAGGTAAGTTTGGCCTTTCTGCAACACAAGTTTTGACTATTGTTGAGCAACTAAAACAGGTTGAAAAATTATCACATTTAAATTTGGTACATTTTCACATAGGTTCGCAAATTGCCAATATCAGAGACATTCACAATGCGATTAGGGAATGTGCCCGCCATTATGCAGAATTGACTGAGCTTGGTGTTCCTATTAGTACGATTGATGTTGGCGGTGGTTTAGGCGTTGACTATGAAGGTTCAGGCTCTCGTAGTAGTTGTTCTATGAACTATACAGTGGAGGAATACGCCAATAATGTTGTAGGACCAATTGCCGAAATTTGTGAACAAAAGCAATTACCTCATCCAAATATTATTACTGAGTCTGGTCGAGCCATGACTGCGCACCATGCTATGTTGATAACAGATGTCATCGACATAGAAAAAGCACCTATTCCACAACAAGTTCCGCCTGCAGAAGATGGAGATGACGCTACCTATCAAGAGTTATGGCGCAGCTATCAAGCCGTGGACAAGCGTAATGTTTTAGAGTCTTACCACGACGCTATTCATCTATTTTCTGATGCTCATCAAAAGTATGTTGTAGGGCTAATGGGAATGATGCAATGGGCCAAAGTAGAGCAAATATACTTTGCTATTTTGCAGCGCGTTCAGCTGCTGTTAGACATCAAGTCTAGAGCGCATAGAGAAGTGCTAGATGAGCTAAATGAAAAGCTAGCCGATAAGATGTTTGTCAACTTTTCACTATTCCAATCATTACCTGATGTATGGGGTATCGAACAGTTGTTCCCAATTATGCCATTGAAGTATTTAAACAAAGAATTAGACACTAGAGCAGTTATTCAGGACATCACGTGTGACTCTGATGGCCAAATTACGCAATACGCTGATGGGGCAGGAATTGAAACTAGCTTACCGTTACCTAAGTATGAAGGTCAGAGTGATTACTTGATTGGCATGTTTATGGTCGGAGCTTATCAGGAAATTTTGGGTGATTTGCATAATTTATTTGGTGATACCGACTCTGTGCATGTTGAAATTGATGAATCGGAAGCAACAGGATATCGCTTAACTAAGTTAATAAAAGGCGAAAGCGTAACTGATGTTTTAAAGCACGTACATTTTGAATCTGACAAACTAGCTGAGAGTTATGCGCAGCAGTTAGAGCAATCAAAAGTCTCTGAGTCACAAAAACAAAGCTACTTAACAGAGCTGAAGTTAGGTTTAGAAGGTTATACATATTTTGAAAATGAGAGAGGAAATCAATGCTAGCAGCTGTAATTGGCATTATTCGAGCCACCGTTGGCTTTAGTTTGTATGTAATCAACACTCTGTTTTGGGCTATGCCTATTTTGCTTTTGTCGATTTTTAAGTTAATTCCGATTCGTACTCTACGCGGTTGGATAGGAGCGATTCTTGATTTTTGTGCAAGTCGCTGGATAGATACCAATACTCTGATTCAGAAACTGACTACGCCAGTACGTATTCATGTTTCTGGCGGTGCTGAGCTTACTAAAAAAGACTGGTACTTGGTTTTATCCAACCACCAGTCTTGGGTTGATATCTTAGTATTACAACGCGTATTAAATCGAAAAATTCCATTTTTGAAGTTCTTTTTGAAGCAAGAGCTAATTAAAGTGCCTGTGTTAGGTTTAGTTTGGTGGGCGCTAGACTTTCCTTTTATGCGCAGATACAGCAAATCTTTCCTCGCAAAAAATCCACACCTTAAAGGTAAAGATTTAGAAACAACGAAAAAAGCTTGTGAGAAGTTTAAATTTACTCCTGTGTCAGTGATGAACTTTATGGAAGGGACCCGATATACAGAAGAAAAACATGTGCGCCAAGCCAGCCCATTTGAGGGGCTGTTAAAACCTAAATCTGGAGGGATTGGGTTTGTGTTAACTGTAATGGGACAACAGCTACATAAAATTGTTGATGTGACTATTCATTATCCCGAGCAAATTCCTACGTTTTGGCAGTTCCTATCAGGAAGAGTGCGTGAGGTATATATGCATGTTAATGTAATGGACATTACCCCAGAGTTAATTGGCGACTACTCCTCTGATCAAGAGTATAAGAAGCAGCTGCATTCGTGGGTAAATGACCTGTGGCAACAAAAACAAAACACGTTAAGTGATCTTAAGCGCCAAGCACAGCAGCAGTAATTTAAGGAAGTACCATGCTATCGTTTTTACCTTCATTCATATTGATATTTATCACGTCACCGTTGTTCTTTATTAATGCGGCGGTAATAGGGTCATCAATATTTGTTCTTGGTTTAGTGAAGTTGGTACTGCCTATTAAGCCTATTACCTTGGTACTTAATTTTATCATCAATGGTTTATGGCGAGCGTGGGCTTTATTTAATTTATTAATTATTAACCTAACAAATCCTGTTGAATGGCAAATTGATAGCCAGGATAAATTTGACAAGAAAGGTTGGTACTTACTTATTTGTAATCATATAAGTTGGGTGGACATTATGGTTATCACTCAACTTGCTTTGAATCGTTTACCTTCGCCAAAATTTTTTCTAAAAGACGAATTAAAGCGAGTGCCTTTTGTTGGTATGGCTGCTTGGGCTATGGATATGCCATTTATGAAAAGATATAGCCGCAGCTACATTGAAAAGTATCCAGAGAAGAAAGGGCAAGATATCGCTAGCACGAAACGTTCATGCGAAAAGTTTAGAAACATTCCAACAACTATCATCAATTTTGTGGAAGGTACGCGTTGTACTGAGCAAAAAAGGATTAAGACCAATAGTAACTTTAATCACTTATTAGAGCCAAGAGCTGGTGGTATTGCTTTTACACTAAGTGCAATGGGCCATTTATTTTCAGGGATGCTCAATGTCACAGTAAATTACCCTGACAATGAAGAACCTGCTAAAGATATGCTTTTAGGTAGAATGAAGCGAATTCAAGTTAAAGTAGAATTAATGGAAGTCACAGAAGCCCAAACGGGTGACTACTTTAATGATGAAGCCTATAAAACCAAGTTCCAAGGTTGGCTCAACGATTTATGGCAAAAGAAAGACAAGCTATTAAACCAGTTGAATAGTTAGCGTTTACTTAGATATTGATGGCTATTTAGTTCAGCTTCTATAGCTTCAATACAGACCTTTACGTTCAGTGGCTGATTATTGTAAGGATGTAAGGCATAAATAGGATTATCTTCTAGGTGCATATGAGGCAACACATTTATCAGTGTTCCTTGTGCTTGCGAAAAATAAAAACTTGGGATTAAGCCTATCCCCGCACCAGCACGAATTAACGATAAACAGCTATGAAAGGAATTAGCTGTGCAAGAAGGGGTTGCTTTTAACGTGTAGCTGCTTTGGTCGTTCCCTGTAAATTGATGAACAATGTCTCGCCCTTGCCAACTGTTAGCAATATAAGGCATTAAAGACAGATCTTTGGTTATGGATAAACTCTGAGAAGCACAAAGTATATCTTGAAAAAAACCTAGGCGTTTCTGTTTATAGTTACTATCAGACGAGCTTCCTACTCTAATCGCCAAATCTATATCTCGCTCCATGAAATCTAAATGCTGGTCCTCGCTTATCAGCTCGGGTTGGAGTTTGGGAAATTGTTTAAACAGCTTGGTTATGGCTGGAACGACTAAACTATCCATTAAAGCATGAGAAGCTGTAATTTTAATTCTACCTTGAGGTTCCGCTTTTAGTGGTTCTAGCTGCTGCCAAGCATTGTTGGCAATGTCGTTTAAGTTTTTGCAACTGTTGTAAAAAGACTGTCCTGCTTCAGTTAGTGATTGTTTTCTTGTTGTTCTCTTTAATAAAGTTAAACCAACCTCAGCTTCCAGTGCTTTTAGATGCTGGCTGATCACTGATTTGGATAACTCTAACTTTTCTGCCGCAGCAGAAATGGAACCCTGTTCAACAATATGAGCGAAGATTTCCATCTTGCGTAATCGATTCATTTTATTGTTCTGTTTTATTAAACAATTATTTTAATTGTAGTTGTTTTTCTTGGTTATACTCAAGTGTATCTTTACGTTCGTAGCTAACGAATAGGAATTGAAAATGTCAGATAATCAAGTTTTAGAAGCGTGTAAAAAAGGTATTGCAGCTTGGCAGCAAGCGTTTAATAGCCAAGATGCAAAAGGTTGCGCACAACAGTATGAGGTTGACTGTGTTATGCAAGCAAAGCCATTTGGCACTTTTGAAGGTAGAGAAGCTATTCAAGCATTCTGGCAAAATATCATAGACCAAGGTTTTGCAGATGTAGATTACACAGATGTTACATGGGAAGCAGAAGGTGAAGATGGTTATATCTTAACTTCTAGCTGGACTATGAATAAAGCGTTTGGTGTTGTACACAGAGAGCACTGGAAAGTTGGTGCTGACGGCTCTGCCAAATTGGTAAGTGACGATTTTGAAGTTCAAGGTGAGCGTTAATTAGGGGCTGAATTTAAATAAAAAGGAGGCTAAGGCCTCCTTTTTTAACTAAATTCTTCCATTATCTTAGTGATATCAGTAACAATTTGATCGTTATGCTCTTTTTCGGCATCCCACCTCGCCACATCCATCTTAAATCTTTCCTGCTTACCTTGTTTTTTACGAGCTTCATGAGTTGGCATATCTTTGATTACTTCGTACAGTGCAGAAAATCCTGGATATAGCGCAGGGTAATCCTTTGGTAATTCCTGCTCTGAATTGTAATGATCCAGTAAAACCCAAATTCTTAATACACCTTCAGACAATTCACATTGTTCTTCTTTCATAGCTTTAGCAATAAAACTAATACTATCGGTAAGATACTTTAAACGTTTGTCTTTTTGCTCTTGTTTAACCAAACTTTGTTGTTTCACTTGCCACAGCAATTGACCCGCATAAAAAGCTAAGCCCGCAACAAAGATAACGCCTAAAGCGATAAAGAAATACAACATATTATTACTCTATTACTTATCTAATAAATCATCCCACTGATCCGAGTTTAGCGGGTCAGTGTCTTCTTCCTCTTCAATACCTAACTTCTCACATAGCTCGTCATAGCGTGCCATATTTTTGTTGAAGTACTTAGCATCTTTACCTGTAAGCAGTTCACCTGCTTCAACTCGCTCTGCTAGATCAATTAGCATTTCATCATTTTCTAAAGCTTCTAGCTCTTGTTCTGGAGAAATCTGATTTTGTGCGACCTTGGTCAGTTTAACTTCTGGCTTTTTGTTAGGTGTGCTAACAGGAGCTACAGGCTTTTCTACTGCTTTAGTTTTAACTAGTTCGATCTTCTTCTTACTACCAAGTTTAGGATCTTTCTTAGTTATTCCTGCTGTCGTCGAAGAGATTACTTTCTCTTCCATCAGGCTATTTCTATTACCTGACTTTTGGCCTTTCGGTGCTTTTTTCTTGCGGATACTAGTTGGCTTTTTTTCTGGGCGATCATCTTGCTTACGAACACCGATTTGACCAATCTTTCTCGATTTTTTCTTTCGTGTCATTGTCAGGCCATGAATATTAAGGGAAATGGAGGTGAATTTTATACTAACTCAAAGAAAACGTTAATCGTTTTGATTATTTATCCTGAATTCAGGCTATTTATGTGGGAATTGTTATTGTTAGTAATAAAAAAGGCGATAGTGTGACTACTACCGCCTTGAATTTTTTGGTAACCAAAATTATTTAGTACCAAGTATATTTACTTCGATAAATCCTTCCGAACGCACGACACCTTGTCTCGTCACTGATTCAATTATCCATCTTGTTTTTATGTAATATCCATATATGTCTTTGGTTATGCTCGGTCTTCACTGACGCTTTATTAGTTCTTCCATGGGAGCCCATACGCAAACTCCGCAATTCACCACAACTACTTCCTGAGTTGAATCCATATTTTTATTCATGTTCCGTGGCAACGACGAATAATTTACTGTTTTTCAGTTAAGACTCAAGCAAAAATTAATATTTTTTTACATTTATAAAATGAACTATTGCTAAAGACCTTATAATACAATGGTTTGACTAATTCTTGATGGTTATAATACGTGATTTCTTACATTTGCTCATGGCAGATGTCTTACAAAAAATGAACAGTTTTTAATTGCGAAACAAATTAAGTTGGCCAATTGTCTGCATAAACACGTACAATATTACGCATATTATTCATTCAGAGTAGAAAAATGATCGACGGTAAAAAAATTGAGCAAATAGCTGAGCAAATTACGAACGCCATTCCTCCAGGTGTTAAAAACATTGCAGACAATGTGGAAGAAAAAGTTAAAGCAGTCGTTCAGGCAAAATTAAGTCAGCTAGATGTAGTGAGTCGTGAAGAATTTGATGTGCAAACTCAAGTATTAGCAAGAACAAGGGCTAAATTGGAACAGCTTGAGAAAGAAGTTGAAGCAATTAAAAACTCTCTTGAACAAGACTAAAAGCTATCATTAAACTTAAGCTAGATTGTGTTTGGTTATTTCCTCTGGGAAAGTAAAACTCTGATCTAGCTTTACTAAAAATACGTGATTTAACATTTCCGGAACCGAAAATAAATGTACCTTTCCTGCTGTCACTTCTTTTAAGGTCTCCGCTAACTCTGTTAGTTCCTTTTTGTCTTTGGTAAGAATGTTTATGATTAACCATCCTTTAGCTGCAACTAAAGTGGTTAACTTAGCTAAAAAGGCTTTCGGGGTTTTATGCATTGGTGAGTCTGCGCCATAAAACAAATCAACCATCAACCAATCAAACTTTTCTCCACTACCTTGTAACTTATCTACATATTCAAAAGCGTCAGCGTGCAATACCTCTAGTTGCTCAAACGCTGGAAAGTAGTCACGAGATATATCAATCATATGTTGATCATACTCAATGCTTAGCATTTCTACATCTGGGTGGCTTGTTCTCAAGTATCTCTGAGTAGACAAAGCACCTGCACCAAGCTCTAGTATCGTTTTGGGTTCTTCATCATAAAGCAAAGGCAGGAGCATTACGTAGCTATGTGGTAGCACAGAGCGATAAGGCACTTCTTTATAAATTGCAGACTGCAATACATCGTCGCACGTGAGCCAAATTAGTTCATCGTTTTCATAGACAACCAAATTCTTACCACTGTGTTTATTCATGTACAGTATTTGTTTACTGTTTTCTGGCGATAGGGTTTGCGCTAGCTTCATGGATCAGCTTAAATACTTGATGGTACAAATAATAATAAAGAAAAATATCATGACGTCTAGTAGAGATGTAAACAGGAGTCGCCGATGTATCAAGTAATTGCACCGCAATCAGACAAAGATTGGGAACAATATTATGAGGTTCGTTGGCAGGTACTTAGAGCGCCGTTACAGCAGCCGAGAGGCTCAGAAAAAGATGAGTACGAACAGCACGCTTGGCACCGGATGGTGATTGATGAAACAGGCCAAGTTGTGGGAGTTGCAAGATTACATTTAGTTAGCTCGGAAGAAGGGCAAATCAGGTATATGGCTGTAACAGAAGCACACAGACGAAAAGGCCTTGCTACCATGATGTTAGAGTCGTTAGAAGCCATAGCTCGTCAAGAAAGTGTTAAACGGGTTATTTTAAATGCTCGTAAAAGTGCGACCAACTTCTATGAAAACTTAGGCTACGTTATCACAGGCGATGCACCAGAAATTTTTGGCTCAATTCCTCATGTACAAATGTGTAAAGCGTTAGATGATGTTGAAGTCATTATTCGTAATCCTCAATGGTGCTTAGATCTGCAGAATATTTGGCATCAGCAAATTCCGATAACTCAGCTTATGGGTATTAGAGTATTTCAATATACTGGTGACACTTTTGAAACCCGGGCATCATTAAATCCAAATATGAACTTACACGGCACTATGTTTGCGGGAAGCATTTATTCCTTGGCAACACTGACAGGCTGGGGATTAGTGCACCTGATGATGAAAGAGCAAAAAATAGAAGGCAGCATAGTCTTGGCTGACGCAAACATTCATTATCACAAACCAGTAACAGAATTACCTCGGTCTGTGGCTAAGTTTGAGAATGTCTCCGGCGACTTTGCACCTTTAGAAGAAGGAAAAAAAGCTCGAATCAAGGTATCTGTTGAAGTGTTGGATGACACTGTTCCGGTAGCCCAGTTTGACGGGGAATATGTTGTTATCTAGAACAAATTTAGATTAATAAAAAGGCCGACTTTAGAACAACTAAAGTCGGCTTTTTTTGTTTTTGTCTGCAAGTAAAAGAGATCCTGTTTTTCCCTGTAAATACCCAAATATACTACAAGCAATATCTAGCTCTCTGATTTCTAGTAAATAGCTCTGAAATTGGCAGGAGTAGAAATGGCAAATTCGAACAATGACGTAACCATTATTGCTAAGAGCAAAGACGTTAATAAGTGTATCGAGTCTCTTCAAGCATCCGGTTTAGAAGTAGAAATAAGAGGTCATATTGATCAATCAGTGATTAGTGTGTCGCCAGATATATGTGTGTCCGATAGTAAAGAAGGCATGTTGGTTGAAAAAACATGCAAATATTTAACGGCGCACTTAGATACTAAACAAATGTTAGACGATATTGCTTATGCTGTTGGTTCCAATCGCACTCAATTGGCAGCCGTATTCAAGAAAGTAACTGGCATGACCGTTTTTCAATGGCTTAGAACTCAACGACTAGAAGCGGCGAAGCAATTACTTATCAACACTGAGCTGTCCATCCAAAACATTGGTTTCGAAGTTGGTTATGAGAACACAGCCAATTTTTCTACCGCTTATAAACAGCACTTTGGTGTCTCGCCTCGAAATAGCCGCATAAAAAGTCACAAATAATTACGCTAACAAAAGTTTTAGTTACTCTATCAAAAGTATTTTTTGTGGAGCTAAATAAACTCATCAATACAAACCTATTTGTATGCAATTGCCAATCTGGAGTGATTGCTCATTTCAATCAGTTCAGTTGGGCTGAAATGGCGGAGCTTGGCCAGAAGGAAATAAATGATGAGTTCACAAAATATTGAAAACTGGTATGCGATTTACACTAAAAGCAAAGCTGAGCAGACGCTAAAAAATGGCATTTTAATGATGAATCAGCAGCACAAGTTGTCATGTGAAACTTATTTACCGCTTATAACCGAAACTAGAGTTTGGAAAGACCGAATTAAAACGTTCAAAAAGCCACTGTTTAAAAATTATTTATTCGTAAAACATGACGAAAGAGCGTTTTGCAAAATCAAGTACATCAAAGGTTTTGATAGTTATGTGAAAGCGGGGCTAAACCCAACTGTGATCCCTGAACAACAAATGCAACTCATTAAAAAAACGGCAGCACTGCAAATTGATACTCCCCGTCCTATTTCTGAATTACGACAAGGACAGCGAGTAGAGATAATTAGAGGCGCTTTATCTGGTTGTCAAGGAGTCTTGTTGGAAGACTTCAAAAGTAAAACTTTGGCTATTGAAATAGCAAGCTTGCAACTGTTTTTAACAGTTAAGTTGCCCGTTAGTGATGTCGTTTTATTAGCGTGAATACCTGAGTGAATTACAACTGCGAGAATACAAATGAAACAATTCAATAAAGTATTACGCTTTTTTGGCATAGGTGCGTCAAGCCATGAAGCGAAAGAAGAAGTGTTAGAACAAAAGGAGATCAAATTCTCCTCTTTAGTTGAATCTATTCACAGTGATTTAACAGCGGCAAATGAGTCTTTGCAAGGCGTTGGATTAAAGTACATAGAGCGCTTCTTTGATAAGCCACTTAGTGAAGCCCAGGAACAAAACTTAGTTAATAAAATAGAGCGAATTACTGAGTCATTAGAGCAAGGGGATAAAGAACAATCTCAAACTTTGTTAGCTTCATTAAAGAACGAAGTAAAACAAGAAAACGCCGAAGATAGGCAATACAAGCCTAAAATGGTGAAGCTCGATATGCCTGTTCTCAATAATGGTGTTTGGCAATCTCAGCAAATATCTGTTCCGTTACTCACTCTGGCGCCTTTGTCCGTGCCTCAAATAACTAGCTGCACCATAAAATCTAAGCTAGAGACTATAAAACAACAAGATGATGACGTGTATGTGAAGGTACTGTCTAGCACCCAAAATAATAAACGAAAGTTAACTATCGATCCGAGTCATGTCACTGAACTTGTTCTCTCTATCGAGCCATCACAGAGTGAGACAGAGCTTGAAGAGCTTATTTCACAGTACAAAAAAAATTTAAGTCACAAATAATTCAATCAACATCAATGCGATAAGGAAGCAAGACCATGATTCGTTTTCAAGCACTTATGCACGCGGTACACCAAAGTATTCATAGTGCAGCTCAAGCAGTAGAACAAGCCGGTATAAAACATATAGACAAATTCTTCGACAAAATCATCACTGAAGGTTCAGCGGAAAAAAAAGAATTATCTAAAGAACTCAGCGAGGCTATTGAAGGAGGTGATAAAGCTAAAGCGAATAGAGTATTAGAGAAAATTAATGCATTAGACCAAACCGATTCGGCTTCAGAAGAGGATGCAACTTATCGTCCTAAAATGGTTGCTATGGCGTTTCCAAGTCAAAATTCAGATGGTGTTGATTCGACCATAGTTAATGTGCCACTTATCACTTTATGTCCTATTAGTAGCCCTCGTATCAAGGATGTGAAGTTCTCTGCAGATCTAGAGGTTACTGCTGATAACAACGATGAACTGTTCGTCGCTTTTAGAGCTCCACAAGTAACTGGAGGTGAGAATGCAGTGATTAAAGACACCACCAATACTCATATTGAAATTTCGTTAATTGGTCATGAACCACCAGAAGGGCTGCAAAAGATTGTTGAAGGTTATGAGAAAGCTCTACGTGCGCAAATCCCTGGCTAAACCTAGTGAAAAACTCAAATAAGGAGATAAAAAATGGCTACACAGAAAAAGCTAGTATCTATGGCGCAACAATTCAGTGGGTTACCCATGAAAGAACTTATAGGTGCTCCTTTGGTTGCTGCTTCAGAAGCAAACAACATGATGGCGCTATCTCAAACTAAGTTTTTATTGGAAACTTGTTTTGAATTGAAATCCGATGGGGAAAATGAGATCCACAAACCCGTCATGATAAATATGACAGTGACACGATCTGTGATAAATCCTGATGGTTCACAAGCTGATTCTATCGAAAGCGACTTATCGCTGCCTCTGTTGACAATTATTCCTATTAACTCTTTGGCTGTGGACGAAATGAATTTTTCATTTCAAATGGAAGTGAAAAGCTCATTCGAGTCGAACAGTGCAGACTCCAGCAGTAAAGAAGAAACAAATAATCAAGGGATAAGTAAAACGCTAAACCAAGGCACAGTCTCCGCAGAGATGACTGGCGCTGTTGCAGCAACAGAAAAGTCCGACAGCAGCGAAAGTTCAAATTACAAAAAATCGAACTCAGCTAAATATGAAGTGAATGCTCACGCTGGGCAGTTACCTTTACCTGTAGGCATTACCACAATTATCGATACCTATGCGAGCGCAATTGCGCCGATTCAATTGAAAGACGAAGCAAAAACAGCAGATAGCTGATTGCTTAACCTCAGTCTAATTCATAGCAATTAATTCTACAGAGTCTTCTAATTTTGTAGACCCAAGTTTAAGAAGGATTTTAATTTAGCTGATCTCCTTTTCCTAAGGTGTTTGGCAACTAGCAGTAGCTCATTCAGGAAGAAAATCTGCTGTCACTTCTCTCCTCATAGATTCTCTGCATCGCTTGGTATGCGGTTGGATTAATTTGGAACTCTTCGAGTGTGAAAGAAAGCTAATTACGCTTTTTAGAACTCTCATTAATCAAATGAAATAAGGAAAAGACAATGCCTGATCAAAATCGAGCTTTAGTCTCTATGGCCCAACAATTCAGTGGTTTACCAATTAAGTCTTTAGTTAGTGCTCCACTACTTGCTGGTGCTGAAGCCAACGCAAAAATGGCAATGACGCAAACGCAATTCTTACTAAGTACTTGCTTTGACATTACTGAAAACGGTGATTCAACAGATTACAAACCTATCATGATCAATATGACGTTGACCCGCTCGGTAATTAAACCAAACGGTGAAGCTGGAACACCAGTTGAAACGCGCTTTGATCTACCATTATTAACCATCATGCCACTGAACTCATTAGCTGTGGACAATATTGATGTTAACTTTGAAATGGAAGTGAAAAGTTCATTCTCCAATGATAAAGAAACGTCATCAGAGTCAGAACAAGCTGCGGAAGGTAGTTTTAGTGCAAGAGTTGGTTATGGCTGCTTTTCAGCGGAAGTAAGTGGCTCTGTATCAGCATCAAGTAAGCAGTCTTCGTCTGAAAAGTCTCATTATGAGAAATCAAACTCAGCACGTTATCAAATCAATGCTCACGCTGGTCAATTGCCTTTACCTGAAGGCGTAACAACCATCATTCAAGCATTCTCACAATGCATTGCTCCTATTCAATTGAAAGAAGGCGAGCAAGGCGAATAGCCATTTAGCAATTCAAAACATCATTTTGAATTCCAATGTTCTGCTCGGCTTTATAAGCCGAGCATTTTAAGGAAACGACCCATGAAAGATTACAGTGAAATTCAATGCCCGTGTTGTGGCGGAAAAATATTTATTGAACCGAAAATGTTACTGCAAGGGAGCAGCTTTAACTGTTCCAATAAAAGTTGTGATGCCTCAGTCGCACTAAGCAAATCTAGCTTTAGTGTAGCGAATAACGCAATGAATGAATTTGATAAGTTGCACCAAACACAGCACTAAATTATTCCCAATAACGGTTTCCAACTAGAACAAATTTAAGCAAAAGAATTGGTGTCGATAGAAGTTGTATCGACACATAAGAAGCTAAATAAATTCATTCTGTACATAACTTCTATGCAAATGCTGTCTCAGTGCATCAATTGCTCTTTTACTCATTAATTCTAACGCTGTTGTGCCAAAGAAAGTGATTTCTCTAGTTCTGTAATTCGTTCTGGTCTGGTGGTTAGCAATACTGGCAATTTATAGAAGGAAAGTGATAATGCCAAATAGTAAAAACATAACTTATGGTCGGGTAACAAAAGCCTTAGTCTGGCTCATATTACTGATTATCTCGCCTGTTTTCTCAGCTTATAGTCAAAGCGACTACCTTGATAAATTGTCATTATCAGGCATGGTCAAAGTTGATTTTATCTATGATTTCGAAAGCCAAAGCGGCGATCGGATCAATTACAGCAGTATACCAATTGCAGACTCCAATGAGGGTAATCAGGCTCGTATACATGCTCGAGAAAGCAGAGTTAAGCTCAGTTACCTCGATTACGATCACGAACAACCATTGACTGCAGTAATTGAAGGTGACTTCTATGGAGGCGGGACCAATAGCCCCGAAGGTTCAGAGACCATATCTAATTCAGTTTCTTTTCGTCTTCGACACGCTTATGTTCAGTATGATTCATGGCTTGTAGGCCAAACATGGTCTAATTACGTTGATGTCAGCTCATTCCCTGAAACTCTAGACTTTTCAAATGACACAGGTCAGGCATTCCTCCGCCAAGGACAACTGAGGTTTCAACATAAGTTTGACAATCTTCAATTAAGTTACAGCATTGAAAATCCTGAAACGGACTTAAGAGTTACTGATGATCATATCGGCGCAGACACTAGCTCAAAAGAAAATCCAGAGTCAGCTGACCCAATGTTTGATCTGACAGCAAAAGCCAGATACCAAAGTGACTGGGGGCATTTGTCATTGCAAACTGTGGTAAGAAAACTTGAAGCGTACTCACCTCAAAGCTCTGAAAGTAAGCTTGGTTATGGCATAGGTACATCAGGAAAATTAAAAATTGATGATAAACAGTTGGTTAAATTTCACTATAGCCAAGGTAAAGGAATTGGCCGCTACATTCAGGAAGTAGCTGGTTCTGCAGGAGTTGTTGTTTATAAACAAAGCCAACCTAGCGAGTTTAGCTTAAATTTACTCGATGCTAGAGGTGGATATTTAGCATACCAATATAAGTTCTCACCATCTTTACGAGCCAACATCAGTACTGGTTTTATTGATATTGACTTTGCATCTAATAATGAAACAAACCTTTTTGATAGTAACACTGAAAAGCTCCAGTCAATTCACGGCAATGTTATATGGAAGCTAGGCTCTAGCTTTGAAGCTGGTATAGAACATTCATTCGCCGAGGTAACAAAAGTCTCAGGAGAAACAGGAAAAATTAGACGCCTTCAACTCTCCACTATTTATAAGTTCTAACAACAGATATCGAGGTTAAAAATGAAAACATCATTAATAAAGGCGTTGTCTTTGAGCTTTCCATTAGTATTACTGCTACTTTCTGTAAAAGTATTCGCAACAAACTCTTTACCGCAGTCGTCAGTAGCTAGCCCAGAAAAACATGCTAGAGAGTTAGATTCTATCTTTGAACGTAAGGTGTTACGTGTTGCTATGTACAATCGCGATACGCCACCTTTTTATTATCAAGACGAAAATGGACAGTTGGCTGGTGTAGATATCGAGCTTATCCAAGGTTTCGCTAGAGAACTAGGAATTGGAATAGAGTTCGACCGTTCAGCAACATCGCTAAACGAAGTGGTGGATATGGTTTCTTCTGGTCAAGCTGATATAGGCATATGCAAGCTAAGTATCACTTTTGAAAGAGCTGCTAGAGTATTATTCACCCAACCTTATATTAAATTAAGAAAAGGTTTGTTAGTTAATCGCATTTTGCTTGAACAACAGCTTGGCGACAAAACTAAAAGAGAAGCGATTCAAAAGCTACAGGGAACACTTGGAGTTATAGGTAATTCTTCTTACGTAACTTACGCTAAACAGCGCTTTCAACATATGGCTATCAAGGAATATGACTCTTGGCCTGATGTTGTCCAAGCAGTCTTAAATAGGGAAGTTATTGCTGGCTTTAGAGATGAAGCAGAAATCAAAAAAGTAACCTTAGACAACAAACAGTACGCGATGGAGTTGCTGACAGTTGTTTTAGAGGAAGACTATGACCCTAAAGGCATTGCCCTGCAGTCTGACGCTCAATTTCTTAAAGCGCTATTAGATTTTTACATAGAGTCTCTGGGGCTTGAATTAAGTGCTAACAGAGTTTTGTTTGATTATGACAGCGTAGTTTCTCAAATCCATCGTTACAAAATAAGCGGACAACAATCAGCAGAAGGAGAGCAAAAATGAATATTTTGCAATGGCTTAAGTCTGGTCAAGCGGTTCTCGTTGGTGCTGCGATAGGTGCGTACATCGGACTAGTAGAAACAGAATACGTTAGTGTAGTAGAGCCGCTTGGTAGTTTCTATATTGATATTCTACAGATGTGTATTTTGCCGATATTACTATCTGCAATTTCGTTGAGTATTGGTAAATTGCTTAAACAATCAGAGCAAAACGGATTTGTAACCCGCTTGTTTGCAACCTTTATTTTGAGCTTACTCGCAGCGAGTTTAATCGGTACAAGCATTGGTTATATTGTTGGGCCAGGTAAATTAAATAACGATGCGTTGATGGTGATTAGTAATATTATTTATGATTTATCAGCGCCGGATCTCGAAGTAAACTTATTTAAAACTTATGCGCCACCAACTGATGAGTCCATTATGAAGGAGTTTTTCTTCACCTTGGTTCCGTCGAATATATTTACGGCATTAAGTGAAGGGAATACGATCAAAGTTTTATTTTTTGCGATCCTCTTTGGCTGCACGATTGGTTCGCTAAAAATGCAAACATCTGAACACATCTTTCAAACTTTTGATGCTATTTACAGCTCGTTCTCAAAGTTAGTTCAATGGTTAATGTACATCTTTCCTTTTGGTATTTGCGGTTTACTTGCATCAACCTTGTCAAAGATTGGCTTTGAAGCTGTGATTGCAATGATCAAATTTGTTCCTTTGGTTATTTTAACTTTCATTATTTGGTTTTTTATTATGTGCTTTGTTATGAAAGTTAGAACCGGCAGTTTCTTAACACCACTTCGGGCACTAAAGAACCCTATTATTATTTCGTTATCGTCCGCCAACACTATGGCTAGTTTGCCTGGCGCATTAGAAGCGATGAATAAAAAGTTAGGGTATGACAAAGAGAAAATAGACTTCCTAGTCCCTCTGACCTTTACCTTGTGCAGAATCGGTCCAACTCTTTACTTCTCGCTAGCTACTATGTTTGTTGTGCAGTTATATGGCTTGGATATGAGTTTAGGTACTTTTCTGTTAGTTGTTTTTGGCTCTGTGCTAGCAGGTACTGCTACTGCTGGTTCTTCGGGAGTGTCATTGCTGACTATGCTAGGGATAGTATCAAGTCCTTTAGGATTACCACTAGATGCAGTATTAATCCTGTTTGTAGTTATTGATCCTATTATTGCTCCTTTCAGGGTACTTGCGATAGTGCATAGCTCATGTGCCTTAATTACAATTATTTTCCCTAAAAACTTGAGTGAAAATGCACCGGATGAAAGCTTAGTTCAAAAGGAAACTTCGTAGTTTTCCGTTCAATGCTTTTACTTCAATTATGTGCCGTTGCTTTATTCGAACGGCACATTTTTTACCACTTAGAGTTTATAAAGCTCTGGCGAACATAGCCCAAAACATTACTCGAACATGTGAGCGTGCAACAATATCAAACTCTTCTTCTCTGCCTTTTCTATATTTCTTTGCTAGTTTCGTTAAAGCAAAGTCAATCACTTCGTTGGTATAGCCAGAATACCAAGCGAAAGGCGATTCACCTTTAAAGTGCTCAGCAAAGTCTGCACCTGACAATCCTTCTCTAATATAAGTTTGAACATCTTGAATGTAGCTTTGTACGAATAAAACGTCTGCTTTATATCCTATATTGCTGTGACCAGGAACCATTACATCCCAGTCTAATTCTAATAATCTATCAATGTCCTGTTTGTAAGCTATCGCATCTTCGACGTTTGAAAAACTTCTGAACTCAAGTTGATCTGGATGAATTAAATCTATTGCATGAATAATTTTACGACCACTGTCCTCAATGATGAACGCAGTGTTATCAGGTGTATGGCCATTGAAGTTAGAAAAAACATTTACATGGTGACCTTCGAATTCAAAACTGTCATTAATGATTTTATTCACTGGCATAGGAAGGGAAACTCCATGAGAAACCAGTGCGTTGTTTACCTCTTCTGTACCATATGTATCAATATTTAGGTCGCTAAGGATTCTGCTTATCACACTTGAGTCACCAATATGATCCGCGTGAGCGTGCGAATAAACAATAGTTGATAGTGGCTTGTCGGTAATGGACTTTATCGCTTTCAATAACTGTTTACCTGTGCCATGAGGAGCATCAATTAGCAATACACTTTCATTTCCTACTAAGACGGTAACATTGTAATTAGCGACAGACACCCAGTACACATTGTTGCTTAGCCTTTGGATTTCGTATGACTTTACAAAGCGCTCCCGGTGAGTGCCTTCAACTTTTTGATGATGCTCTGCGATTTGTGTTGCAGAAGGTGGCTTATAAATGAACTCATTAGCATTAACTTGAGGTACTAATGACATAGCGAGTAAACTAAATATGGTTAGGTAATTTTTCATTACTTGGATTCCTATTAAAACGGATAGTTAAAACTTAATACCGGCAGTTACTTCGAAGTTATATTTACCCTTTTGATGCAACATTTCACTTAGCGTGATAAAGTTCCTTTGGGTCTATAAATATAGTTGGTATCTTTTTTATACTGTAAGACTTGGACCTTATTGAATCAAGTAAGCACTAATTTGTAAGCTAGTATCGTTTAGGTAACTTATGAGTAAAAACAAAGAGTTAAATGAGGAAATAACTGAAAATAATTTGGCGGGCTGCCCAATGACTTCGGTTATGAATGTAATAGGTGGAAAATGGAAAGTTATTATTTTGTTTCATCTACGGGAGCAAACGCTAAGGTTTGGTGAGTTGAGAAAGCGTATTCCTAAAGTCACTCAAAAAATGCTAACTCAGCAATTACGAGAGTTGGAGTCTGACGGTCTTGTCACCAGAAAAGTGTATCCTGAAGTTCCGCCTAGAGTGGAGTATAAAAGTACAAAGCTATCTGACGAGTTAAGGCCAATTTTAGATATGCTATGTGACTGGGGCGAAAAGCAAAAAGCACAACGTGAAAAGTAACAGTTGTGCTTGATACTATATTTTAATCTTAGATAGGCTTACTTTTTCTTCGCTAATATTTTATCAAGCTGATTAGCGAATTCTTGCTTCTCTTTATCACCATACTTATTTTGTCCATCAGTTTGAATACCACTAGAACGCATAGTATCCATAAAGTCTCGCATATTCAGTTTCTGCTTAATGTTTGCAGTAGAGTAAAGTTCCCCCCTAGGATTTAAAGCAAACGCCCCTTTATCAATAACATCTGAAGCTAATGGAATGTCCGCTGTGATCACTAAATCTCCAGCTGATACTTTATCTACGATTGTGTTATCAGCTTCATCAAAGCCATGACTAACTTGTAACATACTTATAAACAAAGACGGTGGTGTTTTAATGTATTGATTGGCCACGAGTGTCACTTTTGTTTTTGTTCTTTCAGCGGCTTTAAACAATATTTCTTTTACTGGTACCGGACAGGCATCAGCATCAACCCAAATTTCCATAAATAATCTCTACATTTCAGATACTCGAAAGCTAACAATTTAGCGGATATCACTCAAGCGTCTACACTCAATTTTAACTAATGATCTAAGTTAATTTTTGAACCGTAAGAATATAATTCAAACGTTTGTTTTAATTTTTTTCTAATGTATAGTTTTGAACAATTTATAAGTATAAAAAAGAGTGATTACTATGAGTCAATATTCAGCACCTCTAAAGGACATGAACTTTTTGCTTTTTGACGTCTTCAAAGCAAATGAATTCTGGCAGCAGTCTTCTTACCTTTCTGAAAGTATTGATCCTGATACGGCAAAAGCCATTTTGGAAGAAAGTGCAAAAGTGACCGAACAAGCTATGGCTCCTTTTTCTCGGGCAGCAGATGAAGAAGGGGTGAAATGGGATGAAGGTAAGGTAACAACTCCTGCAAGCTATAAAGAAGCATTCAATGTTGTTGCTGAAGGTGGTTGGATTGGCTTAGCTGGAGATCCTGAGTTTGGTGGGATGGGAATGCCAAAGTCACTGGCTGGTATGCACGAAGAAATGATGTGTAGTGCTGATTTAGCATTTGCCCTATACCCAGGCTTAACCGCAGGAGCTTGCCTTGCAATAAGAGCTCATGCTTCGGATGAACTCAAAGAAACATATTTACCTAATATGTACTCTGGTACTTGGGCTGGCAGTATGTGTTTAACAGAAGCTCACTCAGGAACAGATTTAGGTTTAATTAAAACTAAAGCTGTCGACACTGGGAATGGCTCATACAATATCACCGGAAGTAAGATTTTTATCTCAGGAGGTGAACAAGACCTCACTGAGAATATCGTTCATTTGGTGCTGGCTAAATTACCTGATGCCCCTGAAGGCTCCAAAGGTATTTCTTTATTTATCGTACCTAAGTTCAAAGTAAATTCAGACGGTACTCTTGGTGAGTTTAATAATGTAAGTTGTGGTTCTATTGAGCATAAAATGGGCATCCACGGCAGCGCTACTTGTGTGATGAATTTTGATGATGCTGAAGGCTTCTTAGTTGGTGAAGTTAATAAAGGCTTAGCTTGTATGTTTACAATGATGAACTACGAGCGATTACTGGTCGGTTTACAAGGATTAGGGGCGTCGGAGCGTTCGTATCAAAATGCACTAGCGTACGCGTTGGATAGAAAGCAAGGTAAAGGTGTTCCTCGTATGACAGACAGCAACACAGATCCGATTATAGTTCATCCTGATGTACGTCGTATGCTGTTAACAATGAAAGCCATGAACGAAGCAGGCAGGGCTTTCACTACCTACGTATCTACACAATTAGACATTGCTAAGTATAGTGATAACGATAGTGATATGAAATTGGCGAGTGCTAAATCACAGTTACTAACTCCTATAGCGAAAGGATTTGTGACTGATGTCAGCTTAGATATGACTGTACTTGGCCAACAAGTGTTTGGTGGTCACGGTTACATAAGAGAGTGGGGACAAGAGCAGCTAGTAAGAGACACTCGAATTACTCAAATTTATGAAGGTACTAACGGCGTACAAGCTTTGGATCTTATTGGACGTAAGGTTGCTATGGATAAAGGTGTTACAGCGAATACCTTAGCAAAAGAAATTTTGGCCTTCATAAAAGAAAATGAAGGTAGCCACGAAAAAGAATTAACAGCTTTAGCTGAAGCTGTAGATATGTTGTCTGCTGTGACTGTTGATGTGTTGACTAAAGCTATGGAGAATCCAAATGAACTTGGAGCTGCATCAGTGGATTATATGCATTTATTTGGTTACGTTATGTATGGCTATATGTGGGCACGAATGATGGTTGCGGCTGACCATAGTGAAGATGAAAGTTTGAAAACATCTAAATTAAAAACTGGTCGTTACTACTTCAGCAGAGTGCTACCTAAGATTCACAGTTTAAAAGCGGCGATTGAATCGGGAGCAGAAGAATTATTCCAACATGATGTAACAGACTTTTAACAAGTTAATTCGAAGTTGTAAGCTATATAGATGTTATAAAAAATCTATATAGCTTGCTTTTAGAATAGATCCACATCACCCTCAGACACAGAAGTCTGTTGTACTGGTGAAGTTAAATCAAAAGTAGCTGGTGGAAGCTCAACAAGTTCGCTTCTTAACTCTGCAAACTTTTCTCTCATTTTATTTAAGCTGGCAGTGTCGCTAGAATTATGTTCATCTAATAATTGCAGCGCTTGTTCTAGTGCTGCAAAGTAGTGATCAAATACTTGTAATCTTTGTGACATTCTTCCCGATAGCTGCTGACACATATCTTCGAACTGCAAACCCCTTACCGCGTCACTCACGTCTGACTCTATTTGCTCTGCAATCCGAGTTGAGGTATTTATTTCAACCTCTACATTTTGATCTAACTGGTTTATTTCAACAATGACCTTGTCGATTTGGTCTTTTATTGTTCGTGCTTCTGTGACATCTAAAGCTGCCATTTGCTCAATAGTAGCAGTCGCTGTTTTGATTGTCTTTTGTGATTCTGAGGATGCAGCTTTTATCTGTTCGCTAAAATGTGAACTGCGTTTGGAAAGATTTCTCACTTCATCAGCTACAACTGCAAAGCCTCGACCTGCTTCTCCTGCTCTAGCTGCTTCTATGGCTGCATTTAAAGCCAATAAATTAGTTTGTTCACTGATCCCATCTACTTCACTGACAAGTTGATTTATTACTTCAGTTTGTGATGCAAGAGTATTCATTGCATCTACCAGCGTTTTACTGGTTTCGCTCATAGCCGCAAAGTTGTCTAGAGTCGAGTGAAACAATTCCGAAGCTTCCACAACATATTCTGAGTATCTTGCGTTGTCTCTATGTCTATCTTGGGTAGCCTCGAATAACATATGAAGCTGGGAGTTTTGTTGGTGACATTGATTAATTAAGCCATTGAAGCTTTCTGTGAGTGTCATCACTGCAGAATTAACAATATCTGAAAGACGAGACAACTCTGTTTCTAGATGGTGATGTTGAGTTCTAGTTTCATTAATTTCTGCCATATCGTGTAAAAGGTCACGCGCTTCTTTTTGAACGTAACCCATACTCTTGATTTGAGAGGACGGAACTTTATCTGACAATAGAAAAAGCGAAACAACACCTAGTAACAACAGGCTAATAACAGGAAACCAGCTAATTTCGATAAATACATTAGCTAGAATTAGAATTAGCGTAAAAGAAATGATGACAATTTTGCGATTCACTAGAGTCTCTAAAATCATATTAAATAGCAGGTTAGTTTAGTGGCTTTTTATCCATTTGCGAACCAGTTCAGTTTAATTTGTAGAATTTAAAATAAAGTGTTGCATTTATAGTCAATTTCTATAGAATGCGCAGTCCCGAATTTGCAGTTCGCTGTAGTTAGTAGGGCAAACCAATATCTAGAATGCTCTTTTAATTGGTTTGAAAACTAACAATTAGTTAGTTAACAACAAGTTCTCCGATTGGGAGACAAAACATATAAATTAACCGCTTATTTCCTCTCTTTTAAATAAGAGCGAAAAGGAAGTAAACGGATTTTTTTATGCTCTTTCTAAAATGCTCTTTATTTGAGGTTTATAAATGAACAGTCAACGTATTCGTATTCGATTGAAAGCGTTTGACCATCGATTAATCGATTCGTCAACTCAGGAAATCGTTGAAACGGCAAAGCGTACTGGCGCACAGGTTCGTGGTCCTATCCCACTTCCAACTCGCAAAGAACGCTTCACTGTATTGATCTCTCCACACGTGAACAAAGATGCACGTGATCAATACGAAATTCGCACCCACAAGCGTCTAATCGACATTGTTGAGCCAACAGAAAAAACTGTTGATGCTCTTATGCGTTTAGATCTAGCTGCTGGTGTAGATGTTCAGATCAGTCTGGGTTAATCGGGGGTTTCAAAATGACTATAGGTCTAGTTGGACGTAAAGTAGGTATGACTCGTATCTTCACTGAAGATGGCGTATCAGTACCTGTTACGGTTATTGAAGCAACACCTAACCGTGTTACTCAGATCCGTAACGAAGAAACCGATGGTTACCGCGCTCTTCAGGTAACTGCAGGCGATAAAAAAGCGAGCCGCGTAAACAAGGCAGAAGCTGGTCACTTTGCGAAAGCAGGTGTTGAAGCTGGTCGTGGTTTATGGGAATTCCGCTTAGCTGCAGGCGAAGGCGAAGGTATCGAAGTTGGTAACGACATTACTGTAGAAGTATTTAACGACACTAAATTAGTTGACGTTACAGGCACATCTAAAGGTAAAGGTTTCCAAGGTGGTGTTAAGCGTCATAATTTCTCGATGCAAGATGCTACTCACGGTAACTCTCTTTCTCACCGTGCTCCTGGTTCAATTGGTCAAAACCAAACACCAGGTCGTGTATTTAAAGGTAAGAAGATGGCTGGCCAAATGGGTAACGTTCGTACTACAACTCAAAACCTTGAAGTTGTACGTGTAGACGCAGAACGTAACTTACTTCTAGTTAAAGGCGCAGTACCTGGTTCTATCGGCGGCGACGTCATCGTAAAACCAGCTGTTAAAGCGTAATCCGGAGAATAGTGATGAAATTAGATTTTACTGGCGCAAAAGGCGCTGTTGAGGTTTCAGAAGCTACTTTCGGTCGTGAGTTTAACGAAGCATTAGTTCACCAAGTAGTAACTGCATACGCTGCAGGTGCTCGTCAGGGTTCTAAAGCTCAAAAAACTCGCTCAGAAGTTAGCGGTGGCGGTAAGAAGCCATGGCGTCAAAAAGGTACAGGTCGTGCTCGTGCGGGTACAATCCGTTCTCCTATCTGGCGTTCTGGTGGCGTAACATTCGCAGCTAAGCCACAAGATCACTCGCAAAAAGTGAACAAAAAAATGTATCGTGGTGCTATCCAAAGCATCCTTTCTGAATTAGTTCGTCAAGAACGTTTCGTAGTTGTTGAAGCATTTGATGTTGAAACTCCAAAAACTAAAGCTTTAGCAGCTAAGTTAAACGAAATGAGCTTGAAAGATGTTCTTATCATTACTGAAGAAGTATCTGAGAACTTATTCTTAGCAGCACGTAACCTATACAAAGTAGACGTACGTGATGCAGCAACTATCGACCCTGTAAGCCTAATCGCTTTCGACAAGATTGTTGTTACAGCTGGTGCAGTTAAGCAAATTGAGGAGATGCTAGCATGATAAGCGAAGAACGTTTGTTAAAAGTATTAGCAGCTCCACATGTTTCTGAAAAGAGCACATTAGCAACTGAATCTAACAACACGTTAGTATTCAAAGTTGCTGTTGATGCAACTAAAGCAGAAATCAAAGCAGCTGTTGAAAAGCTATTTGAAGTAGAAGTTAAGAAAGTTAACACTCTTAACGTTAAAGGTAAGACTAAGCGTACTGGTATGCGCATGGGCCGTCGTAAAGACTGGAAAAAGGCTTATGTAACACTAGCTGAAGGTCAGACTCTTGACGTTGAAGATGCAGCTGCAGAGTAATTGGAGAGTTAAATAATGGCTTTAGTAAAATGTAAACCAACTTCTCCAGGTCGCCGTCATGTAACGAAAGTAGTTAATACTGACTTACATAAAGGTGCTCCATACGCGCCACTTTTAGACAAAAAGTCTAAGACTGGTGGTCGTAACAATAACGGTCGTATTACTGTTCGTCACATCGGTGGCGGTCACAAGCAACACTACCGTATTGTTGACTTTAAGCGTAACAAAGATGGCATCCCAGCGACTGTTGAACGTTTAGAATACGATCCAAACCGTAGTGCAAACATTGCATTAGTATTATATGCAGACGGTGAACGTCGCTACATCATTGCTCCTAAGGGCATGAAAGCTGGCGATAAGATCATGTCTGGTATTGAAGCACCAATCAAAGCAGGTAACAGCATGCCTATGCGTAACATGCCTGTAGGTTCTACAGTTCACAATGTTGAACTTAAGCCTGGTAAAGGTGCTCAGCTAGCTCGTTCTGCTGGTGCATATGTACAAATCTTAGCGCAAGAAGGTCAGTATGTGACTCTACGTCTTCGTTCAGGCGAAATGCGTAAAGTTTTAGCTGATTGTCGTGCGACTTTCGGTGAAGTAGGTAACGCTGAGCACATGCTTCGCAAACTAGGTAAAGCTGGTGCGAGCAGATGGCGCGGTGTTCGTCCGACCGTACGTGGTGTTGTAATGAACCCAGTTGATCACCCACACGGTGGTGGTGAAGGTCGTACTTCAGGTGGTCGTCACCCGGTTACTCCATGGGGTAAACCAACTAAGGGTGCTAAGACTCGTAAGAACAAGTCAACGGACAAGTACATTGTTCGTCGTCGTAACAAATAATTAGTGAGGTAATACCATGCCACGCTCTCTCAAGAAAGGTCCTTTTATTGACCTACACTTGCTGAAGAAGGTTGAAACAGCTTTGGAAAGCGGGAACAAGAAACCTATTAAAACTTGGTCTCGTCGCTCAATGATCATTCCAGATATGATTGGATTGACCATTGCTGTTCATAATGGTCGTCAACACGTTCCAGTATATGTATCTGACGAAATGGTTGGCCATAAATTAGGTGAATTCGCACCTACTCGTACGTACCGCGGTCACGCGGCTGACAAGAAAGCTAAGAAGAAGTAAGGGGTAAATAATGGAAGCATTAGCTAAACATCGTTTCGCTCGCACTTCTGCACAGAAGGCTCGCTTGGTAGCTGACCAAATTCGTGGTCTACCAGTAGATAAAGCGTTAGACGTATTAACATACAGCAACAGAAAAGCTGCTGTGTTGGTGAAGAAAGTTCTTGAATCTGCAATCGCAAATGCTGAGCATAATGACGGTGCAGACATTGACGAGTTAACTGTTGCAAAAGTATTTGTTGACGAAGGTCCAACAATGAAACGCATCAAAACTCGCGCTAAAGGCCGTGCTGACCGCATCCTTAAGCGTTCTTCACACATCACTGTTGTAGTAGCGGACTAGGAGCAAACTAATGGGACAAAAAGTACATCCTACGGGTATTCGCCTAGGTATCACTAAGCCATGGGTTTCTACTTGGTACGCGAATACAAATGAATACGCAAGTCACTTACATGGCGATATCAAAGTTCGTCAATACTTGACTAAAGAATTAAAGAACGCATCAGTATCAAAAATTACTATTGAGCGTCCTGCTAAATCTATCAAAGTTACAATTCACACGGCTCGTCCAGGTGTTGTAATTGGTAAGAAAGGTGCAGACGTTGAAAAGTTACGCAACGTAGTTGCTAAATTGACTGGTGTTCCTGCGCAAATCAACATCGCAGAGATCCGCAAGCCTGAGTTAGACGCACAGCTAGTAGCTGACAGCATCTCTAGCCAGCTTGAGCGTCGTGTTATGTTCCGTCGTGCTATGAAGCGTGCGGTACAAAATGCAATGCGTGTTGGTGCAAAAGGTATCAAAGTTGAAGTTAGCGGTCGTTTAGGCGGCGCGGAAATCGCTCGTTCAGAGTGGTATCGTGAAGGTCGTGTACCTCTACATACATTACGTGCAGACATCGATTATGCAACTTCAGAAGCATTAACTACTTACGGCATCATTGGTGTTAAAGTATGGATCTTTAAAGGTGAAGTACTTGGTGGTTTCGGTTCAATCCAACAGGAAGAGCCAAAGCAACCTAAGCCAGCGAAGAAACGTCGTAGCCAAAAAGCTAAGTAGGAGTAGACGATGTTACAACCAAAACGTACTAAATTCCGTAAGCAGCATAAAGGTCGCAACCGCGGTCTAGCGCAAAACGGTAACAAGGTTAGCTTCGGTACTTTCGGTCTTAAGGCTACTGGCCGTGGTCGTATGACTGCTCGCCAAATCGAAGCGGCTCGTCGTGCTATGACGCGTCACATCAAACGTCAAGGTCAAATTTGGATCCGCGTTTTCCCTGACAAACCAATTACGGCTAAGCCATTAGAAGTTCGTCAAGGTAAAGGTAAAGGTAACGTAGAATACTGGGTTGCAGAAATTCAACCAGGTAAGATGTTATACGAAATGGACGGTGTTAATGAAGAATTAGCACGTGAAGCATTCCGTTTAGCAGCACGTAAGTTACCATTCAAAACAACTTTTGTAACTAGAACGGTGATGTAATGAAAGCTAGCGAACTTAAAAGCAAAAGTGCAGAAGAGCTAAAAGCTGAACTACTTGGTTTGTTACGTGAGCAATTTAACTTGCGCATGCAACACGCTTCGGGTCAACTAGCTCAGACTCACTTATTAAAAGAAGTACGTCGCAATATTGCACGTGTTAAAACTGTAATTGCACAAACTAAGGCAGGTGCGTAATGAGCGAAACTATCCGTACATTACAAGGCCGCGTAGTTAGCGACAAGATGGACAAGTCTATCGTTGTAGCTATCGAGCGTAAGGTTAAACACCCTATCTACGGTAAATTCGTTAAGCGTACAACTAAGTTGCACGCACACGACGAAAACAACCAATGTGGTATCGGTGACACGGTAACTATCCGTGAATGTGCACCAATTTCTAAGAACAAATCTTGGACTTTGGTTGACGTAATAGAAAAAGCAAAAGTTCTTTAATTAGTTAAATAACTGATGCATAAAAAAGCCGGAGCATGTCTCCGGCTTTTTGTTTCGTAGAAATAAATTATTTATTACTGACGAATGCCTTCAATCAGAAGTTCTAATTGAATTTTACCAGCCCAAGCTGCTTTGAAGTCATAATCAGCTACATCGATAGTTGTTGTACCAGAAAAACCTGCACGGTAACCTCCCCAAGGATCTTTACCTTCACCAATTTTTACAGCATCAATTACGATTGACTTGGTTACACCATGAAGAGTGAAATTCCCGACAACTTCAATTTTGCCATTTCCTTTGTCCGTTACTTTTGTACTTACGAACTTAGATTCTGGAAACTTAGAAACGTTTAAGAAGTCTTTGCCGCGCAAATGTTTATCTCTTTCGGCATGATTACTATCAATACTCGCAGGATCGATCATCACTTCAATTTTTGTATCTTCTACTTTATCCGCATCGTAACTAAATTTACCATCAAATTTGTTAAAACGACCTGTCAGCCAGCTATAACCCAAATGGCTCGCCTTAAAATTAATAAAAGCATGAGCACCTTTAATATCTAGCTGATAATCTGCTGCATTTGCAAAAGAGCTAACGCCTAGAGCCAACGCAGCTACTAGCGTAGTAGTTATTTTCTTCATTAAATAATCCTATTTATTTTTTGGGGTTAACATTCGAATAAGTGTGTTGTCTCTCGAAATAAAATGGTGCTTAAGCGCCGCAAAAGCATGAAGCAGGGCTAAAGCTATAATTACATATGCTGAGTATTCATGAATGACACCAGCTAAATCTTCTTGGTCATCAAATAATTCTCCGACCGATGGAACTGAGAACCAAGTAAATACTTCTATAGCTCGCCCATCAGCAGTAGATATTAAATAGCCGCTGATTAAAATAACAAATAACAGCATATACAAAACTAAATGAGCTGTGTGTGCAGCCAACTTTTCATATTTATTATTTCCGATTGGTTTAGGAACTGGGTTAGCAAGCTTCCAAGCCAACCTAATAAGAGTTCCCAATAAAAGTAATAAACCTAAGGATTTATGGATATGTGGAGCAGTTCTGTACCACTCACTGTAATAGTTTAAATCTACCATCCAGTAGCCTAGACCGAATAGGCCAAAAATAACGATAGCTGATAACCAGTGGAATAATATAGCTACCAAGCCATAGTTTTCTGAGGTGTTCTTATACATTAGTTAATATCTAGCTTTAAAAATTTGGTATTAAAGTAACAATAATACAATCAAAAATTAACTTACAGATGGAAAAGGTTTATTAACCAAAGATGACAGACAAATAACAAAAATAATGTCTCAACTCGACTTGGTTTTCGTCAAATAGTCCTCAATTAAAGGAAGAAGCGGCGGCAAAATACTCAACCTTTGCAGCTAAATTGAACAATTTTCAATCTTTGGTTGAATTAACCGCTATGTTCAGTTAAACTTGCGCGCCCTTTTACAGGGGGAGTCCGTCTTCTTGTATAAGGCGGGCTAGAAAGCAGCTAGTCCGAAAGGACATTAGAAGTAAATTTTAATAGTGGAGCACTAAACATGATCCAAATGCAAACTACGTTAGATGTAGCTGATAACTCAGGTGCACGTCGCGTACAGTGTATTAAGGTTCTAGGTGGCTCTCACCGACGTTACGCCCGTATCGGCGACATCATTAAAGTTACTGTTAAGGAAGCAATTCCTCGCGGTAAAGTTAAAAAAGGTGATGTGCTTAACGCGGTGGTAGTTCGCACAAAAGCAGCAGTTCGTCGTCCAGATGGTCAAGCCATCCGTTTCGACAGCAACGCAGCTGTAATATTGAACACTAACTTGCAGCCAATCGGTACTCGTATCTTCGGCCCTGTTACTCGTGAATTACGTAGTGAACAGTTTATGAAGATTGTGTCTTTGGCACCTGAAGTAATTTAAGGAGCTAAAAAATGGCAAGCAAAATTCGTCGTGATGATGAAGTCATCGTTATTGCTGGTAAAGATAAAGGTAAGACTGGTAAAGTTTTAAAAGTTATCACTGGCACAGAACGAGTAATCGTTGAAGGTATTAATATTATCAAGAAACACCAACGCCCTGTACCTCAGTTACAGCAGCCTGGTGGCATTGTTGAGAAAGAAGCATCTATCAACGTATCAAATGTTGCGATCCTTAACCCTGAAACGGGTAAAGCTGATCGTGTAGGTTTTAAATTTGAAGACGGTAAAAAGCTACGTGTTTTCAAATCTAATGGTAAAACTATCTAATCTTGGAGTAAAACGTGGCGAAACTGCATGATACTTATAAAGACAGCGTAGTGCCTGAATTAATGAAAAAATTCGGCTACACATCTGTCATGCAAGTCCCTCGACTTGAGAAAATTACCCTAAACATGGGTCTGGGTGAAGCTTTAGCAGACAAAAAAGTACTTGAAGCAGCGACTACTGACATGCAAGCAATTGCTGGTCAAAAGCCTGTTGTAACACGTGCTCGTAAATCTGTTGCAGGTTTCAAAATCCGTGAAGGATACCCGATCGGTGCTAAGGTAACTCTACGCGGCGAGCGTATGTGGGACTTTTTAGAGCGTTTAATTACTATCGCTCTTCCTCGTGTTCGTGACTTCCGTGGCTTAAATCCTAAGTCATTCGACGGTCGCGGTAACTATAGCATGGGCGTACGCGAGCAAATCATCTTCCCTGAAATCGACTTTGATAAAGTAGATAAGATTCGTGGTCTAGATATCACAATCACTACATCTGCTGGTTCAAACGAGGAAGGTCACGCTCTGTTAGCTGCTTTCAACTTCCCATTCAAAGGATAAGGTGTAGAGTTATGGCTAAGCAATCGATGAAAGCACGTGACGTAAAACGTGCAAAATTAGTTGAAAAATTTGCTGCTAAGCGTAATGAGCTTAAAGCGATCATCAAAGACGTTAACACGTCTGACGAAGACCGTTGGGCAGCAGTGCTTAAACTTCAAGAGCTTCCTCGTGATTCGAGCCCTTCACGTCAACGTAATCGTTGTAACGTGACAGGTCGTCCGCACGGTTATTTACGTAAGTTCGGCCTAAGCCGTATTAAACTTCGTGAAGCAGCTATGCGTGGTGAAGTTCCAGGCCTTAAAAAGGCTTCTTGGTAAGAATCTGGGAGTATTGAAAGATGAGCATGCAAGATCCTATCGCGGATATGTTCACCCGCGTACGTAACGGCCAAATGTCAAACAAAGTTGCTGTTACAATGCCTTCATCAAAAGTTAAAGCAGCTGTTGCTGAATTGTTGAAGAGCGAAGGTTTTATTGCTGATTACGAAGTATCTGGTGACGTTAAGAAAGAATTAAACGTTACTCTTAAGTACTTTGAAGGTAAGCCAGTAATTGAAACTATTAAACGTGTTAGCCGTCCAGGTCTTCGTATTTATAAGAAGACTGGTGACCTACCTAAAGTTATGGGTGGTTTGGGCGTTGCTATCGTATCAACCTCTAAAGGTTTGATGACTGACCGTGCTGCACGCAAAGCGGGCATCGGCGGTGAAATCATCGGCTATGTAGCTTAATAGGAGAGTCGAAATGTCTCGTGTAGCAAAAGCCCCTATTAACGTACCTGCCGGTGTTGAAATCAGCGTTTCAGGTCAGGACGTTAAAGTAAAAGGTAAAGTAGGTGAGTTGTCTTACAACGTAAACCCTGCTGTTGAAGTTGTTGTTGAAGACAACGTAGTTAGCACTAAACCTCGCGACGGTTTTTCTGACGCGTGGGCACAAGCAGGTACTGCTCGTGCAAACATCAATAACATGGTTAATGGTGTTAATGCTGGTTTTGAAAAGAAACTAATTTTAAACGGTGTTGGTTACCGTGCTGCTGTTAAAGGCAACGTAGTTAACCTAAACCTAGGTTTCTCTCACCCAGTAGATTATGAAGTGCCAGCTGGCGTTACTGTTGAAGCTCCTAGCCAAACTGAATTAGTGGTTAAGGGCGCTGACAAACAACTAGTTGGTCAAGTTGCAGCGAATATTCGCAAGTGGCGTCAACCTGAGCCTTATAAAGGTAAAGGTATCCGTTACAGCGATGAAACTATTCGCCGTAAAGAGGCTAAGAAGAAGTAAGGTAAGACGATGGATAAGAAAACAGCTCGTTTACGTCGTGCCAAGCGCACTCGCAGAACGTTTATTGAGAACGGCGTTACTCGTTTAGTAATGCACCGTACGCCTCGTCACTCTTACGCTCAGGTAATTTCACCTGAAGGTAAAGTGTTAGCGGCGGCATCAACTGTAGAAAAAGATATCCGCTCAGCGGTTAAGTCTACAGGTAACGTTGAAGCTGCAGCTGTGGTTGGTAAAGCAATTGCAGAACGTGCGGTTAAAAATGGTGTTGAAAAAGTATCATTTGACCGTAGCGGTTTTAAATATCACGGCCGTGTGAAAGCGTTAGCAGACGCTGCCCGCGAAGCCGGACTTCAGTTCTAGGAGTAGCTCATGTCTAATGTAGAAGCAAAACAGACTCAAACTGAATTTGAAGAAAAGCTAATTGCGGTTAATCGTGTATCAAAAGTAGTTAAGGGTGGTCGTATTTTCTCGTTCACTGCATTAACTGTTGTTGGTGACAAGAATGGCCGTGTTGGTTTTGGTTATGGTAAAGCACGTGAAGTTCCAGCTGCTATTCAAAAAGCAATGGAAAAAGCACGTCGTAACATGGTAAGTGTTGAACTTGTTAACGGAACTTTACAGCACCCTATCAAGGGTCGCCATTCAGGTTCTAAAGTTTACATGCAACCAGCTTCAGAAGGTACGGGTATCATCGCAGGTGGTGCAATGCGTGCAGTTCTTGAAGTTGCAGGTGTACAAAACGTATTATCTAAATGTTACGGTTCAACTAACCCAATTAACGTTGTTCGCGCAACAGTAGACGCTCTAGCTGGCATGAAGTCTCCAGAGCAAATCGCTGCTAAGCGTGGTTTAAACGTTGATGAAATCTTGGGGTAATAAACCATGGCTAAGAAAACGATTAAAGTAACACAAACTCGTAGCTCTATCGGTCGTTTACCGAAGCATAAAGCTACTCTTCGTGGCTTGGGTTTACGTCGTATCAACCACACTGTTGAATTAGAAGATACAGCATGTGTACGTGGTATGATCAACCAAGTTCAATACATGATTAAAGTGGAGGGGTAATCGATGCGTTTGAATACTCTATCTCCAGCACCAGGTGCGAAAACTGACAAGAAGCGTTGTGGACGTGGTATTGGTTCAGGTATCGGTAAGACTGGTGGTCGTGGACACAAAGGTCAAAAATCACGTTCAGGCGGCAGCGTTAAGCCAGGCTTTGAAGGTGGTCAAATGCCTTTACAACGTCGTTTACCTAAATTCGGCTTTACTTCTCGTAAGTCGTTGGTAACTGACGAAGTAACTCTATCTGAAATTGCTAAAGTAGAAGGCGATGTAGTTTCTTTAGAAACTCTTAAAGCTGCTGGTTTAGTGAAGAAAGATATGCAGTTCATTAAAGTTGTTAAGTCTGGTGAGATCTCTCGCGCTGTAACTGTAGCTGGTCTACGTGTTACTAAAGGTGCATTAGAAGCGATCGAAGCAGCGGGCGGAAAAGTAGAGTAAGGAAGTAGTACATTATGGCTAAACCAGGATTAGACCTACAAAGCGGGCAAACGGGCTTTTCAGAGCTTAAGCAACGCTTGTTGTTTGTTTTGGGCGCGATCATAGTATTTAGATTGGGTTCATTTGTTCCAATTCCTGGGATAGATGCCGCTGTACTAGCTGAGTTATTCGAGCAGCAAAAAGGCACCATTGTAGAAATGTTTAACATGTTCTCTGGTGGTGCTCTTGAACGTGCATCAGTATTAGCGTTAGGTATTATGCCTTACATTACAGCTTCAATTATTATGCAGCTGTTAACGGTAATGCATCCTTCTTTAGCTGAGCTAAAGAAGGAAGGAGAGGCAGGTCGTAAAAAGATCAGCCAATATACTAGATACTTTACGTTAGTATTAGCGACATTCCAGTCGTTTGGTATTGCTACAAGTTTACCGACTATGATGCCAGGCCTAGTTATTAACCCAGGCCCAGCGTTTTATTTCACAGCTGTAGTTAGTTTGGTTACTGGTACCATGTTCTTAATGTGGTTAGGTGAACAAATTACTGAGCGTGGCATTGGTAATGGTATCTCTATACTAATCTTTACTGGTATTGTTGCAGGATTGCCTTCTGCAATCGGTCAAACAGCAGAGCAAGCTCGTCAAGGCGAGATTCACTTACTACTGTTGTTTGTGATTGCAGCTATCGTATTTGCGGTTACATACTTTGTTGTATTTGTAGAGCGTGGTCAGCGTCGAATCGTTGTTAACTATGCGAAGCGTCAACAAGGTCGCCAAGTGTTTCAGGCACAAAGCTCTCATTTACCACTTAAGGTAAATATGGCTGGCGTAATACCACCAATTTTTGCTGGTAGTATTATTATGTTCCCTAGTACAATTGCAGCATGGTTTGGTACAGGTGAAGGCGCGGTTGCAGATTTCTTGCAGCAAATGTCTTTAACTTTATCACCAGGGCAGCCCCTATATGTAATGTTGTACGCAGCTGCTATTATTTTCTTCTGTTTTTTCTATACAGCGTTGGTATTCAACCCTAGAGAAACAGCTGATAACTTAAAGCGCTCAGGTGCATTTATTCCAGGTATCAGACCGGGTGAGCAAACGTCGAAGTACATTGATAAAGTGATGACTCGTTTGACACTGGCTGGCGCTATGTACATTACTTTTGTATGTCTAGTACCAGAGTTTATGATGATAGCTTGGAACGTCCAGTTTTATTTTGGTGGCACATCGTTATTGATTATCGTTGTTGTCGTCATGGATTTTATGGCTCAGGTTCAGACGTTGTTGATGTCTCATCAATATGAATCTGTTCTTAAAAAGGCAAACCTTGCGGGTGGTGCTTTAGATAAAGCTAACCTAAAAGGCTATAGCCGCTAAGATTGCGGAGTTAAAGCAATGAAAGTACGTGCTTCCGTTAAGAAGATTTGTCGTAACTGTAAAGTAATCAAGCGTGCAGGTGTTGTTCGCGTGATTTGTAACACTGACCCTAAGCATAAGCAGCGTCAAGGTTAATACGACATAAAAAGTTGGAGCGAGAAATTATTCTCGCTCTCATTTACAAACGGTCATAGGTCGAGTATCCTAACGGGCTTTTCGACTGACCCATAACTATAGGAGATGTGTTAGTGGCCCGTATCGCTGGCATTAACATTTCCGATCGTAAACATTCTGTTATCGCTCTTACGGCGATTTACGGTATCGGTAAAACTCGCGCAAAAGCTATTTGTGCAGCTACTGGTATCGCAGAAGATACGAAAATCGGAACTTTATCTGAAACAGATTTAGATAAATTACGTGAAGAAGTTGGCAAGTTTACCGTTGAAGGTGACCTTCGCCGTGAAGTTCAATTAAACATCAAACGCTTGATGGATTTAGGTTGTTTCCGTGGTTTACGCCACCGTCGTAGCCTTCCATTACGTGGTCAGCGCACTAAGACTAATGCGCGTACACGTAAAGGTCCACGCAAGCCGATTTCGAAATAAGGCGAGGTAGCAAGAAATGGCAAAAGCTCCAACTCGTTCACGTAAAAAGGTAAAAAAGCAAGTTGCTGATGGCATGGCTCATATCCATGCATCTTTCAACAACACAATCGTTACATTAACCGATCGTCAAGGTAATGCATTATCTTGGGCTACTGCAGGTGGTTCTGGTTTCCGTGGTTCACGTAAATCAACTCCATTCGCTGCACAGGTAGCGGCTGAACGCGCAGGCGAAGCAGCAAAAGAGTACGGTTTGAAGAATATTGAAGTGTTCGTTAAAGGACCTGGTCCAGGTCGTGAATCTGCAATCCGCGCATTAAATGCAGTGGGTTACAAGATCACTAACATTACTGACGTGACACCTATTCCTCATAACGGTTGTCGTCCGCCTAAAAAACGTCGTGTATAACGACGGTTAGTGGAGAAAGATCATGGCAAGATATTTAGGTCCAAAGCTAAAGCTTAGTCGTCGCGAAGGAACAGACTTGTTCCTTAAGAGTGGCGTACGTGCAATAGATACTAAATGTAAAATCGAAACTGCACCAGGTCAACACGGCGCTCGTAAGCCTCGTTTATCTGACTACGGTTTACAGTTACGTGAAAAACAAAAAGTTCGTCGTATTTACGGTGTGTTAGAAAAGCAATTCCGTAACTACTACAAAGAAGCGGCTCGTTTGAAAGGTAATACTGGTGAAAACTTATTACAACTTTTAGAAAGCCGTCTAGATAACGTTGTTTATCGTATGGGTTACGCGAGTACTCGTGCGGAAGCTCGTCAGCTAGTTAGCCACAAAGCTATTGTTGTTAACGACCAAGTAGTGAACATTCCTTCCTACAAAGTTAGTGCTGAAGACGTTGTTGCTATTCGTGAAAAAGCGAAGAAGCAAGATCGTATCGTTGCAGCTCTAGAATTAGCTGAACAACGTGAAAAACCGACTTGGATTGAAGTAGATAGCAAAGCAATGTCTGGTGTTTATAAATCAAACCCAGAGCGCTCTGACTTATCTGCAGAGATTAACGAACAGTTAATTGTTGAACTTTACTCTAAGTAAAGTTGAAACATAAGAGGATATATAATGCAGGGGTCTGTAACTGAATTCCTTAAGCCAAGGCTTGTAGATATTGAACAAGTTAGCTCAACACGCGCTAAGGTAACATTAGAACCACTAGAGCGTGGTTTTGGTCACACTTTAGGTAATGCGTTGCGTAGAATCTTGTTGTCATCTATGCCTGGTTGTGCAGTGACCGAAGTAGAAATCGACGGTGTGCAGCACGAATACAGTGCAAAAGAAGGTGTACAGGAAGATGTAATTGAAATTCTGTTAAACCTTAAAGGTTTAGCAGTAAGCGTAGAAGGCAAGGACGAAGTAACTCTGACTTTAAATAAGTCAGGTATCGGCCCTGTTACAGCTGCTGACTTCCAGCATGACGGTGATGTAGAAATCGTTAACCCTGAGCACGTAATTTGTAACTTGACGAGCGATAGCTCTGAAATTTCAATGCGTGTAAGTGTGCAGCGTGGCCGTGGCTATGTTCCTGCTTCAGCGCGCGTATCCTCAGAAGACGAAGATCGTCCAATTGGTCGTCTATTATTAGACGCTTCTTTCAGCCCTGTAGAGCGTATTGCTTACAATGTTGAAAGTGCTCGTGTAGAGCAACGTACTGACTTGGATAAATTAATTATCGACATGGAAACGAACGGAACATTAGATCCTGAAGAGGCTATCCGTCGTTCTTCTACAATCTTAGCTGAACAATTAGAAGCATTCGTAGACTTACGTGATGTTACTGAAGTACAGCAAGAAGAAGAAAAACCAGAGTTCGATCCAATTCTTTTACGTCCAGTAGACGATTTAGAGTTGACTGTTCGTTCAGCTAACTGTTTGAAAGCTGAACAAGTACAATATATCGGTGATTTAGTACAACGTACTGAGGTTGAGTTACTTAAGACTCCTAACCTTGGTAAGAAGTCTCTAACAGAAATTAAAGACGTATTAGCATCTCGTGGTTTATCACTAGGCATGCGTTTAGAAAACTGGCCACCGGCTAGTCTGTTAGAAAACGACTAAATCTGTTAACACGAATTAGTTAGAAGGAAAAGCTCATGCGCCATCGTAAGAGTGGTCGTCAATTAAACCGCAACAGCAGTCATCGTCAAGCGATGTTCCGCAACATGGCAGGTTCATTGGTGAAGCATGAAATCATCAAAACAACTTTACCAAAAGCTAAAGAGTTACGTCGAGTGATTGAACCATTAATCACTATGGCTAAGTCTGACAGCGTTGCTAACCGTCGTTTAGCGTTTGCTCGTACTCGCGACGCGGAAGTAGTAGGTAAATTGTTCACTGACTTAGGTCAACGCTATTCAGAGCGTCCTGGTGGTTACACTCGCATCATCAAATGCGGTTACCGTACTGGTGACAAAGCACCTATGGCTTACATCGAATTGGTTGATAGACCAGAAGTTGATGAAGCTGAAGTAGTAGAAGCTACTGAAGAATAAAAAAAAGCCGGGTTATCCCGGCTTTTTTTATCGCTAATGAAAATCTCTAGATTGAACGTTTAACAAATCCATTTGTTCAGTTAAGTCGGTAATTTTTCCCGCAATAACATGGATAACTTCTTTCTCTTTTTCTAAAATCCCTTTTACTTGAATCAACTTCGATGCTAAAAACTCCTTTTTTTGAGCTCGTGCCGTAGTTAACCAGACGATCACATTTATACTTCCTTCATCATCTTCCAGTGTCATAAAGGTAATGCCATTTGCACTTCCTGGGCTTTGTCTCCCTGTAACAACCCCAGCTATAGTAACCAAAGACTTATGACTCTTAGAGGAGAGTTTTGATGATGGAGTACAATTTGTTAACAACCCTGCTTCTCTAAGTAATGTTATTGGATGTGAATCTAAACTTAAGCCCAAAGCTGAGTAATCTTCAATAAGATTTTCTGCTGCTGTAGGCTCTATTTTATATTTTGTATTTGTTCTTATAGATTTGAATAGTGCCAGCTCAGAATGGCTATTTAACAATTCCCAACGACTTGAATATCTATCGTTGCTAATATCTGAGAGTGCATTTGCACTTGCTAGAGCTTGAAGTTCAGTCGCTGGTAAACTAGTAAGTTTTAAATCATGTATAGATTTAAACTTTTCTTTTTCCCTTGCTTTGATTATGTAATTTACTGTGTCAGAGCGAAGCCCCTTGACCAGCTTCAAACCCAAACGAAGGGTTAAGCGATTATTTGATTTTTCCAGCAAGTGTTCCCAATCTGAGTTATTTACACAAGGCGGTCGTATAGCTATGTTATGCCTCTGCGCATCTTGTATAAGTTGCGAAGGAGAATAAAATCCCATTGGATAGCTGTTCAATAAGGCGCAGTAAAAGACTTCGGGAAAATAGCATTTTAGCCAAGAAGAAACATAAGCTAATATAGCGAAACTTGCTGAATGAGATTCTGGGAAGCCGTAATCACCGAATCCTAGAATTTGATCAAATATTCGTTCAGCGAACTCTAATTCATACCCGTTATTAAGCATTCCCTCTATTAATCGGCGACGAAATTTTTCCATTTCTCCATTGTATTTCCACTTCCCCATCGAACGCCTCAATTGATCAGCTTCTCCCCCAGAAAAGTTAGCTGCAACCATAGCTACTTTTATAACCTGTTCTTGGAATATTGGTACGCCCATAGTTCGACTTAGTACATCTTTTATCGCTTCAGAAGGATAACTAACTTGCTCTAGTCCATCTCGACGCTTCAGAAATGGATGCACCATATTTCCTTGTATAGGACCTGGACGTACTATTGCTATTTGAATAACAAGATCATAATAACTTTTAGGTTTTAGCCTAGGTAGCATACTCATCTGCGCTCGAGATTCTATTTGAAACACTCCAACAGTATCTGCATTTTGAATCTGTTGATAAACTTGCCTATCGTCTCCCCATTCGCCTATTTGTGTTATTGAACAATCCATTCCATAGTGTTCAGTAATTAAATCAAAACTTTTTTTTATGGCTGTTAACATGCCTAGTGCGAGAATATCTACTTTCAGTAGCTCTAGAGTTTCTAAGTCATCTTTGTCCCATTGAATAACTGTTCTTGATTCCATCGCTGCATTTTCGCTTGGCACTAACTCGTATAGTGGACCAGATGAGATGATAAAACCTCCAACATGTTGAGATAAATGCCTTGGAAACCCCATTATTTGATTCACTAAACTAACGAATTGTTGAGCTTTTTTAGAGTTTTTAGATAAACCAAGATGATGAAGTTGTTGGAACCAACTTTCTTGCTTATCTCGTCTATTTATATTTTTAATAAAGAAATCAAGCTGAGCGGGATTCATCGATAATGCTTTACCAACTTCTCTGATTGCACTTTTCAATCTATAAGTAACGACTGTTGCAGTTATAGCGGTATGGTTGTGACCATATTTTTTGTAAATATATTGAAAAATCTCTTCTCTGCGCTGATGCTCGAAGTCTACATCAATATCTGGAGGCTCTTTTCGCTCTTTGGATATGAAACGCTCAAATAAAACTTGAATTTTATCGGGGTGAACAGCTGTTATTTCTAAACAATAACAGACTATAGAATTAGCTGCGGAACCTCTTCCTTGATATAAGATCCCTTCTTTCTTAGCAAATTGAACAATGTCATAAATTGTTATGAAAAAATGCTCATATGCCATTTCTTCTATTAGTTTTAGTTCTTTATTTAATACTGCTTGGTGTGTTTCGGAAATACCATCCTTAAAGCGTATCTTTTTACCTTTTTCTACTAAGTCTCTTAAATACTTTGAAGGTGAAATACCTTGTGGAATTAATTCAGATGGATACTCATATTTCAGCTCATGAAGAGAAAAGGTGCACTTGTTGGCTATTTCTATAGATGTTTCTAGTTCACTTTTAGAAAATAGCTTTTGCAATGTAGATAGCGGTCGAAGACTGGCTTCACTATTTGCTTGAGCCAGATGGCCAAGCTGGTCTACACCACAATTATTTTTAATCGCAGTTAATGTTTGTTGCAAAGGCAATCGAGATTTGTCATGCATCAAAATATTCCCGCAAGCTACCCGAGGAATATCATAGTTCGAAGAAAGCTCATGACATAAATGTATGTTTTTACTATCTTCGGCTTGCAATAGTCTTGAAACGCCTAAAAATAATCGTTCACCAAATTCTTTTTTTAAATAAGAAGCTTGTTGATGAGTTGAGTTCAGCTGGATGTGGGGTAACCAAACAACAAAGCATTGCTTTATTGAGGATAAATCCCATCTTGTCAGTTCATAATTTCCTTTTCGGCAACGTTTCCTGCAATTTGTTATGACTCGACATAACTCTGCATATGCTTTTCTATTGGGGCATAAGAGTACTAGATCTATACTTTCGTTGTATAAAAACCGAGAGCCGATAATTAGTTTTATATCAAGATTTCGCTTTTTTATATGAGCATAGGCTTTAACAACTCCTGAAACTGAGCATTCATCAGTGATTGCTAAAGCTGAATAACCATAGTGTTCTGCTTGTTCAACAAGCTCTTCAGGATGAGAAGCTCCTTGCAAGAAAGAGAAGTTACTTTGACAAACCAGTTCTGCGTATTTCATCTTTTAACTAAAATACCCATGTAAGTACCAGCTTTTGTCTGGTTGGCGAAATACCCAGCAGCACTGTTTGTCTTGGTTCATTGCTAAAAAATAGTCTCTTGTTATTGTTGTATCACTCCACCACTCAGTTTGTATACGCTCAGGAAAACTAGCTAATCTAACAGGTTCTTTCAATAAAATTGGTTTTGGTAAAAGAATTGAAGGCCTGATTGAATGTAAGGACTTATCTGGGATTGTTTGTCGCGCAGTAAAGTTTATATCAGATGAAAGTCGAACACTTTTTTCTGGCAAATGCTCCTCTTTATATTGAAGTCGTAATACTGCTTCTTTTCCTAATTTCGTTTGCAGAGTAGAAATTAACTCAGGCAGTTCAACATTACCTTCTTTAGTTGACAGCATATCTAGTGTAGTAAGCTTTTGCTGTTGCAATTCAGTTACGTGTAGTGAAATAGCTCTTACTGGATTATCTACCTTAAGTTGCTCTAGTTTCAGGTTTATTAGTTCAATCCACTTCTTTGAACTAGTTTGAAATGTTGCACTGCTAACTGTGAGAGAGATAAACTCTTTGTCGTTCTTTTCTAGAGAAAGATATAACTCTTGAGTTGTAAGGTTCGAATTCCTTAAAAAACTTTCTAATTTGTCTAGCAATTTAGTTAAGGGCAGAGTCAATAAAGATAAATTTGTAATCTCAAAATTAAGTTCCACTGATTGCGAGAAATAGGAAGCAGGCTTAAATTGAATAAGCTGTTGTTTTAATTCTCCCGTTAATTGACCAATACAATTGAGTAATTCTATATCAAATCTTACAGCTAACTCTTTCAAAGGAATAGAAAGTAAGTCTTTTAACCTTTTAATGCCAATACGAATTAAGCTGTTTTGCACTTTTCTAGGTATAGGTAACGTAGAGACAGGTAATGGTTTTAATAAAGATAGAGACTCATCCTTAGTTGTAATTAATTTATCAACATCTGATTGCGCCAGCACTTTTGCACTTAAGGGAGAATGTGAGGTTGCAAAGCGTAAGCTTGTGTGAAATGAAGCTAAAGCTCTTTCAATGAGCAACCACAAATCTTTAACATCTGGATACAGTCTAGACATAGAGGAAAGATCGACATAGATCCCTTTAGGCAAATCTAAAGAGATATTGGAAACTATTAAGTAGAGTTCTTGGGCTATATCATTAAGTTGCTCAGATTCGAGTTCTTCATTATAGGGAGCAATTTCTAGATTGTCTGATAATGCTATAGAACTAGCTACTCCCATTCCTTTTCTAATGCCTTGGGAGAATGCTAGATGATTTAATTGTACTACTTCATTAAGTGTTTCATCTATGATCGCAAAAGGTACATGATCTTTCTTTAAGTAATGAAACCGATCTAGCTGTAAGTTAGGAAAATCTATATAAAGCCAATTCATCATGCACTAACTGCCAAAAGTTGCACTTTTTAGACAGCTTTCTTGCCTAAATAGAAGCAAATAGTCTGGCCACAAAGATTCAAACTTAATAAGTGGATCTGAATTTGATAGTTTTCTCCCCTTTTGCTTTTTTACTTTGATCCTTAGACCTCGCTCTTCGAATTGCAATTGAAGGCTGAGTTTGCAGCTCGGTAATGGAGTGTTTTGGATGCTTCTCATAAGTATTAGCACTGAACCTTCTTTTTCACATGCTAAATTGATTCTTCTTGTATGTTTAAAAGTAAGAGTTTCCTGCCACAGTAGTACAGCAGAACATAAGCCGCTTTTTAGGCATTGTTCGGTTGCCCACAGTGTATTAGCCATTGAATCCGGGAAAATAAGTAAAATACGAGTTAAATCGAAACCTTGTTGCAATAAAAACTCACTAGTAAGTAATCCAGGGGGGTGAACAACAGCGATAATGCCTTTTTCTTGCTTATGCTTTAAATAATTAGCTAAAAATCTTATTTCTCCCGAGCCTACTCTAGATTGAAGTTCAATTAAGCCTTGTAAGGGTAAGCCTAAATAGTGAGAGTCAAACTCAATATAGCCAGTTTTTATTGTTTGTTTATCTAGAATCCTTTCATTTGCTAACCATATAAGCTGCTTATGTTTTAGTTCTGATAACATAGTATTCATTTAATTAACTGTATATATAAACAGTATAATGTAAATAAACTGGTTAGCAAATAACTAGATCGAACAAAGATCCAACAAACGATCGGTTTTTACTAAAAAAGATCGAAAAAAGGGTTGCGCAATTTAGAAAACTCCCTAAAATGCGCCCTCGTTGTCAGGGAGACATCGAAACACTTAAAAGAACAAGTTTTCTTCTAAGGATTCGGTCAAAAAGCTTTGAGAAAACTTAAAAAAAGATTTCAAAAAAGTGTTGACAACAAAAATCAGGAGCGTATGATGCGCACCTCGGTTGAGACAGGCGCCAAGCGCTACCAACCATGACCAAAGGGTCTAAATCGTTCTTTAACAAATTGTAATTAATTATCTGTGTGGGCACTCGTGAATGAGTAGTAACAACATTAGAAGAACTTAGTTCTTCAACTTGTAACTAACATTGAGTGTCTATTCGAAGATTTATTTGAACAGAATTCAATGAGTAGTTGATTAAACTTTTTAAAGTGAAGAGTTTGATCATGGCTCAGATTGAACGCTGGCGGCAGGCCTAACACATGCAAGTCGAACGGTAACAGAAAGAAGCTTGCTTCTTTGCTGACGAGTGGCGGACGGGTGAGTAATGCTTGGGAATTTGCCTTGAGGTGGGGGACAACAGTTGGAAACGACTGCTAATACCGCATAATACCTACGGGTCAAAGGGGGCTTTTAGCTCTCGCCTTTAGAGAAGCCCAAGTGGGATTAGATAGTTGGTGGGGTAATGGCCTACCAAGTCAACGATCCCTAGCTGGTCTGAGAGGATGATCAGCCACACTGGAACTGAGACACGGTCCAGACTCCTACGGGAGGCAGCAGTGGGGAATATTGCACAATGGGCGCAAGCCTGATGCAGCCATGCCGCGTGTGTGAAGAAGGCCTTCGGGTTGTAAAGCACTTTCAGTCGTGAGGAAGGGTTAGTAGTTAATACCTGCTAGCTTTGACGTTAGCGACAGAAGAAGCACCGGCTAACTCCGTGCCAGCAGCCGCGGTAATACGGAGGGTGCGAGCGTTAATCGGAATTACTGGGCGTAAAGCGTACGCAGGCGGTCATTTAAGTCAGATGTGAAAGCCCCGGGCTCAACCTGGGAACTGCATTTGAAACTGGATGACTAGAGTGCGGCAGAGGGTGGTAGAATTTCAGGTGTAGCGGTGAAATGCGTAGAGATCTGAAGGAATACCGATGGCGAAGGCAGCCACCTGGGCCGACACTGACGCTCATGTACGAAAGCGTGGGTAGCAAACAGGATTAGATACCCTGGTAGTCCACGCCGTAAACGATGTCTACTAGCAGCTCGTCTCGTTTAGAGAGGTTTTGCGCAGCTAACGCGTTAAGTAGACCGCCTGGGGAGTACGGCCGCAAGGTTAAAACTCAAATGAATTGACGGGGGCCCGCACAAGCGGTGGAGCATGTGGTTTAATTCGATGCAACGCGAAGAACCTTACCATCCCTTGACATCCAGAGAATTTACTAGAGATAGTTTAGTGCCTTCGGGAACTCTGAGACAGGTGCTGCATGGCTGTCGTCAGCTCGTGTTGTGAAATGTTGGGTTAAGTCCCGCAACGAGCGCAACCCTTATCCTTAGTTGCTAGCAGTTAGGCTGAGAACTCTAAGGAGACTGCCGGTGACAAACCGGAGGAAGGTGGGGACGACGTCAAGTCATCATGGCCCTTACGGGATGGGCTACACACGTGCTACAATGGCAAGTACAAAGGGTTGCAAACTCGCGAGAGTAAGCGGATCCCATAAAGCTTGTCGTAGTCCGGATTGGAGTCTGCAACTCGACTCCATGAAGTCGGAATCGCTAGTAATCGTAGATCAGAATGCTACGGTGAATACGTTCCCGGGCCTTGTACACACCGCCCGTCACACCATGGGAGTGGGCTGCAAAAGAAGTGGGTAGTTTAACCTTCGGGAGGACGCTCACCACTTTGTGGTTCATGACTGGGGTGAAGTCGTAACAAGGTAGCCCTAGGGGAACCTGGGGCTGGATCACCTCCTTATAAACGAAAGTTACACCTTTTACGCAGTGTCCACACAGATAATTAATTACGAATTGTGAGCAAGAAGGTTGCAGGCGAAGGCATAAGCTGAAGGCTTGTGACTTGAATATAGGCCTGTAGCTCAGCTGGTTAGAGCGCACCCCTGATAAGGGTGAGGTCGGCAGTTCAAGTCTGCCCAGGCCTACCAATACATAAATGGGGCTATAGCTCAGCTGGGAGAGCGCTTGATTTGCATTCAAGAGGTCTGCGGTTCGATCCCGCATAGCTCCACCATTTACCACAAACACTTGACTGGCAAGTGGGCGTGATAAGTTACTTAATCGGAAGGAAACCTTCCTGATAACTTATCTACTCGCTAAAGTGGAAACCTTCTGCGTAAGAAAGTGCTAAATAATAGATTCTCAACGAGAAGTTATTCTTTAGTATTTTTAATAAAATACATTGCTCTTTAACAAATTGGAAAGCTGATAAATTAAGGTAAACATTATTGTTTATTGTAATTGTTATTCAACATGATTGTTTAATAAGAAACAAAAATAATTTTGATTATCACTGTAAGAGAAAACTCAAGCGTTATTTATGTCAACTGTATGAGAAAGATACAAGCTCATATGGATAAATAAGACACAAGATTAACGACTGAAAGTGCGAGAGCATTTAAGGTTGTATAGTTAAGTGAATAAGCGTATACGGTGGATGCCTTGGCAATTGGAGGCGATGAAGGACGTGTTAATCTGCGATAAGCGTGGTTAAGGTGATAAAAACCGTTATAGACCACGATTTCCGAATGGGGAAACCCACCCTTTTAGGGTATCACATACTGAATACATAGGTATGTGAGGCAAACCCGGAGAACTGAAACATCTAAGTACCCGGAGGAAAAGAAATCAACCGAGATTTCCTAAGTAGCGGCGAGCGAACGGGAAACAGCCGAATCAGTATAGTTTAGTGGAAGCTTCTGGAAAGTTGCACAATAAAGGGTGATAGTCCCGTACACGAAGAGCTATATTGGACACATTAAGTAGGTCGGAGCACGTGAAACTTTGACTGAAGATAGGGGGACCATCCTCTAAGGCTAAATACTCCCAATTGACCGATAGTGAACCAGTACCGTGAGGGAAAGGCGAAAAGAACCCCTGTGAGGGGAGTGAAATAGAACCTGAAACCGTATACGTACAAGCAGTAGGAGCATACTTGTTATGTGACTGCGTACCTTTTGTATAATGGGTCAGCGACTTATATTTTGTAGCAAGGTTAACCGAATAGGGGAGCCGTAGTGAAAGCGAGGGTTAACTGCCCGTCTAGTTGCAAGGTATAGACCCGAAACCCGGTGATCTATCCATGTGCAGGTTGAAGGTTGAGTAACATCAACTGGAGGACCGAACCCACTGTCGTTGAAAAGCCAGGGGATGACGTGTGGATAGGAGTGAAAGGCTAATCAAACCGGGAGATAGCTGGTTCTCCCCGAAATCTATTTAGGTAGAGCCTCGGACGAATACTTACGGGGGTAGAGCACTGTTTGGGCTAGGGGGCCATCCCGGCTTACCAACCCCATGCAAACTCCGAATACCGTAAAGTAATATCCGGGAGACACACGGCGGGTGCTAACGTTCGTCGTGGAGAGGGAAACAACCCAGACCGCCAGCTAAGGTCCCAAAGTGTATGTTAAGTGGGAAACGATGTGGGAAGGCTTAGACAGCTAGGAGGTTGGCTTAGAAGCAGCCACCCTTTAAAGAAAGCGTAATAGCTCACTAGTCGAGTCGGCCTGCGCGGAAGATGTAACGGGGCTAAACATACCACCGAAGCTGCGGCAGCGTATTTATACGCTGGGTAGGGGAGCGTTCTGTAAGCGGTTGAAGGTGAATCGAGAGGTTTGCTGGACGTATCAGAAGTGCGAATGCTGACATGAGTAACGATAAAGGGGGTGAAAAACCCCCTCGCCGAAAGACCAAGGGTTCCTATCCCATGCTAATCAGGGTAGGGTAAGTCGGCCCCTAAGGCGAGGCAGAAATGCGTAGTCGATGGGAAACAGATTAATATTTCTGTACTTCATATTATTGCGATGGGGGGACGGAGAAGGCTAGGTGAGCACGGCGTTGGTTGTCCGTGTGAAAGTGTGTAGGCTGAATTCTTAGGTAAATCCGGGAATTCACTAGGCTGAGACACGAGACGAGACTCTACGGAGTTGAAGTCATTGATGCCATACTTCCAGGAAAAGCCTCTAAGCTTCAGATAATATGAAACCGTACTCTAAACCGACACAGGTGGTCAGGTAGAGAATACTAAGGCGCTTGAGAGAACTCGGGTGAAGGAACTAGGCAAAATGGTACCGTAACTTCGGGAGAAGGTACGCCGACCATGGTGATGGGACTTGCTCCCTAAGCTGAGGTCGGTCGCAGTGACCTGGTGGCTGCAACTGTTTATTAAAAACACAGCACTCTGCTAAATCGAAAGATGACGTATAGGGTGTGACACCTGCCCGGTGCCGGAAGGTTAATTGATTGGGTTATCGCAAGAGAAGCTCATGATCGAAGCCCCGGTAAACGGCGGCCGTAACTATAACGGTCCTAAGGTAGCGAAATTCCTTGTCGGGTAAGTTCCGACCTGCACGAATGGTGTAATGATGGCCACGCTGTCTCCACCCGAGACTCAGTGAAATTGAAATCGCTGTGAAGATGCAGTGTACCCGCGGCTAGACGGAAAGACCCCGTGAACCTTTACTACAGCTTGGCACTGAACATTGAGCCTACATGTGTAGGATAGGTGGGAGGCTTTGAAACTAGGGCGCCAGCTCTAGTGGAGCCATCCTTGAAATACCACCCTTGTATGTTTGATGTTCTAACATTGGCCCCTTATCGGGGTTGTGGACAGTGCCTGGTGGGTAGTTTGACTGGGGCGGTCTCCTCCCAAAGAGTAACGGAGGAGCACGAAGGTTTGCTAAGTACGGTCGGACATCGTACGGTTAGTGTAATGGTAGAAGCAAGCTTAACTGCGAGACAGACACGTCGAGCAGGTACGAAAGTAGGTCATAGTGATCCGGTGGCTCTGTATGGAAGGGCCATCGCTCAACGGATAAAAGGTACTCCGGGGATAACAGGCTGATACCGCCCAAGAGTTCATATCGACGGCGGTGTTTGGCACCTCGATGTCGGCTCATCACATCCTGGGGCTGAAGTCGGTCCCAAGGGTATGGCTGTTCGCCATTTAAAGTGGTACGCGAGCTGGGTTTAGAACGTCGTGAGACAGTTCGGTCCCTATCTGCCGTGGGCGTTGGATGATTGAGAGGGGCTGCTCCTAGTACGAGAGGACCGGAGTGGACGAACCGCTGGTGTTCGGGTTGTGATGCCAATCGCATTGCCCGGTAGCTACGTTCGGAATCGATAACCGCTGAAAGCATCTAAGCGGGAAGCGAGCCTCGAGATGAGTCATCCCTAGAACTTTAAGTTCTCTAAAGGGTCGTTGAAGACTACAACGTTGATAGGTGAGGTGTGGAAGCGCTGTGAGGCGTTAAGCTAACTCATACTAATTGCCCGTGCGGCTTAACTATACAACGCTTAAGTGTTCTCAAACACATAATCAAATTATTTCCTTAATTATCCTTTCCAGTTTATTAAAGGCAAAACAGTTTATGCTTGGTGAAAATAGCATTGTGGTACCACCTGACTCCATTTCGAACTCAGAAGTGAAACGCAATTGCGGCGATGGTAGTGTGGAAGTTCCATGCGAGAGTAGCTCATCGCCAAGCTCCCATTAAAAGAAAGCCCGACCAATGGTCGGGCTTTTTTGCATTTGGACTTAAAAAGAGCTATTCCAGCATGAAATGCGACAAAAATGTCTGGAACATTTTTGGACTGCTGTAGAGCAGGCCCCTAAGGGGTGAGTATCATGGACGATATGAACAATATAGCTCATCGCCAAGGTCCCATACCAACCCGTTGCTCATTGAGCAGCGGGTTTTTTATTGTTTGTGATTTAGCCACAACCCCATTCTCTTTTACAACTTACAGTTTATGGCTTATAGCTAACGGTAATCTTTATTTATTCCTCTTTCTTTCGTGAAAGCAATGATTGCCTCATGCTATAATTTGCTCTTTTAGCCATTAATCTGGCATACATTGCAAATACAAATGTGACTAAGATTTAGGGGTCGTATGTCTAACATCAAAAGTTCTCAAAACTCACAAGTTAAAAACATAGATAGACGATTCTGTGTTGCACCTATGTTGGATTGGACTGACAGGCATTGCCGCTATTTCTATCGCTCTATGTCTAAACATGCTGTGTTATATACTGAAATGGTGACTACAGGTGCAATAATTCACGGAAAGGCCGATTACTTGGCGTTTAACGAAGAGGAGCAGCCTGTTGCTTTACAGTTAGGTGGCAGTGACCCTGAAGCTTTGGCGCATTGCGCTAAGGTTGCTGAAGAGCGTGGTTATGATGAAATAAACCTTAATGTAGGTTGTCCATCAGATAGAGTTCAAAACGGAATGTTTGGGGCTTGCTTGATGGCTAAACCTGAGCTTGTTGCAGAATGTGTAAAAGCAATGAACTCCGTTGTTGATATTCCTGTTACTGTGAAATCTAGGATTGGTATTGATGACTTCGATAGCTTTGAATTTCTTCTAGATTTTATCAATAAAGTTAAAGACGCAGGTTGTACTACTTTTATTATACACGCGAGAAAAGCTTGGCTGACAGGCCTTAGTCCCAAAGAAAATCGCGATATTCCCCCTTTAGACTATGAACGAGTTTATAAGATCAAAGAGCTGTATCCAGAGCTGGAAATTATTATAAATGGTGGGATTAAGACATTTGAAGAATGCCAAGAACATTTAAAGCACGTTGATGGCGTTATGTTAGGGCGTGAAATTTACCATAACCCTTACATGATGGCTGATGTTGATAAGCTAATTTATCAAGACAACAGCCGAAATAAGATTTCCAGAACTGAAACAGTGGCTGATGTAGCTGACTATATCGAAAGGCATGAAGCTTCAGGTGGGAGAGCTTGGCACGTTGTTCGTCATATGATGGGCCTATTCCAAGGGTTGCCAGGGGCTAAAATCTGGCGCAGATACCTTAGTGAGAATGCTGTTAAATCAGATAGACCTGGAAAAGACTTATTGCACGAAGCAACAAGTTATTTCAGACAAAGAGGCATAAAATAGTCAAATACTAATATTTGGTAAATATGACCAACAGCTTGGTTAATATCAAAATTTGAGTTGTTGGTTTTTATTCAATTAAATAATTTAATTTAATAAAAACAAAAGGTTATATTTTATTTTTTGATTGGCACAACCTTTGTTACATAACTGTCGACTAAGTAATTAAAATCAGGAGACAGTCATGCAATCATTAGTTTTAGCAACAAGTTTATTATTAAGTTCACAAAGCCCAGTTATAGCTACGGATATTGAAGCATCGATATCTGAGTTTGTTCAAAATGAGTTAAACCGAGTAACTCAATTTGTTCAATACAAAGAGCAGGTAGCCGCACAAGATACATTTCTATATCAAGCGAAATTAGTTATTAATCAAGCAAAGAGAGAAAGAGAAAACGCATTAACAACTGACCTAGAGGCAGAATAATTATGTTTAGCCCTTTAACTTTATCTTTAATTGCTCTAGCACCTGTTGTAAGTTTAACTTTGGTATATGCGATTGTTGTAGGGATACAGTCTTGGTTTGGTATTGAATTACTACCTTTTCTAGATTCTGCGGAGTAACAAAAAAACTTCGCAGAGCTTTTCTTTTAATATTAAGTATTTACACTCTTACACTCTTACACTCTTACACTCTTACACTCTTACACTCTTACACTCTTACACTCTTACACTCTTACACTCTTACACTCTTACACTCTTACACTCTTACACTCTTACACTCTTACACTCTTACACTCTTACACTCTTACACTCTTACACTCTTACACTCTTACACTCTTACACTCTTACACTCTTACACTCTTACACTCTTACACTCTTACACTCTTACACTCTTACACTCTGTTACTCAATTAAGCATAGTTATTTTCTGAATTAGCTGACTCTATATCCATTAAATTAGTTAAAAACTAAATTGTGGTCAATATGACCATGTGAGGTGGTCTATCTACTCAGTATAATTTTTCTTATAAATTTTATTTGTGAAAACATTAATAAAATCAATTGTTTATGAATTTTGTTTTTTTGGCATAAGGATTGGAAAGCTTAAGGGGAAAACAAAAACCATAAATAGGAGAATACAAATGGGTGTTGTTACAAGATTTACAGATTTAATTAATGCAAACATTCACGCTGCTTTAGATAAAGCGGAGCAGCCTGAAAAAATGCTAAGACTTGTTATCCAAGAATTAGAAGAAACACTTGTTGATGCAAGAAGCCAAGCAGCAAAAAACATTGCTGATAAAAAGTCGCTGACAAGAAAAGTATCCACTTTAAACACGCAAATGAGCGACTGGTTAAGCAAAGCCGAAGTCGCACTAGAAAAAGACAGAGAAGATTTAGCTAAACAAGCTCTTGTCGAAAAGTCGAAATGCGAAGCTGAGGCGAGTGAAATCGAAAAAGTACTAGTGGTACTAAACTCAAATCTAGAAGGTATGAATACAGATATTTCTAACTTACAAAAGAAGCTTTCTGAGGCTCGAGCTAAGCAACAAAAGGTAATGCAAAGAGAAGCTGCAGCAGTTACTCAGTTGAAATCAAAAAAAGTACTAAATACTTACGACGTTGCAGAGATAGAGCAAAGATATGAATCTTTTGCTCGTAAAGTTGATGAGATGGAAAGCAAAGTAGAAGCATATGAAATGAGTTCGAATCCTAGCTTAGATGAAGAATTTAGGCAGTTAGAGTCAGAATCTCAACTAAACAAAGAATTAGAAGAACTAAAAGCGAAAGTAGCGAAGAGCTAATAAGGGGGAGTTATGAAGTCAAAATACATAGGAAACCCAATAACAAAAGATTTAGTAAATCGTAAACTGTCGGGGGTGTGCTCAGGTGTGGCTAAACATTACAACGTACCAGCAAACCTTGTCAGAGTCGGGGCTATTGTTTTTGGCTGTTTCTTTCCAATTTTTGCAGTTGCTGGCTATTTGTTAGCTAGCTGGTTAATGCCAGACCGCCGTTACTAGGCGGTAGGCATAAGGATTTACAATGAAAAGTTTCTTTAAATTTATATTTTTTGTGGCTTTGGCCGCTATTGTATGGAACTGGTTTGCATCTCCTGATGTAGAGATCGTTTACACTAATAGTCATGGTGGTTTTATGGATGGCTTTTGGGCTGTGATATTAACGCCATTTGTTTTAGCTTTGGTTGTGATAAGCGTTATATTTATAGCTTTTGGTGTTGCTGCTGCTGTTTTTGTCGCTTTTGCTATCGCAGGTTTTAGTTTGCTATTTGCCGGTCTTTCAATATTTTGGCCAGTCATATTGGCAATAATTGTATTTTACTGGTTATTTTCTGATTCAAAACAAAAGGCTAGTTAACTCTAGAATAGAGATAAGCTAACGAATTTGTTATTGTTGCTCGAGTTGGTTAGTTAGAGTCATCATTATGAAAAAGATTTTATTAAGTTTTGCATTGGTTATCTCGGCTTTTTGTCATAACAGTTATGCAGCGCAGGCATTAAGTATTGATAACGCTACACTGCGTTCACCAATACCTGGTATGGCAAATACGGCTGGTTACATGGTATTAACAAATACTTCTAACAGCGACATAGTATTAACAACAGCCAAATCCAAGATAGCTGAGAAAGTTGAATACCATAACCATGTTATGAATTCTGGTGTTATGAAAATGGTAAAACTAGACGAATTAATTATTCCAGCAGGAAAAACTGTTACTTTCCAAAGCGGAGGGTTGCATTTAATGTTTATAGGTCTCACGCAAAGAAACGATTTACCAACTAAAGTTCCAGTTACATTGATTTCTAAATCAGGTGATGAATACCTGATAGAAATGGAAGTTAAATCAATTAAGCAACATCACCACCATCATTAAAGTTTGAGGTATTTATGTATAAGTGGATTTCTATTGGCGCAGGTGGTTTTGTATTACTGCTGTTAATTGTAGGGCAATATTGGAGTGTAATGCCTGATACGTTTGACGTTGAAAAGCGCTCTATCGAACAAGCTCAAAAAATAAATGCTGCTCCAGTTACTGGATTTACTACGGCAAATACTTTAGTTGAGGTAACAACTGAACTGCTGGATAAACAAGGTGGTTATTTATCTAATGACGTCCTTCCTCCTGGTGTGATGCTTGATAATATGCCCGCTTTTGAGTTTGGTGCATTGGAAATGATCCGAGATTTGTCTTTAGCACTGAGAAAAGATTTCAGCCGTTCGCAATCTCAATCTCTAGAGAATCCATATCTAAAAATAGCCCAGCCGCAGTTTAATATTGATCATCGTTCATGGGCATGGCCTAGTGCAGAGTCAGAATATACGAAAGCGATTGAAGCTTTAGAAAAATATAGAGATTCGTTAGCCGATCAAACTCAATCTGATGCGCAATTTTATGCCAGAGCCGATAACTTAAAAGACTGGTTGAATGAAGTTGAAAAGCGACTTGGCAGTTTAAGCCAAAGATTAAGCGCAAGTGTAGGACAAGAAAGGTTGAATACTGATTTAGCAGGTGATCCTAACGCAAATCAATCAACTTTAGCTCCACAGTTAAAACAAGTTAAAACGAGTTGGTGGCAAATCGATGATGTGTTTTATGAAGCGAAAGGTGCGAGCTGGGCACTGTTACATTTTCTTAAAGCTGTTGAAATAGACTTTGCTGGCACCTTGCAAAAGAAAAATGCACAAGTTAGTTTAAGACAAATCATTAGAGAACTTGAGTCAACTCAGGAATCCGTATGGAGTCCTATGATCTTAAATGGCAGCGGGTTTGGAATGTTAGCAAATCACTCATTAGTAATGGCTAACTACATTTCTCGAGCAAACGCAGCGATCATCGACTTAAATAAATTATTAGTTCAAGGGTAATAAGATTCGTGTCAAATAAAGCATTTATACTTCCAATTATTTTTACATTTCTATCGTTTTCTAACCAAGCCGCGACATTTTACGAAGTGACAGCCGGAGCTAACTTTTGGAAAACTGACACGGCAGTGCAAGCAGGGGAAGTTGCAGATGCACAGCTAATGCTGGAGCAAAAAGACGAATCTTATGATGAAATTTTTGTTTCGTTTGAGCATGGATTGCCAATTATTCCAAATATAAAATACTCGACAGGAGACATGTCTCTTGCCGGTTCACAAGTACTAACTCAAACATATATTCTTTCAGAGCAGGTTTATAACGTAGCGTCAACTTTGGCTTCTAACTACGAGTACGAATATTCGAATTACACTTTGTATTATGAAATCTTTGATAATCAAGCAATAGAATTTGATGTAGGTGTGACAATAAAAGATATAGATGCAAACTTATTTGTGTCGAACGCTGACGACCCTAGTGTATCTTCTAGTAGGCTTGCATCAGGTACTGAGTCATATCTGTACACTGCGGGTAAAGTTAATTTATATCTTTTAAATTTAGGCTTTGTCACAGAACTTAATTTTCAAGACAGTGATAATTATGATGTTGAATTTGCTATTCAATATCAGGTAGGCGATATTCCTGTTTTCCAACCCTACATCCAAGTAGGCTGGAAAAAACAAGAAATCGCGTTAGAAAACTTCGACAGCTTATATTTCCAACATAGCTGGGATGCTGCATTTGCAGGCGTATTTTTTACCTTCTAAACAGTTTCTCGAACTTTAGTTTGAAGCTCAAGTAAGCTATTAAAATCATTTAACAAGCTAGATAAGTAAGATTGGTTCGACTCTTGGCTTACTAGCTTGGCTAGTTCATTACCTATAGGAGTGAACTTATAGTAAGTAATAGTTACATCGTTATATTTGAGCTTCAGCTTATAACTTTTCCCCTGGTAGTTAACATTGATCACGTCGTTGGACTGATAAGCGGCAGATTCAATTTCTTGTTCATAAATCAAACCTAGTTCGGCTAAATTGATAAGCTGAGTATAAGATAATCCATGCTTGCTCAGATTGATACTCAATCTATTTTTAGGGGAAAACAAAGATATTAGATTTGGCTTTTTATAAGCGCCGGTCACTATTCTTTGGCTTCTATCTTCACCAATTCGGGTTGTAATGTTAACGGCTTTATAGAATAACATTGCTTCTTTAGTGCTCAACTCAGATAACGTTTTCAAGCTTCGATATGAAAATGAGCCTTGTTGGCTTAATTCTACAGCTAGAATTTTTGCCCATAAATCCTGCATGGTGTTTGAGTAGGTTTGTTTTGCAAGATCTGAAAACTTCATCATCCAATCTAAGTCTATTCGATCAAAGTGAATGTCTTGTCCTATGTACTCTACTGCAAGGCTAAATATCTGCTCTAAATTATTTTGTTGCCTTGATTGCTCAAGTTGAATACGCCTTTGTGCCCTTTGATAGGTATTACTCGTATTCTTCAGTGTGATATGGTCGCCACTCGCTACTCTACGTAACGATTTTTCGCCCTCAGCAAGTTTATCATTAGGTACTATATCCAGCTCAATACCTGTTGTTTGCTTGAGTAATGCTAAGTATTTTGTCCTTGAAGGATGAAGAGAGTTTGCGGCCATAATTTTGCCTACGCTTCCGATTGCACATTAAGTGACAATATATTGGTTTATTTAGTCACAATGCAAACAGTATTTAGTTGAAAAAAAGCAAACAATTTCTAAACTTAAAGTATGAAATCAAATAGGGTTCTGATATAAAAGTATGAGCAACTTTAAATACACCTTAGCTCAAGGTCTACTAATTTAAATGTCTACAACTAATATGATTGATGATGATACTTTTATTTTCGCAGGTCAGGAAAATGAAGTTTTTTCCGAGGAAAAGGACGAGACTAAAGGGAAGTGGCGCATATTAATTGTTGATGATGAACCTGAAGTTCACAAAGTTTCCCAACTCGCCTTAGACAATCTTGAAATCCTTGGAAAAAAATTAGAATTTTTAAATGCTTATAGTGCTTCTGAAGCGATAAATATACTTAAACAAGAACAAGAAATCGCAGTTATTTTGCTTGATGTTGTCATGGAGTCTGATGATGCAGGTTTAAAAGCTGTGATGCAAATTCGCGATGAATTACAACTGACTGATTTACGAATTATTTTACGAACTGGTCAGCCGGGCTACGCACCGGAAGAACAAGTGGTAATGCAATATGACATCAATGATTACCGCACCAAAACCGAGCTAACTCGCAACAAGTTGCTTACCTCAGTATTTTCAGCGATTCGTTCTTACTCGCAGTTAGTGGAAGTGAGGAAGTCTAAGAATTTCTTAGATAAGCTAAATCGTTTGAATACTAAACTTATCTCTTTGTCAGCGCATTCAGAATTTATTCGATGCTTAGTACAAGAATCGAGAAGTGTATTTGGCTTAAAAGGTGAAGCTTTATTGTTAATAAACCACATCGAAGAGAACCAAGAAGCTTCGACTGATGGTTTTTGGCAAATATATGGTAGTAAAAAGTTTGAACAGAGCACTGGTGAGCGTTATGAGAAATCTCTACCGGGAGAACTAGTCTCTAAACTAAGCGATGTTATTAACAAACAAGAGTTGTTAATTGAAGATGAACATGTGTTTATTTTTATTAATGCGCAATCCTGTTCTTGTGTTTTATACATGGAAAGTGAAGCAAAAATAGAGTTGTCCGAAGAACTCATTCGAACCTATGTATCTAATATTGCTTCTGAACTAGACAATTCATTATTGTTACAAAAGATCAGTGATATAGCCTATTCTTGTCCTCTTACTCACTTGCCAAATAGAACTAAGTTTATTCAATTGTTAGATAACCATATAGCTGAGGAATTGTCCGGCAATATGGCTGCGCTTGTAGATTTAGATCACTTTTCAGATATAAACGATGGGTTAGGGCAAGAAGTTGGCAACAGTTTACTGAAGTCTGTTTCTGCTAGGCTACAACGAGAATTACCTAATATTACTGTTGCCCGTATTGGCGCTGACATCTTTGGTTTAATTGGCAGTGATAAAGACTTAAGTCACGACAAAGTTTTATCTTTGTTTGAGTCGCCGTTTAAAGCTGATGAACATGTTATTCCGGTTAATGCCTCGGTTGGTTTATGCCGTATGTTAGACAATGATAAAACGGGTTTAGCAGTACTAAAACACGCCAATATAGCACTTAATAAAGCCAAGAAAGATATTAGAAGCAGACACAGTTTTTATCATACAGAAATGGAAGACGAAACAAGTTGGCGTCTAGGTATGATTAGAAGGCTGACAAATGACTTTAAAGCAAACAAACTGGAAGTTTGGTATCAACCTCAGCTTAGAGCGTCGACCAAAGATATTGTCGGTGTAGAAGCGCTGTTGAGATGGCCTGATGGCAATGGTGGATACATTTCGCCTATGACGTTTATTCCGCTAGCTGAGTACTCTGGATTAATTGTTGATATTGGTGCTTGGGTTATCGAAGAGTCATGTAAAGAGTTAATGAAGTTAGCTAAGCTGGGTTTGAGTAGGTTGCACGTGGCTGTAAATATCTCTATGCCACAGTTTAGAAATTCCAACTTTGTTGACCAAGTTGTTTCAATCGTAGACAAGTACGGCATTGAGCCTAAACGAATGGAGCTAGAGATCACTGAAAGTGTCGTAATGGACGATCCTAAGTTAGTTGTTCAGTCACTAGAAGACTTAAAACAAGCTGGCTTTAATATCGCTATCGATGACTTTGGCACGGGATTCTCTTCGCTAAGCTACTTAAAGCAGCTGCCTCTGGACATCATCAAGGTTGATAGAGAATTCATTAAAGGCATTGGTGAAGGAGACCCAGGTATCATAGCTGAAACCGTTATTCGTTTAGGTCAGAAGTTGGGATTAGAGACTGTTGCAGAAGGGATAGAGACAGAGTTTCAATTAAATTGGATTAACCAAATCGGCTGCGATATCTCGCAAGGCTATTTACACGCCAAACCAATGCCATCAGACGAACTAACCAAGTTCTTACTGCAGAATTGCGATGGAAATTGCTAAGAACATAGTGCATGTAAAAGTTATTAACTTGCTATAAATCAAAAATAAAAAGCCAGCGATACGCTGGCTTTTATTTTATGGTCTATTTCTACCTTGTTATAAGTATTTCTAGCGAGCTAGCTTCCCTTGTTGTTGACTACTGAATTTAACCACGAGCTGTATCTTTTATAAGTGTTGATATCTTAATAAATCAAACCTCAATAAAAAGATATGAGCCGGCAGATAGAAAGTTGTAATTGGTGTTAGTTAAAGTTTGATTTTCTGTGTCGAGCTTTGACTTTGTATGCTAACGACTGTTTTGTGAAAGATATAAGACGTGAAAGACAAGAAATGAGGAGCTAGATAAAGCTAAGTTAAAAGCTTTCCTATAATTTAGGCAATAAAAAACCCTCGCTATGCGAGGGTTTAATAATTTAATTCTCAATTAATAAAATGCAGAATTATTTGTTACATGCATCTTTAAGAGCTTTACCTGCTTTGAATGCTGGAACTTTAGCAGCAGCAATCTGAATAGTCTCACCAGTTTGTGGGTTACGACCAGAACGAGCAGCACGCTCATTTACTTTGAAAGTACCAAAACCAACTAATGCTACTTCGCCACCATTTGCTAACTCAGAAGTGATAGTGCTAATAGTTGCGTTTAGTGCACGCTCAGCGTCTGCTTTAGAAATGTCTGCGCCAGTTGCGATGCTTGCAATTAATTCGCTTTTGTTCATTGTTATTTTTCCTTATTGATTTGTTTCGAACCAAACATTATTCCTGAAAGCCAATAAAATCAATGGTTCGATAGAATAATTCACTAAATTTTCATAAATGATTAACTGATTGGCGATTTTTTGACCATAAATCCGTCTTTAGCACTCCCATCAGCTGGAAAGTAGCCGCCAAGCCGCCTGAGCCCTAGTCAATCATGTTTTTCGCTTAAGGTAAATCGCTAATTATGTTTTATTTACTTATACCGATTGAAATACTGTTAAAAAGTGAGCCGTTATTCTATGAGCCTCAGTTATTATTCCGTGAATAAACTATGAAGTAACTAAAGAAATAAAAGGCCAGGCTGTTACTAACTCTATTTTAAATTAAGTGCTGATTTTAACGCTGCTAAGCAAAGTAATACGTTCTCACTCTTTGCCGCGTAACCCATTAAACCAATTCGCCATGCTTTGCCTGCGAAATCGCCTAAGCCTGCGCCTATTTCAAGATTAAATTCATTGAGTAAATAGCTTCTCACCTTTGCATCATCAACGCCTTGAGGGATAAATACGGCGTTTAGCTGAGGTAGGCGCTCATCTTCTGGCACAATAAACTCTATGCCTAGCTCTGCTAATCCAGCAGCCAGTTTTTGATGCTGTTCAGCATGTCTTTGCCAAGTTTGTTCGAGGCCTTCGTTATATAAATGTAAAAGAGACTCATGCAAGGCATATAGTGAATTAACTGGCGCGGTGTGATGATATGAGCGTTTACCGCCTGCATTGTTTGACCAATAGTCCATAACGAGTGACTGATCTAAAAACCAACTTTGAACCTTTGTTTTTCTTGATTTTATTTTCTCTACAGCTGCCGGGCTGAAGCTCACAGGGGATAAACCTGGAACACAAGAAAGGCACTTTTGGCTGCCCGAATAGATAGCATCGATTTGCCAATCATCTACTCTCAGCTCTACGCCACCTAGTGATGTAACGGCATCTACAATAGTTAAGCATCCATGGTTTTTAGCTATAGAGCATAAAGTTTTTGCATCGGATAGTGCGCCTGTTGATGTTTCAGCGTGAACGAAAGCCACAAATTTTGCATCTGGATGCTGTTTTAGTGTCGACTCTAATTTCTCTGGGTTTACAGCTCTGCCCCAGTCGCCTTCAACAACAATTGGTACTCCGCCAACTCGCTCGACGTTTTCTTTCATTCGCATACCAAAGACGCCATTGATGCAAACAATAACTTTTTCGCTTGGCTCTACCAAATTAACAAAGCAAGTTTCCATACCAGCAGAACCTGGAGCTGAAACCGCCATGGTAATCTCATTTTTTGTTTGAAACGCGTATTGCAGTAAAGATTTCACCTCATCCATCATATTAACGAACAGAGGATCTAAATGTCCTACTGTTGGCCTTGATAAAGCAGAAAGTACCTGCGGAGATATATCTGATGGACCTGGGCCCATTAGGGTTCTTCTTGGAGGCTGAAAAGATTGAAATGACATGTATAATCCCTATAAAAATTAACTTGTTGCAGCTTAACAAGGCAGGCAACAGAAAGCTGATAAATACTATCTATACCTGATATAAATAACGTTTATTTATGAGTTGGTTTTTTCTTTATATAAAGCGTTTTATTGACTCTAGCGATTAGCTCTTTGTCGCTATTGATGATATCTAGCTCAAACTCGGGTAAAAATTTATCTCCCGACTCAGTTTTTTGCTTTATTTCTTCTAACCTAGCGGATGAAAGTTTAATAACGGCTTTAACCGGTTGTTTAGTTGCCTTGATAAAATCAATATCGGCACTTTTATCCCAAACATAGTAACCTTTGCCAAGGCGTTGCATTAGCAACAGCATCAAATGAGGATCTGTCATGCTGTATAGACTTCCGCCAAAGTGAGTGCCTACTTTGTTTTTGTTGTACCAACGAACTTTCATCTCTACGTGCAACTCATCCCAATCAGGACTGATGTAAGTAATCTTGATACCAGCCCCTAAGTAAGGTGGATACAAATTTAGCAAGTTTTTAGCCAGCGACGGGGTGAGTTTCATTAGTTGTTCTCCTTGAATCGCTCAATTGCAATATCACTCATTTCTTCGATAAAAGAATTTATCTTCCAGCTACTTGGATTCCAGCCTAACAGAAATCGATAGAAGTCGGCCCAAGCAAACTGATAAAGATATCTATATTCCCGTTCCAGTTCTTCAAATGCTACCTGCTTTTGATAATGCTGCAATGCTGACTTCAAAGAGGTTAAGTAATATTCGAGCAATTCTTGGTGATGTGTTCTCAGTTCTTGCTCTTCAAAAGCGCTGCTGAGTAGATACATGAAATCAACTATGCCTGCGCCTTTTCCCACATACTGAAAGTCTATAGCTGCAACTTCGGCTGTTTCAGGCTTAAAACACATGTTTTGTAGTTTGGCATCACCGTGAATTAAGGTTTGAAACTGTGCATCTTGTAGTTTTCTATCGATTTGGCTGGCATAAGATTTCAATCTGCTAGAAGGCATAATATTAAGCTCATCTTGGCGAGTGGAAAGATGCCAATAGCCACCTTGTTGCCATAATGTCTCTGCACTATCTAACATAAAGCAAGCATGGAAATGGCTGAGCCAATTAATGCATTGTTTTACTATGTACAAATTACCGGATTCTCTCTTTTCGCTAAAACCTAACTGACTCAAATCTTCCATTATCAAAATAGTCTGATTGGCCTCGGAGTTCGCTGCAATCAAATTAGGGACTTGGCATAGCTGATCGACTTTAGATGAGTAAGTTTGATAAAAATTCGTTTCCACTTGATAAGATTTAAGCTTTCTATTGTGGCTTGTAAGAGTGTTCCAACCTCTAGGGTGCTTGGTTTGCTCCAATTCAGGAGCTGACACAAATTTAACTATGATGGTTTTAGCTAATTTAGGACTAAAACAACGTAACAAAGAGCCAAAGTCACTCCAAAGTGATTGTACTTCCTCTCTGATTTCTAGTTGTGGATCAGAGATTAAGTTTCGAATTTTGTCTAACATTTAGAACTTTTATCTCCATAAGTAATTTAAGCTAGCAATATACTTTAAGGTTTATTTAAATCCACTTTGTTTTATTGCTAACAAATAGATAATTCATTGATTATAAAAAATAAATGGAAGAAAAAATATCTTGAACTAAGCTCTAAATTATCCTTTTTGAAAGTCAAAGTTAACGATAGTGGGCCTAAAATCGAGAATTATTATTTTTGTAATGCTGTTCGGTGTTGGAGCTGGTGGTTCATTGACTTTGTTCAACCAACTAACGCTAGAAAAGTCGCTTTTAGAAATCCAACAACAACAGGTCAAAGCTTCTTTCGACTTAGGTACATTAAACTTAAACACCACCATTGAAAGAATGGAGAACTCAGCTAAAAACTTAGCCCACTTTTCAGCAGAGGTTTATCACCTTAAACAAGATTACCCTTCGATAGACACTGATACTATTTTTCAGACCAATTTATTCAATACTTTTTCGATTTTGAAACAGAGCATAGGTGGTGGAGTTTGGTTTGAACCTTATAAATTAGATCCTAACATTCGCTGGTATGGCCCTTATATTTATCGAGAAGAAGGAGAGCTTATCCACACCTGGGATTTAAGCTCTGAGTCATACAACTTTCATGAACACAGTTGGTATAAAGAAATCTTTATTCCAGAAAATCTAAATGAAAACGGGGTGTATTGGAGCGAGCCATATTTTGATGATGCAGGCACCAACTCCTTGATGGTTACAGTAACAGCTCCCATCTTTGATAAAGATAAGGAAATAGTAGGAGTTGCAACTGTTGATTGGGCGATTAAACACTTAAGAAAAGAACTTCTGAACATGGAGTTTACAACTAATTCGTCTGCGTTTTTGATTGATAGAGAAAGCGGTTTATTTCTGTCTTTTCCAGACGCACCATCTTCAGAGTTTAGACCTGCAAGCATGTACGAGTGGAGCGGTAAGCTGATCGAAAGTCCACGATTTGATCAAATTAATCGAATTGAAGGCATATATTACGAAGAGCGTGAAGGAACTATCTTTTTTATCAGTGCCACGAGTAACCTAGTATTAGGAATTTTTTTACCGGATTCTGATTACTTAAAATTCATCAATGAAGTGACGTCGAGAAACTTAAAATTTAGCATTTCAATTTCGCTATTTTTTCTCGTTGTCCTTATCCTTTTGCTGAATCGATTATTCGCGCCTTTTTCTCAAATAATGAACGCGATAAAAACCTCAATTAATATTGATGAGGCTACGAACTCAATAAAAGTGACTGCAATTAAAGAAGGCAAGGAAAAAGAGTTTTATTCCATCACCAAAGCGCTAAATCAAGTCTATGAAGAGATCAACAAACATGCTGAGCGGTTGTCGCAAACCAATATCGAGTTGATAGAAAAACAACAAGAAATTAACGAACTAAACACTCACTTAGAAGAAAAAGTACAGGCTAGAACTTGTGAATTAGAGCGCAAAACTCTGGAAGTTGTGAAAGTTTTGGAGTCTTTAAGAGAAGCGCAAGAGCAGATGATCTTGATGGAAAAAAATGCTGCTCTAGGCCAGTTAGTTGCTGGCGTAGCCCATGAAGTGAACACACCGATTGGAGTGTGTATTACTGCAACGTCGGTACTGCTCGAAAGTTATGAAGGTTTTGCTCACGCCTTGACGGAGAATAAAGTCACTCGAAATCAGTTAGATAAGTTTGTGGACAAAGTCAGCAATACCTTAGAGCTTTTAGTTGCCAATTTAGAACGAACAGACAAACTTATCGAAAGCTTTAAACAAGTTTCCATCGATCAGCTAAATGAGGATGCTAGGGAATATAACTTAGCTAAGTACATGGAGCTGATTGTCGCACCTTTATCTCCATTACTGGAGAAATCAGGGATCAAATTAGAGATCCAAATACCAAATTACCTCACTGTATTCAGTTATCCTGGGGCTATGTCACAGATTATTAACAACTTGGTGACTAACTCAGTACAACACGCCTTTAATGGAATTAAAGATAAGCAAATCCTAATTTCAGCCGAAAAGGTAATTGGCCAACCAGAGTTTTCTATTGAATATCGAGATAACGGCATTGGTATGGAAAAGCGTATTAAAGACAAGGTATTTGAGCCTTTCTTTACAACAAAAAGGGGAGCAGGCGGTATAGGACTAGGGATGCATATTACTTTTAATTTAATTACCCAAAAGCTGAAAGGGGTGATTGAACTAGAAAGTGCTGCAGGTAAGGGAACAACAGTGAAAATAACAATTCCTGAACAAGTGGAAACGAACTGAGTAGTAGACATCCTTTAAAGGAGTTTCTTGCATAAACATAAGAACGAGATGAGTACGAGCTATGACAATAAATAATCGGATTAAAGTATTAGGTGTAGCGCTGTTGATAACCTTAGTAGGGGTGATTCAAGTAGTGATGGGCTTTGTGGCGCGACCTAATTTAATGGATAACTCAGTTGCGCAACTAGAATCGAGTATAAGTAACTCTGCCAATGAATTACAAAAAGATTTAAGAAGTGCTGAGGCAACAACTAGAGCAATTGCTGCACTTGCACAAAGTTATTTGGACTCAGAGTTGAATTTAGATTCCATAGGCAGTGTATTGGATGACTTTGGCAACGAAGCAATTGTTGGTGGTGGTATTTGGCCAGAACCTTACAAACTAGACTCAAATAGAGAAAGAGCATCGGTATTCTGGGCAAGAAATAGCAGTCAAACGTTCGATGTTCTAGATGATTTTAATGACCCTAGCGGTTCAGGCTACCACAATGAAGACTGGTATACTGTTGGTAAAGGTTTATCTACTGGTGAATGTGCTTGGTCTTCCGCTTATTTAGACACAGTTTCTAACCGCACTATGGTTAGTTGTACTGTTCGTATCGATAAAAATGGCAGCTTTTGGGGTGTTGCTACAACAGACATAGTGTTGGCCAATATAGATAAAATCTTGAAAAAGCAGAACCAAATTACGGGGGGATATACCTTTGTTGTAGATAGTAGCGATCAAATTATTTCGTTCCCTAGTATTAGAAATAAAAATCTGAATTTGGTGAATTTAAAAGATTTAGCTAGCAAAGAGCCTTCCTTAGCAGAAATCAGACAAGGTGTGAAAAGCAGTGACAATGTTTATGAGTTAAGTGATGAAGTACTAGGTTCTGAAGACTCAATAATGGTTACTCAATCTATGCCAGAGCAAAACTGGAAAATAGGCATAGTGCTAGCTCAAAGCATTGCCTTAGATTCCTTACACACAGTAGAAAATGGTCTTAACTTCACTCTAATCCCTCTAGTTATCTTATTTGTTGTGATTACTTACTTATTTGGCAAACAACTGGTAGCAGCAATAGAAACGACAACAGATAGTATTGACCGATTAAGACATGATAGTTCGCAGCAAAACATTGATATTCAAAGGGAAGACGAAATTGGCGAGTTACAACAAGCGGTAAACAATTATGGTGATTACCTGCGAAGCATTTTAAGAGATGTTGCTAACGAAGCTGAGATGGTTAAGGACAACTCATCGAATTTATTAAATTTAAGTGCACAACTTAATAACCGTGCTCAAGCTCAAACTCAAGAAAATGCGCAATTAGCTGCAGCCATTCATGAAATGTCAGCAAGTGCTGATGATGTTTCATCTACAACAAAAGATGCAGCGGATACGGCGGAAGAGTCAGTAGGAAGTGTTAACTCAGGACAAGAAAGTGTTGGCTTAGTGAACGATACAATTGATCACTTGGCAGAAGCATTAAAAAGCGCGAATGAGATCATTCAGTCTTTAGCCAATGACTCAAACCAAGTGGGCAATGTGCTTTCTGTTATCAAAAATATTTCAGAACAAACTAACTTACTTGCACTTAATGCCGCAATTGAAGCTGCAAGGGCAGGAGAGCAAGGACGTGGTTTCGCTGTTGTTGCTGATGAAGTGAGAAGTTTGGCAATGAAAACCCAAGAGTCAGCAAGTGAAATTGAAGAAATGATCAATCAGCTGCAACAAGGCGCTGGTAGTTCGGTAAAAGTAATTGAAGACTGTTATCAATTGTCAGAAGAAGCGGTTGGCAATATACATGTAGTAAAAGAACGATTCTCCTCAATTCACGAAGCTTTCTTCGATATTAAAGACAAGACTCAGTTGATTGCCGATTCTTCCTCAGAACAAGCGAGAGTGACTGATGAGATCAGCAAGTTAGCTATAAGAATTAAAGATATTTCAGATTTGAATGCCGTAGATGCTGAGAAACTCAAAAATGTAAGTGAAGAGTCGAATCAGCAAGCTGAGAGATTACATGAAATTAGTAATCACTAATAACTAACAGATAGCGAATAACCCATCTTGCCACTCTAAACAATTAATTTGAGTTTAGGGTGGCAAAGTAACTTCGAGTAAATTCAATAAAGGTATTTAGTTTTTTTGACTGATGGATCAGTTGCGGATGAATGATATAAATTGACCTAATGACGGGCATAAACTCTTCTAAAACAGGTATTAAACTTCCTTCTGCAATTTCTTTGTCAACTAAGTAGTTAGGCACACGAACTATGCCATTACCCTGCATGGCTAGTTTCTTTAACATATGATTGTTATTTAGTTCTATCCAACCAGAGGTTTTTACTTCTTCACTTTTAAATGGCCATACTTCTTGGTCTTTGCCACTTAAACATTGATGTTCAAGTAACTCCTGCGGTTGTTTAGGCTCGCCGTATTTTGCTAAATATTCAGCGGAAGCTACGCAGGTATGACGATAACTAAATAAAGGTTTGGCTATCATATTTTGTGGCGGTTCATTGGTTGCACGAAAAGCCATATCGAAATCGCTGCGATTCAAATCATAACGGGTGTAACTGGAATCAATAATAAAGGAAATAAGAGGGTGTTGTCGTTTGAACTGCTGGCAAATATCTAATAAAAACCGCTCAGCGAATTGTTCAGGAGCTGTTATTTTTAGTACCCCTTCAATTGCTTGGCTTTCATGTTCGACATTGCGCTCTATCTCTAGCAATGAACTCCGGATTGTTTCAGTGCTTGATAACACCTTTTGTCCTTCAGCTGACAAGCGCACACTTCGGGTCGAACGTATTAATAAAGGTGTGCCTAAATCTTTTTCTAATTGTTTGATTTGCGCAGATAAATGCCCACGGGAAATGCCAAGTGTGGCAGCAGCTTCAGTAAAGCTTAAGCACTGTGCAACTTCACTGAATAACATTAAACGTTCTAGCTTTTTATGATCCTGTAGTTTCATGCTTTTGTTCGATATATCAAATAATCATTTTTATTTTGTCATATTTATAAACCAAGTCACATAGTAAATAATAACTAAAGCTATTGAGTTGGAGTGAATTATGAAATCAAAAAAACTACCCTTGTCACAGTATTTTGAACCAGTATCGCCTTTGGTCTTTGGTTGTATGGGACTTGGTGGAGGATGGAATAATAATCCAATAGGTAAAGAAGATGTCGCGCAAGCACATCAAGCCGTTGATGTTGCAATTGAAGCTGGGATCAAGGTGTTTGATCACGCTGATATTTATACTTTTGGTAAAGCTGAGTTAGTGTTTGCTGAGGTATTAAGGCAGCGTCCAGAGTTGCGAGAGCAAATCACTATGCAATCAAAGTGTGGCATTAGATTCGAAGAGGTGGAGGCAGGAAGAAGTACGCCAAAACGCTATGATTTTTCTGAACAGTGGGTTAATAAATCCGTTGAAGGTATTTTGACAAGATTAGGCATAGAACAGTTAGACATTTTAATGCTGCACCGTCCTGATCCATTAATGGAACCTAGCGAAATTGCTGAAACTTTCTCTTCCCTACAAGCCCAGGGAAAGGTGAAACACTTTGGCGTATCTAATATGAATGCGGCACAAATGAACTTACTACAAACTGAGCTATCAACTCCTTTGGTTGTGAATCAAATTGAAGTAAGTCTAAGCCATTTAGCATGGCTAGAAGATGCAGTAACAACGGGCTGTTCGGGTTTTTCTCCGACAAATTTTGCTACTGGAACCATTGAATATTGTCGACAGAATAAAGTGCAAATTCAGTCGTGGGGAAGTTTGAGCCAAGGCATATTTT